>NZ_JHWC01000001.1 GCF_000687535.1 Helicobacter rodentium ATCC 700285
CAAAATCATCTTAACTACCAACTAGGACAAATCCTTATCCAAGATTCTAAATCTCTTTTTGGAATCTCTAAACTTCCTTTTAAGATTCTACTTACAATTCTAAAACACAAAAACAAACAAAAACAATACCAAACAAATATCAAAAACAATCCTCACCTCAAACTTCCTCCTTTAGAATCTTATCCAGATTATAAAGAATCTTTAAAAATCAAAAACTATTTCTCTTATAAACTAGGAGAAGCCTTCCTTACTTCTATCTCTGCGGGGGAGGGGGGATTCTTACCTTTATACGCAAAGCGCGTAAGTTAAAAGAGGAATATAAGAGATAGAGTTAAGATTCCATTGCAAAACCTAAAGTATGCTACATTATAGATTGCCACGAAAATTCTTCAAATTTTCTCGCAATGACAGGGGAGGACGCAATGACGCAGTGACGAATATTTGTTTTACATATTCTCGTAATAACAGAAACTGCTTCCTTATACCTGCACATTCAAATGGCTTTGCATATTGCTTTGCAGGGATTCTTGAATCTTGTTTTGGATTGTTTCCATATTTGCCCCGCTCACATTAAAGGTGAAATGCAAATCGCCCTTTTGCGCCTCTTGCGCTTTAGATAGCGATTCCTCCAACGCCTTTTGCTCCTCTAACCGCTTTTTCTCTTGCTTTTCCTTTAATCTTTCCTCCTCTTGTTTGCGCTTTGCATTTTCCCTTGCGATTCTGCCATCAGGGTCGCTTGTGCCGCTTCCTATCATCGTGATTTCACCTTTGGCGTCTATGCTATAACTCACCTGCGTGAGAGTTCCTGCAAACATTCCTGTATTGAGGGATTGCATAGCCTCTAAATTCTCCTCTAGCCATTGCATTTTTTCCGGATTTTTCAGTGCTTCTTGCAAGAAAGCGGGAGACACGCTAATGGAAGCTGGGATTCCTTCAATGGTCTTACCCGCCTGATTGACGCCATATTTTGCCATAAGCTCCTTTTGTAATTCCTCTAAGGTTTGTGGCTTCTTAGCATCGTTTGTAATCGTGCTTACCGCCATATCCTCTGTCTTGGTGTAGCTTACGAGTCTCGCACCTTGCGCTTTTGCATTTGCTTGTGCCATTTGGTAGCCATAGCTTGAATTAATCGCATTCATTGTCTGCTCCTTATTGCAAATAAATATAAATTTTACCCCCCGTTTAAAGAATTCTTAAATCGTTGTGCGTTGTGGATTTATGCTAAGGTGAGTGAAACTTGGTATGCAATCCAAACTTATAGATTGCCACGATTCCACAAGTGGAATCTCGCAATGACGCAGTGGAGAGCGTGGATTGCCACGAAAAGCTAAAGCTTTTCTCGCAATGACAAAAAGCAGGACAATAATGAAATTTCCACCATCTCGTCATTGCGAGGCGTTAGCCAAAGCAATCTATAATCTTGCAAAAAATAACCTTTATAATCGTTTTTTAAATTTAATTCATTATTTCGGTTGTGCTTTTTAGTTTTTGCTTGTCAAAATGTGTATAAATGCGTGAAGTATCTAAACTAGCGTGTCCAAGTGCTTCTTGAACCAATACTAAATCTTGGCTTTTTTGATAGAGTAGGGTGGCAAAGCTGTGTCTAAGCATATGCGCACCATTTTTTTCTTTGCGGATTCCATTTGTGAGCAAAACCTGTTCAACAATGCGGCTAACATAAGCTTGGGTAAGTTTTTTGCCCTTTTGGTTGCAAAAAACTAAATCATCTTGCACTTCGTTGGGACGAGAATTTATCCAATTTGAAAAATCATAATGAATATTTTTTGATTTTATCATTACAACGCGCGGTTTATTGCCTTTACCGCGCACCTGAATAATAAAAAAATCTCCATCTAACATAATATCTTTGATTTTAAGATTCAATGCTTCGCTAACGCGGATTCCTGTGTAGATAATAATTTTTAATACTAAGCGGTTGCGCGCACCTAAAGATTCGTGCTTAAACGGAAAGGAATCAATCCCGCTAAGGAAGCGATGTACTTCTTTCTCATTCATATAAGAGGGTAATTTTTTTCCACTCTTTCCACGCAATCCACCCCAATTTTTAAGCTCAATGTGGAAGTTATAAGAAGCTCCCTCATCATCTTCGTTTTGCTTGTCAATAAAGCCAAAAAAGTTTAGCAGTGTCATACGATAGTTTTTCTTTGTTGCGTCTGAAAGTGCGCTTGTATGAATGGTTAAAAATTCTTTCAGCATTTCCTCATCTACTTCTTTGATGCTTGCAAGTCCCAAATAAGTTAAGTAGTCATAAAGTTTCAAAAGCGGTTGGATATAAGTATTAATGCCAATCAATCCAGCGTTTCGGCATTGCCTACAAACTTCTTTTAAGTCTTTAATGTCTGCGATTCCACGCCTTAAGCTATTTAAGGCGTTTATAATTTCTTTTTTGTCACTTACTTGATGATTGGATAAGCTATTAAGTTTGCTGTAAATAAAACGTTCCATCCAGAATAATAAATTCAGAGGAAAATCATCTTTAAAGTCAAGAGGATAGCGCATAAAACTCCTTAAATTTTATTCCTTGGCATTATATAAAAAATAGAGGAATAAGTAAATCTACTTAAGAAAAATATTTGCGCAAAGTAACTCAATGGGATAAAAAAGTTTGAAAATTGTAGTTTTCAATACAAAATATTAAATAAATCCTCCTATTTTTAAGAATTGTTTAATTTTTGGTTTTATTGGAAAAATTGTATATGGTTAAGTATGTTTAAGCAAGAATTTAAATTTAACTCCCAAGATTCTTTACAATTCTTTAATCTTTGGCTTTAGGAATATCAAACGCAAACAGGAGTATAAAATTTGATTGCAATAAAAACTAAAATGGCTTATCTAGCATTTTTATTTCTTATTTTTGTTTTTACTCTAAAGTTTCTTAAAAATTTTACGATATTATACGAAATTATAAGGAGAATCTAATGGCTGTTTCTTTTCAAACCAACCCCTTTAAAAACCCTTTTGCCTCAAGTGCGTTTGAGAATCTTAAACCAAAAGTAAATCAAGAGCACAACAATAGCGACAACACAGAAAGTAAGAACGCTAAAGCAAATACTCAAGACACCAAAACAACAACGATAGAGAGCGAAATTAAGCAAAGTCTGCTAAATATCACCCCCATAGATAAGGCGCATAATAGTCTAGCCAATGTGATGTTAAGGAATCTAGCAGACGCACTGGAGGGCGGATACAATGAATATGCTGATATGATGCTAAAAACTATTATTCAAAACTCCCAATTACCCGCTTCAGCCGCTAATGCACCCGGCGGTTCTAAAGGTGGCGTATATATAGGATCACTCTTTAATACTACAAGTTTTGAATCTACGCAAAACTTAAAATTAACCTTAAGTAATAATTCAAGCGGAGAATCTACACAAACTCTGCAATATTCCACTTCCTTTGCTGTAACTTTTAATGCAGAATTTACTGACAAAAATGGCAATAAAATGGCAACACGAAACCAACTCGCTTTGGGCAAAAACCTTGAAAATCAGCTTACAAATGGGCAAGAATCCATCGCTTCTGCTCTTAAAAATTTCTTTGCAAGACAAATTTTTAATGTAGATTTTGATGGCAATTTTAGCGACTTTGGAGAAAGCTTGAAAAGCGGGCTTGACAATATGCTTTTCTTGTTTGAAAGCACGGGAGATTCCATATCCAAAGCTTTGCAAAATATACAAAAAGCAAACGCAAAGAATCCACAAGGGGATATGTCTGCACTTTTTGCTGATTTGCAAAATAAGCTTAATTCTAGTCTTTCAATGTTTGTTGGGATTCCAAACAATGAGCAAAACAATCCCGCCACTAAAGATTGGCTCAAAAGCTCAAATGCGCTTACAATCACCGCTTCTTATGAACAATATAGCGCACAATGGATAGGCAAAAAGCTTGATAATTCCGAATCTAACCTACGGGAGTATAATTCGTCCAAGAGTGCTTCTTTCAAATTTGAAGCTTAAGAAAAGGGATTCTGCACCGCCCTATTCTATTTGATTGTGTGTTTTATTAAAAATCTAGTTCGTGCGTTAGATTCTTGAATTTAATATATTCTAATTGCTTTTTGATATGCTTATTTTCCTCGCTTAAAGAATCTAGTTGCACTTGAAGTTGAACAAGACTGCGGCTCGTATAATAAATATTGTTGCGAATATAAATTTTTGGCACAAAGATTAGAAGAGCCACAAACATAAGCGCAAATACGAGACATACGCTCCGAAATGGAATCTCATTAAAGTTTAAATCTACCTCTAAAACTGCTTCTTTTTCGTCTGGATTCAAACCCACAAATTGTGTCGTTTGTGTAAAATTCCCCTCTTTTGGCTTAAGCGATAAATCGTCTAATAGCGCAATTTCCTTATCGTGTTTTTGTAATTTGGAATCCTCTTGAACGGAATCCTTACTAGCCTGCGTGTATCGCTCCTCCAAAAAATCCAAATTTTCTTCAGAAATATTACTTTCTTTCTTAAAAAATCTTTCCAAAAACCCACGCTTTTGTATTTTGTCCTTTTTCTCTAGGCGCAAATCCTCAAATGATTCCACACTATCCCCCAAACTCAAAGCCTCTTAGCTTTGCACTGCGTGAGCGCGGATTGCTTTGCAATTCATTTTCTCTTGCACTAAGTGGCTTTTTATAGAGATTACGCCCTTTTCTATGCCCTCCCCCACATACACAGCGCATTACACTAGAATCGCAAATGCAATCCCTCTCCCATTCTCTAAAAGCCATTTTAACGATTCTATCCTCTAAAGAATGGAATGCAATGATACAAACCCTAGCCTCTTTACGCAAA
This sequence comes from Helicobacter rodentium ATCC 700285, assembly GCF_000687535.1. Classification (GTDB taxonomy): domain Bacteria; phylum Campylobacterota; class Campylobacteria; order Campylobacterales; family Helicobacteraceae; genus Helicobacter_D; species Helicobacter_D rodentium. The sequence continues at coordinate 4,812 of NZ_JHWC01000001.1, forward strand.
GGATTCTCCTCTATGGCTTTTAATAACCGCTCCAACTCTCCTAGCTCATCATTGACTGCGATTCTTAAGGCTTGAAAGGCTTGTGTGGCGGGGTGAATCTTGGGGTGTTTAAAGTGTTTTGCAATCAGAGTACTTAGGGCTTTTGCGCTTGTAAATTTCTCTATTTTTCTTGATTCTACAATCAAACGCGCTAACTTTTTATACTCTCTAATCTCTCCAAAATCTCTAAAAATTCTCTCCAATTCACCAAGAGAATAGGTATTGACAATCTCTTTAGCATTTAAAATTTGTGCTTGATTCATTCGCATATCTAGTTGTTCTGAATCAAAACAAAATCCACGTTCCTTATTATCAAACTGCATTGAGGATACACCAATATCTGCGAGGATTCCAACTATTTCTTGTTTTGAATCTAAATCTTTTAAAAGCTCCGCCACCACCGCACTATAACTTCCTAGCCGACAAGAAAATCTCCCATCAAAGCCTTTTAACCGATTCTTTGCAAACTCTAGCGCAGCACAATCCCTATCAATGCCGATAATGCGCAACTTGGGATAAGCTTTTAAAAGTGCCTCACTATGTCCGCCAAAGCCCAATGTGCAATCAAGTAGCACCCCACCCTCTTGCACCAAAGGTGCGTCAAAGGATTCCAAAACTTGCTCCAATAAAACAGGAATATGCGGAATCTCCATAAGCACCTATTCTTCTAAGCGAGAAATTTGAGCACCTAGTTTTGTGAGTTTTGCTTCCAAATCCTCATAACCACGGTCTAAATGATAAATTCTGTGAATATTGGTTGTGCCTTTAGCGATTAAACCCGCAAGAACCAACGCGCTAGAGGCGCGTAAATCAGTCGCCATTACATCTGCTCCAATCAAATGGCTTCTATCAATCGTTGCGGTATTTCCGCGCAAAGAGATATTTGCTCCCATTCTTTGCAACTCGCTTACATGCATAAAGCGATTCTCAAAAAGCCTCTCCTCAATAATACTGCTCCCCTCACATTGTGTCGCTAACGCCATAAACTGCGCTTGCATATCAGTGGGGAATCCCGGATATTCTGTTGTGGAGAGCGTAAAGGCATTGCGCTTCTCTGTCGGATAAATGGTAATGGAATCTTGATTGAAAGTCAAGCGGAATCCAATTTCCTCTAGCTTTGCAATCACTGCGCCCAAGTGATTGGGTTCAACACTATGTAGAGTAATTTGTGAATTTGTAATCGCCCCCGCGCATAAATAAGTTCCTGCTTCAATGCGGTCTGGAATCACCTTAATGTTTGTAGGTATCTCTAGCCCTTCTCCCTCTGTGCCATACACTTCAATCGTATCGCTTCCGATTCCACTAATCTCTACACCGCTATCGCGCAAAACTTCGCAGAGTTGCACAACTTCGGGTTCTTTTGCTGCATTCATAATGGTTGTTTTACCCTTTGCCATTGCCGCTGCCATTAGGATATTTTCTGTGCCTGTAACCGTAATTTTATCAAAATTGATTGTCGCACCTTGTAGCCCATTTTTCGCGGTTGCGACAATATAACCCCCCTCAATCCTAATCTCTGCACCCATTTTCTCTAAGGCTTTAATGTGCAAATCAACGGGTCTAGCACCAATCGCACAGCCTCCGGGCAAACTCACTTCGCAATGCCCAAATCGTCCCAAAAGCGGTCCTAACACCAAAATAGACGCACGCATTTTGCGCACAATTTCATAGGTGGCTTTTGTGCTATTAAGTTTAGAAATCTCTACACACGTTGTATGGTCATCTATCTTACTAACCTCACAACCAAGCATGGTTAGTAGATTAAAAAAAGTTTTAATATCCACGACATTGGGTAGATTTTCAAGTGTAATCTTGTTTTTAGTCAGCAAGGTAAAAGCAATCAAGGGCAAAGCAGAATTTTTTGCCCCTGCAATGTTAATTGCTCCATTTAATCGCACACCGCCTTGTAATGCCAGATAATCCATTTTGCCTCCCTATTCTTTTATATTTATTTCTTTTTACCTTTTTTCTCATCACGATTCTTTAATGCTGAACCAATCACCGTTTCTATTTCTTTTTTATAATTTGGATTCGCTTTTACAATCTCCTCCCGATAGCTTACAACCCTATCAATATCCATTTTAGGACACCAAGAAAGAGCACCAATAAAATCAATGCGCTCTTGATATTCTTTACTCTCTTTGTTAATGTCTCCAAAGTGCAAAAAATTCTTATTGAACGATTCTAAGGCTTCCTCTAACAATTCTTGCTCGGAATTTTCATCTTTAAAAATTGAAATAAGGTAATTAATATTTTGAAATTTTTTCTCTCTTCCCCTTAATACCGCAAGATAAGCTTGTATTCTTTCGTAAATAATAAATCCTCCCGCAAGCAAAAAGAATGGGAGCATCAAAATAGATAAAAGCAAAAAAACAAAAAGGTAAAAGCTGAAGCTATACATTATTCTTTATTGCCTTTTAAGAATTTCTCATAAAACACATTGGTCGCTTTCACAAACCCATCTACACTTCCGCAATCATAGCGCGTTCCTTTGAATTTATACCCAAGCACCATTCCTTTTTTGCATTGTTCCAAAAGTGCGTCTGTGATTTGAATCTCCCCATTTTTGCCGGGTTTTGTTTGGTGTAGAATCTCAAAAATATCCGGCGTTAAGATATAGCGTCCAATGATGGCTAAATTACTCGGAGCTTCCTCTATGCTTGGCTTTTCAATCATATTATCAATCACAAATACATTCTCATCTATGTTGCGTCCCGCAATCACCCCATATTTGCTCACTTCCTCTTGTGCGACTTCCTCTACCGCAACAATGGAGCAACGATATTTTGCATAGATTTTACACATTTGGCTTAACACGCCCTCCCCTGCATTGTCGCATAAATCATCACTCAAAATTACCGCGAAAGGTTCATTACCGATGAGATTTTCCCCACACAAAATCGCGTGTCCCAAGCCTTTCATCTCCATTTGACGCGTGTAAGAAAAGTTGCAAGTCTCTAAAATATGACGAATGTCTTTTAAGAGATTCTCTTTGCTTGTGCCTTTGAGTTGAGATTCTAGCTCAAAACCAATATCAAAATGATCTTCTAATGCCCTTTTTCCGCGCCCTGTAACAATCGCCATATTAAAGATTCCAGCCTCCATTGCCTCTTCTACGCCATATTGAATCAAGGGGCGATTCACAATGGGTAACATTTCCTTTGGAATCGCTTTGGAAGCGGGTAAAAATCGTGTGCCATAACCCGCAGCCGGGAATAAACATTTTCTAATCATTCTCTCTCCTTTTATAAATAATCCATCAAGCCACTTTGATATAGTGCGTAAAATTGAGCGGCAGTGCGAGGATTGCGCGTTCCTTTTTGTCCCGCGTATTGCATTGCCTTTTGGCAAATCCTCTCCCAATTCTGTGGCAATGCTTGATTTTGCAGAAAATACTGCTTCAAAACCTCTAAATACTCGCTGCTTCCGTGCGCATAGAATCCAATACAGAGAGGAAATCTATCGCTTAGGGCAATTTTATCCTCATTGCCCTCATACCCAAAAATCTCGTTTTCATCGTGAAATTCCGGCAATAAATGCCGCCGATTGCTTGTCGCATAGATTCTAATATTGTTAGGCTGCGATTCCAATCCACCCTCCAACACACTCTTTAAACCTTTGTAACTTTTCTCATCATTCTCAAAACTCAAATCATCGCAAAAAATAATGAATGAATAAGTTTTCGTGCGTAAAGAATCAAAAATTTCGGGCAGAATCTCTAAAAATTCCTTATCTATTTGCAAGATTCTTAAATTCTCTTTATAGTATCGCAAAAGCAAAGCAAGAATAAGAGAACTCTTGCCACTCCCTCTTGCTCCCCAAAGCAACACATTCACGCCTAAACCTTGACGCAAAAAAACCTCTGTATTTGCACAAAGAAGCGCAATCTCCTTTTTCAATCCCACGAAAGATTCCAAAGGTTTTGCGCTAAGCTCTGTCTCTGCGATTCCGTGCAAATACCCACTTCTACGATATACTGCAGCGATATGCGCTTCCAAATCCCACGATAAATCAGGCATTTTTTGCCTTTGTTTGTGCTTTTGTCTTTTCTTTGGAATCGCCTTGATTCTTTAAATTTTTGGGTGTTTTGTGTGTTTTTTGCGCTTGGGACTTAGAATCTTTAGAATCCGCAAGTCTTATCTTTTGGGATTCCACCTTGTAGGTAAATTTCTCTTTTGTGTAGGCAAAACGCACGATTCCACCCTTACTAAGCGCACCAAAAAGCATTAAATCGCTCAAAGCATTTTTAATCTCTTTTTGAATCACAAGCGCAAGAGGACGCGCTCCAAGCTCTGCACTAAAGCCACTTTGCGCTAAATGCTCCCGCGCACTTTTTTCTAAAACAATTTCCACACCCTTTGGCGCAATTTGTGCATTTAAATCCGCAATGTTTTTATCCACAATTTGTAGAATCTCTTTCGGGCTTAGCGGATTAAAGGCAATAATGGCATCTAAGCGATTCCTAAATTCTGGAGAGAAATGATCCTTAATGGCACTAGAAAAACGCAAGGAAGTATCTTGTTTGAAGCCAAGCACGGGGGCTTCCTTAGAACCCACATTGGAAGTTAAAATCAAAATCACAGAGGAGAAATCTACGCTTTGCCCATTATTATCCGTTAATTTTCCATAATCCATTACCTGCAAAAAGATATTCAGCACATCAGGGTGCGCCTTTTCCACCTCGTCTAATAGTAGCAGAGTGTGCGGATTTTTCTTAATCATCTCGGTTAGGATTCCACCTTTTTCGTATCCCACATATCCCGCAGAAGCACCGATAAGTTGGGAGCTAGAGATTCTCTCCATATATTCACTCATATCCATACGTTCAAAGTTAATACCTAAAGATTTTGCAATCTCCTTTGCTAACTCTGTCTTTCCTACACCACTTGGACCGCTAAAGAGAAAAGAACCAATGGGTTTATTGGGTGCGCCAAGCCCTGCTTTATTGCGTTTTAATGCACTCACAACTTCGCTAATCGCATTATCTTGCCCAAAGATTCTGCTTTTTAAATGCTTTTCTAGGTTTTTTAGCAGACTTTTATCGTCTTTTGTTGCCTCAATCTCTGGAATCTTAGCCATTTTTGCCACCATTTGCTTAATGCTTTGCAGACTGACTTTTCCGCTTTTATTGTCTAGCTTGTAACTTGCACCCACTTCGTCCATTATATCAATGGCTTTATCCGGTAAGAATCGCTCGTGCAGATAACGCGTTGAGAGTTCTACCATCAGCGCAATGGCTTCATCGCTATAATGCACATTGTGGTGTTGTTCGTAGTATTTCTTGATTCCTTTTAGGATTAAAACACTCTCCTCCTCACTAGGTTCTTTCACTTCTACTTTAGCAAAGCGGCGGGAGAGTGCTTTGTCTTTGTCCAAAAAGGTGCGATACTCTGCATAGGTGCTTGCTCCAATACAACGCAACTTCCCATTCCCAAGCATTGGCTTTAGCAAGTTACTCGCGTCCATACTGCCACTATTTGTAGCTCCCGCACCAATTAGCATATGAATCTCATCAATAAATAAAATCACATTGCCTCGCTCCAACACTTCATCGCTTAATGTTTTAATGCGCTTCTCAAAATCCCCGCGATATTTCGTTCCTGCCACAAGTGCGCCCATATTCAGCATATAAACTTCATTGCTACTTAAAGGGCTATCCTCTTGCGCAATTTTTAGAGCTAATCCCTCTGCAACCGCTGTTTTACCCACTCCGGGTTCTCCCACCAAAAGCGGATTGTTCTTTTTCTTTCTAAGTAGAATCTCAAAGCAGCGGCGAATCTCTAACTCCCTGCCCACAACGGGATCAATCTTGCCCTCTTTTGCCTCTTTTGTAAGATTTGTGCAGTATTTTTCTAGTGCGGATTCTGGCTTTTCCTCTTGTTTTTCATTGGAATCTAGTATTCCTTTGTTGTCGGATCTTTGTGAATCCATATTAAATTCTTCTTGGTTTTCTGTGATGTATTCTAAAATATTTAAACGCGTGATTCCTTGCGTCTTTAAAATCTGTGTGCAAAATGCCTTTTCTTCCTCTAAAATAGCCGCAAGCAAATCACTCACTTGGGCTTGCTTACGCTGCGAGCCACGCACGTGGCTTATCATCATTTCGATTACGCGTGTAACCGCTAAAGTCTCTTGTGGCATTTCGTTGTTGTTTTTATACTCAGGAAAAGCATTTAAAAAGTGTTCTAAATATCTTTTGATTTGCTGTTTCATAATATCAATATTTCCACCGCATTCTTGCAATGCTTTGATAATTTTTGGATTTTCTAATAAAGCTTGAAAAATATGCTCCAATGTCAAATACTCGTGTCCTCTTGTTTTTGCTTCTTTTTGTGCATTTTGTAATACAAGATTTAATTCTTTACTAATTTCAAACATTTCTTTACTCTTATATTTTTTCTAAAATTGCGCGCAAGGGATATTGCTTTTCTTTAGCCATTTTACGCACTTGAATTGCCTTAATCTCTGCAATATCATAAGGATAGATTCCACACACTCCCTTGCCATTGTGGTGGATTTGCAACATTAGATTAAGCGATTCCTCAAAATTTTTATGAAAGATACTCTGTAAGACTTCCATTACAAATTCTTGTGTTGTGTAATCGTCATTCAACAAAATAACTTTATAGCGGATAGGTTCTTGGATTTTTTCTAAAACTTCAGTGAAATTTTCATATTGTGCGTCTTTTGGCACCGATATTCCTTTTAATCTTTTTAGAATACTTCTTAAATATAAAGCTTGAATTATAACGCTTTTTGCTTGATTTTTACAAGATATTTGCTATTTTTACATTTCTTTATTGTGTTATTGTGAGAAAATCTTAGGAATTTGTGGCAATCTATAATGCGGAATCTCGCCTTAAAGATTCCATTGCAAAATTTTCTTTATGCAAAATTAAAACTTTGTTCGCTTCACTCTTACAATAACGAGGTTTAGTTTTTTATTTTCTTTGAAAATGCGGCTAGAATCCCTCCGCAAGCAATTAAAATCATACCAACAACTACGAATCCGTGTGGCACTTGGTCGCCCAAAATAATACCTGCTAAAGTTGCCATAAAAATTGTGATATAAGAGATTGCGCCAATGATTGGGGGATTGCCTAAGCTATAAGCTTTGGTTAAATAAATTTGCGCATAAGTAGAGACAACCCCAAGCGCAATGATTAAAAGCCATTCTTTGAAATTAGGCATTACAAAGGGTTCAAATAAAGCAATGGGATAATCTTGATAAGATACAAGTTGTGGCAGAAGTGCTAGGATAGAGCCATTAAACATTAAAGAACCAATGATCACTCTTGGGTCATAGTTTTTAGCAAGTTCGGCAATAGAGAGATATGCAAGGGCTGCACCGATTCCACTATAAATCCCAATAAGGAATCCAAAGAGGCTTAAATCTGTGCCTTGTGGGTTTGAAATTAATAGGATTCCGCTAAAACCCATTAAAATTGCTATCCAAGTTTTTAAAGAAACGCGTTTATGCACAAAGAGGACGCTTAAAAGGGCTAAAAAGATTGGCGAGGTATAAGAAAAAGCATAAGCAGTACCTAAAGACATTACAGACATATTGTAAAAATACGCCATCATCGCGCTTCCACCTGCAAATCCGCGAAAAAACAAAATAAAGGGCTTACCGCCTTGTTGAGATTTTGGAGGATTCAACATTAAAGCACATATAATCCAAAGCAATCCAAAAAAATTCCGCGCAAATGCAACTTCTATCACGGGTAAATTTGGGGTTAGCACTTTGACAAACATTCCCATAGCAGTAAAAAGCAATGCTGCAAGGAATATCGCAATGATTGCTTGTTTGTTGGATTCCATTTTGATTCCCTATTTTTTTGTAATCGTAAAATCTTATTGCTTAAATTTAAGATAAAGATTTGACAAAGACAAAAGCTTCAAGTAAAATCAAACTTTAAATTTAAAAGGCTACCAATATGGATAAAATTTATGGAAATATTGCAATTATCGGGAGACCCAATGCGGGTAAAAGCTCCTTATTCAACCGATTTTGCAAACAGAGAATCGCAATTACTTCAGAGATTGCAGGCACGACTCGTGATGTGAAAAAGGCAACTATCTTTTTGCAAAATTTACCCTTTTTGCTTTTGGATACAGGAGGATTAGACGACAAGGATTCTTTGTTTGCTAATGTCTTTAAGCAATCCATAAAAGCAAGTGAAAATGCAGATTTAATCCTTTATTTAGTAGATGGAAAAATCCCCCCACAAGAGGCAGATAAAGAGATTTTTTATTCCCTAGAGCGCAAAAATCCAAACATTTTTTTAGTTGTCAATAAAATTGACAATGATAAAGAAAAGCAAAATGCGTGGGAGTTTATGGAGTTTGGTGCAAAGCAAATTTTTTACATCTCTGTTTCACACAATCGTGGAATTTTAGAGCTTGAAAATGCTATCGTTTCTGCACTTAAAAATGAAGCGTTAGAACAGCTTTTAAACGCAGAGCAAGAGGAGGATTTGGAGGAGTTTTTAGAATCCAATCCTCTTGCGCAATCACAAGAGGAATCTAGGATTAATATCGGAATCATTGGGCGCGTAAATGTCGGTAAAAGCTCACTTTTAAATGCGTTGTTAAAAGAGGAGCGTTCGGTAGTATCCAATGTTGCAGGAACTACAATAGACCCTGTTGATGAAATAGGAGAAATTGCAGGGCGTCAAGTGAATTTTGTGGATACTGCTGGGATTCGCAAAAGAGGAAAAATTGAGGGCTTAGAAAAATTTGCAATGCAGCGCACACGCGAAGTGTTAAAACGCACAGATATAGCAATTTTAGTGCTTGATGCGTCCGCTCCTTTTGTAGAGCTAGATGAAAAGATTGCAGGGTTGATTGATGAATTTAAACTTGGAGTGATTGTAGTTTTGAATAAATGGGATATTGCACACAAAGATTTTAAGGGCATTATGGAGGATTTTAAAATGCGTTTTAAGTTTTTAGAATATGCTCCAACCCTCACAATATCGGCTAAAAATAGGCGACATATCCAAAAATTAGAAGAAGAGATTTTACGCGTGTATCAAAATTTTAACTTTAGGATTCCAACTGCAAAGCTCAATGCAATCATCAAAGAAGCAACTTCTAGGCATTTAATCCCAAGCGATCACGGAAAGATTGTAAAAATTTATTATGCGACACAATTTGATAGCAAACCGCCACAAATTGCTCTGATTATGAATCGCCCTAATTCTTTGCACTTTAGTTATAAGCGGTATTTGGCAAATTTTTTACGAGAGAAATTTGATTTTAGTGGAACGCGTGTGATTTTCATCGCACGAGGCAAGAATGATTTTGAGGAGGAGTCTTAATAAAGCATTTTACTGCGTCATTATAAACAGAGTATTAGCGGAATGTAGCAATCTACAATACAGAATCTTACTTGCTGATTCCGTCATTGCGAGATTCCACTTGTGGAATCGTGGCAATCTAAAATCTCGCATTCTTTAAGGATTTCATTGCAATGTTTTCTGTATATTAGATTATGGATTGCTTCGGCTTCGCCTCGCAATGATAGGAGTGGGAGACACAATGACGAGGTAGTTTGCTTTTCGTCATTGCGAGATTCTACTTGTGGAATCGTGGCAATCTATAATCAAGCAAAAATTAGATTTAACAATGGAATCTTTGAAAGCTTGAAGTTATAGAGTTTAAGCAAGATTCTGTGTTAGGGGTTGCTCCACTTCGTTTGCAATGACAAAATGGTAGAATCTTTGGTTTGCAAGATTATAGATAGCTTTGGCTAACGCCTCGCAATGACGAGGTGGTGAAATTTATAAGTATGCTTATGGATTGCTTCGTCTCTCACTGCGTTCGCTCCTCGCAATGAGGAGGACGCAAGGACGGCATAAAAGTAAAGGATACATTTTAATCCCCTAGCCTCTTTCTAGCAAGTTGGAATCTCTTTTGTAGATTGAGGATTCTAAAAGGCAGGGTGAGCAATCTACCCTTGCCTTTATTGTAGGCTTTGATTGCCTCTTTGCCTATTTCTATGGAAAGGTTATAGTCGCCTCGCGGAATCTCTTGTGAAGCTTGATGATTCAAACCCTTTTTCATTGCCCAATAGCTTAAAATAGGAAGCAAGAAATAAAGTCCAAAACGCGCAAATTTTAACAAAAGGAATCCCAAAGCTGCTTGAAAAGCCTTCGCTTGACTAGCGGATTCTTTCAGTTGCATAAGCTCCTCTGTGAAAACAGGTGTCTTTTGCGCAATATCCCACCAATACTTGCCTAAAAACTCACCCTTAGTATCCACATAGATTTTATCGTCCCTCCAAGGTTTGTAGTCTAAATAATAATGCAGAATTTTGGGATTCTCTAAAGCACATTGAAGTTCTTCGCGCGTATAGGATACATTATATTTCTTTCCCTCATCGTAAGCTTTAGAGTTGGCATAATGATAAACCAAGAGATTCCATTGCAAAGGTAGAATCTTGACTTTGTCTTGTAAGATAAAATTCAAAATGCTTTGGTCGTGTTCCTTAAAATGATAAGAATCAAGGGATTGTGCAATTTGCGATTCTGTGTTTTGCGTTCTCCATTTTTCTAAATCAATTAAAAGCAATCCAGAATTAAAATAGGATTGGGAGAGGTTGAGAATCGGACAAGTTGGGTATTTTGGCATTAATCTGCGATTTGCACTATAAAAGTCTAGCATCACACCACAAATTTTATCTCCTAAATCCATAGTGAAAATCTCTCGCAAATCCCCTAACACACATATCTATGTCTAAATACAATACTTTTTGCGCAGTTTTTGGGAAAAATTTTTCAAAGAAAAGCCGATAATACGCTACATAATTTCCATTGAGTGCAGGAAGCTGTTTTGCGCTAAACTTCGTATCCTTGCAAAGATGAATAAAAATCTCGCAAGGATAGATTGCGGAGAGTTTAGATTGAAGCCTAAGGAGTTTTTCTTGTGTGGTGGCACAAAGAGAATCGCTTAAAACATAGAAGCAATAAGGTTTATTCTGCCCCCCCCCCTGCACTATTATGCGTATTATGGATAATGCTTGTCATTAAACAAGCAGCAAAAGGCACATAGTTTTCGGTGGCGATTAAAAGAATCGGATAGTTTTGCACTCTTACTCCTTTAATGCAAGAAATGCCGCTTGCCCGTGAAATAAAGTGCGATTCCATTTGTGTTTGCGCATTCAATCACCTCTTCATCACGAATGCTACCACCGGGTTCAATCACCGCACTCACGCCCACTTTATGCGCCTCCTCAATGGAATCCTTAAAAGGAAAAAACGCCTCACTTGCCAACACGCAACCTCTTAAATCTAGCCCCATTTCTTGTGCCTTTTTAATTGCGGCTTTTGCGGCATCTACGCGGCTTGTCATTCCCATACCCACCGCAACCATTGCGGAATCCTTGACATACACGACACAATTTGACTTCACAAAACTCGCGACTTTATAGGCAATCTCCAAATCCTGCATTTGCGATGCGCTCGCTTGTGTCTTGCTCACACATTTAGCGTTTCTGACTTCGCCCTCTGTAATGGAATCGGAATCCTGTAAGACGAACCCACCCTCAATGTGTTTGAAATCCTGCGCATCTTTGGGGAATTGCAAATGCTCTCCACCGCAGATAAAAAGTTTGATTTTTTTCTTTGTTTCAAAGAGTGCTAAGGCTTCTTGTGTGATTTGCGGGGCAACCAACACTTCAATGAAAATCTTATTGATTTCTTGGGCTAGTTCTAAATCCACGATTCCATTGACTGCCACGACACCACCAAAAGCAGAGATAGAATCGCACTTTAATGCTTGTATGTAGGATTCTAACAAAGTGTCTTTGAGTGCGAATCCGCAAGGGTTAGCGTGTTTGACGATACAGACACAAGGACGCTTACCAAAGCTAGAGGCGATTCTCACCGCGCTATTAATGTCTGTGAGGTTGTTAAAGCTAATCTCGCCCTTAAGCGTTTGAAAAGTCTTGGAATAAAAATCCCCAAACTCATAATACGCGCCTTTTTGGTGTGGATTCTCTCCATAACGCGTGGGTGCGACAAGCTTTCCGTTAATAAAATGCGATTCTCCAAAGCCACCATTGAATCGCTTATTCATATAGTTTGCAATGGTGCAATCGTAATGCGCGGTATGCTCGTAAGCCTTAATCATCATCTTTTGGCGGAATTCCAAGGTATTTTGGTTGTTTTGAAGCCGCGTTAAGACTTCATTATAATCCGCAGGATTTGTGAGGATTAGCACGGATTCAAAGTTCTTTGCCGCAGCACGCACCATTGAAGGTCCGCCAATATCAATATTTTCAATAATCTCACCAAAGTCGTCTGTGCGCTCTATGGTGGCTTTAAAGGGGTAAAGATTGACGCAGACTAGAGAAATATCGCGGATTCCAAACTCCTCTGCGATTCTTTTATCCTCTGTATTCCCGCGCCGATAAAGAATCCCGCCGTGAATTTTGGGGTGCAAAGTCTTGACGCGCCCATCAAACATTTCTGGGCTTTGTGTGTATTGACTCACATCTAAAGCCTCTATTCCGCTTTGTTGAAGGGTTTTTAGAGTTCCTCCTGTGGATAGAATTGTATATCCTAATGTAACCAAGCCCTCCGCAAACTCCACGATTCCGCTCTTATCACTCACGCTTAAAAGTGCTGTCATCTTTTACTCCTTGATATAAATTAATGCTTTTGCATTCTTGATAATGTCCAAAAACTTACCAAAAATAATATTGAAATGGGTATCAAAATGCTAAATTCAGGCTGTAAAAAGCCGCTAATGGATAATCTTGAAAAACTAAAAAATATCCCCCACATCGTCAATACCACCAAAATCATACCCATTGTAACCAAGCCTAAATTAGCATAACGATTGGAGTTTGGAGTAAAATCAGCAAGACAAATCATTATCAAAGGAGCAAAAAGCGGAAAAAATATTAAATTATAAAGCAAACTACGAATTTTTTGTGTATTGATTCCCTGCTCTTTTAAAAGTGAAATTGCCTCATAAGCGTCCATAATAGAGATACTCCCCTTTTTTTCGTAGATATTTTCTAAAATTTTTGGCTTAAATCCAGACAAGGTTACATAGGTTTCTCTTTTTTGAATATCTAAAGGGTTTTGTCCAATTTGCAGATGATGATCAAAATTTGTAATCACAACATTTTGTAATTCCCATTCCTCTCCATTAAAAATAGCTTTTCGGGATTCTACAATGCGCAAAATGGAATGATTATCCGCATTAAATTCAAACACATAAACCCCCTCTGCATTTTGCAATAATGGAAAAATTTTTTCAAAATAGATATATGTATTATTGTATTTTACGAATAAATCATTTTTAAAATTCCCCAAAAAACCCTCATCAATGATCAAATCCACCCTCTCTTTTGCATAGGCAAAAGGAGTTGCATTTAACACAATAAAAATAAAACTCATCAAAAAACTAAGAGCAAAAATCGGTAAAAAGATTTTAAATTTTGAATAACCAAGAGCTAAAAACGCAGTCCATTGTGAGCTTTTAAGCAGAACGATGACAAGCACAATTTGTGCTAAAATCAATGAAAGAGGTAAAATAAACTGACTAGCATACATAAAGTCATAAATCAATAAAAGAATAATGAGGTTTGCAGAATTAGGCAAATCATCTAAATATTTTACCAAATCAATAACAACAAAAAAACATTCTAGCGAAACAAATAAAATACAAAAATATTTCAAATATAAAAGTCCAATATAACGAAAAAATAAACTCATTTGGTTTCTTTAAAACGCGATTTTATAAAATCTTTGTCCAAATTTTGAATTGGAGATTCATTTTGCAATTTTGGTACCAAAGTAAAAATGCTAGAAACTTTATTGGCTAATTCTTTGGAGGATTCTAACTTTGCAATCTCTAAAGCTGCCTTAGCACAATGCGCAATCAATGTTTGGTTTTGTTCTTCCTCTAAAGCACTAAAGTCTTGCAAAACCCAATTTATCACTTGTGCTTTAATAGCGGGTTTTCCGATTCCATAGCGGATTCTATAATACGCATTGCCACACAAAGAATCAATGGATTTTAAGCCATTGTGTCCGCCATTCCCTCCACCAAATTTAAATTTCACCGCTCCAAAAGGCAAATCTAGCTCATCGTGAATCACTAAAAAATCTGCGATTTTATAAAAATTCAGCACACTTTGCACAGATTCTCCCGATAAATTCATAAAAGTAGAGGGTTTTAAAAGTAGAAGCGTGGAGCTTTTATAAAGCTCCCCTTGGAAGTTTTTGCTACTTTGCTTCATAGCACCTAGCGTTTGGATTAAGGAATCCACAACCTTAAACCCGATATTGTGGCGGTTGTTTTGGTATTCTTTTCCCGGATTCCCTAAGCCTACAATCAAAAACATTCAATCAAAAACATTTTAGCGAGATTTAATCACACCAACGATTGCAACATCATCACGTTCTACGATTTTTACTCCATCAAATGCTGGTAAATCCCGCACAAGCACAACATCACCTACATCTAAATCACTCACATTGATTTCATAGTCTTTGGGTAAATTTTCTGGTGCAGATTTTACTTTAATGCGTTTTTTGGACATCATTAAAACACCTTTATTTTTAAGCCCCTTTGGTGTCCCAATCGTGCGCACTTTTACAGAATATTTTGCCACCACACCTTGTTGCGCTAACATCAAATCTACGTGGATAATTTCACTTGTAACAGGATCTTTTTGGTATTCTTGAATCACCACAGGATATTTTTGTGCGCCAACTTCTACTTCAAAGATTAAATCTGTTTTTTTCTTAACTTCTCTAATGAAGTCGTTGCGTTTAAACGCACAATGGATATTCTCTTTGCCTTTTCCATAGATATTGGCAATTAGATAACCATTTTTTCTTAAAGTCTTTGCGTCAGACTTAGAAATACTCTCTCTAATTATTCCACTTAACATAAGCTATCCTTAAAAATTAAAATAAAAGTCGCTATTATAGCACTTTTTGCAAAAAATATGTTTAATCTTTCTATAAACTTTCTAAAATTTTGGAAAATGCGACTTTAAAATCCTCCAACCCTTGCTCTAAAAGCTCCTTGCTGACTGCATTTAAATCCACTCCTGCTTCTTTAACACTTGCAAAAAACTCCTCTAGCTCCTCTAGGCTTGGCAAATAAGCTTCCTCTATGTTTTCTAGTTCCACAAACGCATTTAAAGCCGTGAGCGGTGCCGTATTGATTGCATAAGGGTGATAGAGTTCTTTAATGTAATAGGCAGGTTCTAATTCATTGCCCTTGACGCCTGTGCTTGCAAATAAAATGCGCACTGCTGGGAGCGTGTAAGAGTTTAAAACTTGGTAAAGATATTGTGCATTTTTGATTCCCAATGTTGCAGCAGGGATTCCGTGTTCTTTCAAGATGGAATCACATTTGCGGTCAAAACGCGAAACAAATACGCTCACAACCGCTCTTGGATAGTCTTTAATGTCTTTCTTGCTTGTTTGCTTAAACTTTTCATAGCCTTTTTTAAAGGATTCCATACAACCCACTACTTGTTCTTTATTGAAAACTAAAGTTGCATTCACAGAGATTCCGTGCGCAATCAACTCCTCCATTGCGCTAAAACCTGCCTTTGTAGCTGGAATCTTAATCATCACATTGGGATAGCCAATATCGTTAAACAAGCGGATTCCCTCTTCAATTGTTGCCTTTGCGTCCTCGCACAAATTAGGATCTACTTCAATGCTGATGTAGCCATTGTTAGGATTTGCATCATAAAGGGGTTTAAGAAGCTCTGCTGCGCGTTGAATGTCTGTTTTGGCTAGTGATTCATAAATTTCTTTTGCGCTTTTGCCCTTTAAAGAATCTTTTTGCTCTTGATAACTTTCGCCCAAAAAGGCTTGTTGAAAAATAGATGGGTTGCTTGTCGCGCCTTCTATTAAATCTCCCTCAATCATCTTAACAAAATCATTTTCAAGGAAATCCCTTTCTATAAAATCACACCAAAGCGAAAGTGAAGTATTTTCTTGCATATCCTCTCCTTAGTCAAGATATTTTTCTACTAACATTAAATTTTTTTCATCAATGACGATATTTGCAGCCTCTCTTAAAATAGGTTTTGCGCAAAATGCAACTTTCTTACTTGCATATTTAAACATTGAAATATCGTTTGCGCCATCCCCAATGACTATTGTGGTTTCATAGGTTGCATTCAATAGAGATTGGAGCTTTTCAAGCATACGCCCTTTGGAATATGCAAACATCATCTCACCGCCTACTTCACCTGTTAAGATTCCATTTTTATGGTGCAAAGTATTGCTAAAATACATATCATAACCCAATACTTTTTGTCCAGCACTCACTCCCTCATCAAAACCACCACTAAAGACTATTACTTTATAGTTGCGTTTTTTTAACCCGGTAATTAATTCTTGCGCTCCGGGATTGTAGTTGAAATGGTTACACACTTCATAAACTTTCTCTAAAGGCATACCTTTTAGAGTTTCCACGCGTTTTTGTAGGCTGTGATAAAATTCTAATTTACCCGCCATTGCTTCTTTGGTGATTTGACTTACCTTTTCTGCGCTACCATTGGCATCTGCTAATAAATTAATTGTTTCTCCGTCCATTAAAGTGGAATCAAAATCAAACACTGCGAGTTTCAAAAAAATCCTTAAAATTTTAAAAAATATTAAAAAATTATACAATGATAAAATATAAAAGTATTTCAAACAAAAAATTTAATTTATTTTTTTATATTTTTTAAAGCCAAGCAGAGTAAAAACTCTGCTTTAATTAGCTTTTTAAGAAATTCCGAGTTTCTTTTCAAATTGAACGATTCTATCCCAAGTTTCAATCATAGAATCTGGATTCAAAGAAATAGAAGTAATGCCATTTTCTACCAAAAATTCTGCAATTTCTGGATAATCACTTGGGGCTTGTCCGCAGATTCCACAATATTTATTATGCTTTTTGCACGCCTCAATAGCCATTTTAAACATTTTAAGCAACGCAGGATTGCGTTCATCTCCTACATGGCTAACAAGCTCCCCGTCCCTATCAATTCCTAGCGTCAATTGCGTTAAGTCATTAGAACCAATGGAGAATCCATCAAAGAGTTGTAAAAATTCATCAGCCAAAATGACATTCACAGGCAATTCACACATTACATAAATTTCTAAGCCATTTTCGCCTTGCACCAATCCATTTTTACGCATAATATCTAACACTCTGCGTCCCTCTTCGGGTGTTCTTAAGAATGGAATCATAATTTTCATATTAGAAAATCCCATTTCATTTCTAGCCATAGCAAGTGCCTCGCATTCCCATTCAAAGGCTTGGCGGTATTGCTCGGAATAATAACGACTTGCCCCACGATAGCCAATCATTGGATTCTCTTCGTGTGGCTCGTAATCCTTGCCACCCACCATTCGGCAATATTCATTGGATTTAAAATCGCTTGTGCGCACAATCACCGGCTTAGGATAGAATGCAGAGGCAATCATTCCCACGCCCTCTGCGATTTTTTTAACAAAAAAGTCTTTGGGGTTTGCGTATCCAGACATAATCTCTTTCACGCCCTCTACACCATCAAACTCCTTGTTGCCATTGTGTAAATCAATGAGTGCTAAAGGGTGTGCCTTAATGTAATTATTAATAATAAATTCCATTCTAGCAAGCCCCACGCCATTGTTTGGAATCATAGAGAATGCAAAGGCTTTCTCGGGATTCCCAATATTCATATAGATTTTAGTTTTTGGCTGCTCTAGTGTATTTAAATCAATCTTTTCTATCTCATATTCATAAATACCATCATAGACAAAACCATCTTCGCCCTCCGCACAAGAAACGGTAACCTCCATTCCTGTTTCTAGCTTCTCTGTTGCACCCACTGCACCGACAATCGCAGGCACACCAATTTCACGCGCAACAATCGCGGCGTGACAAGTGCGCCCTCCCCGATTCGTAATCACAGCCGCAGCCTTTTTCATTGCAGGTTCCCAATCAGGGTCTGTGTTATCTGTAACAAGAATCTCCCCTTGTTTCAATTCTCCCATATTGGAGATATTATCAATCACGCGGATTTTCCCACTACCGATTTTTCCACCCACTGCCTTTCCGATAAGTAGAATCTCTTTTTCTTCTTTATCTTTAAAGAAATATTTTTCAAGCGTGTTGCTTTGTTTTTTCATCTTTTGACTCTGCACGGTTTCAGGACGCGCTTGGACGATGAAAATTTCTCCGCTATTGCCATCTTTTGCCCATTCCATATCCATTGGGCGATACTCCCCTGCTTCTTTGGAATAATGCCTTTCAATCAAGATTGCATAACGCGCTAAGGTTAAGATTTCATCATCTTCTAGTGAAAAGCTTTTAAGTTCCTCTTCGGTTGTTTCAATGTTTTTTGTTGGGTGTTTTGCGCCCGGAGCTGCATACACCATTTTAATGTTTTTAAATCCTAACTGACGCTTCAAGATAGGACGTTTTCCCAACTCCAAAGAGGGTTTAAAGACATAAAATTCATCAGGATTCACCGTTCCGCCCACAACATTTTCTCCAAGCCCCCAGCTAGAAGTGATAAAAACCGCATCTTTAAAGCCCGTTTCTGTGTCAATACTAAACATTACACCAGAACTTCCTTTATCAGAGCGCACCATTTTTTGCACACCCACAGAGAGTGCTACTTTAAAGTGATCAAATCCTCTTGAAGCACGATAACTTACCGCTCTATCAGTAAAGAGAGAAGCAAAGCAAGATTTCACATAGTGAATCAACTCGGTTTGCCCTTGCACACTCAAATAAGTATCTTGTTGCCCTGCAAAACTCGCATCGGGTAAATCCTCCGCTGTTGCAGAACTCCTAACGGCAACATCGGCTTCCTCCATTTTATATTCTGCGCTCAAGATTTTATACGCCTCTAAAATCTCCTCACGCAAATCATTAGGCAAGGGAGTGCCAAAAATCATATCACGGATTTTTTTGGAGCGCACATTCAATACATCAATTTCTGTTACATCAATCCCGTCAAGCAATTCTTTGATTTTCTCTCTAATTCCTGCGCTATCTAGCAAATACCAATATGCCTCACTTGTGATTGCAAACCCATTGGGAACTTTAATCCCCATTGGCACAAGCTCTTGAAACATCTCTCCAATACTTGCGTTCTTTCCCCCAACAATCGGGACATCTTTGTTGTTTAACTCTTTGAAAAACTTGATGTATTTCATCTTAAATTTCTCCTTGAAATAATTGTTTTATAAAATAAAACGCATATATTCTACTTAATTTAACTTTATTGCAATCTTAGTTTATCTATACTTTATGCGTCATTTGATAAACTTTCATTGATTTTGTAAATTTTACACACTAAGGTAAGAAAAATGGAGAACTTGCAAAAAGTCTTAGCACAGCATAAACTCACACAGGAGGATTATAATGCAATCCTAAAGATTCTAAATAGAGAACCAAACCTTGTAGAACTCGGTATTTTTTCGGCAATGTGGAGTGAGCATTGTAGCTATAAATCTAGTAAAATCTATCTTAATGGATTCCCCACCCGTGCGCCTTGGGTGATTCAAGGACCGGGAGAAAATGCCGGAATCATTGATATTGGCGGAGGTTATGGTGCGGTGTTTAAAATGGAATCGCACAATCACCCAAGCTTCATTGAGCCTTACGCGGGTGCGGCAACGGGCGTGGGCGGTATTATGCGCGATATTTTTACAATGGGTGCAAGGGTTGTTGCAAGTCTTAATTCTATCCGCTTTGGCGATATTACCAAAAAGGATTCCATAGGCGCAAAGCACCGCTATTTATTGCGTGGTGTTGTTGCGGGAATTGGTGGTTATGGAAATTGTATGGGTGTGCCAACGCTTGGGGGTGAAATGAGTTTTGAGCCAAGTTATGAGGGCAATATTTTAGTCAATGCGTTTTCGCTTGGAATCGTAAAGAGTGATGAAATTTTTTATGGCAAGGCAGAGGGAATTGGGAATCCTGTGATTTATGTCGGCTCTAAAACAGGACGCGATGGCTTGGGTGGCGCGGTAATGAGTAGTGATTCCTTTAATGAAGATTCCAAATCCTTGCGTCCAACGGTGCAAGTGGGAGATCCTTTTACAGAAAAACTACTTTTAGAAGCTTGTTTGGAACTCTTTAAACAAGATTTAATTGTTGGAATCCAAGATATGGGTGCGGCAGGACTTACAAGCTCTAGCTTTGAAATGGCAGGGCGCAGCGGAAGTGGTATGGTAATGCACCTAGATCAAGTGCCAATGCGCGAGAGTGGAATGACGCCCTATGAGTTAATGCTAAGTGAAAGTCAAGAGAGAATGCTCATTTGTGCAAAAAAAGGCTGTGAGGCAAAAATCATAGAAATTTTCAAAAAATGGGAGCTAGACTGCGCAATCATTGGGGAAGTTACTAATAGCGGTAAAATGGAATTGTTTTGGCATAAGCAAAAATGCGCCGAGATTCCTATTGCGCCTCTAAGCGAAAAAGCACCAATCCTTAAGCGTCCCGTGAGCGAGAATCCAACCTATTTGGATTCCATTGCTTTCTTAGAGAAAGAAAAATTAGAATCGCAAAATGTGCAGGAAGTCTTTGAAACACTGCTTAATACGCCTGAAATCTGTGATAAGGCTTGGGTTTATACACAATACGATTCTAGTGTGCAAACCAACACAATCATTCCTAGCGGTGCAGGAGGGGCGAGTGTAATGCGTGTCAAGGAAAATGGCAAGGGCTTAGGAATGAGTGTCGCTTGTCCAAGTCGCCTATGCTATCTTAACCCAAAAGAAGGCGCAAAACAAGCAGTGGCAAAAGTCGGACGCGATATTGCTTTGCGTGGCGGACGCCCCCTTGCGATTACAGATTGTTTGAACTTTGGAAGCCCAGAGAATCCGGAGGTAATGTGGCAATTCAAGGAATCTTGCGAGGGAATTAAAGAGGCTTGTAAAGCCTTAAATACCCCTGTGGTAAGCGGAAATGTGAGTTTATATAATCAAACCAATGGCAAGGATATTTATCCCACACCAAGTATTGCGGGGGTGGGTGTGCTAGATAATATAAACAATGTTTTGCAATCGCATTTTAAAGAAGCGGGATTAGAAGTGTATCGCCTAGCCTCTAAGGATTCTAAACCAAAATTTGGGGCAAGTTTGGTGGCAAAATATTTGGGCAATTCCTTTAAAAGTGAGGTGTCGGCGATTCATTTGCAAGACGAGCTTTTTTTATGGAGTGTGCTTAATGCAGCAAATGAACGCGGAATCCTCAAGGGGGCAGTGGATATTTATCAAGGCGGTTTAGCAATGGCACTCACAAAGGCTTGTGTGCGTGGAAATGTCGGTGTTAAGAGTGTGGAAAATTTGGATTTTACAATGCTTTTTGGGGAAGCACCCACACAAATTTTGGTGGCTTTAGAATCGCAAAATGTAAGTGCGCTAGAGGCTTTGCTTGAAAATTCTAATTTGAGTTTAACAAAAGTCGCCACACTCGGTGGAGATTCCATTCAGATTGGTGCAGTTTCAATGTCCCTAAAAGAAGCAAAAGCAACCTTTTATCAAAGATTTGATGCAATAATGGAATCCATTTAATTGGATTGTTTTAAGCTTTCCACCTTGTCATTGCGAGAATGCGTGGTATTCGTGGCAACCTATTAATAACGCACTTCAGAAAAGCGAGGCAATGGAATCGTAAAGGCAAGATTTTGGATTACAGATTTGCAAGTGTGGGTGTATGTTGCGTTAGTAACTTACCCAAACTTGCATAAATTCTTGCGGATTGTGTGCCACAAAAATTTTTCAAATTTTCTCACAATGACGAGGTGGTAGGCTTTTGTCATTGCGATACTTCGTAAGAAGTCGTGGCAATCTACAATGCTGAACTTGCTTGAGGAATTTTCGCCTTGTCATTGCAAACGCTAGAGAAGCAATCTATAATTTTAAAAACAAACCAAATGCAAAGGCTGAAATTAAAATTAAAATGCTAAAGAATAAAAAATACACTTTTTGGAAACATTGCTGCAAATTGGCGTTATTTGTATTATTTAGCACACATTGTGCTTTTGCAATGGATTTTGATTCCTTTTATGCGCAAGTGCATAAGCAGACGCTAGAGCGCAATTTCGTGCGCTTTCGTCATAGGATTGTTGTAAGTCGTGAGGGTTATCATTTGCTTACCCTAAAAGAAAAAGAGGTTCTAAACCAAATACACGCTCTCGTGCTTGTGTTTAGCAAGATTGATTGGTTTATTTATTTTAATGAGCAAAGCGGAGTTGGAATCGCAACCACCACCAACTCGCCTTTACTAGATGCAAGAGCGGTATTTGGAAGCTATTTGCAATTTGATATTCGCTATTATGAGACTTTACGCGATATTGGAATTGGCGGAGACATCAAGGCAATGTGTGTTTTGCCCTACTTTGATAAATGTATTTTGCTAGGATATGAGATGTTCTAAGACTTTTAAAAAGATAATAATTTTAGCTTTTATAAAATTTTTAATAAATTAAGATTATTATTACATTTCAATCTACCCAAACCTTAGAAAGAAGGAACTTACTATGCAGGCACATTATGCAAGCAGAATCACTGCTTTATCTGAATCCATTACCATTGCAATTAGCACATTAGCAAGAGAACTTAAGGCACAAGGCAAAGATATTTTATCTTTTTCGGCTGGAGAGCCAGATTTTGACACACCACAAGTTGTTAAAAACGCAGCAATTCAGGCAATCAATGAGGGTTTTACTAAATATACTGCTGTTGCTGGAATCCCTGAACTCTTAAGTGCGATTAGCGAAAAGCTTAAACGCGATAATCATTTGGAATACTCTACAAAGGAGATTATCGTAAGCGCGGGTGCTAAACATTCTCTTTTTAATGCCTTCCAAGCCCTTATTGATAAAGACGATGAAGTCATTATCCCTAGCCCTTATTGGGTAACCTATCCCGAACTTGTTACTTTTAGTAATGGTAAGAATGTTTTTATTCAAACCACGCAAGAAAATCATTTTAAAATTACTAAAGAGCAGCTTAAAGCAGCCATTACTCCAAAAACTAAAATGCTAGTGCTGACAACACCTTCTAATCCCACAGGAATGGTTTATTCTAAAGCTGAATTAGAAGATATTGCAGAAGTGCTAAAAGGAACAAATATTTGGGTTTTAAGCGATGAAATTTATGAAAAACTCGTGTATGAAGGCACTTTTGTCTCTCCTGCAAGTATTAGTGCGGATATGCTTGAACGCACAATTACAATTAATGGCTTAAGCAAAGCTGTTGCTATGACGGGTTGGCGTATGGGATACTTAGCGGCAAAAGACCAAAAATTATGCAAACTCATCAATGGATTCCAAAGTCAGTCGTTTTCAAATATTAATTCTATCACGCAAAAAGCTGCAATTGTTGGACTAAATGGCAGTGCAGATAAAGATATAGAAACAATGCGCCTAGCTTTCAAAGAAAGACGGGATTTTGCGTGTGAGAAACTCAACGCAATCAAGGGATTAAAGGTAAGCAAACCCGATGGTGCATTTTATCTTTTTGTGCATTGCGCAGATGTTTCTAAAGATTCAATGCAGTTTTGCAAAGATTTGTTAGAAAAAGTAGGTGTTGCCGTGATTCCGGGAATTGGTTTTGGAATGGATGGATATTTCCGATTCTCTTTCGCGACAGATTTAAATAGCATTGAAAAAGGGATTCAAAGACTCAAAGAATACTGCGAGAAAATTTAAACTTGCTTTTTATGCGATAAGTATGAGATTCATCATCATTGTGAGCAGATTTTCAAACTTGCGGAGCAATCTATAATGCGAAATTTAACCTTTAAGATTCCATTATGGAGGTTTGCTTTATGTCAAGTTGTGGATAACCACGAATCAATCAATTCTCACAATGACAATGGTAAGCTTTTTATTCTTGCAATAGAGTTTTACTTTTTAGAGTTGTAGCTTAAAACACGAAAACTTAAAAACGATAGATAGATTGAAAATTAAAATATGGTTACATTTTTTAAGGTTTTATTGCTAAAATTACGCGCATTTTTGCAAAATAATTTTTAAGGAAAAATCAATGAAGCAATTGTTTTTGAAACTATTTTTAGCTTTTGTGTTTGGGGCATTGCTCGTAGGATGCGGAAATAGCGCAAATACAGAAAAAGCAAGTAATGGCTTGGAATCCATCAAGCAAAAGGGTGTAATTACCATCGGAGTTTTCAGCGATAAGCCACCTTTTGGATTTATTAATGATAAGGGAGAGAATGATGGATTTGATGTTGTTATCTCTCGCCAAATTACAAAAGATTTATTGGGAGATGAGAGCAAAGTTAAATTTGAATTAGTGGAAGCAGCAAGTCGTGTAGAATTTCTAAAAAGCGGTAAAGTAGATGTGATAATGGCGAACTTCACACAGACAAAAGAACGCGCTGAAGTCGTTGATTTTGCTACTCCTTATATGAAAGTTGCGCTTGGAGTTGTATCTAAAAATGGAGAGATTCAAAGCATAGACGATTTAAAAGGTAAAAAATTAATCCTCAACAAAGGCACAACTGCAGACTTTTATTTTACAAAAAATCACCCAGAGATTGAGCTTTTGAAATACGACCAAAACACAGAGGCTTTCTTAGCTCTTAAAGACGGAAGGGGTGCAGCTTTAGCACACGACAATCTACTTGTTTTTGCTTGGGCAAAAGAAAATCCAGAGTTTAAAGTTGGAATCGGAAAACTAGGCGAAGAAGATGTCATTGCACCCGCAGTTAAAAAGGGAGATAAGGAGTTATTGGAGTGGCTAAATTCGGAGATAAAAACATTAAATGAAAATGGTTTTATGAAAGAAGCCTACAATCAAACGCTTGCTCCTATTTATGGAGAAAATCAAATGGAATCCGTGCTTTTAGCAAAATAAAAACTTCTTTTTTGCAAGAATCATTTAAGATTCTTGCAAGATTCTTCAAAGCTAAATTTTTACAATCCACACCAAAGTTAATGGCTTTATTAGTAATTGTAAGTTAGAATCGCAATTTTATTGCAATCATTACAAATAAGGTAGCCCATGAGTCAAACACCAAAATTTACACATTTGCATTTACATACCGAATATTCTTTGCTTGATGGCTTGAATAAGGTCAAAACATTGGCAAAAAAAATCAAAGAATATGGAATGGATAGCGTGGCGATTACCGACCACGGAAATATGTTTGGCGCAATAGAGTTTTATAAGGCAATGAAAGCAGAGGGAATCAAGCCTATTTTGGGTATGGAAGCCTATTTGCATAATGCAGAGGATATTAGCGAAAAAAACAATCAGCGATTCCACCTTTGCTTGTATGCAAAAAACTTGGAGGGTTATAAGAATCTGATGTATCTAAGCTCCCAAGCTTGTTTATATGGATTCTATATGAAGCCGCGCATTAGCAAGAAAATGTTAGCAGAGCATAGTGCGGGGTTAATTTGCAGTAGCGCGTGTCTTAATGGCGAAGTGCAATGGCATTTAAATATGAAAAATGACAATAAAGGACGCAAGGGTTATGAGAGGGCAAAAGAAGTTGCGTTGGAATATAAGGAGATTTTTGGAGAGGATTTTTATTTGGAGCTTATGCGACACGGAATTGAGGAGCAACAACGTATAGACAACCAACTCTTAAAATTATCCCTTGAAACAGGCATTAAAATCATCGCAACCAATGACACACACTACACTTACCAAAGTGATTCTACCGCACAAGAAGTTGCTTTTTATATAGGATTTGGAAAAGACTTTAATGACCCCAATCGCCTCCACCATACCGTGCAGGAATTTTATATCAAAACACCCGCGCAAATGGCAGAACTCTATGCGGACTTACCCGAAGCCTTAGCAAATACGCAAGAAATTGCCGATAAATGCGATTTGGAATTGCATTTAGGAGACCCCACGCCACCGAGTTTTAAATTTACAAAAGAATATGCAGAATCCGAAGGACTAACTTTTACACAAGATAGTGAATACTTCACCTACAAGTGCCGCGAAGGCTTGAAAAAACGGCTTTTAAATGTGGAGGAAAGTCGTCATCAAGAATATAAGGAACGATTGGAACGCGAGATTGAAATTATCAATAAAATGAAATTTCCGGGCTATATGCTAATTGTTTGGGATTTTGTGCGTGCAGCAAAGGAACGCGGAATCCCGGTAGGTCCCGGTCGTGGAAGTGCGGCGGGAAGCTTGGTTGCTTTTTGTTTGGAGATTACCAATATTGATCCTATGAAATATGATTTACTCTTTGAGCGATTCTTGAATCCTGAACGCGTGAGTATGCCCGATATTGATATGGACTTTTGCCAAAGTCGGCGCGGGGAGATTTTGGATTATGTAACCGAAAAATACGGACGCCATAATGTTGCGCAAGTCATTACCTTTGGTATGATGAAAGCAAAGGCGGTGATTCGCGATGTGGCGCGTGTAATGGGTATGCCTTATAATGACGCAGATTCTTTTGCGAAACTAATCCCCAAAGAGCTAGAAATTACCTTAGAGGACGCATATAACAAAGAGCCAAAAATCGCTGAACTCCTTGCAAAAGACCCACTTGCTAAGCAAGTATGGGAGTTTGCGTTGATTTTAGAGGGGACAAAGCGGAATCCCGGCACACACGCAGCGGCAGTCGTGATTGACTCCGAGCAGGAATTATGGAACAAAGCCCCGCTTTACTATTCCCAACGCGATGGAATCATCACAACACAATATTCTATGAAATTTCTTGAGGATGTGGATTTAATCAAGTTTGACTTTTTGGGGCTTAACACACTCACGCTCATTGATGACGCGCTAAAACTCATTGAGAATCGCCATAAAATCGCCATTGATTTTTCAAACATTGATGTAAATGATAAAAAAGTCTATGAAACCTTGCAAAGTGGCGATACGCTTGGAGTTTTTCAAATAGAATCTAAGATGTTTCAAGGAATGAATCAGCGAATGCGTCCAAGCACTTTTGAGGATATTATCGCCCTTATTGCGCTTGGACGCCCGGGACCTTTGGAATCGGGAATGGTAGATGATTTTATTAACCGCAAACACGGCAAAGCACCCATTGTATATATGTTTCCAGAGTTAGAGCCTATTTTGCGCCCTACTTATGGCACGATTGTTTATCAAGAACAGGTAATGCAAATTGTGCAAAGAATCGGGGGATTCTCACTTGGTGGAGCGGACTTAATCCGCCGTGCTATGGGGAAAAAAGACGCACAGATTATGGCAGATAATAAAAGCAAATTTGCCGATGGTGCGGTAGCGCAAGGTTTTGATAGGGCAAAGGCGGAGGAATTATGGGAGTTAATCGTAAAGTTTGCTGGATATGGATTCAATAAATCCCACTCTGCAGCCTATGCGATGATAACCTTTCAAACCGCGTATTTAAAGACTTATTACCCCAAAGAGTTTATGGCAGCCTTGCTAACGAGCGTAAAAAACAACACGGATAAAATTGTAGAATACATTGAGGAAGCTAAGCAAATGGGGATTCAAGTGCTTCCGCCAAATATTCAAAAATCAGAATTAGAATTTAGCGTTGCGGAAGTGAATAATGAAAGTTGCATTCTCTTTGGGCTTGGAGCGATTAAGGGCGCGGGAGAAGTGGCAATTAATATCGCCTTAGAGGAACGCAACAATAATGGGGAATTTAAGGATTTAGAGGATTTCTTAAAGCGCATTGACCCACAAAAAGTGAATAAAAAATCCCTAGAATCCTTTATAAAAAGCGGCGCAATGGATTGCTTTGGCTATACGCGCAAAACCCTATTGGAGCAAGTGGAAGATTTAACAGAAGCAGCAAAACTCTCACAAACTGCGCAAAAAGAGGCGGTGGGATCACTCTTTGGCGATGACGAGGAGCTTACGCGTGTGCAACTGCATTTAAAAAATTTAGGAGAATATAGTCAAAAAGAAGTGTTGGAATTCGAAAAAGAAAGTTTGGGATTCTACGCCTCTGGACACCCGCTTGATGCGTATAAAGAGGAGTTTAAATCCATTCAACACACACCCACAAACCAAATCAAGGATATTGCAGAAAATAGTCGCATTCTCATTGTGGGCAAGATTGAGGATATTATCAAAAAATTCTCCAAAAGTGGCAAACCCTATGGAATCTTAAAGATACAAGATTTGTATGGAAGCGTGGAACTAACGATTTTTGAGCAATCCTTAAAACAGCTTGAAACAATGGACAAGGAAAAGCCCATCGCGATTAAATGCCTTGTGCAAGAGCAAGATGAGACAAAAAAATTAAAAGCGGAAAAAATTTTAGAGCTAGGAGAGGCTAAAAAGGAAAAGGTGGATTTTGTGATTCAAAAAGCAGACACAAACGAGCCTCTAACGCTTGTGCTAGACATTCACACCAATGCAGAGGTTGTGCGACTTTTGAAAGAAGCAGCCTTGAGACATCAAGGCAAACGGGAGCTTAGGATTCTATTTAGAACGCAAACGCAGGAGCTAGAAATGATAAGTTCTTTGCAGGTGCATAGCGATATTAAAGGGGAATTGAACCAATTACAATGGCAAAATTAAGCGATTTACAAGCTTTAATGGAAGCGAAATTTACTGACAATGTGGATACAATCTGCAAAAAATGTGGGGAATTGCAAAGTGCCTGCGTTTGCGCTACTTTGCACACCATAAAGGAGCGTGATTCTTATTTTTTGGGTATTAATGAGGAAAAGGCAAGTGGCAAGGATATTACAAAATGTGGAATCTTTTTTGAAAGCAAAACAGCAATGCAAGAGATTCTAAAAGAGACAAAGAAGAAACTCTCTTGTGGAGGTAGTTTAGAACAAAGCGCAGAGGGGTTTTGGCTCATTTTGCAAGGGCGACATAAAGAAGCGTTAAAGACACTTTTAAAGGCGCGAAAATTTAAATTTAAAAAATAATGTAAGAAGTGAAAATGCGACTCAATCAATACATAGCACACCATTCAAAATATTCAAGACGCGAGGCGGATAAGCTCATCGCAGAGGGAAAGGTTAGTATCCATAAAGAAGTGATTTTAGATTTTTCTTATCAAGTGGATAGCAAAACAAAAGTTTATCTTAATGGCAAACCCCTAAGGGAGCAGGAGCAATACTCCGTGATTGCGTATCATAAGCCAAAGGGCGAGATTGTCAGCAAAAAGGACGATAGAGGGCGGCGTGTGATTTATGATTCTTTGCCTAAGAAATTCGCGCATTTTATGCCTGTAGGGCGGCTGGATTTTGCAAGTGAGGGATTGCTACTGCTTAGTGATAGTGCTAAAGTCGTGCGCACCCTTATGGAGAGCGGGCTAGAACGTGTGTATTTAATTAAGCTTTCAGGAATGATCAAGGATTGCGTGTTTGACGCAATGGAATCTGGGCTAAGCTTGGAGGACGCTAGTGCGGGAGGGCATAGTAAAAGCAAGATTAAGGCAATGGATTTTGCGCCCTTTGCGGGTTATACTTGCATTAAAAACACACCTAAATATTCCAAAATTAAAGTCATTATCACAGAGGGCAAAAACCGAGAATTGCGCCGATTCTTTGCACATTTTGGTTTAGAGGTGTTGGATTTGAAGCGCATTGCGTATGGGTTTGTGCATTTAAATAATCTACCTTGCCAAAAGGTAAGATTTTTAGAACGTGGAGAGTACAATAAGCTTCACGCATTGCTACAAGATTTGTCATTATAATTCGTAAAAATTTATATCTCTCTCGTTTTGTCTGCTCCAATGTATTTTTTCTTTGAAATATTTTTGCATTTCTTCATTATCAAAAACTTTATCAAATTTTGCTTTGATTTCATTATTTAAACTATCATTATTTTTTTAACGAGTCTATTTGTCTTATTTTAGTTTTTAAGCAAGAGGTTTTGGGGGTAAATATGAAGTTTGCAACAAAAGGAGGGTCAATATAGACTAAATCTACACTATTTTTAAAAGTCTTTTCATTGTTAAAATCTTTATTTTGCAAGAGATTTTGCATAGCATTGAGGTTATTTGTTAAAAATAAGTATTTTTTTTTGATTGTAATTCCCTTGCAATTCTCTGCGTAATGGGAGCTTTAGAAAATCTTGTGATAAAATCTAAAAGCAATCATGATACAATCACACATAAAAATTCATTTTACCAAGTGAGGAAAAAATCTTTATGCAAAGAACTGTAAATCTTTTGGAAATTTGCAATCTTTTTAAAGAAGAAGAATTACTATCGGACAAACATATTAAAGAATTTCTACAAATTCAAAATGTTAAAAAACACGAGATTCAAAGTTTATGTCTTTTATGTCAAGAGTTTAAAAAATTCAAAAATGAAAATTTTAATGTTTTTGCGAGCTATTACATTAACTACACTATTCCACAAATTGGAAAAGAATTTGATTTAGTTAGATTTGAAAAGAATAAAATTATTAATATTGAGTTAAAATTTGAGGAGATTGCAACCGATAAAATTCTTAAACAACTTCAGTGTAATTATCACTATTTTTCTCCTCTTAACAAAGAGATTCATTGTTATACCTTTGTGGCCACCCAAAAGAAACTCTATAAATATTTCAAGGGAGAACTTAAAGAAATTGAAACACCTAACTTACTCCAAGAACTTAGAGAGTTTGAAAATGAACAAAGACATCCAGATACTTTATTTGCCCCAATTAATTATTTAATCTCTCCTTTTAACAATACACAATCATTTATTGATGAACAATATTTTTTAACCAACTATCAAGAACAAATCTGTAAGGAGATATTAGAAAAGATTTATCAAAAAAGTCATTATATATTTTCAATATCTGGTCAAGCTGGAACAGGAAAAACTCTGCTAACATATCACATTGCAAAAAAAATTAATGCAACAAGGCTATAAAGTTGTAATTGTGCATTGTGCAAGTCTTAATGAAGGAATATATAAACTTAGAGATTTGAAGTGGAATATTTACCCAATCAAAGATTTTAATCATATTAAACAAATTCAAGCCGATATTATTATTGTTGATGAATCTCAAAGAATAAGCGTTAAACAGCTAGAAGAAATACTGCAAGTAAGAGAAAATGGAATATTAATTTTTTCTCACGATGTTCATCAAAGACTTAACAGAACTAATGAAGCAAAGGAAGTAACGCAGACGATTCAAGAAGCTGCAAAAGAAACTGATTATAAATTAAATAATAAAATTAGACACAATAAAGAAATTGCTTATTTCATTAAAAAAATATTTAATCCAAAAAATAAAGAATCTCAAGATTCAAAACCAAAGGAATTCAAGAATATATCCTTATACTACGCAAATAACTTACAAGATACGCAAGAATATGTTAATTTTTTAATTAAAGAAAAATGGAAATATATTTATCTCTCCACTAGTTTGCATACACAAGAAAAATTAAGCCAGGTTAAATTTTCTTCAGACACAAGCTCTCATCAAGCTATTGGACAAGAATGGGATAATATTGTTAAATAATTACTGAAGATTTCTACTATACAGAAGAAGGTAGATTAAGCTATAAAGCTAGAGCTTATTATAATCCCTTAGAAACACTATTTCAAGCCCTAACAAGAGTAAGAAAACAACTTAAGTTGATTATTATTAATCCCGATATTTATAAAAAGTGTATAGAAATTCTATCTGAAAGCTAACTTAATTTTACTTAATAAAGTTTGAAAGTGATACTACTATGCTACACGCAGTTAATGCCCTCTACTTCGTTGATGATTCTATTGTTTGCAAATTCTAAAAAACTAGAATCTAGCACTGCATTTTCTAAGCTTCGTTGTGAAAACAAAAATCGCCCGTCGCACACAAATCCAAGTTCCTCCCAATCCACATTATTAAGCCTCTCACATAATATCCCCAATCTTATAGAATCCACCTTAAATTTTGGAAAAACTGCTAAAACAGAACCATCATAAACATTGCAAGGATGTAAGAAAAAAGGCTTTTTGTTTCGTGTTTTAGTATTAACATAGATTCTAGGATTCTCACTTTTATAATAGTCTCTACCCCATTCCCACCAATTTAATTCATTAAATTTTTTAATCCTCCTCCTCAAGAGCTGTTCTTTAAAATTTTGCAAATATGCACAATCTTTGCCATAAATTCCATAAATCATTTTTCTCGTTTTGCCACTTTTAGCACTTTGTGAGCAAACAAAATCCATATTACCCCATTTTTCATTCGCAAAGATAGAATCTGCTCCACTCACTGCTCCAACTTTGACAAAAAATAAATCTTTAAAAGGAATCGTGTAGGCTTTTTTAGTAAAAAGTAGCTGTCCATTGATACAAGAAAACTCCCTTAAACACTGCGTCTTACGCGTAAAATTATCCTTTTCAAACCTCCAAATCGCACAATTTGGCTGGGCTTTATCAAAAATCTTTTTATCGCCCAAATCAATAAAATGCGTGATGCTGCCTCGATAAAACAAAAACTCGTTTAAACTCACACTTGAGGTTAATTTTAAAAAATCTCTTGGGGTAATAAAAATCAACTCTCCTCCCTCTTTCAAGTGCAAAATACACTTATAAATGAAAAAAAGATAGAGATTTGAGCGAGAATCAAAAAGCTTGGAATAAGGGCTAACATATCGCTTACAATATGTGGTGGGGTAAAAACCTGTCCAAGATTTACTACATTAAGATTCATAAAAATATGTCCTAAAATGCAAATAAGCATCAGCCCGAAGCTTTAAAGATTCCTCAAAAGTTCCAAGTAAAAAGGCTTTTGCATTTCCAAAATCTCTATTAATAAGTTGGCGATTATTATCCCACTTAGCTTGAAAGGGGAGATTATTACCATTTGGCAAAATAGATTCTAAACTTTTTAACGAAGTAACAAACACATCACTAGGGTTATCTTTATTTATAATTAAAAAATAATAATCTTTACTATTTGGTTCTAGGTTCTCACTTAAAGTTTTAAAATATATTTCCCAGCTTACACTATTATCAAAAGGCGGAATTTTACCTGTTAAAGCATAATAAATTCCAAGTTTGCAATTGAGATTATCAGTTGTTTTTGTCGTGCTAACTTTAATATTTACAGGACAAAATACATTATTTTCATAAAAGCTAAAATCCACCCAATCACGTATCTTTGGGTGTTTTATTGTAAATTTTGATTCTAAAAGTTTCAAGATTTCATCTTCATTAAAAGCTAAATTTATCCGCCCATCACAACTTTGATTGCTTAGTTGTGGATTTTGTTTTTTAAGAAAATCTACAATGTTACTTAATAGATTGGGTAATGTAGTTTTTTCACTCATTCCCTACTCCCACTCAATCGTGCCTGGGGGTTTAGAAGTTATATCATACACTACGCGGTTAATGCCCTCTACTTCGTTGATAATGCGATTACTCACAGATTCTAAAAAATCGTGGGGCAAATGCGCAAAAGTCGCTGTCATTCCATCAATTGCCTCCACCGCACGCACACAAATTGTATTATCATAGGTGCGATTATCGCCCATTACCCCCACGCTCCGCACATTGAGTAACACACAAAACGCCTGCCACACTTTATCATAATAGCCTTGCTTGTGCAGTTCCTCTATAAAAATAGAATCCGCCTCGCGCAACAAATTTAAACCTCTTTTATTCACCTCTCCCATAATGCGTATGGCAAGCCCGGGTCCCGGGAATGGATGGCGCATTAGCATAGATTCGGGCATTCCAAGTTCTCTACCTAACGCCCTCACTTCATCTTTAAAAAGCTCCCGCAAAGGCTCAATGAGTTCAAATCTCATCCACTCCGGCAACCCACCGACATTATGGTGGCTTTTTATCGTCTTAGAGGGACCTTTGACACTCACAGATTCTATTACATCAGGATAAAGCGTGCCTTGTGCTAGGAATTTTATCTCGCCTTTGGTATTATGCTTTTTTGCCTCTTGTTCAAAGACTTCAATAAAAGTCTCACCGATGATTTTACGCTTTTTCTCTGGCTCAATCACACCTTTAAGGCGGCTTAAAAACAACGCACTAGCGTCTGCAGTGATTAGTGGCACTTTGAGATTCTCTCTAAACATTTTCTCCACTGCCTCTCTCTCACCTTTACGCAAAAGCCCGGTATCTACAAACACAGGAATAAGGTCGTCCCCAATGGCACGATAAAGCAACGCAGCGACAACGCTAGAATCTACCCCTCCACTCACCGCACACAAAACCTTAGAAGGCGTTGGCTTTTTGGTGCTTTTAGCGGATTGTTCGCTCGGTGCTTGGTCATTACCCTCAAGGTAACTCCCTCGTGTCGCACCTTCACAACTCTTAAAATCCCTCAAAGATACTGCCAAACCTGAATCTGCACTAGATTCTAAATGACTTTGCATCTTAGTATCGCTAGATTCTGTATGTTGAGAATC
Organism: Helicobacter rodentium ATCC 700285; assembly: GCF_000687535.1. GTDB lineage: Bacteria > Campylobacterota > Campylobacteria > Campylobacterales > Helicobacteraceae > Helicobacter_D > Helicobacter_D rodentium. Next base: position 39,134 of record NZ_JHWC01000001.1, read on the forward strand.
CACAATTCTAGTATTTGCAGTGTGGCTGTGTAAGTTTTTTGGATTTTTTGTAAGGTTAGCGGACTTGGCGTCCGTGCCTTGCGAAAAATCCAAAACCTTATCGCATTGCATACCCAAAGACGAATTGCGCCTAAAGCACGAGGTAAGGTGGTCATTCACCATTCCAATAGCCTGCATAAACGCATATATAGTCGTAGTGCCGACAAACTTAAACCCACGCTTTTTCAAATCTTTAGCGATTGTATCCGAAAGCGGTGTGGAAGCAGGTAAATCTGCTATGCTCTTAAAATTATTCATAATCGGCTTACCTCCCACAAAGCCCCAAATATACTTATCAAAGCTTCCAAACTCCCTTTGCACAGCCATAAACGCCTTAGCATTGATAATCACGGCTTCTATTTTGGCACGATTGCGGATAATCCCCTCATTTTGCATTAAAGATTCTATTTTACTTTCATTATAAGCGGCAATTTTTTGGTAATCAAAGTCATCAAATGCTACCCTAAAACTCTCGCGCTTTTTAAGAATCGTAATCCAAGAAAGCCCCGCTTGAAAGCCCTCCAAAATCAAAAACTCAAAGAGTTTTTTATCCTCGTGGAGTGGCACTCCCCACTCACAATCGTGGTAGTTTTCATACAATTTACGCGCCACCTCGTCCTTATCGGTAGCCCAAGGGCAACGCACCTTTTCACGCACACCCTCATTTGAATCTTGCATCTCAAACCCTAAAGACTTTTGCAAACTCTCACTCGAAATTTTTAGAGGGATAAGCTCGGGTGAAAATTCCCCAGCACTCCTAGCAGGAATAGGTTTCTCTCCTGTTTTTGTAAATCCTAAAGCTTGATAGAATCCTAAAGCCCACTCTAAACTTGCTACCTTTATCACTTCATATTTGCCTAAATATCGCGTAAATGCTTCTTTGAGTAGTGCTTTGCCTATACCTTTTTTAAAGGCTTTTGGAGCGACAAAAAGCAATATAATTTCATTTTTTTCTACTGCAATAAAGCCTAGCCATTCCCCATTTTTTTGCGCTATAAGTAGATTGTTGGATTTTAAAACATCCTCCCGTATCTCTTCTCTCATACCCGCAATTTCATCTTCGCTTAAATCTTTGTGGGTGGCTCTTGCGCCCTGCTCCCAAATTTCAATAAGCTTTTCTATGCTTTGCACTTTGCCAATATGCTTAAAGGCTTCCTGAATCTGCATAAAGATCATAGGGCTTTCACAATGCGCCTTGTCCCCATAGACAATATGGCGCAATTTTGCAATCTCATTTTGTGCAAAATTCCGCATATTCCAGCTTGTATCCGCCCCGCAAATCCCTACTGCAAAGTTTTGCAACATCTGCCCTCCGCATTCGCTATGCACAACTTCAGGGTGAAACTGCAACGCATAAATCTTGCGCTTAAAATCTGCAATCGCGCAATAATGTGTATTTCCAGACTTTGCAAGTTCTTTAAATCCTTGTGGGATAGATTCTACCTTATCCGCGTGGCTCATCCATACGATAGAATCTTGCTTCACATTTTTAAAGAGTGTGTTTGCTCCAAGCCCTTGCGTATTCGTGCTATTCTCTAATCCCTGCCATACTTTTTTGTCAAGTTTAAAAACAAAATGATTGATTTTTTTGCCCTTGTAAGACTTAAGATATTCCCCCACTTTTTGCATACTAAGCTTTTTTGCGACTTTAAGAGAGCTTAGATTATCTTCTTTAATAAGGCAATACACCTCCTCTAATCCTAAAGTTTCAAAACCATATTTTGCGCATATTCTAGCCGCTTCGCTTCCATAGCCTTTGCCCCAAAAATCGCGGTGTAAAAGATAGCCGATTTCTACAACTTCTTGAGTTTTGCCCTTTAGACTTATCTCTGTATGGTTTAGCCCCGCATTGCCGATAATCTTACCACTTTGCTTCTCCACAATCGCCCAGATTCCAAAGCCACATTGCTGATAATGCGCTAATTGCTTCTCTAGCCATTCTTGACTTTCTTTCTTGCTAAAGCCATTCCCCCACGCATACATCGTCTTTTTGTCGCTTAGGATTCTATGCAGTGCCGCAAAATCCGCCTGTGTATAAGGACGCAAAAAGACACGCTCACTCTCACACACAAAAGCATTTGCCGCAGAATCGCTAGTTTCTCTTTCAAGTGCTTTTTTTAATGTTGCCTTGTCTATTTTTAAATGCACAATGGGGAAGTTTCGCCCTGCAGAATCTTTTTTGCTCATTCCTATTTTTTCAAAGCCCAAAGATTCATAAAATGCCAAACCTTGCGTATTTTGCTCATTACAATCTACTAAAATGTCAGGATAATCTTTCAAGTATCGCTCCAATGCTTCTTTGAGCAATGCTTTGCCCACACCTTTTCTAAAAGATTTTGAAGCAACAAAAAGCATTTCAATCTTATTGTCTTCCACGCCAATAAAGCCCAAAAAATCCTTTTTATCTGTCGCAGTGATGATATTTTGGGAGCTTTTGAGTGCTACTTTGACTTCTGGCTTAATCTCTGCAATGTGCTGCTTAGTTAAAAAAGTGTGGCTTACTCGCACAGAATCTTCCCATAAATCAAGCAAGGCTGTTAGCATTTGAGGAAACTTGCTTTGACTAAAAAGCGTAAAAGAAAGGTTCATCGGCACTTGTGCGCCTTGAAATGTGAGATAAGATGAAACTTTAGAATCTTTATCCGCATAGGATTCCATAATCTCTAGCACCGCCTTGCCAAACTCTTGTGCGTCTGCCTTGATGACGCGCCCTCCAAAATGTTGGGCGATAAGCTGCATACCATAGCAGATTCCTAAGATTGGAATCCCAAGCCTAAAAATTGCACTATCGGGCTTATAGGCGTCTTTTTCATACACACTCGCAGGTCCGCCACTTAGGATAATACCTTTAGGATTCTTTGCCTTAATAGAATCTAGCTTTTCAAAGTAAGGGACAATCTCGGTATAAACTCCATACTCACGCAATCTACGCGCGATAAGCTGTGTGTATTGACTCCCAAAATCTAACACTAAAATTTGGACATTGTTTGCTTGCATAAAGAATCCTTAAAAGTTGTAGAATCGCATTTGTTAATTTTTGGCACAATCTTAGCTAAAAGTTGCTTATAAGTGCTTTTATTTAAGCCTTGTAATTGAGATTCGCAAAATAGTGTTTTGTTTATTATATTTTTTGATAAAATATGCTTTTATTGAGATATAGCAAAGATATTGAAAATCTTGTAGATTTTAAATTTTAAAAAAGAAGCAATTTTTAGAAGTAATGAGATTAAAAAGGATTATCCAATAAAAGGATTTTAGAGATTGTATGGATTTCACTGACATTTTTTGCAATGGAAAAAGTCGGCATAACAGAATCCCAAAAAAGTTCAGAAAGTCACTAAAACTAAGATTTTAACACCTTTTTCAAATAATCCACCACTTCATTTTCTAGTCTCTCCCCTAAATCCTTTGGGATCTCTCCATTGCTTTTAATGGGCATAAAAGGGCGCGCAGGAATGCTTACCTTTTTGCCTCTCCCTGCTTTTCCTCCAAATTGATGAATGGCAGCATAAGATTTATTCGTGCCTACTTGTGCGCTAGAACCTGTAACTTTTTGTGTGAAAGATTGACTTAAAAGTCCGCTTTGAATAAGAATCTTATTGCCTCGCTTCTTTTGTAAGGTTTTAGGTGAGTTAGGTTTCCATTTCTCTCCAAAGGGTGAGGCTTGTTTATCAAAGGATTCCTCTGTAATGTTTTGTAAAGTATTTGCTATTCTCCTTAGAAGCGGTGTTTTATTCTCTAATGCCTTGCTTAGTTTCTCTAGCTTACCTTGTAATTCCTCAATACTAAGGATAATTTCTGCCATAGTTTCTCCTACATAAAGCCATAGTGTTTAGAATCCCTCCCACCACTAAGATTTGCAAAAATCATTCTTTGCCTTTAGTTTTAAGATTCTTTATAGTGTATTGCATTTTAAAATCCTTTGTGGTAGAATCATCTTGCTTAATCCAAAAATAGCCGTCTGCACGGGAGCGTGTTAAGAGATTCGCCATCTCTGAAAGGGTTATGGCTAGAAATCGGCTTCTAGCTATTAGGTTTGGGGTTGGCAACCTCATATTTTTTTACTTCCTTTGCTTAGACTTACTAAAAAAATCTCTTCTTTATTTTGTGTTACTTTGAATACTGCTTTGTAATAACTCCCAAACCTACTAAAATAAACAATATGATTCTCTCCGCTTTCTTTTACCTTATACACATTGGTATCTCTGATTAAAAAAGGTAACAGAGAATAATCTAGCTCTTTCACATTGGTATGATGTGTATGTGTTCTTAATGTCCAACCGCTTAAATAGATTTCTTTTGCTTCTGTTTTAAGTAAGTTTTTAAGTGTTTGTGTGGTTTTAGCAAGAGGAATAAATTTCCTATCTACCTCGCCATTTAAGTTTTCTAGTTTAAGATTCTTAATGGCTTGATAGTTTTTCTTAACTTGTGCAATATCCTCTTTTGTAGCCTGTAAGGATTCCACAAACGCCCTTTTATCAGGATTCTTTTTAAACTTCTCTAGTTTAGATTCTAAAACAGAATCCAAGCTCTCGTCTTTGTTTAATCCTCTCTTATCATAGCTCCAATCCTTACTTGCAATAGGCAATGGAGGTGTTTTTGAAATCTCAAATCCTTGTCTTTCACATTCACTCTTGCTATATGCCCTCACTACACATCTACAATTCCAACCATTTGGGGGATAATTCCTCTCCCAAAAGGGGTCGTTTCTATGGAGTGTGATTCCGTGCATTCTAAGATGAGAGGGACGCGTTAAGCCATCTTGCAAGGCAATATACCTTAAGTAAATCTCCCCTTCTAGTGCATATTGTGCTTTAGCTCTGCCTTGTGCATTTGCCGTGCGCATATTGGTGTTATAGATTCTCTTTAATCGCGTGTTATTGACATTAATGATTTTAATTTCTCCTGTTTTCTCATTGGTAACTTCCACCTTGCCTAACCAACCCTATTTCATTGAATGGGGTAGTTATGACGCAAAAATATTTTATTCTCCTTAAAGGAAAAGATAAAACCAAAGAGATCAAATCCTGCTCTTTTGAAAATGAAAATCTTAAGGTGGTATTTAAAAATAATCCACAAATTTATACTTACAAAAGGGGAAATTTCACGCTTATCAGAAAGGCTACAAGCTATAACCTTTTTAATTACCTCAAAGAGCTTTGTATTTTAGCAAATATAGAGACACCAGAGGGCAATTTGAATGTGCTTTTAAAAGAATATGAAAAAATGCAAAGAATCCCAAAGGAATCTGCCTTATCTATGCCTAGAGTGAAATTATCAAATCCTTTTTTTGGATTGTTCGCCAAGATTGTTTCTATTCATAAGCGACAAAATGCGCTTTGTCTTTACTATGCTTAGGAGACGATAAGCAAAATTGCAAATAGTAAAGGCTTCGCTCACACCTATTGCCATTTGGATTAATACTCTTTGTTTTGTTTCAAAAGTTTTTCTAAGCCCTCTATGGCATCTTTTTGGCAAACCCTTAGATTTTTAGAATCTTTTTTGCTTAGTGGTGAAAGGTGCCAAATTCTCTTGTGCAAAGAATTGGGGCTAAGTCTATCCAAAATCTCTTTTATGCATGAAAGGCAAAAATCCTCCTTGAGCACGGGTTTAGTTCGCGTGAATCCGTGAAATAAATTTCACACGCTTTGTTTGATACAAAAAGCATACAATCCGCTTGTGCCTTCTACCTAAGATAAATTCCCTTTAACAATACATTACACCCCCCCCCCTCAAGATTCCGCACAATCCTTAAAATCTTTTAACTCAAATCCCGCTAACAATAAAAGCTTGTCAATCCCTTTTCTTGCTTTTGGCTCTGGCTTTAAATCTTATTCCAAACCTTATCCTTTTTCTTTTTGCCTCATTGTATTTTATAATAAATCTTGAGAATCTATTTAAAAATTAAAAAATACAAACAAAACATAAAAGTTTTATACATCATACAACCCCCAAAGTTTTGGATTTGTTTTGATTTTGTGTGCAATATTGATAGCAGTAATATTTACCACATTATCTAGCTCCATATTTGGTAATTTTGCATTTTTGGTTAAAACAATAGAATCCCGCACATCTTTTTGGTGAAGTTTAAAAGCGTAAAATCCCGCTAAATAAGCGGAATATAACATACAAGAATGATGACTATATGTCGTGATAATTACCTCTTCGCTACTTAGTGCATACAAGGTTTTAAAATATTCATAAGTCCATAAAGTGCGATTCTTAAGTGGGCTAAAGGCATCTTGAAAAATAATATTAAAACACATTGGATTCTGTGCGATTCCGTGTGGAGTGTCCTTAGAATCTCTCGCAAGAAAACACTTTAAAATCTCTCTCGCATTCCCCAAATACAAAACAATCTCCAAATCTTGTTCTTTGTAATAATGGCGCATAACTAGGGATTCTAAAATTGTCAATTCATTTTCTAATTCTTTAGGATAAGGGTGCTTTAGAAGTTTTGGCAAAAGATTGAAATCCAACTCTGGAGAATAAATAAAAATCTTTCCCTTGAATCTCAATGAACGCGCAGTATGCACTAAACACAGGGTGTTAAATCCAAGCCCAAAACAAATATCAAGCACTGATAAAATAGGTTCTTGCATTTTTAAAGAAAGGGCTGGGAGGATATGTTTGTGTAAAGTTTCTTGCAATGCGCCATCTTGTGCATTATGATAGGTTTCGCAGAAACTTGCATTATAGAGGGTTACACTTGAATCTTTCGTGAAAATCTGCATATTTTTCTATCTTTTAGTATAAATTAACACATAATTTTATACAATTTGAGCTTATTTTTACAAAATTTATCACTTTAAAGCTCACGACACCCTCCACTTTTATGTAAATGTGGAAGCTGGACTTAAGGAAAACATAATGGGTTTTGCAGATTTTTTCAAAAACTTCAAAAAGGATGAAAGAGCATTGCCAAAAGAAGCACCAAGTCATTGGATAAAATGCCCAAGCTGTAATGCGTTAATGTATTATAAAGAAGTAGTTGCACAGCATTACACTTGTCCAAAATGCAACTTTCATATGCGTATAGGATTGCAAGATAGAATTGCTTTAATGTGCGATGAAGGAAGCTTTATAGAGTTTGACAAAGACTTAGCACCAAACGACCCATTAGACTTTGTGGATAAAAAAAGCTACAAAAAACGCGTGGAAGAATATGCAAAAAAATGCGGACGTCCAAGTTCTGTTGTAAGCGGAGAATGCACAATCAATGGCATTGGCGCACAAATCGTTCTGTTTGATTTCAATTTTATGGGTGGCTCATTCGCCTCTGTGGAAGGCGAGAAAATTGTCCGCGCAATCCATCGCGCAATACAAAACAAACAAGGACTTGTGATTGTCAGCGCAAGCGGTGGAGCTAGAATGCAGGAATCCACCTATTCTCTAATGCAAATGGCAAAAACCTCTGCTGCGCTAAATATTCTAAATGATGCGCATTTGCCTTTTATTTCTGTTTTAAGCGACCCAACAATGGGTGGAGTCAGTGCTTCTTTTGCTTTTCTGGGTGATTTGATTATGGCAGAACCGGGCGCGATAATTGGATTTGCTGGGGCTAGAGTGATAAAGCAAACGATTGGCACAGACTTACCACAAGGATTCCAAACTGCAGAATTTCTGCTAGAACACGGATTGATTGATATGATTGTGCAGCGCAAAGACATCAAACAAACAATTGCCAAAGCTCTGCAATACCTTAAAGTAGAATATTAAAGATCGTTTATTGCTATGATTAAAATTGTTGTATATTATATTGCTAAAAACCACAAAGACCTAAGTGAGCAACTCTGTAAAGAGTTTATTGCATTGTGCGCTCAATTTGGAGCGAACCTAGATTTCATCAATCTCTTTTGCAAAGCAATCCACTCAAGCCAAAAGCAAGAAGCAATGGAGGCGCAAAAATCTTACACAAAAGAATTTCTTAAAACCTTTAAACCCAATCAATACAGAATTGCATTAAGCCCAAGTGCTAGGAGAGTGGATTCCTTTGAATTTGCAAATATCTTGAAAAATCAAGCTAATATCGCATTTTTTATTGGCGGAGCGTATGGTTTAGAAGAAAAATTCACTCAAGATTGCCATACGCAAATTTCCCTTTCACCCCTTACTTTTAGCCATAAAATTGCAAAAATTGTATTAAGCGAACAAATTTATCGTGCGCTTTGCTTGATTCATAATCACCCATACCACAAATAGGAGAATAGAAAGAAATGCGTCAAAGTGAGTTAGAGAGCTTTAAATCTATTTTATTGACTAAAAAAAAGGCAATTTTAGATAATAACTCTATACACAAGCAAACAATGGAACATATCCAAAGCAGTCACATCAACGAGACAGATTACGCGGCAATGCAAATGCGAAATGTATTGGATAGCTCCATTTTTAAAAGGCATCATTTGGAATTAGAATATATTGAAAACGCATTAGAAAAAATTGATGGGGGTGTTTATGGAATCTGTGAAATGTGCAATGAGGAAATTGGCATTCAACGTTTAAAAGCAAAACCACATGCAAAATATTGTATAGTATGCAGACAAATTATTGAAAAAGATTCAAAGGAACAAAAATGAAATTTAAATATTACATTGGCGCATTATTCGTCTTTATTGTGCTTTTAGGGCTTTATATTTATAGTCTTAGCGGGGAAAGTTATGCGTTTGCAATTCCATTTAGCACACAAACCATCACGCTTCCTGTTGCGGTATGGTTTGTTATACCCGTTGTGGTTTTTTTTATCATTGTGGGCGTTTTAGAGATTAGCGGCTCTTATCGTATGTGGCGCAAACGCACAAAATATAAACGAGATTATAAAATACTTTTAGAACAAATAGAAAATCAGCTTTTAAGCAAAGATACACCGATAAAGCAACCCACAATGAATAGATACAAAAGTTTATCCATTCTCTTAAGCAATCTTACTTTAGATGTAAAAGATGGAATTGCCCTTAAAAGTGGCGAAACGAGACTAGATGAGCTCATTGAATTACTAGGCGATTTGAAAAGGGGCAAATATGTAAATCTTAAAAAGTTTAACCCCAATGAAAAATCCACCTTTATGCGTAAAAATATTTTCAATCAAATCCAAAGCGATGAAAAGTTTGCTGTAGAAGTGCTTAAAAAATCAAGCTATGATGAAGAGTGTAAGCGCGAAGCTTTTAAGAAACTGCTTAACCAAGAAGAAATTAAAACCATTAAGCAATTCATTGGCGAAATAAAATTTAACAAAGAATTAGCTAGTGAAATGCTTGGAATGTGCTATTCTAAAAAAATGGATTTCAGCAACGATGAAATAGCTCAGCTTTGCGCAGAAGTAGGATATAGCAAAGGGGATTATTTGCTTTTGGCGCAAAAGCTAAAAGAATGCTATGAACCTGCAAGTTGGGTTAGCTTGTTTGAGTATCTTGCCGACAAAGATGAGTTAGCCGAAATGGCATACTTTTATGTGCTTTTGGAATTAGAAATGATTGATGAGGCTAAAGAGCGTTTAAATACATATCCTCAAAATGAGCTTTTAAAAGTGCGTGCATATTTGGATTTGAAAGACTTAGGTAAAAAATATCCTTTGGAGTTATTTTTGCTAGACTAAAATCACCTTACGATTCCTAATGGAATCGTAATTTATTTTTTATCTTCTATTTTATCAAACGAAATTCCATCAAAAAACTCACAAATATCCACCTCTAAAACTTTGGCAATTTGCAAAAGATGTTCAATATTAAAATGCGATCCTTTAAGCCCAATTTCCGCAAAAGACACAAGACTAACGGAGTTGTGCCCTATGGCTAGGGAAAGCTTAAGTTGCGAATAATGTTTTTGCTTTCTTATTTTTGCAACATTTGCACCAATTTGTTTATAAATTTCTTTAATCTCTTCAGCCTCAAGTGGCAACTAAACCACCTTATAATAAGTTAAATTAAGTTTTATTCATTGTAGAATCACATTCAACTTATTATGATAAGTTATTACAAAGGAGTAGAAATGAAAATTTCGTTAAATATTGTCTCATTGGGTTTTACAAGTTGTGCAAATGGGTAAAAAATTATTCCTATTTATTTTGCTAATTGTGCTTTTTTGGTTTATGTATTTTAAATTACTTATTTAAGCAAGGAATTTTTGCTTTTTAAAAGGAGATACTATTATGACTGCTGCTGATTATGGAAATGGTTTGTTTCAGTCTGCTGTGCTACTTTTTGGTTTATTAGTTTGTGGGTGGATAATAAAAGCATCTTTAAAATGAAGGATTGATTTTTATTGTTATGGGTTTCTACTTTTTAGGAAATATTTGTCAAAGAGTTAGAATCACAAAAACTAGCAAAGGTTTTGCTGCTTCTCATTACGAGAGAATTGTTAGAATCTCGTGGCAATCCATAACCCAATCTTATTCTTAAGATTCCATCGTTTGATTTAATTTTTGCAAAATAGAAACCGCAGTGCGTTCCTTTCAAACAATATCCCTAAAACAAACTCCCAATTTCCCGAAAGGAAAATAATTCGTAAGTTTTTTGTGTTGCGATTCTGCCTCTTGCAGTGCGCTCTAGGTAGCCATTGACAAGCAAATAAGGCTCAATCACATCTTCAATCGTCCCCTCATCTTCACTCATCGCCGCAGCAAGTGTGCTAAGTCCAATCGGGCGTCCGCGATTCTCACAAATAATTTTTAAGAATCGCAAATCTAACTCATCAAACCCGTGTTCATTCACGCCCAATTCATTCAAGGCGTATTGTGTGCGCTCTTTTGTAATCATTGCTTCCTCTGCAACCTCCGCAAAATCCCTCACGCGCTTGAGCAATCTTAAAGCAATTCTTGGCGTTCCGCGTGAGCGTTTAGCAATCTCTAATGCGCCCTCATCGGAACATTCCTTTTGTAGCTTCACAGAAGCGATTTTCACAATACGCGCTAACTCCTCTTGCTCATAAAACTGCATACGAAACTGCATTCCAAACCTATCCCGCAAAGGGTTGCTAATCATTCCCGCGCGTGTTGTCGCCCCAATGAGCGTAAAGCGCGGTAAGTCAATTTTGACCGTCTGTGCAGCAGGTCCGCTCCCGATAATAATATCTAGCCTAAAATCCTCCATTGCTGGATACAGAATCTCCTCAATGGCTGGGCTTAAACGATGAATCTCGTCAATAAATAAAATCTCTCCGTCGTTTAAATTGGTTAGAATCGCTGCTAAATCTCCTGCTTTTTCAATCATCGGCGCAGCGGTTACCTTAATAGAAGTTTGCATTTCCGCACTAATAATATGCGCTAAAGTTGTCTTGCCAAGACCGGGGGGACCAAAAAGCAAAAGGTGGTCTAACACATCTCCGCGCTTTTTTGCTGCTGCAATAAAGACTTGCAAATTTTTCTTTAGCTTCTCTTGCCCGATATAATCGTCCCAACAAGTTGGGCGAAGCCTAATGTCCTCTTCTTTCTCTAGGGTTAATTTTTCAATCTCTACAATGCGTTCCAAATCTCCCCCTAATAACTTTCCTGTTCATTTGGAAAAGCACCACTTTTGACATCTTTAACATATTGACGCACACCCTGACGCAAAAGCTCCACACCCTTTAAATATTGACGCACGAATTTGGGCTTAAATTCCTCAAAGAATCCAAAAGCATCACTCCACACTAGCACCTGCCCATCTACATCTGCTCCACTCCCGATTCCAATCACCGGAATCCCAACGCTTTGCGTAATTGCTTTAGCCGCCTCTGCCCTCACCCCCTCTAGCAAAATACTAAATGCACCCTTTTGTTCAATGTCTTTTGCGAGTTTTATGAGCGATTCCACACTTTCTTGCGTTTTTCCCTGCACCTTGTATCCTCCCTCACTGCGGACAAACTGCGGTTTTAATCCAATGTGCGCCATTACTGCAATTCCATTTTCTACTAGCATTTGAATGCTTTGAAGCCCCTCAAATCCAACTTCTAACTTTATGGCTTGTGCTTTGGTTTCCTTATAGATTTGGATTGCGGATTTCAATGCAATTTCTGGTGTTGTCGTGCTACCAAAAGGCATATCGCAGACGATTAAACTACTTTTTGCACCCCTGCACACGGCTTTTGTGTGGTAAATCATCTGTTCTAAAGTCGCACCTAGCGTGTCGCTCTCTCCAAAAAAACTCATCTGCAAACTATCGCCCACCAAAATCATATCCACTTCACCATCAAAGATTTTTGCCATTAACGCATCGTAAGCGGTAAGCATTGTGATTTTTTCCACGCCCTTTTTTTTGAGAATCTGTGTTGTTGTCATAGATTTTATTGTGTTTTGTATGCTCATTTTCATTCCATTAAAATTTTTAGCTAATTTTACTATATTTTCTTTTTTTATGGTATAATCCAAACCTTTAATTTTTGGGGCTGATTAGAATTTCGACAGGATTTGAATTTCTTTAGTTGCATACCGACTTGTGCTAAGTCGTAAAACTGGTTCATAAATATAAACGCAAACAACGCGAATTACGCTCCTGCTTACGCTAAAGTTGCGTAAGTTTAATTAGCTTTTGGAGCTGTTCTTAGTTAGGATTCTAGCTACTCTCTTAAGAACATCATTCTAGCTAGATGCGCTTTGTGCTACCAAACGCAAGGTTAAGATTTAGGTTGCCTTTGTTAAAGTGTTTTTGGAAGTTCTCTTTAATAAAGAAAGATTTAAAATCCAAGCAAGTATGTAAATCAATTATTGCAGATTTGAGTTTTGGACTGGGGTTTGATTCCCCACAGCTCCACCAAATTATTATTTAACTTTTATTTCTTCACACCACTTTTTATAGGATTTCAAAACTTTAGAAAGTTTAATTCCAATAATTTCTGGAATCTCATAGTTATGATTTTGCAAAATAAGCCTACGCAAACTTTTAAAATCTTTCTCAAACACTTTAAAAGTAAGCAAAATCTCTTCTTCATTGCAAATTTCTAATAATTTTGGATTCTGTGCATTATGCCAAAAATAATGGCTTTGGATATTGGTTTCTTGGACACAAGCGCAAAGTCTGGATTCCAAAGCAACTTGAATTAATAGAGTAGCATTTGATCGCGTGGTAGTTGTTTGAAGCAACATTAATTGCTTTTTGTTACTCATCTTTCACACCCATTCTCTTTTTTTTCTCTTCTGCGGATTTTTTCTTTTCATCACGGCGCATTCTTTCCAAATTCATTTGACGCTCTTTGGAGCGTTTAAATTTTTCTAAATACTCTTCGCGTTCGGTTGGGCTTTGATAAGCGATAGGGCGGATAAAAAATATAATCAACATTAACACAAAAAAGAAAATGGAAGTTTCTTGGTTTGAGGTTAGTTTATACCAAGCCATCGCAATGACAAGTGAAACAATCACTTTTAGTGCTATAACCATTTTAATCCTTAAAGCATTCTAGGTAAAATAATATGCTCTCCAAAACGCAAGGTATCTTTTGTCGTTTCATTGAATAAGGCTAAAATCACTTGTGGGATAAATAACAACGGAATCTCTGCAGTATCCCTGCCCATAGAATCTTGCAAGTTTTTGATATGTCTATCCATTAATTCAAAGTTTCCAATATTTGGGGTTAAAATAAAATCCACACCGCTATCCATCATTTCATAATAATCCATTCCACCCATTTTGTAGGCTAATTGCGGATTGGTTTGCAGCAAATACGCATAACTTTCTTTAAAAAATGGCAGGATTTTTAAACCTGTTATATCCTCTAATGTTGGAATAATTTGGGATTCTATTACTAATTTTTCAAGCTTTCTATCTATCAAAAAAGCACATCTGAATCCTTCCCAACGTCTTTTAAAATTGAATGTTTTGAGTGCATTAAAGATAATTTCTGGGGCAAAAATAAAACGATTTTCTAAGGATAGAATATCTACTTCTGCTCCACACTCTTTTAAGAGAATCTCTCTTAATTCTGTTTCCTCATAAAGGGTTTGAAAAAATCGTCCAATTTCTAACAAACTTTGAGAATCGCACACTAAGATTTTATGATTCTCCGCTTCCAAAAACAAAAGAAATAATTTTTTATAATATTTTACCCTCTCCATAAAAGGTAAAAATTTCTCCTCCAATGTGAGATTATAGGATTTTTCCACAGGGACTTGTAATTTCTGCAAAAGCTCTTGAATGTTTTGCATTAAAATATATGAAGACTTCGGATATAAGTTATTATGCAATAAGATAAGCGATTCCACTTTCTCTCCTTAAAAATTAGCTTTTTTGAGTAATTTTGATTTAAAAGATTGAATCTCTGGATTTTCACTCATTTCAAAAATAATCATCTTTAATTCATTGATGCATCTATCAAACTTTGCATTTTGAGGAAACAAATAAGTTTGCAAACTTTGTGCATTCAAGATTCCATTCTTTAAATCACATACTGCCTCTAAAATATTTTGTGTTTTATGTTTTGCATACAAAGAAGCTGCTAAAATAAAATAAGCTTCACCCAAATATTCTGGATTCTCAACGCTCAAAGGCGTAGCATAAGCAAAAGGCAAAAAAGAAAGTAAAAAGACATTTTTAATCTTTTGTGTTTCTATTTCTAAAGATTCCAATCCTCTAAATTCTATATCCTTTAGGACGCTTTGCACTTCATCTTGTGCTAACTCATCAAGCCCAACCTCTCTTAGTGATTCTATTTTTTGCAAAAATGGCTCAACATTGATGATTAAATCCTTTAGTGCAAGATGTGGATTCAGCGGCTCTATTTTCCAATCAGAACCAAAATTCTTAACCAAATCCTCAATTTTTAAAGCAAAATCAAAGACTACTACACCATTAATTTTGAACCCATAGGCATTATAACCATATTCCATTACATTTTCTTGAATGATTTTAAGCAAATCCAATAATGACTTTTGCGGATTGATTTTTACAATTAATTTTGCAAAATAAGGTAGATAGTCTGTTTTTATATCAAATCGGAATAACTCTAAATTAATCTTTTTATCCATTTTTTCTCCATTACTCAAATGCTAAATTTTGAAGTATAGCAAATTATTTTTTAAACCTTTTATTTTTTGGATTGGCTAAAAGTGCTTTCATTGAACTATGAATCCCCTCTTCTTCATATTCCTTACTAGATTCTGCCCCCATAAAAGTTGCTAAAAGATTTATATAGACGCAAAAATCTGCACGTAAATCCTCATCATTGGGTAATAAAATTTGCACAATAGAATTTAGAGGTGTTGTTACAAAACTGCCCAAATTCTCCTCGCCAAATCCTGCTTCAAAATATAAGTTTTTAGAATCTAACTCCAAACTCTCAAAAGTATAACCCGCCAAGATAAACAATGTCAAATCACTAAAAGAACCCCTAATAGAATCCGGAAGCTCGGGTTCAAATTTAACACGGGATACATTACACACAATAGAAAAATTAATTTTTTTGTGAATTAAGTATTCTAAGATAGCGTAACAATGCCCTTGCAATAATTCTCTAAACTTCTTATCCTTCAGCAAAACTTCCATTTCTCCTCCTTATAAAAGCCCCTTTAAGCCCTCTAGTAACAGCCGCACTTCATTCATACCAATATTCCAAAAATCATCACTCTCAATATCTAAGCCAAAAATCCCCACCAACTCTTTGGGAGACTTGCTACCGCCAAGACTTAAAAACTCCTCGTATTTTGCCACAAAATCTGCTTTATTGTGGCGATAAACTCCAAAAAGCGCAAAAACCAAAAGTTGCCCATAGCTATACGCATAGCAATAAAAAGGCGTGTGAATAAAATGTGGAATATACGACCACCAAAGGCGATAATTCGGCGTCAAAACTACGCTTTTGCCAAACATCTTTTGATTCTCCTCCTGCCAAAGATTGCTAAGCTCCTCGCTACTTAATTCACCCTCTTTTTGATGCACCAAACGTTCAAAATTCGTAAAGACATTTTGCCTAAAAAGTGTCGCAAACACATCTTCTAGCTTCCCTGCATAAAGCTCAATTTTTTGTTCCTTGCTTAGATTTTCTTTCATTTTCTCAAACAATAGCATTTCCGCAAACACTGAAGCGGTTTCTGCGGTTGTTAAAGGCGTATCGGCATTGAGATACCCAACCCTATAAGAAAGAGTTTGATGAATCGTATGCCCCAATTCGTGCGCCATCGTAAAGACATCGCGTCTGCGATTGGTGTGATTAAGCATTAAATAAGGGTGAGCACTCGGCACTGCGCTATGGCTAAAAGCCCCGCCGCGTTTGTTTTCTCTTGGGTGAGAATCCACCCAACCCTCTTTGAAGGCGCGTTGTGCGATTGCATAAAACTTGGGTGAAAAATCCTCAAAGGTTTTCAAGACGATTGCTTTGGAATCTTGATAATTAAATTCCACCTCCTCCTTGCAAGGTAAAGGCGCATAGCGGTCGTAATCATAAAGCGTTTCTAAGCCCAAAATTTTCGCCTTTAGGGTGTAATACTCCTCCACGATTCCAACATTTGCATTAATCGTATTCACCATAGAATCCACACTTTTTTGTGTAGTTTGGTTATCTAAATGTCGGGATTCCTCCAAGTTTGCGTATTTTCTTAGCTGCGTGGTGATTTTTAAATCTTTGCGCACGACATTATAAACATAAGTTAATAAATCAAGATTCTGCCTTAATCCTGCACTTAAGGATTCTTGCGCCATTTTGCGCACTTCTCTTTCCTTATCATACAAGAGGCTTAAGACTTCCTCCTCCCCTACTTCCTTTTGTGCGCCATTCAAAGAAATATTAAAACGCAAATGGCTTAAATGCTCATCAAAAAGCCGTTTGAAGCTATCCACACCCACAGGTTGCATTTTTAGCAAAATAGTTTCCTCTTGTAAGCTTAATTGGTGCTTAGAATCCTTGCTTAAAAGCTCCAAATAATACCGATATTCTTTGGCATTTTGGATAAAGCACTCTTGCAATGCTGAATCTAGCGCATTAAACTCCAAATCAAAAAACAAAAGCGATTCTTGTGCCTTATTGATTTGCATTTCACATTCTGCATAAAATGCCCCCTCTTTGGTATTGGAAGCAAAACAAAGAAAGGCATAAGTCATCACGCGCGAAAGCTCCTCGCAAATCTTTTCATAGTTTTGCAGACTTTGGTAAAAGTTTGTAGGCGTCAGACTAGCAATTTTATCTTTATAGCTTTCCTCAAAGGCTTTTGCTTTCTCTATACTCTCTGCAATCGCATTTTGCAAGGATTCTTTATTTTTAAATAGTGCGGTGAGATTCCATAAATCTTGTGTATTAGACATCATATTTCCTTTAAATTTTTGGAATTTTACCATAAAAGCTTTTGATAAGTGGCTAAAACTTGCCCTGCGTGTTTAAAAAACAATGGCATAAAGCATCTAAAAGAAAAGTATCCAAACATATAAAAAATATAAAGAGGTCACTTTGTTTTATAAAATATTCTTAGACTTTAATGCTTGATAAACAATCTCTTTTCTTAAATGCAACCCCTCTTTTTTAACATCCGCATTTAAGGCAAAGAAATAAACTTCCTTGCTTGTTTCCACATAACCTACATACCAACCAAGGATTCCATTCCAACCACTCTTAGCCCTAAGCGTGAAAAGTTCATTTTTCTCTATAATTAGCATATCCTTAACTATGTCAATATTGCTTTTAGGGATTGGGAGATTTTCACTATAAAACTTTTTTAAAAATTCTATCTGTTCAAAGGCGGATATTTTCAAATCATCATTCAGCCAAAAAGCAGATTTATCTTTCCCCACCCTTTTGTTTCCATAGTTAAATTTTGAAAGATAACTGACATACTTTTCTTTGGAGATTTTTTGTGAAAATTTCTGATAACACCAAACACAGCTTGTTTGAATTGCGGATTGCAATGTTTGATTCTTGTCCCAAAGCGCATATCCCCTTACGATTCCGTCCCATTTTATCCTATCGTTTTTTGATATAACAATATTTTCATTCAACGCAATTAAAGTATGGGGTATTTTAAAAGTTGAAGCGGCACAGAATCGCATATTTGCTCTTTTTTGGTTATAAACATATAATTTGTCGCTCTTAAGCGTTGCAATAACCAAAGTTCCCTTAATATTAAAATCTTTAAAAACTCTTTCCAATACTACATCGTCAGCATTTAATAAAGCAAACAAGAAAAAGAGTGGGCTTAAAATTCTAATCATTATTTTATCAATTTAATACAAGAGGGATAAAATTACACAAATTAAAAGGAGAGAGCCTTTAAGGATTCCTTAAAGAATCCCTAAAGAGGAGCGAAATTACATCATTCCGCCCATACCTCCCATTCCGCCCATACCGCTCATATCTGGCATTGCGGGTTTATCTTCTTTGATTTCGTGCACTGTTGCTTCTGTTGTAAGCAATAGACTAGAAACAGACACAGCGTTTTGCAATGCGATTCTTGCAACTTTTAGCGGGTCAATGATTCCAGCTTCAAACATATCCACATAAGTGCCATTAGAAGCGTCAAATCCGTGATTTGCATTGGAATCTTTCTCTACATTATTCACAACTACGCCATCATCAAAACCTGCATTTGTAGAGATTTGTTTAATCGGAGCAGAAATAGCGCGTTTGATAATTTCATAACCGATTTTCTCATCGCCCTCTAACTTTAGGCTAACTTTTGCTGCTGCACGCACGAGTGCCGCACCACCACCGATGATAATGCCCTCTTCAACCGCTGCTTTTGTTGCACTTAGCGCGTCATCTACGCGGTCTTTTTTCTCTTTCATCTCTACTTCACTTGCTGCACCCACTTTAATGACTGCAACTCCACCGCTAAGCTTTGCTAATCTCTCTTGCAATTTTTCTTTATCGTAATCACTTGTAGTGCTTTGGATTTGTGTCTTAATCTGTGCGATTCTAGCATTCACAGCATCTTTTTGACCTGCTCCATCTACAATGGTTGTATTGTCTTTATCAATCACGATTCTAGCAGCTTGTCCTAAATCTGCAATTGTTGCAGCCTCTAGTGTTTTGCCTAATTCCTCGCTAATTACTTCACCACCTGTTAAGGTCGCAATGTCTTTTAGCATTTCTTTTCTTCTATCGCCAAATCCGGGAGCTTTCACTGCCGCAACATTCAACACGCCACGCAATTTATTCACAACCAAAGTCGTGAGTGCCTCTCCCTCAATGTCCTCTGCGATGATAAGTAAAGGCTTGCCACTTTTCATTGTGGATTCCAAAAGCGGTAAAATGTCTTTCATAGAAGTGATTTTTTTATCTGTCAATAGAATATAAGGGTGTTCCAATTCTGCTTCCATTTTATCGCTATTGGTTACAAAATAAGGGCTTAAATAACCTCTATCAAATTGCATTCCCTCTACCACGCTTAGTTCATCATTGATTCCTTTTGCTTCCTCTACGGTGATGACGCCGTCTTTACCGACTTTCTCCATAGCTTCTGCAATGAGTTCGCCCACTTTGGAATCAGAATTTGCAGAGATTGTTGCAACTTGCGCAATTTCTTTTTTGCCTGCAACAGGCTTAGCGATTTTTTTCAATTCCTCTGTGATTGCTTCTGCTGCTTTATCCATTCCACGCTTGACTTGTACAGGATTCGCACCTGCTGTGATATTTCTTAAACCTTCTTTAAAGATACTATACGCAAGAACCGTTGCGGTTGTTGTCCCATCTCCTGCTGCGTCTGCGGTTTTACTTGCAACTTCTTTTACAAGTTGCGCTCCCATATTTGCGATTGGGTCTGCTAATTCAATCTCTTTTGCTACTGAAACGCCGTCTTTTGTGATACTTGGCGCACCAAAGCTTTTTTGAATCAACACATTGCGTCCTCTTGGTCCCATTGTTACTTTTACCGCGTCATTGAGTTGTTTAACGCCCTCATACAATCTATTTCTTGCGCTATCTGAAAAATTAATTTCTTTACTTGCCATTTTTTATCCTTTTATTAAAATCTCTAAAATTTTCTGTCTAAGCAATGACGCCCAAAACATCTTCAAGTTTTAAAATCAAATATTCTTTTCCGTCTAATTTCACTTCAGTGCCAGAATATTTTCCAAAAACAACTTTGTCGTTCACTTTTACTTCTTTAACTTCCGAACCGATTGCCTTCACGATTCCTTCTAGTGGTTTTTCTTTTGCATTATCAGGGATAATAATACCTGAAGCTGTTTTTGTGTCTTCTTCTAGTCTTTCTACTAGAACTCTTTCTCCAAGTGGTTTGAAATTCATAAGAATTACCTCCGATTCAAAATATATTTTTAAAACGCGGAATTATAATCTAAATTTTATACCTTGTCAATACATTTAGTAAAAAAATTCATTAAATCTTAGTCTATAAGACTAAATATTAATTAGCCATTAATGCTAAATATTTTTTTATACCTATACTGCAAACTCTTCCGCTTAGTTTTAGCCGCTTGTTAAATTCTTTTATGGTAAAATTTCCTCAAATTGTAAAGATATGGGGTTTAGGTTTTAGCCGCTTGTTAAATTCTTTTATGGTAAAATAAAAATTAGGAGGCAAAAAATGAATGAGTTGTTTTAGCCGCTTGTTAAATTCTTTTATGGTAAAATAAACTTGCATCAATCTCATCTATTTCAAGGTTTTAGCCGCTTGTTAAATTCTTTTATGGTAAAATACACTTTCCAAATTATCCTATTTTGCGGTATTTGAAAAGCTTTAAGGGTGTAAAATATCCTAAATGAGTGATTTTTAAGAAAATCTAAGATATAATCCCACTAAGGAATTTAACAAGCAGCTAAAATAAGGGAAGTGAGCTTCCCGCAGGGTTAAGCTAACACAAGGGTGTTAGCCTAGTCAATCCCTAAGCTCACCCATTTTATTTTTTAGCTAAAGATTATCTCCTACTTAAAAAGTTGATTTATTGTCTCTAAAACATTCTTTAATTGCAAATCTTTTAGTGTCAAAACCAACCTTCAAAAAAGCGTAAGTTGCCTTGGCGCATTGGCTTTTTTCATTCTCACTTCTTTTTCCAAGCAATAATCGCATATTGTCAAATTGCTTTTCAGTAAGGATTAATGCCCGAATATGTCCCTTTGGCGGAACAATCAAACCCACTTTATCCAAATAATTATTGGCACTTGCTACACCTTTGCAGATTCTCATATAAACACTATATTGCAACATCATAAAGCCATCTTTGATAAGATTCTTGCGGAATTTCGCATAATCCTTACGCTCTTTTTTACTACAAGTTGGCATATCAAACATCACTAGCACTCTCATAAATTTCTCTTCCATTGCTCTTTTCCTCGCAAAATAGCGGCAGTTTTAGCTTAAGATTTTCTCTCAAGGCATTTCACTACACTTTGCGCACTCACCACACCCGCACGTGTGAGTGGATAAAGCTTATTTTCTACGATAACCGCACTCTGCAAAATACCTGCAAGCTTCACGCGATTTTGCAAACTTAAGCCCTCCTCTAATTCCCCAACTTCAACCATCTGCACAACAACAGGATCTGCAAAGATTCTATAAGGTTCTATCAAATCATCTGCTAGATTAAAAGCATTAAACTGATTTTTATGATTTATCCCAAGTGCAGGATTTAGTCCGCTTACACAAAGGCTTCTTGTAATCACTCCTCGCAGAATCGTATAAGCATAATTGAGTGCAGCATTTATCGTTCCCATTTTACTCTCTTCAAAAATTTGCACTTTGCGGGAGAAATTTTTGCCAAAAAGAGCTTTAAAGTAAATTGCCGCCGCTTTAGCTTCATTATTGCTTGAATCCCCTAGATTCACACTTTTAGCTAAGAATTCTAATTCCTCACTTTCTTTTTTATGGAGCATTTTTAGCAAAAGGGCTTGGTTATTAATTTTTGCTTTCACGATTTGCTGCCACAAAATCGCCTTTCTTTGTTTGCTCAAGTTAATCTGGGATTGCAACACGCTAAAACTTCTAAAATGCCCTAAAAATGGCATAAATAGCCCACTTGGCAAATGGGATTCATCGCAGGTAAAAACAACGATTTTATATTGTGCAAACACATTTAGCAGTGCATTGGTCAGCGTGATTTGATGCGATTCTAACATCACACATAAAATATCTACAAGCGGAATCTTTACGCTTTCTTTGCCCTTTTGGGCTATGCAAAGATGTTTATCCTCTAGGCTTAATCGCGCGGGTGTGCTTAAAAATAAGGTGCGAAAGGCTGAATCAAACATTTCTCGCCCTCCTTTAGAATCTTAGCCTTTTCTTTTAGGACTGCTTTTGAGCTTAATCTCTTGGCGGGATTCAAACTCTGCCTTTTGCACTTCTCCCAAAGGCGAGACTTGGTATTTCTCAAAGGTTTTGAGGTTTTGGATTCCTATGCTTTTACCCGCCACCTCCTTTTGTGTAGCATTAGAATAAAGAATCTTTTCATTTTCGCTTAAGCCTTCAAATTTATTGTTGTGCTTTTCTACATTAATTTGCGCATTGGCAGAACCAAAGCTCACAAAATAGCACAACTCCGCCTTTTTCATTTCTTTTTTCTGCACCAAGATCAAATCGTCTTTAAAAAGTGAGAAGCAAAAATCATAGTTAGAATCCATTTCTATCCAATCTTTAATCACCCCCTCTTTATCTTTGCCTATGGCTACCGCTTTATTGGGCAGGATTCCCAGCGCAAAATCCATTGTATAGATTGGCACACCATAGAATTTGCCCTTTTTATCTTTAAAAATATCTACGCGCACCATTATGCCATTGCTCACAATCTTTGTGCCTACTTGGCGGATTTTTCCAAGGCTAATTGCCTTTTCTATACCTTGCTTCCCACCATAACTTTTTAAAAGTTTTTCGTCCTCAAAAGAATAGAATGTCTCCTCGTGCAATGCCCCTCTAGCCCTTTTTTTAGGAGGTTTAGAGACAAATATTTCATTAATTTTTTCTTCAACTCTTTGCCTAAAAACTTTTACTTGAGCTTTATGAAAAGCTTTTTGTTCCTCATATTCCGATTCTGCAATTTGCTTAGCATAGAATTTTGCTTTATTTTGTTCTTGATTTTTCCTAAAATCTGCAAATGCTTTAATAGTTTTTGCATTCGTGTAGGCTAAGATGATTGCATCCACTGCGTGGTGGAGGTGATTGTTTCTATCCTTATCGCCTAATCCCCAATAATGCCGCAAAGTTGTAGTCAAGCTTCCACTTATCACCTCTATATGCTTCTTGCTACCTTTTTCTCCTGCAATATTCACTTCATTTTCGCTTAGTGGCAAAAACTCCAAACAATCCTTGCTCCATTGACTAGCAAGTCGTGCAATATAACCTGTGTCATTAAGATTCCTAGCAAGAAATCCGCCCTCTTTATCCTTAAAGTTTGTATTGCTGATTCTGCGCTGCTTTTGCTTGGGAAGTTTTGTGCTAAAGCTTAGAATCCTATCCCATTTTTCTTTATCGTCCCCAAAGGCTTCATAAGGTGTTTTATTAAGCTTATTTTGATTTTCTTTTGAAAACACAAGCACTTTATTCATATAGCTATCATCAAAACTGCGTGAGTAAGGATAAATATGGTCAATTTGTAAGGCATTGGAATCCTTTAAATCACTTTCAGTAATCTTATCTCCACTATATACACAACATTCCCCTTGCTCTATCCAAAGCTTCATTTTAAGAATATTTGCGCCATTTAGAGGCAGTCCTAGAATCTCGCATTGTTTGATTGCGTTTTGGTTTGCTTCAAAATGCCCTCTTTGTTCCTTTTCATACTTTTGCCTCTCTTTTGCGCTTAGTTTTGCCTCACGCGTAAATTCTAAATGAATCTTATGCACTGCTCCATATTTTCTTAAAAGCGCGTTTAGCACCTTGCGATACTCACTTAATGCCCTTGCAACAACCGGATTTGCCAAATAGGGTTCATACTCTTTTAGCGGGATTAAAAACTCGCCCTTTTGTAAATGTTTTTTATGCTCTTGCAATCCTGCCTTTTGCACCGCCTCATCATAGCGCAACCCCTCATACATAAAGGGCAGAATCCTATGAAGTGCCTTAAGGCTTAAATCAATATGCTTTGCAAAATTTAAATTGCTTAAGGCTTCTACTTGCTCCTTGCTTAATGCGGGATAGTTTTGTAATTTTTTCGCTAAATTTTCTTTGCTTTTAATGAGGGTAATCTCCGTAGCAATATTATCTAACTCCTCACGAGCAAACTTGCCAAAGTCTCCACCCATTGCCTTTTTAAAGGTTTTAAGATTCTTTAGCTCAATAAACTTTGCTTTTTCCGCTTCTTGCACTCCTTTAGTATAGTCAAGCTTGGGATCCTTAGCAAATAAAATCCGCTCATCTAAATGCAAAATCTCACGCAATTTTTTATAACTCATCTCGCCTTTATCTAGCACCACCTTTAGAATCTCTTGAATCTTATCTTTGCCATAGGTTTCACCAATGCCGAGATTCTTGCTCTTTTCTTCAAGGTTTTTTAGGGTGTTGATAATGCGTGTGAGTGTAACAAATTCCATAGCACTTAAGGAATCTTTGGGTGCGCGATTTTCACCCTTATAAAACACACATTCTCCCACTTTATCCGCAAAACTTTTTAAATCTCTTTGGTAAAAGGCTGTTTCCAAAATTTGGGATTCAAAATTTTCGCTAAAAGTTGCTCCAAAGTCTTTTTGCTTTTGAAAAATCAGCTCTAACTCTGCCCTTACCTGTTCTTGCGCCACGCAATGCTCGTAATTTTCGCCCTTATTGCGCACATTTTTAAATTCTTTTGTGAGAGTGTTACCTTTTTTCTCATATCTTTCTTTTTGATAAAATTCTTTATAGAGATATTCGCCCACACTTTTATAACGCTTCGCATTCATTGTTGCTTCATTAACTTTAATCGCGCTTAACACCTTTCCGGAATCTTTATCGCTTCCTGTTTTTGCGTGTTTATTCCCATAGCCACGATGTTTTGCAATGTGTAAAATTACCCGTGCTAACTCTTTAGGCTCTAACTTTTGCTCTAAAGCTAAGGTGCGTAATTCATAGGGGCTTTTGGTATCTTTGGTTGTCTCATATGCCTTTGGCAATTCCCCATCATTTGCAAGATAATCGCTTAAGTTTAGCCCAAACTCTTCACAAAGTAGCCTTTT
Source organism: Helicobacter rodentium ATCC 700285 (assembly GCF_000687535.1). GTDB lineage: Bacteria > Campylobacterota > Campylobacteria > Campylobacterales > Helicobacteraceae > Helicobacter_D > Helicobacter_D rodentium. The sequence continues at coordinate 64,157 of NZ_JHWC01000001.1, forward strand.
AATTGTATTTAGTCTAGCTTTTCTCCGTGCTAATCTGCGCCTTGTGCTTCGTGCTTCTCTACGCGGTGCGGCGAGTGAATCACCATTTTTTGGATTCTCTGCTTTGGTGAATATTCTCACCCCACAATCTTTTAATTCCTCTCCCTCTACAAAAGCCCAACCAATACTTGTAACGCCTATGTCAAAACCTAGAATTTTCATTATTTGCCCCCAATTTTGCAAATTTATTTTCAATCCTCAATGTAGTTTTTGAGTTTGCGTCCCACTTTTGGGTGTTTTAATTTCTTAATTGCACTAGATTCTATTTGTCGCACACGCTCACGCGTTACATTGAGTTCCTTGCCTATTTCCTCTAATGTACGATCAGATTCATCATCAAGTAACCCAAAACGCATACGAATCACGGCTTTTTCGCGCTCATTGAGCTGGTCTAGCACATCATCAATTTGGCTCTTTAAATCTTCTTTTAAGATATGATCCATTGGTCCAACAGAGGTTTTATCCTCCACAAAATCGCCAAATTTTCCATCTTCTCCATTACCAATAGGTGCTTCTAAACTGATAGGTTCTTTAGTGATTTTAATAACATTTTTAACTTTATCCACAGGCAACCCTACACCCTCGGCAATTTTTTCTAAATCTGGCTCTTTGCCCTCCTCTTGTAAAAACTTGCGCATAATTTTATTGATACGATTAATCGTTTCAATCATATGGATTGGAATCCTAATAGTGCGAGCTTGGTCTGCGATTGCACGAGAGATTGCTTGACGAATCCACCAAGTTGCATAGGTGGAAAATTTGTAACCTTTTTTGTATTCAAACTTATCCACCGCTTTCATTAATCCAATATTGCCCTCTTGAATAAGATCTAAAAACGGCAATCCGCGGTTTGTGTATCTTTTGGCAATACTAACTACAAGACGCAAATTGGATTTTGCCATTTTGGTTTTTGCCTTATCGGCTATATCCTTTCCTCTTTTGATTTGCTCTAAAATTTGCTTCAATTTCTCTGGCTCTAAATCAAAACTTCCCTCACTTGCTGCTTTGGTTTGGAACAATTTTTTTATTTCCATATAGGTTGAAACCATTGTTGCTTCTGGCACAGCAGCAATAATATCTGCTTTACTCATCTCGGTAATATTATCTAAAATTTTTTTATGATTTGCTAGTAAAATATCATTAAACAGAGGCAAACGATACTCTAAACGTTTTAATTCTTTGTCAAAACCCTCATCACTTTTAATCGTATTCTCCATTGCTTTTACTAATTCATTAATCAATTTGCTTGTAGGACCTAAATCAAGTAATTTTTCTTTTAAGAGTTGCTTTTTATGGGCTAAAGTCAATAAATAAAGCATATCCTCACAATTTTCATTATCTTTTTCTTGTTCCCAAGTTTTGAGCCAATCTTTTTTAGCCTTTTCTAATGCCTTGAAACTGATAAGCACTTTTTCTACGCGCTTTTGATCTTTTTTACTGATGGGTTTTTTGGATTCTTCACCCTCTCCGCTTTCATTCTCATATTCTTCACTCTCATCTAATTCCTCTTCGTTTTCCTCCTCCTCATCATCAAAACTTTTAAAAAGCTCTTTAACGCGTCTTTCACGATTAATCAAGGCTTCTTTGTAATCCAAAATGAAATCAATGAGATAAGGCACAGAACAGATTGCATCTAAAATAATATTCTCGCCTAGTTCAATGTTTTTGCTAAGCTCCACTTCATCTTCGCGCGTTAAAAGCGGAATCTGCCCCATTTCACGCAAATACATTCGGACAGGGCTATCACTGCGACTCCACTCTAGGAGTTCTCTCTCTTTCATAAAATCAAATTCATCTTCTAACTCTTCATCTAAAAGACGCTTTTTATCTTCTTTGATTTTTCTTGCTTCATCTTGGTTTAGAATCTTTGCAATTTCTGAAGCAGACATTAATTTTCTATTATATTTTTTTGCAAGATCACTTACCCTTTTTGCTTGGGCTGCAGTAGGAAGCTTACCCAAAACTTGCGCAATCTTTTCATAAGAAACATATTGGGATTCCCTTTGAAACAACTCATCTAATTGCTGATTGACATTTTTTGCAGACATAGAAAACTCCAAAAGTAGATAAAATTTAAACTATTTTTAAGCTAATTGAAAAGCCTTGATTATATCTAAAATTCCTAAATAAAAACTTAAAATTTTATCATTTTTAAAGACGAAACCTCCAACATTCTTTAATATCTTTTAAGTATTTCTTGTCCATTTCGGCAATCAATAATTCCTCACGATCACCCAAACAATCTATCACTTCTCCATTGGGGCAAACAAACAAAGAATCCCCATAAAAATTCCATAAAGTCTTGGTTGGAGCGTCCTCGTATTGCCCTATCCTGTTAGCGCGCAAAATATAACAACTATTCAAAAATGCCCTCATTTTAATAATACTGCGCCAACGCAAGGAGGAATCAAAAGTAGAAGCACTTGGTAACAAAACACAATCTACATTTTCATTCTTAAATTTTAACCAAAACTCATCAAAATGCAATTCATAGCCAAAAAGAACAGAGAATTTAAATCCGCCCACACTAAAAATGGGTGGGGTTTTAAGATTTTTTGGCATAGTATTAGAAAAAAACTTTGCTTCATTCCAATGCTCATAAGGCATTAACTTCTGCGCCCTATAATGCAATGCTTTACCCTTATTGATAATCAAAATTGTTTTATAAATTTTATGAGCAACAACCTCTAAAATAGGTGTTACAATGATAATTCCATATTTGGCAGAAAGTTGCAAAAGGTTTTCATTTTCTTTGTTGATTTGCTCTAGCCATTGCGCTGTTTTACTCTTTTTGGATTCTAAATTTTTAAAAAATGGGTTTAGCAAATATTCTCCAAACAAAATAATCTTAACTTTTGTCTGTACAGCAGCCTTAAGATAGGATTCTATTTCGGTTTGACTTTTTGTGTTTGAGAGTTGTAAAGCGGCAATTTTCATTGATTTTCCTTTTTGTATTGCATTTTAAGTTCATCGCATTGTAATTGTGCGTTTTCTAGGATTTTTTGTGCTTTTTGCAAATTTTCCATACCCTTTTTATAGATTTCCAAGCCTTCATTTAATGTAATCTCCTCTTGTTCTAATTTTTCTAAACATTGTGAAATAATACTCAAATATTCCTCAAAGCTTACTTCTTGTTTGCTTTCTGTATTGTTTATTTTTTTCATTGTTGTCCTTGCGTTTGGGTTGCATTTTTATCTTCTAGCAATTTCTTGGCATCGGTGCATAAATTTTTCCAAGGAGATTCTGCTTGGACTGATTCGCATTGGCTATAAGATTCTATTGCTGCATTTTTATTGCCCAACTTATCATTTAAATACCCCTGCAGATAATAAATCTGTATCTGCTCTTTTCCATTGCTAATGTGAGATTCTGCGTCTTTTAGCAAATCTAGGGATTCTTGGAATTTACTCTCGCGATTAAGAGCCTCCACCAAACCCAATTCCACCCAAGGAGAATATTCAAAACGTTGATATTTTTTTTGAAGTGCTATAAGCTTGTTTGCATACACCTTAATTGCTGTATCCTCTCTACTAGCAAGTGCATTTTGCAATACTTCTTTATAAACCTCAATCATTTTATTATCCTCTTTTAATTTATCCTCTAAAATTGGCAGGATCTCAAAGGCTTCCTCTTTCCTTCCTTGCTTACTTAAAGACATAAATAATACCCAAGCACTATCATTATATGCAGGATTACTCAACAAACTCAAAGTATCCCTTGCCGCGAGGGAAGCTTTGGGATAATCTTGCATTTCGTATTGCACCCACGCTAAGCGATAAAGCCACTTTTCTTTATCTGTTGGAGTTTTTGCATTCTGTGATTCTACTTGAGCAATTTTTTGGGCGGCAGTATATTGTCTATTTTCCCTCAAACAATCCACCATTTGCAATCTTTCATCGCTTTCTAGTGGAATCCTCTCTTGATATAAACTACCATAATATGCTGCTTCCTTGCAATTTTGAGTTTGGAGCGCATTTCTGCTTAATGCCCCAAGAGAGTTAAGTAAAACTGCAGGATTCTCCCCTAATTCCCTTTCTAATTCCTCCCTCATATCAAAAATAGCTTGATAATTTTGTAAATCATACAAAGTCTGCGCTTTTTTCTCTAATGCTTTTTTGGCTTCCTCTTTGCCCTGATAATTCTGTAATACATAATCATAATGCTCCAATCTCTTTGTTGCATTGTTTTCGTTATAATTTAGCAATAAACTATCATCTAAATTTTGAATCTCTCGTTTCTCCGCATCACTCTCTACTATTTTTAGAAGGAGTTGATAATATTGATGTGCTTTTTCAAGATTCCCCGCCTTATCAAACCACATTGCCATACTTTTAAGGATTGGCAAATAAAGAGGATCGTCCTCGTCCTCTAATGTTTCAAACATTGCTTCTGCTACTTGAGCAGGAACATCTACGATTCCAGCTTCCGCCCAAGCTTGAAGCATATTATAATGTTTTGGAATATCTTTTAAAAAATACTTTTTATTAGCTTCTAAAACATTTTTAAGATACTTTTCTGCTTCTGCTTTATTTCCCGCCTTACGATAATAATCTCCCAATAAAACAGATGCTAAAGAGGCGACATCTAAATCGGTTGTCTCGTTTAAAGTAGATTCATACATTGTTAAAACAACTTTGCGATCTCCCCTAAGATAAAGATTCTCTCCATAATCAAGTCTGGCTAAAAGTTCATATTTATCGCCTTTATGTTCATTGAAAAGCCTATCGTAATAATATTTTGCTTCCTCAAAGAAGTTCATTTTTGCATAGGTTCTTGCTAAAACAAATAAAACTTGAGGCACGTGAATATCCGTAGGATAAGCTTCCAACCAAGCTTTAGCAAGCATCATTGTATCCTCATAATTCTCCTCTTTACCTAAACCATCAAGTGCAACAATTTTAAAATACAACGCATCGCGTTTGAAAATTGTTTCAGGATAAATTCCCAACATTTCATCTATGGCATTCAAAGCTTCATTATACGACTCATTTAATACCAAAGATTGTATGCGCAAAAAATGATCCTTATCCGCTCCTACTTCATTATTCATTGGGCGCATTTGCACATCTAGCACACCAATGCTTGGCAAATCATTCCCAAAAGAAATAGGAAAATTCAATCCATTGCTAGGCTGACTATTAAAAAATGGAAGCTTATTTTCATAGCCTAAAACCTGCCAATGTTTGGATTTTTGATTATGCTCCTCTGGAATCATTTTTCCTGAAATGAGATTAAATTCTGTATTATAAAGTTTGATTTTTTTACCATTCTTTGGTTTTATTTTGAGAAAAAAACCTTGCGTGTTATCCTCAAAACTCTCTGGAGAAATAGAAAAAAACAATGTTTCACTTCGCTGAAAACGAGAAAGCAAAGCAGAATCAAATTTACAAGAAATTTCACTAACTTCTGATTCTCTATCATAAGATTCCGCACATTCAAAAGGTTGATTATCCAATAAAGTTAAGATAGCAAAATTACTATTTTCTTCCCTTCCGCTATTAATATAAAATTCCAATCCTAAAAGGGAATTTGTCATAAACAAGATTAAAAATACCCAACAATTCTTATTTTTCATATCATTCCAAATTTCAAATATTGAATTATACTTTACTTTTGTTTGAAATTTACTTGTAGTATTTTATTCGCCTACAACAAATTCAAAGAATGTAATTTCCGCACGTGACAAAATCCTCATAGGAGGACCCCAAAAACCTGTGCCACGATTCACATAAATCTGCGTTGTTGGGCTGTGTTGATATAAACCTGCTAAATAGGGCTGGTCCAACTTCACAAGGAATCGAAAAGGAAAGATTTGCCCTCCGTGCGTATGTCCGCTTAATATTAAATCCACCCGATGATGCTCTTTTACTTCAAGGGCAAATTTGGGTTGGTGTGCCAACAAAATCAAAGGTTGCGATTCTATCCTATCTTGCAAAGCTTGCTCTAAATTTGGCTCTAATACCCCGATTCTGCGTCCAAACAAATCATACACACCTGCTAAATTCACTATTGCTTCTTCATTTGTTCCTTGATTTTTAACAAGTTGCACACATTCATTTTCCAATACACGGATTCCAATGGATTTCAATCCTTCAAACAAGGGTTGAATACTATGGAAATACTCGTGATTCCCCGCAATAAAATATACCCCTAAAGGCGCATTGAGTTTAGCCAGTTCTGCAATGGCTCGTGACACTTTTGTAATTTCTGTATCTACAATATCCCCTGTTAGCACGATAAAATCTGGCTTTAGCGCATTGATTTGTTGAACAATTTGACGCACAACATTTTCTTCAATCAATCCTCCAATATGTAAATCGCTAATTTGCACCGCATTCATTGAGTTTTTAAGATTCTTCAATGGAATCTTTACTCTCTCTATTTTTGGTTGCAATCTGCCCTCTACAAGCCCTACACCTAAATATCCTAAAGCAAAAATTCCGCTTGAGAGATTCAAAACTCTTTGAAAGAATCCTCTGCGCTCCTTAGAAAAGCTAGGAAATAACCAAAACAAAAGCCATAAAACAAGCTTTAAAATCTGATAAACTAGCATTACAACAAACAATACAAAACCTACACCAATAGAGAGAGAAACCAAAAAATATAGACTTTGCGGAAAATCCACAAAATATCGTGCTGCAAAATAAGCTATCACGCCAAAAAAATTAAAAATCAAAAAATATTTAAGCACTAAACGTGGAATCTTTGGCTGAATTATTTGTCTGATAAAGAAAAAGTAAATGCTTAAATGAAAAATCAAAAATACCATTAAAGCCAAAAGTGGGAAAAAACTTTTCAAGATAAACTCCTCTTGCAAGTTTAAAATCAATCTTTATATTTATATGTCAAAGCCCATAAAAACAGCAGAATCTGCAAACCACAAATCGACAATATAGCATAGAGAAGAATCTGCAAATAAAGTTGCGATTCTTTAATGATATTTTGTGCATAAAATTGATGGCTAAGTGTTGCAAGTTCAAGACTAGCCAACAATCCATCATCATCTTCCAACTGATGTAGAAGTTCTTGATTAATACGAAACGCATCTTGCGCAGATTGTAAAAAAAAGATTTTATTTGCACTATTTAAAAATTCTTCCATTTTAAAATTCAGATTTCCACCGCCAAAATACATTTCGTCCAATGTAGAACGCTTTTCATTGCCAACAATGGTAGAAACTACAAAACTTTGTAGAATCCTGTGAATAGAATTTAGTTGCTCTATGCAACTGCGAAGCTCGGTTAAGCTCTCTGGATTACTACGATTTAAAATGCGATTTGTAACCACTATTTGAGAAAGAAAAACGATTCTTTGTGCCAACAAACTTTGCTTTCCACTCATATTGACATTATAAAGTAGTGTGTCTTGCTTTTGTAATCCCTCTTTCGTGTTTTGTGCATAAAAAATGATTCCAAAACCCAAGATAAAACATAAGAAAAATTCTGAAATTATAAATTTTTTCTCTTTAAAAATATGCAAAGCATTTACCTTTAAAATTGTTTATGTATTGTATCAATCTTGCTAAAAATTAGCAATAAATTATGTTAAAATAAGCTTCAAATTCACCAAAATCTTGCCAAAGGAATGTTTATGGGCGTTCATCAAACCTTATTTAAAACTTTTGTCATCAAAAGCTGTTGTATAACCATAGGTGCATTACTCTTGAGTGCGTGTGCGCAAAAATTTAACGATACACCAAATATCCGTGTTTTAAAAACTTGTCCAAGCCCTATTGCTACTTATCATCTTGTTGATATAAAAAGCGGGGACTACAATGACTTAACTCTTGCAAATGCAGATGTGCAACAAATGGTGGAAAAATCACTCACACAAAGCGGTTGCTTCCAATCTTCCCCACAAACAGAAGAAAACAATACAGATTATCAATTAGAGGTGATTTTCGGCAATATCAATACCCAAAACCAACAAAGAGGCTTTTGGTATTCCCAGACAAGCGATCAAGCAATTTTTGAAGTGCAACTTAATTTTAGCAAACCCAATGAAATGAAAATTTTTAGAGGGAAATCAAGTATTCAAAATCAAAACAGCCAATATTTAGTGGTTTTTGGTGATGATTCCAAACTTAACCCAAATCAAATTCAAATCACACTCCAAAATGCGGTCAATTCTGCTGTGAATGAAGCAGTCCGCATTTTCACGCAAGATCAAAACAGAAATCCTACAAACCCTTACAACTTCTAAACTAGCTCCCCTGCGAGGGGCTTTGTTTTATTTTAATGCCTCTTTCACAATCTCTTTTGCCCTCTTTAAAGCTTGTGGAATCTTATCTAAATCCTTACCTCCAGCAGTTGCAAAGTCGTCTCTTCCTCCGCCATTGCCTCCTAGAAGTTGAGCAATCTCCTTTACCCAAGCACCCGCTTTGATATCTACACCTTTTACTCCTGCTGTGATTCCTATTTTTCCTTTTTGGCTATCTGTTGTAAGAAGTAAAATTGCTACTTTATCATTCTCGTTTTTAACATTATCTACAATTATTTTTGCCTCATTGGATTCCATTTCTTTAAATTCTAAAACAATGAGTTTCACGCCCTCAATTGTTTCAGATTCCATTTCCTTAAGACTACTCACTCCGCTGTTTATTTTACTCTTTAATTCTCGCACCTGTTCTTTAAGCTTTTGTATTCCTTGCAATAGGTTTTGGGCTTTCAAACTCTCCTTTGCGCTCTCAACACTTAAAAGCGCATTTTTTCCCCATTCATACGCTGCTTTACCACATACCGCTTCAATTCTGCGCACACCACTGCTAACACCAGATTCTTTTGTGATATAAAAACTTCCAATAAAAGCAGTGTTTGGCACATGGATTCCGCCACACAACTCAATAGAATCCCCAAAGCTAATCACGCGCACTTCTTTTCCATATTTTTCACCAAAAAGTGCCATTGCACCTTTTGCCTTTGCGCTTTGTATATCCATTTGCTCACAAATTTGTGGATTTGCGCTTAAAATCTGCTCATTTACGCGCTGTTCGATTCTCTCTATCTCTTCATAGCTCAGTGCGCTTGGGTGGCTAAAATCAAAACGCAAACGATTCTCTTCAACAAGGCTTCCTGCTTGCGCAATATGAACGCCAAGAATCTCACGCAATGCTTTGTGTAGCAGATGTGTTGCGCTATGGTGTTTTGCAATCTCTAAACGCGCAGAATCCACGACTGCTAATACACCCTCTTTAAGCCTTAAATCTTGAATTGCCTGAACTTTGCTAATATTTAAACCAAAATATTTTTTAGTATCTAGCACTTCTGCAATTCTATCGTCATTGTGCAATAAACTCCCTTTATCTCCTACTGGACCTCCTGATTCTGGATAAAAGGGTGTCTTATCCAACATTACAAATCCAATATCGCCTTTTTTGATTCTTTCTATGCGTTGGAAATTCTCATCTAAAAGTGCTAGGATTCTACCTTGTGCTTCCATTGTTTCATAGCCGACAAACTCATTTAACCCAAATTCACTTAGCAATAATTTAAAATCTCCCTCTTTTGCGCTATCGCCACTGCCCTTCCAATTTGCTTTTGCTTGTTCTTTTTGTGCTTTCATGCAAGTTTCAAAACTATCTACATCTACGCCAAATCCATTTTCTCGTAGCATATCTTGCGTCAAATCAAGCGGAAAACCATAAGTATCGTATAACCTAAATGCTATTTCACCGCTAAAGAGTTGGTTTGCTTTTTCCTCTTTTAGTTTTTTTAATTCCTTATTAAAAAGATTCATTCCATTTTCAATGGTTTCAAAGAATCTTAGCTCTTCTGCCTTGCATTGCGCCATAATCCCTTGTTGTTTCTCAACCAAATAATGATAATGTGCGCCCATATTCTCGCATACACTTTGCACAACTTGATACACAAAAGGCTCTCTAAGCCCCAATAAGTAGCCGTGCCTAATGGCTCTGCGCAAGATTCTGCGCAACACATATCCTCTGCCCTCTTTATCAAAATTCACACCTTGTGCAAGCAAAAATGCCACACTTCTAGCGTGGTCAGCTATCACGCGAAAACTCGCTCCACTCTCATAAAAATAAGTTTGCTTTGTAATCTCTTCTACTTTTGCAATCAGAGGCATAAAAAGCGAGGAATCAAAATTGCTCCTTTTACCCTCTAAAAGTGCTACTACGCGCTCTAACCCCATACCTGTATCAATACTAGGCTTAGGCAGAGGCTTAAGATTCCCCTCTTTATCGCGCTCATACTGCATAAAAACAAGATTCCAAATCTCTAAAAATCTATCCCCATCTCCACCAAAATAATCCTCGGGTCCATTAAAAAACTCCGCACCTTGATCTACAAAAATTTCACTACAAGGTCCGCAAGGTCCTGTATCCCCCATTTGCCAAAAGTTATCCTTATCCCCCATTCTTTTAATGCGCGCAGAATCAATATGCTCACTCCATAGCTTAAATGCTTCCTCATCGTTTTCGTGGATTGTTACATACAAAACACTTTTATCAAATCCCAAAACTTCTGTAACAAATTCCCACGCATACGCAATTGCTTCTTTTTTAAAATATGCTCCAAAACTAAAGTTTCCTAACATTTCAAAAAGTGTGTGGTGTCGCGCGGTATAACCAACATTTTCTAAGTCATTATGCTTACCACCTGCGCGGATACAAGTTTGAGCACTTGTGGCGATATTAGGAGAGGGAATCGGGATTCTACCCGTAAAAATATCTTTAAATTGCACCATTCCTGCATTGGTAAATAATAATGTAGGGTCATCAGGCACTAAAGGCATAGAATCATAAACCTTATGCCCTTTGTTTGCAAAATATTCTAAAAATAAGGCTCTAACATCTTTTGTTTTCATTTTTTAACCTCAAAAATTTTTGGCAAATTCTACTTTTTTTCAATTGAAATCTCGCTTTAGTTTAAGTTCTGTAAGAAATATAGGAAAAATCGTTAGCAGGATTAAAGGAATAAAATCCGCTTTGGATTCTATCCCTTCACTAAAAACTAGTTGCGTTTAAGCTGAATCGCCTCTTGCATAAGCTGGTCGGCAGTTGTGATAGATTTTGCACTCATTTGGTAGCCCCTTTGATAAACAATCAAATCTGTTAAGGCTGTTCCGGTATCCACATTGCTAGTTTCTAGCATATGGTCTAGGACTCTACCAAATTTCAATTTTGCCAATCCACCCTCTTCCCAAGCCAATATCGGAGGACCACTGACAACGGCAGTTTCTCCATTGATTCTACGCGCATTCATTTGAAACAAATTGCCACCCACTTTGCTCAAGCCTTGATCATTCACAAAAGCTGCGATTCCAAAGCGTCCGATTGGTTCTAGCTTCCCATTGGTGAAATTCACCATAATAATACCATTTTCATCTATGACGATATCTTTCATTATTCCTTGTTCTACGCCATCTTGTGTAGTGGCTTTTGTGGCGGAATCCGCATAAGCAAAATTACTTGAAGTTTTGCCATCGCTAGATTGTGTCAAATCCACACTAATACTACCACCATTAAAAGGCACTTCAAAAGGAGCTGCATTTGCAGTGCCATCATTGTTAAAAGTGATTTCGCTTATCACAGGATTCTCACTAATCATCACATTTCCAACGCCATCATAAATACTACTTCGCACTTCCCAACGCTCTAACACTTCGGGAGTTACACTTCTATCTGCTTGTTCTACTAAAATATATTGGTTTTTTAAGATGAATTTTTCACCAGAATCACTATAAATTTCTGTATTTGTTTCATAGGTAGGCACTTGAAGCTGTGTGCTGCTAATGCTTGAAACATTTAATACACTCCAACCGATAGAATCTTCTGCAGGATTTGTATTACCATCGCCATTGGTTTTGCGATACAAGATTCCATTGTAATTTACAATAGAATCTTGCGCATAAGTTGCGCCCTCTACATACTCTCCCACTTCTCCTAAAACGGAAGCGGTAACTTCTTCCCAATTGGCTGCATCTTCTGCAGGAGCCATAATCGTAACTTCGCCTGTAATAGGATTTATAATCTCTGTAACATTGCCTGCATCTGTTAGCTTTCTATAAACCTTGCCTTCACTCACTACAAGATCGTTTTTTTCATATTCTTTTGCTTGAGCATTTTGGTAAGCTGACACTCCGCTTGTATCTACAATCGTCCAATCATTAGGATTATCAAGCGGATTGCCATTGGCTACACCATCGCCATTTTTTTGGAAAATCATTCCATTGTATTTCACATAATCTTTATCTTGGTATTGTGTGTTATCTGCAAACTTCTTAATCACACTGCCAAAAGCAGATTCCAAATTATTGTTGCTAGACTTTAATCCCAATTTATCTGCTAACTTGCCATTAATACTTACCTTTACATCCTGCATACCGCCATTACTAAGAGCTAAAGAGCAATCACTAGGATTTCCTTCACTATCAAGCTTTAAACCCAAATTTAAACCGGTTTGTTCTTTGATGAGATTCATTAATTCGCCCACTGTTTTAAAGCCATTTTCTGCCCCACCATAAGTAAAAGTGTATTTTGTCGTAACTCCTCCTCTTTCAAGGCTTATAGTAATATCTTTGTAATTTTGAGGATCTAACAATTCGCCCTTTGCATTCATCAAAGCATTTAAATCTTGAGCAAGAAATTTCTCCATACTGAAAGAACCGGTTTCGTCTTGAATCATTCCGATTCCTTTTGGGTTTTGGGTGCGATTGAGATTAATAGACAATCCTACCTCTGTGGTAAGGGTTGGCTTATAAGTTAGGTTTTTAGGAATCTGTAAGGGTTGCAAATTAGAACCTGAAAGCCCTGCATAATCTCCCTCCAAGTTGTTTGTTCCTGTCATCGTCCCATCTGCTGCAATTTTGCCAAGATTAATACCATACATATAATAACCGCTAGAATTGACTAAATACCCTTCGCCATCCAAGCCAAAAGAACCATCACGTGTAAAATAATTTTGTTGCGTCCCATTATAGACGGGCGCAGGTGCGTTAAGGTCAAAAGCACCATTCTTATTCAGCCCTACAACAAACCAACCCTTGCCACTATAAGCAACATTAAAATCCCCCTCCGCACTCACATAAGTGCCATCGTTTGCATTAATGCCATTAGAACCTATTGTAGAACCATAGTTATAATCATTAGAAATGGGAGAATTTGCATTGACATAATCCATACTCGTTGCAAAAAGGCTTTTAAATTCTGGCAAATTGCCACGATAACCCACTGTATTGACATTTGAAATATTGTTTGATGTGGAATCAATCCCAAATTGATGTGTTCTAATTCCGCTGATTCCATTATAAAATGATCCTATCATCACAAATCCTTTCTTATCGCTTCAATCATTAGCTGTTGGGTTGAAAAGTACGCACATAAGTAATTGGAATCACCATTTCTCCAAGCTTCAAATAAGGCACACCTTGATCATATAACACGCTTTGCACCTCACCGCGCCCTAATTCGGTTTCTAAATATTTGTTGGTTGTGGAATCCAAATTGTATTCTGCTGAAATAGAATAAGTAGAACCTACTTTCACATAGCTTCCACCATTATCTTTTGTATCCCATTCAAAATCAATCCAACCGCTTTGTCCATCGTATTGTGCAAGACTGATTTCTTTCACAATCGTTTTCTCTGTTTTTATATTACCATCTGCGTCTTTTAACACATCTCCATTTTTATCCTTCATCGGCACTTCAGAGATAATAGAAATTTTAGGACTACCTTTACTTGCATCAATGGGTTCATCAAAATAAAGACTGAATTTTGTTGTTTCGTTTTTCTCTAATGTGATTCCATTTAAACCTGTTTCTGCAATTTTTCCTATGACGCCAATCGCATTGTAGCCACTTAAGATATTGCTATCTTGGATACTATCAGAGAGTAAGCCTAAGGATTCTAGCATTTTTGTTTGGGATTCTATCATCTTCTCTTGGGCTTCAATGGTTTTTTTGTTTGTTTCTTGCATAGATTCCATTGCGCTTGTCATTTTTTCCATTGCGGTTTTCATTTTCTCTTGCGCTTCTACTTGTGTAAGTTGCGCAGTTTGCGTTAGAATCTCTTGTGTTTCCATTGGAGCAGTTGGGTCTTGGTTTTTAAGCTGCTCTAAGAATAAGCGCATAAAGGCTTCATTGGAGAGGGAGTTTCCGCCTGTGGTCTTGTCATCTGTTGGAATGGGATTATCGTCTAATGCACCCTTTTTGGTTTCCTCTGTTCTTTCTGTATTGTTTGTACTACTTGTTGTTCTTGGTTGTTGATAGCTTCCTTGTGTCGCTGTTGTTGTTGCTGCTGTTGACATTGTCTGCTCCTTAAGCATAGTATGAAAAGTTAATCTCTACTAATGCCACTCTGGCATAAGGATTATTAACTTCTTTGTAAGTGTGTAAGCTATTTTCGTTCCAACTTTGAGTATTTCTTGAATTTTCACTGAAATCTTGCTCTAAATTTTGTTCTTGCGGGTTAGGATTCCTTTGATTTTGTCCTCCAAAACCTCCCTGTTCTCCACCACTAGAACCGCTAAAGTCTCCACCACCTAAACTATTTCCTGTATTATCCTTAAAATCCAAATTTACATCATTGAATCCCAAATTGCTCAAGCTGTTTTTAAATTCCTGCGCATTTTGCATAAAAAGTTGCAAAGCGTTTTGATTAGAGCTAATCTGCACAGAAATATTATCTCCTCTTTTTACAATCGTAAGCTCCACACTTCCTAGCTTTTCTGGATTGAGCTCTAAGGATAATTTTGTAACAGGAGGACGATAATTTTGCAATGCTTCTTTTAATTTATCGCTAAAATGCAAAAAAGTATTTTGCACACTTAAGCGGTTTTCCACCTGCGCTTGTGTGCTAGATTGATAAACTTCTTGATTGACCTTTGCCTTTTTCTCTGTATTTTCTTTGATTCCCTCTTGTGCGACTTCCTTAAATGTTTCCTTTGAGGACTGCATAGGCTTTTCTGTGGTTTTTAACAAATTATCCAAGAAAATATCTTGTTGCTTCATCTCTTGCCTAAGGTTCTCCTCTTTTAAGAAGCTGAAGTTATTGGAATTTTTTGTTATAGATTCTTTGGGATTCCTCACATTTCGTTTATCTTCTTTCTCCTCTTTAATAAAAGAATCTTTTACTTCCTTTTTCTCTTTGAAAGAAAAAGGGTTTTGCATAGAGTCTTGCACCACCCTTGATTGGTTGGTTACTTTTTGACTCTGGGATTCTTGCTTAATTGCCTCTTTGCTTGTTTTTTGTTGCTCTACATTTTCGTGCAACTTCTCCTCTTTTTGCAGGGAATCCTTAAGGGATTCTTGCTTGAAAGATTCTTGCTTAATTGGCTCTTGTGAAACTTTATCTTGCGGAGATTCTGTTTTAGTCAATTTCTCCTTCAGAGGATTTTCTATTTTTTCTTGTGAGTTTTTCACAGACACTTCTTGATTTGAAGTTTTTTTGCTAGAAACATTGTTTTCTTTGCTTTGGGATTCCACAGATTTTACTCCCTTAGAATCCTGTCTTGTTAGCTTTGCCTCTTTGGAATCTGTTGTTTTTTGAGTTAGATTCTCTTTTGGCGTTTTGCTAGAAACATTGTTTTCTTTGCTTTGGGATTCCACAGATTTTACTTCCTTAGAATCCTGACTTGTTAGCTTTGGCTCTTTGGAATCTGTTGTTTTTTGAGTTAGATTCTCTTTTGGCGTTTTGCTAGAAACATTGTTTTCTTTGCTTTGGGATTCCACAGATTTTACTTCCTTAGAATCCTGACTTGTTAGCTTTGGCTCTTTGGAATCTGTTGTTTTTTGAGTTGGATTGGTTTTGGAAGTTTTATCTGCTTTCTCCCTTAACTCTTTGTCTTGTAAAAGACTACTCAAAATATTAGAAGATTCTTTATTGGTTTTTATGTTTTCTTTAGTATTCAAGGATTCTTTTAATACTTCTTTGTCAGAAAATATTTCTTGCTTGAGGACGCCTTTGGATTTTTTGTTCTGTTCCTGTTCTCCTACTTGCATACTTATCTTTTGAAGGTTTAACTTTAAAGTATCAGCAACTTCACCTAAATCCTTTAAAGTCTTACTCTCTTGTTTTTGAGTTTTGGAATATTCCAATAAATCCCTTGCGCTATTTAAAGTAGAGCGGATCGGCAAAGAAGTTTGATTCTTTAAGACATTGGCTTTAATGTTTTTATTTTGCGTATCTACCTTTTGCGTGTCTAAGAAATTTTTAGAAAGATTGTATTTTTCATCTAAGCTTTTTAAAATATTACTTTGATAATTTTCATTCTTCATCAATGGGGGATTCTTGGAATCCTCTTGTGTTTTTGGGGTGGGAATTTCTTTGGATTTTGATTCAGTTTTTTTAGAATTTTTATTCAAACTTAGAAAATTAAAGATTTCAGCAAATTCTTCATTTTGACTTTCGTTTTCGCTTTTGGAAGTTTGGGTTTTAATGACATTTTTTTGATTGACTTTTTCAATCTCTAACAAAGGTAGCATAGTCGTGCCTCTCTTTAAAATTAAGAATCTTGTTACAAAATAAGCAAAAGTCATTCCAATATATTCTTCTTATATTTTTAAGATTCTTTTAGATAGAATCCGCGCAAAATTTTCATTTTATTTTTAAGGGACACAATGCAAGAAATTAGAAATATTGCGGTGATTGCACACGTAGATCACGGAAAAACAACTCTCGTAGATGGGCTACTTCGGCAATCCGGAACTTTTGCAAACCACGAACAAGTTGATGAACGCGTAATGGATAGCAACGCTATTGAAAAAGAACGGGGAATCACGATTTTATCCAAAAATACAGCCATTAATTACAAAGGCACAAAGATTAATATCATTGACACTCCCGGACACGCAGATTTTGGGGGAGAGGTTGAGCGCGTCTTGAAAATGGTAGATGGTGTGCTTTTGCTTGTTGATGCGCAAGAGGGCGTAATGCCGCAAACAAAATTTGTAGTAAAAAAGGCATTGGCACTTGGAATCCGCCCCATTGTTGTTGTAAATAAGATTGATAAACCCGCCGCAGAACCTGATAGAGTGATTGATGAGGTCTTTGATTTATTCTCCGCAATGGACGCAAACGAGGAGCAATTAGATTTTCCTGTTGTCTATGCTGCGGCGCGTGAGGGCTATGCGATTAAAGAGCTAGAGGATGAAAAAAAGAATCTTGAACCACTTTTTGATGCGATTTTAGAATATGTCCCGCTTCCGAGTGGAAATGTAGAGAATCCCTTGCAAGTGCAGATTTTTACGCTAGATTATGATAATTATGTGGGCAAAATTGGAATCGCTAGAATCTTTAATGGTAAGGTCAAAAAGGGCGAGAGCGTAACCCTTGCAAAGAGCAATGGAGAAAAAATCGTAGGCAAAATTACGAAACTCATCGGATTCTATGGACTTGCAAGAACAGAAATTGATGAAGCGCAAGCCGGTGATATTATCGCTTTAGCGGGATTCCATTCTTTAAATGTTGGGGATTCCATTGTGGATTCTAACAATCCGATTCCATTAGATCCTATGCACTTAGAAGAGCCAACAATGAGCGTGAATTTCGTCGTCAATGATTCTCCTTTTGCGGGATTAGAGGGCAAACATGTAACTGCAAACAAGCTAAAAGAGCGATTAGAGAGAGAAATGCAAACCAATATCGCGATGAAAATTGAGGAATTAGGAGAGGGAAAATTCAAGGTAAGCGGACGCGGAGAGTTACAAATTACGATTCTAGCAGAGAATTTACGCCGAGAGGATTATGAATTTAGCATTTCACGCCCTGAAGTGATTGTGAAAGAGATTGATGGGCAGAAGTGCGAACCTTTTGAATCTTTAGTGATTGATACCCCGCAAGATTATTCCGGTAGTGTGATTGAAAAACTCGGGCGCAGGAAAGCAGAATTAAAGGCAATGAATCCTATGGGAGAGGGATACACGCGATTGGAATTTGAGATTCCAGCGAGAGGACTGATTGGCTATCGTAGCGAGTTTTTAACCGATACAAAGGGCGAGGGAGTGATGAATAATAGCTTTTTGGAATTTCGCCCCTTTAGCGGAAGCGTGGAGACAAGAAGTAATGGCGCGCTCATCTCAATGGAAAATGGAGAGGCAACGCCCTTTTCGCTAGGCAATATCCAAGAAAGAGGCGTTTTGTTTATTCCACCACAAACCAAAGTCTATATCGGTATGATTATCGGGGAGCATAGCCGTGAAAATGATTTAGATGTGAATCCTGTTAAGGCAAAGCATTTAACCAATATGCGCGCAAGTGGTAGCGATGATGCGATTAAACTTGTGCCACCAAGAGATTTGAATCTGGAGCGCGCATTGGAATGGATTGAGGAAGATGAGATTTTAGAAGTTACACCCAAAAGCATTAGGATTCGTAAAAAGGTGCTAGACCCAACCCAAAGAAAGAGAAAGAAAGCCTAATCGTTGTAGAAAGGAAAACGATGAATGAGTTTTTAAAATCCATAAATTTTAGACACGCTTGTAAATTGTTCAATGGACAAAGAATTCCAAAAGAGACTTTCACAGAAATTTTAGAAGTGGGGAGACTAGCACCTAGCTCTTTTGGTGTAGAACCCACGCGTATGGTTGTCGTGCAAAGCAAGGAGGCTAAAGAAGCACTAAAGCCTTTATGTTGGAATCAAGAACAAATCACAACTGCAAGTGAAGTGGTGATTTATAAAACTTTAATCAAAGACATTATCCCAAAAAGTGCATATTTGGATTCGCAAGTGCAGCGAAAAACGCAGAATACCGAAATTTTAGAGGGCTTTTATAACGCATTGCAAGGACATTTAAAGGCAAGAGGATATTTGAGTACTGAAAATATCTTTCATTGGGGCGCATTGCAAGCTTATATTATGGCAACTTATATGGTGGCGTATGCGAGTTATTTAGGCATTGACACCTGCTATATTGAGGGCTTTGATAAGGAAAAAGTGGAAAAGTATTTGAACTTAGACACAACAAAAGAGCAAGTGGCACTTGTGTTGTGCTTTGGCTATCGCGCTAAAGAACAACAGCCAAGATTCCGCTTAAAACTAGATGAAATCATAGAATACAAATAAAGGTAAAGAATGCTAACAGTTATTAAAAGAAATGGAAGAGTTGAACCGCTTGATGTTACAAAAATTCAAAAATACACAAGAGATTCTGTGGTAGGACTAGAGGGTGTTTCACAAAGTGAATTAGAAGTAGATGCGAAGTTGCAATTTCGCGACAAAATTACCACACAAGAGATTCAGCAAACCTTGATTAAAACCGCTGTGGATAAGATTGACATTGATTGCCCAAATTGGACTTATGTTGCTGCAAGGCTCTTTTTGTATGATTTATATCACCGCGTCAATGGCTTTAATGGCTATAAAACCTTGCGTGAATACTTGGAATTAGGAGAAAACGAAAATCGTATCATCAAGGGAATGAAAGAAAAATTTGATTTAGAGAGACTAAACAAAAAAATTGATGCAAATAGGGATTTGCAGTTTAACTATTTGGGAATCAAAACGCTTTATGATAGATATTTGCTAAAAAACAAAAAAGGCGAACCCATTGAGTTACCACAACATATGTTTATGGGAATCGCAATGTTTTTAGCGCAAAACGAGCAAGACCCTAACCATTGGGCGGAGCAGTTTTATGACTTACTCTCTAAGTTTGAGGTAATGGCGGCTACTCCTACACTCTCTAACGCAAGAACCCCACGCCACCAACTAAGCTCTTGCTATGTAGGAAGCACACCAGATAACATTGAGGGCATTTTTGATTCTTATAAAGAAATGGCACTCCTAAGTAAATATGGTGGTGGAATCGGTTGGGATTTTTCTAAAATTAGAGGTTTAGGAAGCTTTATTGACGGACATAAAAATGCAGCAGGAGGCGTGATTCCATTTCTTAAAATCACCAATGACATCGCCATCGCAGTGGATCAACTAGGCACACGCAAAGGCGCAATCTCTGTGTATCTTGAACCTTGGCATAGTGATATTTTTGACTTTATTGACATTAAGAAAAATAGCGGGGAGGAAAGACGCAGGACACACGATTTATTCCCCGCACTTTGGATTCCAGACTTGTTTATGAAAAGGGTGCAAGAAGATGGCTTGTGGAATCTCTTTGATTCGCTGACTTGCTCGGATTTAACAAACCTCTATGGAGAGGCTTTTGAAGCGCGTTATATAGAATACGAGCAAGACCCCAATATCGCAAAAGAAACTATCAAAGCAAAGGATTTATGGAAAAGGATTTTAACTAATTATTTTGAAGTAGGTTCGCCTTTTCTTTGCTTTAAAGACAATGCAAATATTGCAAATCCCAATGCGCATTCAGGAATTATTCGTAGCTCCAATCTCTGCACAGAGATTTTTCAAAATACCGAGCCTAATGAATGCTTCATTCGCGTAGAATACGAGGACGGAACGATTGAAGATTTTGCTGAATATCAAGAAATTCTCACAGATTGTGGGGTTAAAAAATCCTCCAACAAAATCACTTCCACCGATAGCATTCGGGGCAAAAAGGTTTTTATCGCACAAAGAGAATCTAAAGATGGCAAAACTGCCGTGTGCAACCTTGCCTCTGTGAATCTCTCTAAAATCCATACCAAAGAGGATATTGAGCGCGTTGTGCCTATTGCAATTAGAATGCTTGATAATGTGATTGACTTAAACTTTTACCCCAATCGTAAGGTAAAAGTTACAAACTTAAATAATCGCTCCATTGGTTTAGGTGTAATGGGTGAAGCGCAAATGTTAGCAGAATCTCGCATAGAATGGGGAAGCGACCAGCATTTAGCGAAGATTGATGAGATTATGGAGATGATAAGTTATAATGCCATCAAGGCAAGTTGCGAACTTGCACAGGAAAAGGGAGTTTATAACGAATTTATTGGTTCAAGTTGGGCGGAGGGGATTTTTCCTATTGATAAGGCAAACAACGAAGCAAAAAAACTTGTGGATAGGGGAGGACTTTTTGGATTTGTGTATGATTGGGACGCTTTACGCAAAGAAGTCAAGGCAAAAGGAATCCGCAATGGCTATTTAATGGCGATTGCGCCTACAAGCTCCATTTCAATCCTTGTTGGCACAACACAAACGATTGAACCTATTTATAAGCGCAAGTGGTTTGAGGAAAATCTAAGTGGCTTGATTCCGGTTGTTGCACCGAATTTAAACTTGGAAAATTGGAATTACTATACTTCCGCTTATGAGATTGACCAAAAACTGCTCATCAAAGCCGCTGCTGTGCGACAAAAGTGGATTGACCAAGGACAAAGCACAAATATTTTTATCGCCCTCAATCTTGCAAGTGGAAAGTATTTAAATGAAATTTATATGCTTGCTTGGAAATTAGGCTTAAAATCCACTTATTATCTGCGCTCCCAAAGTGTAGAAGCAGAAACACACACCGATACTATGGATAGAAGCATAGAATGCGAGGGCTGCCAATAAGTGAAAAAATCCTACTTGATTGACACTTCTATTATTTTAGACGATGTGGAGAATCTCTTTTTTCTCCACCAAAGCGGGGAAAATGATATTTTTATCTGCGATGTAACCCTAAGCGAACTAGACAAAAAGAAAGATTTAAGTAACGAAACCGGGTTTTTTGCGCGGGAATTTTTCAGAAATATTTTAGGGGATTCTGCTTGTGATTCCAAGTTTAGCGCATTAAATGGAGATAAAATCCACACCATTTACTTTGCGGTAAATGAATGCAAGATTCCCTTGCATTTCATTCATCGCCCAAATTATAAAATCCAATCCAAAGATTATGGTTTAAATGACGCGCGGATTTTAGAAATTGCACAAGAATATCATCTTATTTTACTCACAAACGACATTTCTTTAAAGGTTTATGCACTCTCTTTGAGCGTCCCCTCACAATCCTTAATGCGCGATAGAATAGAGAATCCACAAAGTATTCATTTCTTGCATTCTTTTGCGCTGCACAAGGAGAATTTAAAAGAGAATCTTGAAAAGAACCCCACATTTATCGCACTCAAAAATTGGAGTTTGATTGAAATCTTGGAGCAAGACAACACCGAAAATAGCCTCTATTTCACAGGCAAAAAACATTATGGAATCAAGCTTGATGGAATCTTTGAGCCTTTAGACTTTGATAGCAAACTAGAGGAGGACAAACTCTACATTAACCCCATTAATTTGGAGCAGAAATTCCTCTATGCGCTACTAACGCATTCTAAAAATAGAATCACGATTTGCAGTGGCGCAACAGGAAGCGGAAAAACGCTCATTGCTTTGCAGGCGGGTTTGCATTTGCTGAAAAAAGGTGCAGTCAATGGAATCGTATATTTGCGCAACACCATTACCGCAAACGACAAAGAAGCGGAGCTTGGATTCCGCAAGGGCGATGAGAATCAAAAGTTAAATTATTTTATGTATCCTCTCTTTAGCGCGATTAATTTTATGATTACCAAAATGCAAAAGGAATCCTTAGCAAAACGCATTGAATATCGCGGAGAGGCAAATAGCATACAAAGTCAAGAAGCCACAGAATACTTTATAACAAAACACAACATTGAGGTTTTAGACATTGCCCACGCTAGGGGAGTGAGTATTGCAAAAAAATTTGTAATTTTTGATGAAGCGCAAAATGCTTCTAATGCGACAATCAAGCTCATTGGCACACGAATGGCGGAGGATTCTAGGATTGTCTTTTTGGGCGACCCTATGCAAATAGACCACCCTTATTTAAGCAAATACCGCAATGGATTAATTAGCTTATTGCAAAAGGCTAAGCAGGACGACTTTTTGTCTGGAATCGTGCTACACCAAACAATCCGCAGTGAAATTGCAGGGTGGTTTGAGGAGAATTTTTAGCTCCTCTTTGGAGGATTCCATTGTAAAGTTTTCTGTCATTGCGAGAAAATTTGAAAAATTTTCGTGGCAATCTATAATGTGGAATCTCATTTGTAAAGCTTCCATTGTAAAATTTTCTCTATGCTTGATTATGGATTTGCGCTAAAGCGGGTGAAAATGCTACGCATTTGCACGCTTCGGTATTGCCTCGCAATGACGCAAGGCAAACCACCTCGTCATTGCGAGAATCGCAACGCGATTCGTGGCAATCTATAATTTAGCAAACTTAAAAAACCTTTTCAATAGAATCTTTACATACGAAATTTTATCTCTTTTTAAAATTCTAACTTGTTCAAAAAAAGCTGCAAATTTTCTGCTTTGGATTCTAGCTTTAGTTTAACGCTTGTTGCTAAAAATTCCTTGTTTGCAACACTGATTTCAAAATACTTCATTAAATACTCTGCCTTAGAAAATACACTCAATGGAATCTCAATTTCTAAGGATTCCTTTGGGACATAAAGTTGCAATGCGCCCTGCTCTTTTGCCTTTATCACCGCGTCTTTTGTAGCTTGTGTATAGGCACGCACAAGCCCACCTGTGCCAAGCAAAGTGCCGCCAAAATAACGCACCACAAGGATTCCGCAATCAATCAAGTCATATCCGCGCAAGACTTTGAGTGTAGGCATACCTGAAGTGCCTTTTGGTTCTCCATCATCACTGAAACTTTCCT
This sequence comes from Helicobacter rodentium ATCC 700285, assembly GCF_000687535.1. Taxonomy (GTDB): domain Bacteria; phylum Campylobacterota; class Campylobacteria; order Campylobacterales; family Helicobacteraceae; genus Helicobacter_D; species Helicobacter_D rodentium. Next base: position 87,699 of record NZ_JHWC01000001.1, read on the forward strand.
CAATCTGTCCTTGTGAATTAAACTTGCGTGAGGAAGTTACAAAATGCACGGCTTTGGGGTGCTTTATGCGCATTTGGGCAACAAACTCCGCAAAGCAATCCATAGCAACCAAATAAGCAATAAATTCTGAACCTTTTACCTCAAAGCTAGATTCCACAATCCTCAAAGGATAATACAATCCGCTCATCTTTTCTCTTGTGAGCGTTTAAGATTTCCTTCTGCAAACTGCACGATTCTCTTAGCAATGGAATCTAAATTGACAATTTCACAAATTGCGCCTTTAGCAATAGCTTGTTTAGGCATTCCAAACACAATGCAACTTGCTTCATCTTGGGCAATCGTATAAGCTCCATTATCATAAAGCTCTTTTATGCCAATACTTCCATCATCTCCCATTCCTGTCATAATAATCGCAAGGGCATTCTTGCCCACAACATTATTTACGCTACGAAACATTACATCTACGCTTGGGCAATGGCGAGAAATACGAATCCCCTCCTGTGCAGTCGCATAATAGTCATTATAATGTTTGCTCAAAATCATATGCAAACCACCTGCTGCCAAATAAGCGCAAGAATCGCACAAAGCCACTCTTGAGCGCACCTCATAAACATCTAATTGTGAGATTCTATTAAGTCTTTCTGCAAAAGAAGTGGAAAAGCTGCCCGGTATGTGCTGCGTAATCACAATAGGGGGTAAATTGCGCGGTAAATCCTTAAGAATATTTGCAATCGCATCTACTCCCCCCGTGCTTGCGCCAATGGCAATTAATTTCTTGCCATCTCCTTTGTAGGGATTTGACTTTAACAACAAGTCTGGATGGTGTTTTTCATTACTATCTGTTAGCAAATTAATCCCTAACCTTCACAAAGATATTTCTGCCCAAACGATCCACTCTATGAGAAAGATTCAAAATACTCTCTGAATGCCCAAGATATAGAGTCCCATTGATTTTCAAATGGGAGAATAATCTATCTAAAATTTTTTCTTGGTCTGGGACTTTAAAATAAATCAATACATTACGACAAAAAATAATATCAAATTCTTTTGGAGCAAAAGGGTATCTGGAATCATAAAGGTTTTGTTGCTTAAAAGTTAAAATATTCTTTAAATCCAATTTAGCCTCCATAGAAAGCTCAAACTCGCTTTTGGGTTCAATATTGAAATACCCTTTTAAATCTAGCCAAGTAGGCAAAGGATTCAATTTTGTATTGACTCTATATTTACCCTCTTTGGCGATCTCCAACACAGAAGTATCAATATCCGTAGCAAGCACACTAATTTGTGTGTTAGAACGATAAAGCTCTTTTGCGTAAAGCAAAGTTGCCGCAATGGAATAAGGCTCTTCCCCTGTGGAACTTGCCGAGCAATAAACTTTTATAGGCTCACTCTCCCTCAATCTTTGCGGTAGAATCCTATCTAGCATATCTTGAAAATGAAATTCTTCGCGGAAAAAATCTGTTTTATTGGTTGTGAAAGCATTGATAAATTCTTGCTTAAAATGTCCTTGCTGGATATGGTTAAAAAAATCATCAAAGTCGCGGATTCCAAGTTTGCGATTCAAAATATCCAAACGATTTTTAATGGTGGAATCTTTACTAGGCGGTAGATAGATCCCTGCAATTTTATAAATCATCTCTCTTGCTTTATTGATGTCATTACTGCTAATATTAAGCATTATTCCTCTTTACTTTAAATTGTGTTGTTTTTTATATGTCTCTTGCCACATTTGCGGCGTAAGTGTATCTGTGATTTGCCCAATAGCTTGATATTGCTGATAATAATCCTCTACAAAGACTTTTACTTCTGACTTGGTGGGTTTGTAATTGCCTTCGGAATCCTTTATAGCATAATTGTCTAAAAATAGTTTTGCGTCTTGTTTGTTTAAATAAGTCAAAACTAGCTGATTATAAGTTTCTATGTATTGCTTTTTTAAAAGTTGCATTGTGTTTTCATTCACATTTATCTCCAATGCAACAGAATCAAAATTTCCTTTATAATGTAAAATACCCGCATTAAATAATACCGATAAATGAATCAAAGCCTCACAATAATAAGGCAAAACTTCGTCCTCTTTCATCCACGCAATCAATCCTACTGCACGCGCAATAAGATTAAAAACAATCTCTCGCAAAAGTGGCTGATTAGCAGATAAAAAATAATAAATGATTCCACCCATTGTTGCTTTAAATTCTTCTATATTTTTAAATTGACCACTTGCATTCATTTTCAATTCGCTATCTAAACTCACCCACAAAATATGCCCAAATTCGTGTCCGATTGTAGAGATTTCATAGACTTTATACCAATCCTCTACTCTAAAAAACAATAATTCTCTATTAAAATCTAAAAAATCTTTAGGAAAAGTCTTGGAAGCTAAGAGCATAAAAGGTTTGGCTAGAGATAACTCACGCACTCTATCTGGAAAATAGAAAATTTTTTTACCATATTTCTCACTGACTTTCTCATCGTTTGGGACAACTTGTGCGCTAAAAAGCCCATTGAGTTCTGCACCATAGAAAAGTGCGGGTAATCCACCATAGCTTTGCGTTTTAAGCAAAGATTGCTGGACGCATTGATTAATTTCCTCTTTATACTGCGTATTTGGAACTTTAGAGCTATAAAATTGATAAAATTTCAACACGGATTCTTTGGAAATTTTAGAATCTTGCGAATCTTGGAGATTCAACAAATCAACCCCCTCATAAAACCTAGCAATACGCAGATCCCATTCAGGTGCAACAGCTTTTCTAAAATGGTCTTCATAATATTCTAAAGGGTGTCCAATCTGCAAAGGAGAAGAAATTGCCATCCAAGCCTTATCCACCAATCTCCAAGATTCCAATAACCTGCTAGGATTCTTTTGCATTAATGCAGACTTTAAAACATTTAAATATTCCAAATAAGCACTTTTTTGCTCTAATTTCGGACAAACTTCGGGAATTTTTTTCAGAGATTCTATATTGGTTTCAAAAGCTATTTTTAAAGCTTGAAATTCCTTTTGAAAAAACTCTGCATAAGCCACTGCTTGATAAACAGAATCTTTAAGCACAGGAATAGAATAACTCCTATCGCTTTTCTCATTCTCTTGACTAAATTCATCTTTTTGATTGGGTAATTGCTGCAATGTATCTTGCGTAAGGATTCCCTTTAAAACTCCTCCACCATTAGAACGAGAAACCTCAAAGCTTGGCTCTAAAACTTCCAAAATCTTTTGCAAATCCTTATTATAAGTCTGGTTTAGCTTCCGATTAATTCCCAAAATAAGATCTCTCTGCCAAGCAACAAAGAAATCATTAAAACATAACCCAATTTGATGAACCGCTTGCAACAATGCGCGAAAAAATGGAGTTAGAAGCTGCTCTTTATTGATAAAAAGAAGTAAATGTTTATGCTTGTCCATATAAAAATTTTGTGCAATTTTAAGCAACTGCATTCTTAAGGAAACAATTTGTTCCTCTGGTAACTCAAGCTTTTGCAAAACATTAATAAAAGAGGCTTCCTGCAATGTAACTATGCGCTCAATACAAGCAAGTAAAGTCTCGCGATTATGTGGAATCTGCACAAAAATACTTTCCAAAAAATGTGGAGTATGATTAGTCTCTGCCAATTTATAAAGCTGATTGGTGTGCTTATTGTAATTTTCTAAACGTTTATAAATCTTTGCAACATCTCGTAAAATTCCCGTTTCCATCTTATTGCACTCCCCTTTTGAATCTATTGCAATTTTACATTCTTTTAAGCTGTCTTGTTTCTATGCTCCCTAATGATTTTATAACAACGATTGATTTTTTGCAATTTCTGTGTGCAAGATTCCATAATAGACTGCTCCAAACCCTTATGATATAAAATATCTGGATGGAATTGACGCACTAAATTTTTATAGGTTTTTTTAATGTGCTCCATATCATCTTCCTCACTAACACCCAAAGTCTCATAAGCTTCTTTTAAAGTGGATTCCTCTTGCTTTTGTGCATAAAATGCTTCATAAGAATCATAGAGGTTGTTAAAATCCTCGTTGCTAATTTCCAAATACGCCGCAACATCTAAAATAATTTCTCGCTCATTATTTCCCAACTCTCCGTCAGCATAAGCAAGAGAAAGTAGATATTCCACCATTTTTAAGCGACTTTTATATTGCCCTTTTGTAAGCTCTGCGTATTTTTGGGTTAGGGATTCTACACTCTGTGTTGTAGTATCAAAGATTTTATGTAGAATCTCTAAAATCTCCTCTTTTTGATTCATTGCGCTTTGCAAACACAATGCTTCCGCAATATCTTGCATTGTGTTTTCCATAAGCTCTAGCTCTAATTCACATACTTTTCCATCGCTTTGGGCAAGTTTAGATAAAAGTGCTACAATTAAGCCATATTCGCTATTTCTTAGCTTTTCTTCTTTGCTAAGGCTTACAATTTGCTCTTGTTGTTTATAAGGGTTTTGGTATTCGCTTAACTCATCGCTATTTTCTTTACTATGAATGCGGGGGCGTTTTTGGGGATTATTTAAGTAATCTTTGAAATTAATGAGTGCAATGGCTATAATCACGATTGTAATAAATAATAAAATTTCCATTCAAACCTCTTATTTTGTAAAAAACCCTTTCATTTTACCCAAGATTCCACCCTCCTTTAAAAATCCTAGTTCTTGGAGTTTTTGTTTAATCTCTGCGATTCCATTCTTATCTGCCTCTACGACTACATTTTGCTTCTCTATATCAACTTGCAAAGAGGGATATTTTTGTAAAAGTGCTTCATTTATTTTTTTTACACACCCTTGACATTTGATATTTTGACATTGTATTGTTTCCATTTTTATTCCTAAATAATTCTGTATGTATATAATGTGGTGGACCCTATAGGACTTGAACCTATGACCAATCGGTTATGAGCCGAGTGCTCTAACCAGCTGAGCTAAGGGTCCGTTTTGAAAAAGAGTCGTGATTATACACAAATTTGTATCTAAAGGCAAGTAAATTTTCTAACACTGCAAAAAGAATCATAAAAGTGATAAAGCTACTTCCTCCATAACTAAACAATGGCAATGGTATCCCAACTACTGGTGCCAATCCTATTGTCATAGCAATATTTACCCCCGAATAAATAAAGATTAACAATCCCACGCAATAAGAAACGACTTTCAAGAAATAATCTGTTTTGTTTTCTGTGCTCATAGAGAAAATATGAAAAATCAGAGCACCATACAAAATAAACAACCCTATTACACCAATAAAGCCAAATCTTTCTACAAAATAAGGAAATATAAAATCACTCGTTGCAATGGGCAAAAACTTATACAATGCTTGGGTTGCTTCTTCTTTTTCTTTGCCATAGATTCCTCCTGAACCCACTGCAATCATTGCTTGTTTTACCTGATAATCTGGCTCTTTGGAAATAAAATCTACAATGCGTTTTTTTTGATAATCGTGCAAGTTTGCATATAAAATCGGCGATAAAAATGCAATACCAATAGCTAAAGTGAGCCAAATTTTATAATTTACCCCAATAAGAAATAACGCGCCAAAACTCATTAGAAGCAAAACAAGTGCTGTGCCTAAATCCGGCTGTTTTAACACAAGCAAAAAAGGCAAAAGAATAAAAAAAGATAATTTTAAAAAATCCAATAATTTATAACCATCTTTTTTGGGTGGTTTTTTACTAACATAATAGGCTATCATTAAAATCAATGCGGGTTTCATCGTTTCAGAAGGCTGAAAAGTAAAATGCACAAAAGGAATCTCAAGCCACCTTTGCGCACCCAAACGCGTATCGCCAAAAAACTCTACTAGCACCAACAACACAATGTTAAAACAATAAAAACCAATAATAAACCAAGGAATGTTGCGTGTGGGAATAAAAAAGACAATTACAAAAATCAATAATCCTACACCTACATAAACCAATACCTTATTGCCCAAAAATTCACTATTTTCATTGATTAAAAACCAAGAAATTAAAATAATAGGAGCAATCAATAAAGGTAAAGTATAATCAAAATATGATAGAATCCTGCGATTAAATTTAAACAAAGATATTTCCAAAAACAAAATTTTAAGCGTAATTTTAGCATAAATTTTTCATAAAAGATTCACAACCAATGCAAAAAAATATATTCATTGCCTTAGACAAACCACAATCCTCCTTGAAATCTCCCCTCCATCCAAACCATAATTCTATCCAAGATAATTCTAAAATTTTCTCTCCAAATTCTGATGAAATAGGAATCCGAGCAGACATTTTTATCGCTAAAGCACTCCAAATCTCACGCTCACAAGCAGAAAAGCTGTTCTCAAAAGGCAAAATTTTACTGAATGGAAATATTTTAGAGAAACACGGAATCGCTTTAAAGGCAAACGATATTCTTATTATTCAAGAAGACATACCCCAAACACAAGATTCTCAACTTGAAAATTTAGAAATTCCAATCCTTTATCAAGACGAGGATTTATTGGTTCTAAATAAACCTGCTGGATTAATCGTGCATCGCACAAACGAGCAAGATAGACAAAGAACTCTAGTGGATTGGCTACACCAGCAAAACTTCCCTCTCTCCAATCTTGGAGATTCCTATCGTGCGGGCATCGTCCATAGGCTAGACAAAGGCACAAGTGGTGCAATTGTAATTGCTAAGACAAATTTCGCACATAAAAATTTGAAACTACAACTTCAAACACGCCAAATGGGTCGTTATTATCTTTGCGTGATTGATAAAGCCTTGAAAGAATCGCAAATTGTAGATTCCCCCTTAATACGTCATTCCAAAAATCGCTTAAAATATATTACAACCCACCCAAACAACGTCAATGCAAAATCCGCTAAAACCGCATTTTTTAAAATCGCCACAGCCAATAAACTACAAGATTATGAACTAATTGGAGCTAAACTTTTTAGTGGGCGCACACATCAGATTCGCGCACACCTTAGTAGCCTAAACCGCCATATTTTGGGTGATTTTTTCTATGGCTATTCAAACGATTCCAAAAATAATGAATTTTCACAAAACAGAATCTTTCTGCATTCGCATTTATTATATTTACAGCACCCAAAAAGTGGTAACATTTTACATATTTATGCTCCTCTTTCTGCGGAAATGCAGAGTTTTTTAAAGGCGAATTTTGATTTAATCAACTATCAAGATTCCCACACAAATCTTATTTTTTCCCTTGATAGTCTTTATCAATCTGTTTTCTCCTAACACTTACACAATAATTTACCATAGAATCTTGCACTAAATTATATATTTATGTTAAAATTAAGTTTTACTTTATCTAAACTCGTTATGTTTAAGGATTCCAAAATGATTCTAACTAATGTATTCAGATTTTCTTTGAGTGGAATGATTGCGATTTTTGCATTAATATTCAGTGGTTGCTCCACGATAACAAATCCCAATCCAAGCGTCAATAATTCCATCACACCCCCTAAAAATATCCGTGTCTTAAGTGATATTAATACAAATGCCTTTGAATGGGATTCTGTTCAAGACCCAGCAGTTGCAGGTTATTATGTTTATCGCAAACAAGCCAATACACAAAATTTCAGCAAGATTGCCACACTAGATTCGCGTTTTATTACGCATTATGCAGACAATAAATTAGATTCCAACACAGAATATGTTTATCAATTTGCCTCTTTTGATAAAAATAAAAATGTCTCTAGTTTTTCTCAAACCATTACCGCAAAAACACACACCATTAGTTCTGTCAGCTATATTGAAGCCATTAGCAACTATCCAAGAAAAGTAAAGATTATTTGGAGTCCGCATCAAGACACACGCGTGAATGGCTATATTGTAGAACGTAAAGACAAAAATGGAAATTGGAAAGAATTAGACAAAATCCAAAATCGTTTGCTAGTAGAATACTTGGATACCAAATTAGAAGATGGCACAACTTATGAATATCAAATCATTGCTTACAATGCTAATAACTCTCGTTCGATTCCTTCAAAAAGCGTTCAAGCAACAACCAAAGCAAAACCAAAGCAAATTACAAATTTCCGAGCCACCAACAATGTTCCAAAGCAAATTAATTTAAGCTGGAATCTACACGATAATCCAGAGGTAACTTCTTATAAAATTTTGCGTTCAGGTTTTTTCTCTAGTTTTTATACCACTCTTGTAACATTGCCTAGCAACACAAATTTTTATCAAGATTTAATTAGTAAAGACGGCGAACAATACAATTACAAAATTATCGCAACCGACAAAGATGGCATTGATAGTTTAGAAGTTGGTCCTATCACAGGCTCTACCTTGCAAGTGCCAAATGCTCCAAACATTACTTATGCACAAATTGAAAATGGTTCGGTTGTGCTAAGATGGAAACCTACAGATAATCGTGCCACAGAATATATTGTCTATAAAAAGGATTCTCTATTTTTTGGAGAAACTTTGCGCTATAATAAAGTGCTGACCACAGAATTTATTGATAGAGAGATTAAGGCGGGTGAAAAATACTATTATTGTGTTAGCGTAATAGATAAAAATGGATTAGAATCCAAACCATCGCAAGAAGTTGTGCTTTCTTTACCCAAATAAACCAATGCCACATTTCAAGACTGCGAAATTTCATCTCCCCTCTCTACCATTCAAGGTTGCAAACGCTCTAGGGGAGTTTTGTTTTATGCAAAAGTTTTGTTCAACACAGAATCCTTATTTCTGCTTATTGCAAGTTTGTTTTACCCCCAAAGATTCCAAAGAAAAAGTAAAACATTTTTTTTTAGAAATCAAAACCTATTCCAAAGATTCAAGCAAAAGACAAGAAACAATTGTTCATTTTGATAAATATTCGCGTATTTCTCCTATTGAAATTACCAAAGAAGCATTGAAAATCTTGATGGACTTTCAAGATTCCATTCTTACGCAAAACTTACAAGGAAAATCTCTCGCTCTTAAACATAGGCTTCCATTCATCAAAAATATTGAGGACTTTTTAGACTTTGAACTCTTGTTGGAAAAACAAATTCCAAAGCTAAAACAATCTACTAAAATCAAAAATTACAACTTTACAACCAAGCAAACCTCGCAAGATTCCAATCAACCGATAAAGATTTGGTTAGAAATTGGTTTTGGTAGTGGGCGTCATTTGCTACATAATGCCAAAAAACATCCTGAAATTTTACATATTGGTTTAGAAATTCATCGCCCATCTTTAGAGCAAGTTGCTCGTCAAATTGGGCTTTTAGGACTTGAGAATCTTTTAATTCTTGCGTATGATGCGCGTATTTTTTTAGAATTATTGCCCTCTAATATTTTAGACAAAATCTTTATACATTTTCCTGTGCCTTGGGATAAGCAGCCAAGTCGCAGGATTCTAAGCCACACCTTTTTATCCCAAAGCTCCCGTACATTAAAACAAAATGGTTCCTTGCAACTACGCACTGATAGCCTTGAATATTTCAATTATGCCAAAAATCTTGCACAAAACTTCAAAGAGGATTTTCAAATAGAATCACAAATGAATGCAAAGGAAGAAATAACAAGCAAATACGAAGCAAGGTGGCTAAGACAAAAAAAAGATATTTACAATCTTGAATTATACGCATTGCGTCCCTCTGCCCCACGCAAATTAAATTTTGATTTTAGTTTTTTGGATTTAGATTCTAAACCATTACATTTTTTGCCCAAAAATTTTCATAAGATTAAAATCGTGCAAAAGGATTATTTTTTGCATTTAGAAGATTTGCTTCTTAGCGATTCAAAATCTCAACAATCTCCTTGTATGCTTAAGGTATCTTTTGGGGATTTTCATTATCCGCAAACGCGTTATATCTTACAAACCAATCATATTGAATATTTTAGAGAGAATCCATTGCCAACTTTTTTAAATCATCAATCCCATATCCAATTACTCCAAATCATTCAAAATGATTTTAATCCACATTACAAGGAAGGCTAATGGACGCAATCATTCAAGCAAAAAATATTAATCTAGGCTACAAAAATGAAATCATTATAAAAAACGCAAGTTTTAATATTTATCCAAAAGAATTTGTATTTGTCAGTGGTCCAAGCGGAAGCGGAAAAAGCACATTGATGCGTTCTATTTATGGAGATTTGCCTCTTAAAAGCGGCTCTTTAGAGGTTTGCGGCGTAGAAATGTTTAAAGCAAATAAAAAAAATATTGAGATTCTACGCAGACATTTAGGTATTATTTTTCAAGATTACAAATTGATTAAAGACTTTAATGTGGAAAAAAATGTTATGCTTCCTATGATTATTGGAGGCTTTACAAAGGAATCGTGTCAATCGCAAACTGATAAACTCTTAGCGCATATCAAACTTTCCCACAAGGGAAGCAAATACCCCTTAGAGCTAAGTGGTGGGGAGCAACAACGCGTAGCAATGGCGCGCGCACTTTCCCATAATCCACTTTTGATTTTAGCCGATGAGCCAACAGGAAACTTAGATGACTATTCCTCTGAAGTAATATGGAGTTTATTAAAAGGCGTGAATACTCAACTTGGAATCACCGTCGTAGTTGTTACACACAGAATCCCTGAAACTTTAGGAATTAATTATCGTCATTTTCATATTGAAGAAGGAGTGATTTATGAACTCTCTTAAAAATCACTTAAGCTTGATTATTCCATTGATTGCACTACTTTTTGCATTAGAAAGCATTTTGCTTGTTCATCGCACTTTAAGTGATTACGAAAGCAAATTGGGCAAAAATTATGCGATTATCCTTGCTAGTACCAAAGAATTAAATATGGAGCTTTTACGCAATAAAATTAGTGAGGCACAGAATTTAAGCCCTGTTGATTCCAAAATTATTCTTGAACGATTGAGCAAAAATATTAGCCAAGCAAATATTGTTTTGCTTAAAAAATCTCTTCCCAAATTTTATTCTCTCACACTTAATACTTATCCAAGCAGTGCGCGTTTGGCAGTCATTCAAAAAACGCTAAGTGAAATAGATGGAATCCTGCGCATTGAAACCTTTACAAAAAGCCATAGTCAAATTTATCAATTATTGTTAATCATTAATGGTAGCACAATGATTTTTTCAGGCTTCATTGCGCTCATTAGCCTACTTTTAATGTTTAAACAAATTGAAATTTGGAAATTCCAGCATTTAGAGAGAATGGAAATTATGACTTTGCTTGGAGCTCCGCTTTGGATGCGTTCTCAAGTATTATTTCGTCTTGCTTGTCTTGATACGATTCTTGCAACAATCATTGTAGCAAGTGGTTTATTTTATGTCTCACAGAATCCAGCTTTACTCATCTTTTTGCAAGAATTGGGATTAAATCCAGAAATTTTTTCACCCTTTTTGGATTCCATCATATTGCTTTTAACAGGACTTGCCGTATCGCTTATTGCAGTATGGATTGTCAGCTTACAACATAGGAATTAAGGATTTTTATGCGTATTTGGTTTCTTTTTATTCTTTTTATTTCAATACTATTTGGCGCAAATGAGAAAGAAATTAGTCAAAAAATTACTCAAAATCAAAATGTCTTAGAGAATAAAAAGCGTCAAGAAAAGCAAATCAATGCTAAACTCCAAGAGTTAGGCAGTGCAATCAATCAACAAAAAGAAGAAAATAAAATACTCCAAAAGACCATTCAAGAAAACGAACAAAATATTGCAAAAAACCAAAAAGAATATAACACCAAAACTGCTTTAATGAAGAAACTTAACAGCAATCAAGATTCTTTGTTTCAAACACGCAAACAAATTGAATTAGAAATGATGGATTTAATCACAAAAGAGGTTTCTTTTGCCGTTTTACTAAATGACTTTCAGCCTGAATCTATCCAAGATTTAATAACAGAAGAAGCATTTAAGTCTCTAAGTAATGCAACAAAAAAGCACTTAAGCACACTAAGCAATAAGCAAAGCGAAGTGATTGCAAATCTCCACACTTTACAAAACGAAATTGCACAATTAAAAGATTTTATTGAAATAGAAAATAAAAAACGAACACACTTAAAAGCACTTCAAGACGAACAAGAAAGATTGATTGCCAATTACCAAAAAGAAATTACAAAATACAACAATGAATTACAAAAAATTGTAAAAGAACGTGATGCGGTGCAAGGGATTCTTGTTAATCTTAATATTGTAAAAAGTCAAGAGGAGGAAAAACGCAAAAAAAGAGAAGAATTAGCCAAAACAAGACAACAAGAGTCTAAACAAAAAATAGAATCCATCAATCAATCGCCTAAAATGACGAATAAAAAAGATACCGCAATCCAAGAATCGCAAATCACCTCCAATACACCCAAAACAAATGAAGAATTTGATGTGCGCCAAGTTGCAAGTTCTTACCATAATATCGGCACAACCAAATATAAGGGGACAAAAACGATTGCGCCTTTGGAGAATTTTACGATTGAAAAACGTTTTGGACCTTATTTTGACCCTGTATATAAAATGAAAGTCTTTAATGAATCCGTTACCTTAACCCCCAAAGGAGACGATAAAGTAAAAAGCGTCCTAGATGGAAAGGTTGTGTTTGCAAAAGATACCCCTATTTTAAAACGCGTAGTCATTATTGAACACAAAGATAATATGCACACTATTTACGCACAATTAGACAAAATTGCACCCACTATCAAACCCGGTAGCACCGTAAAAAAGGGTTATACCATTGGGCGCGTTGAGAATGCTTTAAAGTTTGAGGTAACTTTAAAAGACAAACATATTGACCCTTTGGAGCTTATCACAGCAAAAAACCTCTAATAATCCTCAAATGTGATTCAATTAGGATTCTTAGGATTCCTTAAAATAGTTGCATAATTTTGTAACATTTCAAAAATAAATCCTGCGCAAGAAATCAAAACCATAAAAACTTTAAGTCTTATTTTGCTATCTTTACGAATCACAATTTGAATTTGGAGGAAAGTATGAAAAAGAACATCGTCTTTTTTGAGGCAGTTGGCGGTAGCGATAAAGGTGCAGATGGACACAGAAAAGATACAATGCCAATGGTCAATGCCCTAAAAGCAAAAGGTTGGAATGCAGAAGTTGTGCAACTTACAGATGATATTTTGCGTGATTCTAGCAAAAGAGAGGAAGTTTATAAAAAAGTGCGCGAAAGTGCAGATGGTTATGTTTCTCGTGTCAATCCGGGCAACCTTAAGGAAGAAAAACTTTATTTTGATGTCTTGCGCAAACTCTGCAACGATGGGCTTGTAGGTATGCCTCACCCCGATGCGATGATTGGCTATGGCGCAAAAGATGCTTTAACAAAATTAGCGGATACTCCCCTAGTTCCTAGCGATACTTATGCGTATTATGACCCAGCAGAGGCAAAGAGAATCGGCGTAACCTTTAGCGATAAACACGACTTTAAGAAAACTTTTCCTAAAACTCTTGCAAAGGGCGAAAGAGTTTTAAAACAAAATCGCGGCTCTACCGGAGAAGGGATTTGGCGTGTCCGATTGGAATCTAGCGACCAATACAACAAGGTAGAATCTCTCCCACTTGATACAAAAATCATCTGCACAGAGGCAAAAGACAACCATACAGAAGAGCGCAAACTTGGCGAATTTATGGATTTTTGTGAGCATTATTTAGTAGGCGATAATGGTATGCTTGTGGATATGACTTTCTTACCACGTATCAAAGAGGGTGAGATTAGAATCCTTATGCTTTATAAAACTCCTGTTTATGTTGTGCATAAAAAACCAGCAGAGGGCGGAGATGCCTTTAGCGCAACACTCTTTAGTGGTGCAAAATACCGCTACGATGAGCCAAAAGATTGGCAATCTTTAGTGGATTGGTTCTTAGCACAACTTCCACAAATTAAAAGTAAATTGGGCAATTACGATTTGCCTTTAATTTGGACAGCAGACTTTATCCTAGATACCGATGAGAAAGGTGCAGACCGCTATATCTTAGGAGAAATCAACTGCTCTTGCGTAGGCTTTACTAGCCCGGCAGAATATATGGAGAAAGTTGCTTTAATGGTTGGCGATAATATCGTAGATATTGTAAGCGAAAAGAAAGCATAACTCCACAATTATGGGTATTTGGAATCTTAACGATTCTAAATGCCGAGTCTTTTTACTATTTGATACCCAAACAAACAATACGATAATTAGAATCCTTTAAAGGAAGGTTGATTTTTCTTTTTAATTCTACTAAAATTCCCAAAAACTCCATTAAGGAGATAAGATGTTTGTCGGAATAGAATCCCAACTTTACAGCCTTTTGTTGATTGCCATTACAATCATTGCTGTTTTGAATCCCTTTGGTAATCTCCCACAATTTATTTCTATGACAGACGATTTAGACACTGCAATACGACAAAGTCTTTTTCGCAATATTCTCTATGTTGCTTTTGCGATTGTGATTTCATTTTTACTTGCTGGTCCTTTTATTATGAAATTTTTGTTTAAAATAGATTTGAATCACTTAAGGATTGCTGGTGGCTTCTTGTTGATTCTAGTTAGCACTAAAGGGTTATTGCTACCCTCTCACAAAGAAATGCAGCAGCACGAAGGCTTAAATAAAAGCGAATTATTAAATCAAAGCGTTGTCCCTATGGCTTTTCCTATGCTTGTAGGTCCCGGGACACTTTCTACCGTAGTTGTCCTATCAGAAGAAAAAGGCTTGATGCTCACAATCTTTGCTGTAATTGCAGCTTTTGCCTTTATGCTTGCGCTTTTTCACTTTGCAGCTAGTATTGAACGCATATTGGGAAAACTTGTATTGCACGTGCTTTCGCGCATTGCACTTGTTTTCATTATGGCAATGGGCGTTAAAATGATTCTCATCGGCATCAAAGCCCTCTTTTAGGTAAAAATATGGAATCCTATGAGTTATTTTCCGCACTCTTTAACGCTTTAAATGCAAAAAATGCCGAAGAGAAATGCTCACAAGTGCAAAGAATCTGGCAAAACTTTCAATCTTTCCGCTTAGAACACAATTCCATCACTCTACCTTTAAAAACTCCAACTTTTGCCAATTTTTGCCCGATTGTTCCGCCTCATAAAGTTCCACAGGGAAAATACCTCAAAACAGATTTAAATGTTGCACATTTATTGCATTCTATCGCACACATTGAGTTTTCAGCGATTGACTTGGCACTCGATTGCGCTTATCGCTTCAGGAATCTTCCTTTAAACTTCTATCGTGATTGGGTAGAAGTGGCTAACGAAGAAGTTAAACATTTCTTGGCTTTACATTCACTCTTAAGGATTCTAGGCTTTAAATATGGCGATTTTGGTGTGCATTCCTTATTGTTTGATTCTATGCAAAATTGCAATATTTTATTAGATAGAATCGCACTTGTTCCCCGCGGAATGGAAGCTGTTGGATTAGATGTGAATCCTTTTTTATGTAGCAAAGTTCAAAAAAGTTTCCACCCAATGAAAGATGAAATTTTGAATGTCTTAGCAATGATTTTACAAGATGAAATCTCTCATGTCTCAAAGGGCAATACTTGGTTTCACTTTGTTTGCGAAAAAGAGAAAATTTCACCACAGAATCGTGCTTTGAAATACTTTGAGATTCTAAAAGCCTATCGTTTTTCTTTTCCAAAAGCAAATGCACAGCTAAATATCAACGCTCGTCTGCAAGCAGGTTTTAGCGTAGAGGAATTAAAAATGTTAGAAGATACAATTTTTCTTTCACAAAACCCTAAATAATTTTCAAATCCAAAAGCAAAATTTATGATTATGCCTTTGAAAGTTTAAGTTGCTTGTCAAATTGTAGTTCAAAATAACTTATTTATTTTTTCTTGTAATCAAGATTATTCAATATAATGTGCTCCGACCGAAAAATCCCGTTTCAATGCCGATTCTATGATATTTTTAGCCGTCAATAAGCGCAAACGCAAGAGTCTCCCCACACCACTTTGAAGCATTACTTCTACGCCTCCTAATGCCTCATTCAAGCCAGATCTTCTACGAATAATACCCACTTTATTCCACATTAAATGCCGCAAAATTGCCTTTAAATTTTCATCTTGTTCTTTTTGCAATGTTTGCGTATGCAAGGGAAACTCTCTTTTTATCCATTCTTTATTTCCGATTCCATAACTGCCTAAAATTTCTTTTGCACTGCGTCTTGAAAAAACCAAACCCTCAAGCAAAGAATTAGAAGCTAAGCGGTTTGCTCCATGCACTCCTGTACAAGCACATTCTCCCATTGCATAGAGGTTTTGCATACCTACAACCCTTCCTACATCATCAGTTTGTATCCCTCCCATACAATAATGAAATGCAGGAGAGATTGGGATTCTATCTTTTGGCAATTCATATCCAAGCATATTTAAATTTCGTGCAATATTTGGAAAACGTTCATAGAAAAACTCTTTGGAAAAAGGACTTAAATCCAAATAAACCTCCTTTTGCTCTTGAGGAATATTGGGATTCTTTTCTTGCAGTTTCATCTTGTAATCAAAAATGCTTCGCGCTACTTTATCGCGTGGGGCTAACTCACCCGCCACATCATAATCAAATAAAAAGCGATTTCCCCAAAAATCTACAATCCTTGCACCCTCACCCCTTAAAGCTTCGCTTAGGAGCATTTTACGAGCATAAGGCGTCTTTACAAACACAGTGGGGTGAAATTGTAGCATTTCCATATCTTTTAATTTCAAACCATTTTCCAAAATCATTCCGTGCAACTCACTAGAGATTGTATAAGCATTCGTATGGTATTCAAAAAGTGCCCCCACTCCCCCACTAGCAAGAATGATGTGTTGAGCATAAAGATTATAATTCCCTCGCTTAGTTAAGACACTTACTCCATAGCAATGATTTCCATCAATAAGCAACTCTGTAACGGTGGCGTTTTTCCATAATGTATGAGAAACTTGCGCAATCAAGTGTGAATGCAAGACTCTCCCTGTGCAATCCCCCCCTGCGTGAATGATGCGTGAAGTGCTATGAGCAGCCTCTTTTGTAAATAGCAAATTGCCCTGTTCGTCTCTATCAAAAGGGGTTTGACGAGAAATCAAATCCTCTAAAACCTCTAAACTTTCTGCACTTAGGGTTTTTACAGCTTGTTCATCACACATTCCAGCACCCGCATTTAATGTATCTTTGATATGCAAAGGAATATCATCAACATCTTTTGCCACTGCGATTCCACCCTGTGCATAAAAAGTGTTGCATTCCCAAGGTTGCTCCTTGCAAAGTATTAGCACCTTTAAACTTTTAGGTAAATTCAATGCAGCATACAACCCTGCAACACCAGCCCCCACAATAATTACATCAAAATGATACATCTTTATCCTCTCTTTAAGATTCTACGCTTTTCAACTTAGCATAACTCTCTATTTTGCTCACATTTTTTTTAGGATTAAAAGGGTCATCTTTGAATCCACAACCCACATTTAAGAAGCTTAGAAAAAAAATCTGTGCTATAATAAAAAAATGAAAAATGTATCGGAAGTTTTGTCTCATCTCTTGAATGCTCCTTTTTATCAAAAATATTATGAAGTAAGCCAAATCCACTATTTTATCCGCTTACTTCCCCTTAGTATCAAAAGAGGAATTGCTTTTGGCTATATTAAAAATAATATTTTATTTCTAGCTCTTAAACACCCAGCTTTCAAACAGGAATTTTATCATAAAATTGCCTTAGTAAAACAACTCTTAAAAACCTATCAAAAGGAAAAATGCAACCTTTTAAATGTGCAAGATATACAATACTTTGTAACCTATAATGCCTATCAAAAAGAAATAAAAACCTTGCAAGAAAAAGAACCCAATCCAAGCTATGGTGAGCTTTCTTGTGGAAATTTTACTAACTATGCAAAAAACGATAAAATCCATAAAATCTTTGAGAATATTCGCCAAATCATTTTGGATAATCAAGAATAATCAAGGATTTTTATGGAATCTCAAAAAACTTCTTTAAAACCACTTTCCAATGAACTTTTAGAGATTTTAAAAAAAATTCCAAATAAAAGTGGAGTTTATCACTATTTTGATATGGAGGGACGTCTGCTTTATGTAGGCAAGGCAAAAAACCTCAAAAATCGCGTTAAAAGCTATTTTCGCTTCACCCCCACTCTCTCCCCTGCCCCCAATCTAAGTATGCGCATTACACGAATGGTTCAACAAATCGCAACGATACGTTATTTGATTGTAGAAAACGAAAATGACGCATTGATTTTAGAAAATTCACTAATTAAACAGCTCAAACCAAAATACAATATTCTTTTGCGAGATGACAAAACCTATCCTTATTTGTGCGTTAATATGCAAGAGGATTTTCCACGCATACTCCTTACAAGAAAGATTCTTAACAAAACGCAAGGTTTGCGCTATTTTGGTCCTTATTCAAGCGGAGCAAGAGATTTATTGGAATCCCTTTATGAGATTTTTCCGCTTGTGCAAAAGGAATCTTGCATACGCAATAAAAAGTCTTGCTTATTTTATCAGATTCAACGTTGCCTAGCTCCTTGTGAGGGAAAAGTAAGCGTTGAATCTTATCATTCCATTTTGCATAATGCACTAGAGTGCATTGAGAATCCGAAAAAAATTATCCCAAAATTAGAAGAAAAAATGTTTTTTTTATCTCAAAATTTGCGTTTTGAAGAAGCTGGAATCTTGCGGGACAAAATTACAAAAATCAAACAGCTAAGCACTATTTCTTCTGTAGATTTTGCGCGTTTAGAGGATTTAGATGTTTTTGCGCTGCTTTGCGAAGCCAAACAAGCCGTTTTAGTAAAACTCTTTATGCGTAAGGGTAAAATTATTTCAAGTGCTACACAAATCATCAAAAGCGAAATGGGATTTGATGAAAATGAAATCTACAAACAAGCTGTGCTAAATTATTATAGTAAGGATTTGCCCCTAAAACCCAAACAAATTTTGATTCCTTTTGATTTGGGTGAGAGCGCAAAAGAATTAGAGAATTTTTTGCAACAAAAATTTCAAAAAAAGATTCCATTGCACAATCCTAAAAGCGGAGAGAAAAAGAGATTGTGCGAACTTGCATTGCAAAATGGAAAAGAAATTTTGCGTTTGCAAAAGAATGAAGAAGAACAAATATCTTTTGAAATCCAAAAGCTTTTCAATCTGCAAAGCATTCCCTATCGCTTGGAGATTTTTGATACTTCACATCATAGAGGAAAACAATGCGTAGGCGCAATGATTGTCTATGAAAATGGAGGATTTATCAAGGAATCCTATCGCCATTATTTACTCAAAGGCTTAGATGAATATTCCCAAATGCGCGAAATGCTGGAGCGTAGAATCGCGGATTTTTCTAAAGAATCCCCACCAGATTTGTGGGTGCTAGATGGAGGAGCGGGGCAAATCAATTTGGCAAAAACTTTACTTAATAGTGTGGGAGTAAATTTGGAAGTTATTGGAATCGCAAAGGAAAAAGTAGAGCACAGAGCCTATCGTTCCAAAGGTGCTGCAAAGGATATTTTGCGTGATGAGTATTCACAAGAATACAACTTGCTTCCTAGCGATAAGCGTTTGCAGTTCATTCAAAAATTGCGCGATGAAGCCCATAGATTCGCCATTACTTTTCATCAGAGACAAAAACAAAAGACTATGCGACAATCCAAAATTTTGGAGATTCAGGGCATTGGGAAAGCAACACAAAACAAGCTTTTATCCTACTTTGGGAGCTTTGAAGCAATCCACAACGCAACTTTAGAGGAATTAAATCAAGTGCTTCCAAAACCCCTTGCACAAACCCTTTTTGATGCCTTACATTTGGAGATTTAATTTTTATGAAAAAATGAGATTTTCTTTCTCTTAAAGGTTCTTTACAACCAGCCACATCGTCTTATGATACCTCATAAGAAACTATGGTATGCGTTACATCTGGCTTCACAATCACTTGAGCGCAAATCTATATATAGAATTTACTTCAAAAACTAACTATTACAAGATTCTGCATTACATTTCAACCTTCTGTCATTGTGAGAGATTTGCTAGAATCTCGTGGTAATCTATAATCCAAATTTTAAAGAAGTCTTTACAATGGAATCTCACTGCTAAAATTTTGTTTATAAAAATTTCATTATTTTTTAGATGCGTAATTGTAACATTTGCTTTATATTTAGATTATAGATTGCTTTGGCGTTGTCTCGCAAGGACGGAGGGTGGGTGCAAGGACAAGCGGAAAACTTGCTTACCCACAATAGTAAAGTTTGCCTTACCGAATCTTGTGCGCCACAAATTTAGAGAGATTATCCAAAATCTCCCCTCCCTTGCGGAATCCCAATGCACAAGCCTCATAAGCATAAAAAACATTGGGTTGATAAAGGATTCCATTGTGATGGTTTTGCGCCGCAAAAGCTTGATAAATTTCAGGATAATTCGCATACTCCCCACCATTGCTATGGAGGACATTACCTTGCGCGTCTAAAATGCTGATATTCTCTCCCTCTCTCCCAAAGGCGTGTTTTTTTACCTGTTTTTGATGAAGTGGCTCATAGGAGGTTTCAAGCAATAAAGGGTGATTAGGGAATAAATCCCAAAGAATCTTTAGCATTCGTTTGCTTTGGAACATTAAAGTATAAGCAGGATTCAAAAAGATTGTGTTTTTGTTTGCAATCATTGCAGTGATGAGTTGTGCTAACTCCGGCTCATCTATGGCAATACTCTCCCACGGAATCAGCTTAAACCAAAACTCATAGTTGATTCCTCCAAAGCTCAAGCCCTCCGTTTCATTCAGGATTGCCTCGTGCGCGTAACAGAAATTTGTCTCAAATCCCGCTTCTCTTGCAATGACTTCTAGCAATTTCACGGTGCGCTCCTCCTCCTCGCTACCTTGAATGCTAGAGAATAGAATCTTCCAACCTTCATAAATTGCGTTAAAGTTAGAAATATCCTCTCCTAATGTAATCATTCGCTTAAAGTTATCCCCTAGTGCTTCATAGAGATTATTAAACTGCAAGGATTCGCTAAACCCATTTTTTTTCAAGAGTGCCCATTGGATAATTGCGCTTTCATACACCATTGTAGGTGTGTCTGCATTAAACTCTAGCAATTTGATAGGATTGCCGTCCAATCCACCGGCTAAATCAAAGCGTCCATATAAATGCCAATGCACTTCTTCTTCCCAGCTTTGCACAATCGCTTCTACGAGATTAAAAGGAATCCCAAGCTCAAAAAACAAATCATTGTCTATGACATACTGCCCCGCTTCTGCATACATATCATAAAGCTCGTTTGCAGCGTCATAGAATCCTTGCGCCTCCTCTTCGCTAATCTCAATAATCTCATCACTTACATAGGGCGTATTGTCAATATCTGTGTGCCAATTAAGCCCTAAATTCTCTAAATCTGCATTCTCAAGAGGTTGTGCCTTTAAAATCTGCATTTTTAACCGCCATAACTTGAAGTAGTGCCTGAAGTGCTAGGGCGATTCTGTGTAGAGCCTGTATTGTTTGGCGAATAAAAGCCGCTGCGCCCTGCTGCTGCGCCCGTTCTTGCACCTGCTGCATTTTGTTTAAAGGAGTTTTGGGAACGTTCATAGGCTTGTGGAGTTTTGTAACTTGTGCGTTGCTGTGCCTGATAGTTTTGGTTGTTAAAGAGTTTGCTTCCAATCCAGCTTCCAAGAATCGCACCCGCAGCACTTGCTAAAATTGTTTCTCCAAGCGATAAACCCGCACCGGTTGGGTTTGTAAGTTGGGAAGTCCCTGCTTCTATTTTTTTATTTTCCTCTGCGATAATTTTGTCAATTTCCTCTTGACTTAGGATTCTCTCCTCCCCATTTTCGCGTAAAATGACGCGCGTTTGCGCACTTGGCACTTCATCTAAAATCTTATAGCTTCCATCGGGTTGTTGCTCAATCGTAACGGTCGCACCCTTTTTGGTTGCCTCCGCGATTCCACTATTTGTATCTTGCTTATTAGAATCTCCACAGCCTGTAATAAGTAAAATTGCGGCAAGCCCCAAGCCACTTTTACTAAAAGCACCTACAATTTTAGGGTCAGAGATTTTTTTGAGATACTTTTTCATTTTACACTCCTTCAGTAAAAATCGGTGCATTATAACAAAATAAATTTTAAAAGTTAATGGAATCTTTTAAGAAGTGCATTGTTGATAGATTGCCATGAGATTCTAGCAAATCTCTCGCAATGACAGAGTGGTTAGCTTTAAGTTCATTCCACAATATGGATTTGCAAGTGTGGGCATAGCACCCACCCAAAATTGCTCCGCAGTATGCGCCAAGAAAATTTTTCAAATTTTCCTGCAATGTTAAAATTATACAATTCATTACTATGTAAAAAACTCTATTTTTTAGGATTTTTTGGGATTTTAAAAATGAATGACGCATACCTTAGAATTTCAACATTTTTTCTTGTATTTTTAGCTAAAATTTTAAGATTTTATTTTAGGTTTTAGAAGTGGTTGCTATGTGGTATTATTTGCTTGATAATTTATATGGCAAAGCTTCGCATTATTTTTGATGAATCCTAAAAACACTCGTTATTATAAGGAAAAAAAATGGAATCTTTAAATCATCTCAATAGTGTCAATGACTTCAACGAAGCAAAGCAAGTGATTCCCGGTGGGGTAAATTCTCCTGTGCGCGCCTTTAAAAGCGTGGGTGGCACTCCGCCTTTTATTGCCAATGGGCGCGGTGCGTATCTCATTGATGAGGACGGGAATCGCTACATTGACTTTGTGCAAAGCTGGGGTCCTTTGATTTTTGGGCATTGCGACAAGGAAATAGAGGAAGCCGTTATAGAGGCTGTTAAAAAGGGCTTGAGCTTTGGCGCACCTACGACACTAGAGACTGCACTTGCTAAGGAGGTCATCTCCATTGTGGAGGGAGTGGAGAAAATCCGCTTTGTTTCAAGCGGGACAGAGGCGACAATGAGTGCGATTCGTCTTGCGCGTGCCTTTACGCAAAGAGAGGATATTATCAAATTTGAGGGTTGTTATCACGGGCATAGCGATTCTTTGCTAGTCTCTGCAGGAAGTGGAATGGCAACCTTTGGCAATCCTAGCTCACCGGGTGTTCCACAAGATTTTACCAAACATACATTGGTTGCACAATACAATGACTTAAGCAGTGTGGAATCCTGCATTGCGCTAAGTGAGAAGCAAGGCAGCGGTGTGGCGTGTATTATCATTGAACCCATTGCTGGAAATATGGGGCTTGTGCCAAGCGAGACGGAATTTTTAGAGGGATTAAGAAAGCTTTGTGATAAACACGGAATTCTTTTAATATTAGATGAAGTGATGAGCGGTTTTCGGGCGAGTTTATGCGGTTCACAGAGGTTTTACTCTGTGCGGGGCGATTTGGTAACTTTTGGTAAAGTCATTGGGGGCGGAATGCCAGTGGGCGCATTTGGTGGGAGAGCGGAAATTATGGACTTGCTTTCACCCAAAGGTGCAGTTTATCAAGCCGGAACTCTAAGCGGGAATCCCGTTGCAATGAGTGCGGGGCTTGTTTCATTGCGCAAATTAAAAGAGGATTCTAAAATCTATGAGAGACTAGAGAGCTTAGGCTTGAAGCTTATGGGAGGACTAGAAAAAATTTGCGCAGAGTTTGGAATCCCACTACAAACTTGTGTGCGCGGAAGTATGTTTGGATTTTTCTTTAACGCCACGCAAGTGAGGAATTTTCAAGACGCACTCCAAAGTGATACAGAAATGTTTGCGCGATTCCATCAAGGAATGCTAAATAAGGGCGTGTATTTCGCTGCTTCGCAGTTTGAGACAGGCTTTATTTGCGCTGCAATGGACGAAAACTTAATAGATAATGTGTTGGAGAGGGCTAGAGAAGTGCTGCGGGAGATAAAAACTTATGGAAAATAACAAGGAATCCGCTTCGTCATTACAAGGCGTAAGCGCAGAGGGAGACGAAGTAAGCCACAACCTTGCAGAAAATAACGCTAAAAATGGAATCCCGCAAGAAACAAGCGATAATCCAAAAACCGAAGCGACTTCCTGCGATGAAACAACGCAAAATGCGGAATCCCAAAGCGATTCTAAACCCAAAGAGGAACCAAAATACAAAGATGCAATGTTGGCGTATTCTAACGCGACACTTGGCATTTCAATGGTGGTTGCAGTGCTGATTGGAGTGGGGATTGGCTATGGGTTAGAATCGCTTTTTGGTGCGCGGTGGCTCTTTTGGCTAGGCGTTGTATGGGGGGTGTGTGCGGCGATTTTAAATGTTTATAAAGCCTACAAGCGGCAAAAAAGGGAGCTAGATGCCCTCGCAAAAGACCCAAAATACGCCTACAATGCGCAGAGGGCAAAAGATTTTGATGAGGACGATGATTAGACAAGAATGAAAAGATTATCCTTGCTCTTTGCCTTTATCATACTCGTTTGTCTCTGTCTATGGGCGGGTTTTGGCGGAATCTTTGCGCTCAATTTCACTTTTGCGCTTGTTTCTTTTTTACTCATTGTGTTTATTGTGTTTTATCTCCAAAAGCGCAAGATTGATAGCCTAATTCAAAACGCTTCCAAAGAGGAGTTAGAAGCCCTAGCAGAGGCATATAAAAGCAAACAAGAAAGATTGGAGGAAGAAGAGGAGGAATTTTTCGCTAAAGATTCTAACTCTACATTAGAGCAAAAAACCACAGAGATTCCACAACCACAAGGGATTCCACTAAAGAAACGCAAATTTTGGCATAACTTTAGCGCGATCAATACAAAAACAGGGGTGAAAATGTTTTTCTTACCCTTGCGCCTTTTTGCGTATGGATTCCTTGTAGTTGGAATCTTGCTTCTTATTAAACAACAATCCTTTGATGTTTTTGCCTTTTTTAGCGGATTGGTTGTTGCTAATTTGCTAATTCTTGTAATGCTTTTGTTTGCAAGGACAAACTAAAGTTTTAAAACCGCAACAAAGATTCTTGCGGAATCTATTTTATCCTAAATTATAGATTGCCACACTCCGCTAACGCTCCGTTCGCAATGACAGAAAATTAAAAACGCAATGTAAAATCTTGCAAAAAATAAACCCTACAATGGAATCTTTTAAATTTATAAATAAAAATTAATCTTATTTTTGTTTAAGTGTATTAATAATAAGATTCTATCTCACTTTTAATCACCTTGAATTAAAATTTAACAACAAAGGAGTTTTTATGAACTTTATAAAACCAAGTTTAAGTCTAGCAGGAGCTTTTGCTCTAGCAGTGAGTGCAAATGCGCAGAGTTTGGAGGAGGCAATTAGGGGCGTGGAGGTTAGTGGATTTTTGCGTTATGAATACGAGGACAACCGCTTCAAAAATCCTCAATTCAATAGTAAGGGCGAAAAAAGCGGTGATGTAGAGCATACTTGGCATGCAGAAGCGGAGTTTAAAACCCCTGTGCAAAATAATGTCGCCCTAAATTTTGGAATCTATTATGAAAATTCTCAAAACACCAATCACGGCAAAGGACTTTATGATGAGAATGGAGATTTAATTCCCGGCACCGAAGGTTTGGGTTATGGGCTTGGCTCGGGAAAAGATAATAGCTTTGGCGTTAGCACCTTTAATGCCCTCATTACTCCCGATTCCACAAGCACGAATATCACGCTTGGAAAAATGCGCTTGGATACGCCCTTTAACGATAGCGGAGAGGATAGAGGCACAGGGGTTTTGGTTATCAATAGTGATTTACCAAATATTAGTCTTGTCGCCGGCGCGTTTGATTCTTGGGCATTAGATGATATTAAAGATATGCCACAACCCGAAACAAGCGTTACAAAGCCGCTTTATACCCTTGCAGCGTTGGGGAATTGGGATTTTGCGCTTGGAAGTGTGGAATCGCAACTTTGGTTTTTTAATATTCAAGACATTATAGATTCTGCGTTTTTTGGGCAACTTGGATTTTATCAAACTTACTTCCACATTAATGGGCAATACGCCTACACACAAACCGATAGTTCAGGAGTGGCAAACCTCATCAATGCGCTTAATGGCAATCCCGCTACACCTCGTGAGAGAATGCAAACCAAAAGCGACTTTTTAAGCCTTGAAGTGGGCGTAAATTTAGAGAATGCACAGATTCCACTCGCCTTAAATCTTGGGTATATCACAAATACTAAAGATAACTTTGCTGTCTCTTTGGATAATGAGGGAGCATTACAAATGGTAGGTGCAGTGTGGTTTGATAATTGGGAAGCCACAGAGGTTAATTTCTCGGCACTTGGAGGTGCGATTCCTTACAATACCAAAAAAGATTTAGATGTGTTTTATGCCACTTTATCCTATGATTTGTTTGATTATTTTAAAGTTGGGATTGACTATGTCAATGGTAAAAATAAGGTTAAAAACCTCCTAACAAACACAACAACAGACATTGATTTTTATGAAATTACTCCTAATATCACTTGGCAGTATAACGAGAATTGGGAGATTTTAACCTATTATGCTTTCTTAAAAACTGAAAGAAGTGGGGATTATACAGCTCCAGAGACAAACAAAGAGGATAGGAATCAATTCAAGGTAGAAATTGTCTATGTGTTCTAACCTTTAGATTTTAAGATTCTGCGAGGCTTAAATCTCGTGGAATTACTAGGAGATAGAAAATGGAAAGCTTTATTTTAGGGCTTATTTTAGTTTGTGCGATTCTATACTTTGGCTACAAACTCTACCCCAAGAAAAATAAGGGTTGTGGTTGCAATGGTGCTTCTAAAAACTCTTGCAAAAATAATTTCTACAATGGAATCTTTTAGGTGATTTAGTATTATGGATTGCCACGAAAATTTTTCAAATTTTCTCGCAATGACGCAAAGCAACCTACCTCGTCATTGCGAGGAGCAAACAAAGCGAATAACAAAGCAATCTATAATCTTGCAAACCAAAGATTCTACCATTTTGTCATTGCGAGGCGAAGCCGAAGTAATCCATAACACAGAATCTCGCCTATCACTTTAAGCTTAAGACTTTTAAAGATTCCATTACAAAGCCTAAGTATGCCACATTATAGATTGCCACGAAAATTTTTCAAATTTTCTCGCAATGACGCAGAGTAGTATGCTTTTTATTGTCCGTATTATCTCCGCTGTCATTGCGAGGCGAAGCCGAAGCAATCCATAATCAAGCACAAAGTAAAACTTTACAATGGAATCTTTACAAGCAAGATTCCACAATATGGAATGCCACGAGATTCTAAAGAATCTCTCGCGATGACACAATGTTAAATACTATGAATTTAACAAAAATTATTATAAAATAACTTCTTAAAAAACCAAAACCCCTAATATGGAATAAGAATGAAAAAATACTCCTTTGGAGTCTTATTGTGCGCTACTTGCGATTCTGCCTTTGTGATTGGAACAATGATAGCAAACATTAAACAAAAAATGGGAGCAGAAGTGGATATTTTCTATCTTATTCACGATGGCTTTACAACTAGCGACAAAGACGCTTTGCGTAAAATTGCAGGAAGCAGTGAAGTAAAATTTAAATCTTTCAGTAAAGAGGATTTCATCAACAAACTTAATTCATTTCGTCAAACACCTATCAACATAGAAAATAACAAATTTTTGGGACGCTGGACGCATATGGTGTATGCGTGTTTTGAGGGATTTAAATTTTTGGAGAGTTGCGAATGTGTGGTATATTTGGATTTTGATATTCTCTTGCTTCAAGAGATTGGGCATTTGAGAGATTTAAGAACGCAAGGTTATGTGTTAGCCGCTAGGAGAGGAAAAACAAGTCTAGCAAACTCTTGTTTAGCTTATCAAGGAATATTTAAAGATGTTAGCGTATTCCAAACGCCCATTATTGTCTTTAACGACACATTGGAAAATCCATTAGAATGTTACGATTTTATTTATCAATTCAGTGCACAGAATCCTTTAAATATTAACGATCAAGGTGCATTTTCTCTGCTTGTATTTGAAAAAAAGTTAAAAACAAAAGATTTAGGTAATCGTTATGTAGGCAATGTGCTATGGCGCAAGAATTATAACCCAATTTTAATCCACGCTTATGGTTCAAAGAATCGCTTTTGGAACAATGCGCTTTGCAATCGGATTTGGAAAGAGTGGAATGACTATTATAGGCTTTGGCTAGAAGCAGGGGGTAGCCCAAACCTTAAGGGATTTGTCGCAAAAACCACTTATAGTTGCGATAGGATTCGCTACACTCTCTCCTACAAACTTGGCTATGCAATCATTGAGAATTACAAAAGTTTTTGGGGTTGCTTGAAGTTACCTTTCATTCTTGCTAGAATCGCATTAAGACATAAAAAAGAAGCGAGATTCTACGCACAAATTATCCAAGAAAAGCCTCATTTGAAGCTACCTCCTTTAAAATCCTATGAGGATTATGCTAATGCAATCAAAGAAAAACAAACCTTTTCTTATCGGCTTGGAAAGGCACTTATTGAAGCCTGTAAAACTTGGCATAAAGGCGGATTCTTTCAATTTCTTGCTGTAGCAAAGAGTTTGCAAAAGGAATCCCGCACTTAAATACCTCTGCAAATTTTGCTATAATCTAGCTTTTATTATTTTAGGATTCCTATTTTGCGCTTAAGATTCTTTATCCCTTTGAGTTTTTTTGTGTTTTTGGTTGGTGTGGGTATTAGATTTTATTATCTCTTTGCCCTTAACGCTTATCCACAATATTTTTACAATGGAGCTCCTTTACTCAACACGCACGATGGTTATTTTTATGCACAAGGCGCAAAAGAACTCTTAGATCTTTATCAAGAATACATACACAACTCAACTTGGAACTTATGGCAACACACAAAAGATACTTTTGAGATTCCAAACTCCCCTGCCCTTTCTAAATCTGCCAATGAGATTCTATCTAAGCTGACTGCACTTTTAGCACTTTGCTCACCTTTAAGTTTGGAACAAATCTTTTTCTTTCTACCCGCCGTTTTTGGAAGCCTTATCGTCTTTCCTATAATGGCTTTAACGCGTCATTTTGGCGCGATTCCTTGCGCTCTTAGCGGCTTGCTTAGTGCAATCAGTGTAGGTTATTACAACCGCACTCTTTTGGGTTATTATGATACAGATATGCTTGTGATTGTTTTGGGCGTTGGTGTTGGAGTGATGATTTTGCGCACTTTAGCAACACAACGCACTTTAGATTGTGCAATTCTCTTTGCACTCAGTGTTTTTGCGCTTGGATATTATTCTAATTTGCGTTATATTCTATTGGGATATATTTTTATTTTGCTACTCTTTCTTCTGGAATCCCTTTACAAAAAATCCGATGAAAGATTCCTTATTCAAGCCATTATAGCGGGTTTGATTTTAACGCTACTTTTAGAGATTCTTGCTCCAAACCTCACTTTTCTTTGGGTGCTTTTGGGAATCGCTTTGGGCTTTTCACTCAATTTTTACCACAAAGTAAATTTAAAACTTTTTATTCTGTGCGCGTTGGGATTTTTGTTTTGGAGAATACTGCCAAGTATGCTAAAGAGTGATTATTTGGGTGGTTTTTTCTCAAAAAATACTTCAGAAAATCCTAACGCAAATTTGCATTATTTAGATGTTTTAAGCACGATTGCGGAAGTTTCAAGCATTAATTTTAGCGAGTTTGCCTATCGCGTTAGCGGAGGGATTCTTTGGCTAATTTTGGGGGCTTTGGGCTATATTTGGCTAGTTTTGAGATACAAAAAATACCTCCTTTTCTTGCCTTTTTTAGCACTAGGTTGTTTTGCCTTTTTGCAAGGATTGCGTTTTAGTTTCTATGCGATTCCCCTTTTTGTGCTTGGACTTTCTTTTTTACTCTTTCAAACGCAAGAAATTTTAAAGTTTTTTAAGTTTAGAATCTTGAAGTCTCTTTTGCTTCTTAGCCTCTCTTGTTTTGCGATTCTACCGCATTTATCGCATATTAGACATTATGTTGTCGCTCCTATTTTAGAAAAAAGCGAAGCAGAGATTCTCCATTCTCTAAATGCACAAAAGGGTGATTTTGCACTTGCTTGGTGGGATTATGGTTATTTCGTCTCTTACTTTAGCGGTTTAAAAACTTTTATTGACGGAGGAAAACACTCTGGAGCGCAAAATTTTCCTATCAGTTTAGCACTTAGCACCAAAGAGGAAACAACAAGCTATAATATAGCTAAAATGCTTTTAAGCGGGGAATCTTTGGAATCTTATCTGCAAAATCTTGGAATTACAGAAACACTAGAAATACTTAAAACAAAGCAAACATTTGCAGAATCCCAAAACGCGCTTTATTTTATTTTGCCTTGGAGAATGCTTGAGATTTTTCCTAGCATTATGCGTTTTAGCCAAATAGATTTAACAAATGGTAAAATCCCAAAACTTGATTTTTTTGCCCTCTCTATCAGTGAAAAAAATGAGATGGTGGAGTTTAAAAATGGAATCAAACTAAATAAAAACACAGGGGAAGTTTTGTCGCAAGACTTTAATACGACAATTCAAAAGAGTATAGATTTACAGAATCACACAACACAAAGCTTTGATGATACTAGCACACTTATGGCGATATTTTTGCCAAATGGAAAAACCTTATTGTGTGCAGAATCTTATTTGGAAACTTTTTATTTTAAAGGTTTATTTTTTGAACAATTAGACAAAAATTTATTCCAAAAAGTATTAAAAAATGACAAAATTACAATTTACAAATTACTCTAAAGGATTCATATGGAACTTACACACTTAGATGAGCGACAAAACCCCAAAATGGTAGATGTATCGGCAAAAGATTCCACACATAGAGAAGCAATCGCTCAAGGGAAAATCACAATGAACAAGGAAGCTTTTAATGCAATCAAGGAGCAAAGAGTAAAAAAGGGGGCAGTATTGCAAACTGCAATTATCGCCGCAATTATGGGAGCAAAGCGCACAAGTGAATTGATACCAATGTGCCACCCTTTGTTTTTAACAAGTGTGAAGTGCGATATAAAAGAAAGAGAAAATGAAAATGCTTTTGTTTTAGAAGTGCGGGCAAAAACCTATGGACAA
Source organism: Helicobacter rodentium ATCC 700285 (assembly GCF_000687535.1). Lineage (GTDB taxonomy): Bacteria > Campylobacterota > Campylobacteria > Campylobacterales > Helicobacteraceae > Helicobacter_D > Helicobacter_D rodentium. The sequence goes on from NZ_JHWC01000001.1 coordinate 118,482, forward strand.
ACAGGTGTAGAAATGGAAGCTCTAATGGGGGTAAATATCGGTCTCTTAACCATTTATGATATGGTCAAAGCAATAGATAAAACAATGGTTTTAAGCGAAATTTGCCTCCTAGAAAAAAGCGGTGGCAAAAGCGGTCATTTTGTGCGGTCTTAACCAAGAAAAACGCAGAATATTTTTGGAACTTATGATAATTTCTTGTAAAATTTTCCCATTTACTCTTTATTTTTTTTAATAATATCCGATATACTTTCATAAGTTAAATTGCATAGGCATAAGTTAAATTGCATATTGCTTAGGTTTAAACTACGCAATTTAATTCTAACAATGATTGAATTTGCCATAGATAATAAGGAGGTTGCTATGGTTATTACTGAAAATGGAATGAATATTGCTAATATGCAAGGAAGCACTTATTATAGGCAAAATAGCGCAAGTGTTTCAAAAGTGCAAAAAGAGTCAATCACTCAAACGCAGCAAATGCAAACAGAAATTGATAAATCAAACGAGGAGCAAAAGGTTGAGGAGCAAAAGCAAAAGCTCAATGAACTTGCGCAGCAACTAAATAAAGAGCTAAATCCTCTAAACACAAATGTAACATTTGGCTTTAGTGAAGATATTGAAGGATTATATGTAACCGTGAGCGAACGTGATACCAACCGCATAATTCGCAAGATTCCAAGCGATGAAGCAATGGAATTAATGGCAAAAATGAAAGAAGTGGTTGGGATTATATTCAACAAACAAGCATAAACTTTAGAAGGAGATTATTATGGCTTTAGGATCACAATCTGTATTAGGGATTTCAAGTAACCTAAGTTGGGATGTTATCGAGCAGATGAAAGACAATGATATAAAAAATCAAATCAATCCCATTACAAAAAAAATTGAAGCCAATATGGAGAAACAAACAGAGCTTACATCACTCTTAACAATGATGACTTCTCTGAATACAAATTTCAAAAATTTATCAGATTATAGCACCTTTCAAAAACGTTCTTCCTCTGTGGAAGGTAGTGGTGTCAAGGCAACTGCTGGAGAGGGTTTGGCAATTCAAGATATTAAAATCAATGTCAAACAACTTGCACAAAACGATGTTAATCAAGTGGGTTTGAAATTTGCCTCAAGAGATAGCGTTTTTAGCACAGAAAATACAGCTTTAAACTTCTATCACAATGGCACAAATTACAGCATTGACATTAAAGCAGGTATGAGTGTAGCAGAAGTCGGACAAGCCATTACCGATAAAACCAATGGTGCGGTGATGGGTATCATTATGAAAACAGGTGGAGACAACCCCTATCAACTGATGATTCAAAGCAAAGATTCTGGTGCGCAAAACAAAATCTATTTTGGTAGCACATTAGAGAGTGCCGCAATGCCGGGCGGACAACTCACAAGCGGAACGCTAAAGATTGAAATTGGCGGTCAAGCAGTGGAAGTGGATTTATCCCAAGTTGGAAGCAAGATAGGAAACAATGCCGAAGACAACGCTAAGGCTGTTTTAGAGGTAATTAACAACAAAATCAACACCGATCCTAGCCTTTCTGACTTAAAAGACAAGATCGCAAGTGGTGAGATTACTATTGGTTTAAATAGCACAGGCAAAGGTTTGCTTTTAAATGATGCTAAAGGCAACGACATTAATGTAACCGTTACAGATGCGAAAATGAAACCTGCTGATGGAGTGGGCGAAGTCGATACCGACTTAGGTTTTGTGAAAACTTCTGCAGGAAGTGGAAATACAATTCAAGGGAAAAATGTTGTTGCGGGGCAATTAAGTGGTAGCCTTACAATCAATGGTGAAAAAATTGACTTAAGCGCAATCAATCAAGGCACAGGTGCTGCGAATGCTCAAAAAATTGCCGATTTGATTAATAACAATGCGAATTTGCAAGGCAAAGTCTCTGCAGAAGTTAAGGATGGAAAATTGGCTCTCAAAAGTGTAGATGGTAGCGCAATAAGAATCGGTGCAGAGGGCGCAACAGACGCAGATAAAAAGAAAACTTTGGATTCTATTGGGCTAACAGAGGGAAGCTATACATCAAGCAAAAGCTTTTTAGAGAAAATGGATCTTACCAATATCCAAAACGCGCAAAATGCAAAATTCACTTACAATGGCATTGAAGTAGAACGCGATAAAAACAGCTTTGATGATGTGGTTTCAGGACTCTCTTTGGAACTTACTGCTGTAACAGAGGCAAACAAAGATGTCATTGTCCGAATCACGCGTGATGATAGTGGAATCGCAGAGGAAATGGAAAAGTTTGTAGAAAACTACAATGCAATGTATAACAAAATCACGGAGTTGATGAAATACGATGAGGACACTAAAGTTGCGGGTGTTTTTAATGGCAACAGCGACATTAGGCAGATTGTGAGACAATTTAATAGCATTATCTCCTCTAACGATGTCAATGGCAATAACCTCGTAAAATATGGAATCTACTTCAATGATGATGGCACATTGAAAATGGATAAAGAGAAATTTAACTCTGCATTTAAAGAAGATCCAGACGCTGCGGTGTCTTTCTTTAGAAGCGCAACTAGCACAATTAGAGGTGAGGAAACAGAAGTAGATGGAGTCTTTACAAAGCTCCGCACTACAATGGATAAACTCATCACAGGGAGCAACTCTACATTAAAGCTTTTAGAAACTTCTCTTGTAGATGAGCAAAAAACCCTCAATGAGGATAAAACCAAGACGCAAGAAAGCATTGATACGCGCTATGATATGATGGCAGAGAAATGGTCAGCGTATGACCAACTCATTGCCAAAACACAGCAACAAGCACAAACGGTTCAGAATATGATTCAATCAATGTATTCAAACTAATAAAGGATTAAAAAGATGAAAAGTAGTTTAGCCTACAATTCTTATCAGCAAAACTCTGTTGCGGTGGAATCCCCAGCAAAGCTTGTAGAAATGCTTTATGAAGGGATTTTGCGTTTTGCTTCTATGGCAAAACGTTGTATTGACTCTCAAGATATTGAGAAAAAGATTTATTATATCAATCGCACCACAGATATTTTTGTGGAGCTTTTAAATTCGCTTGATTATGAAAAGGGTGGGCAAGTTGCCCATTATCTAACAGGGCTTTATACACACCAAATAAAGCTCCTTACTCAAGCAAATATGGAAAACAACAAAGAAAAAATTGACATCGTGATTAAAGTAGTCAAGGGATTACTTGAAGCGTGGAAAGAGGTAAATCATGAATTGGCTTAATGAACTTAAAGTGGCATACTTAAATAAAAACGACAACAAATTAAACGAGCTTTTAGATAATACACCGATTCTAAAAACGCGTGATGAAATGTTTGAAGCCCTAGCAATTATGGAGCAAATTACAGAATACGCAAAAGCACAAAGGGAAAGATTAGGCGTTGAAATGCGCAAACTTAAACAAACCAAAAATTTCTTTCCTCAACAAGAAAATAGTGCGCAAAGGCTTAATATTTCTTTTTAATTGCTATAATACCTTTTTCAATTAAAAGGAATATAAATGCAATGGAAACCGATTGATATTGAAGATAAGGAGTTACTTACTAGCTTCTTTGCTTCACACGATATTCTTGTTTCAGACCTTACCTTTACAAATCTCTATCTTTGGCATTATGCGCGTCATATTAGTTGGGCGATTCTAAATGATTGCTTAATCGTTAAAACCCAATATCCCAACGAAAACCCTTTTATATTTTATCCAATCCATAAACAAAATAATTTAGAAAGCAAAAAACAAACGATTCTGCAATTACAAGAAATCTGCAAAGCAAAAGGTTTGACTTTTTCTATCCATTCCTTAAGCGAAGCGGATAAAGCGGAGTTGGAATCCCTTATTCCTGATAAATTTGACTTCATCTATCGTGAAGATAGGAGCGATTATATCTATTCTACCCCTGAACTCATTGAGCTAAAGGGCAAAAAATATCATAAAAAAAAGACACATTTAAATCGTTTTATGGAACGTTACGCCTTTAGCTATGAGGAGCTAGATTCTAACAATCTTGAGGAGCTTATTTTAACTTATCAAAATTGGTTTGGCAAAATTAGCGATGACGCAAGTGATGGTTTGCGCAACGAATATGTGGGTATTATAGAATCCCTAAAGGAATTTCATAATCTTGATTTTAAAGGCGGAATCTTGCGCGTAGAGGGGAAAATCATCGCCTTTAGCTTCGGAGAACCACTTAATAAGGACACTGCAGTAATCCATATTGAAAAAGCCGACATTGAATATCAAGGGGCTTATCAGGCTATTAATCGTGAATTTTTAGCACACACTTGGAGTGCCTATTCTCTTGTAAATCGCGAGGAAGATTTGGGGATTGAGGGATTAAGAAAGGCAAAACAATCTTACCAACCTCTTTATTTACAAAAGAAGTTTGATGCGGTTTGGAAATAGGATTCCATAGGCAAAGCAAATTTTATAGAAATAAGAATTTCACGCCTAAAGAGCTTCACAATGACACAAAGCAAATCACTTCGTCATTGCGAGGCAAAACTATGAATAAAAACAGCCTACTCTTTGTTCTCAAGTATTTCTTGCGGTTCTGTATTTTGCGATTCTTGATTGATATTTAAAATTTTAAGAATCTTTTGATTGCTTTTCGTTAATGCTTTAAACTCCACTCTACGCGAAAGTTCAGGCGTCTCCAAAGGCTTAGCAAAAGATAATCCATTGGCGCGCAAAACACTAATAAGCCATTGTTTTTGGGCGTCAATTCGCTTATTACTAAAACAATACTTTAAAACCTCCAATGCTCTTGCTTGTGAAAGTTCCGCATTACCCAAATAACGCGATTCTAGTGTATTGGCATTTTGCCATTCTGTTGAAGTGTGTCCCTCAATACGAATCTCCTCAATATCCTGCTTATATTTCTCTTGACTTAGAATCTTAATATAACGAGGAAAAAAATCATCTAAAATCTCTTGAAATCTTGTCTTGACTTGCTTTTGCCCCTGGTCAAACAAAATATCTGGTTCTTTAAAGCGCACCGTATTGTCTGTATCAATTTCAGCATTCCAACGTTCCAAATTTGTAGAAAATTCAGAAATTAAATCTTGATAAAGATCTGTTTGTAAATCTTTATGTGTCTTTGCTATATCACTCATCTGTCGGTTTAATTCCAAAAGCTCCGCATTTTGTATCGCAAGTTTTTTTTCTGTTTTACTAATAACAACCATATAAGAAACAGCGATAAGCAAAAAAATCATCATTACTCCTGCCATCATATCAGAAATACTAATCCATTCATTGCCTTTATAAGAATTTGCCATTAACCCCTAGCCCCCATTAATTCACGGATTCTACGCAAAAACCATTCATAGTCTTGACGGAATCCTAGAGTAATATTTGAAAGTGCCCCATCTAAATCGCCAAGAGATTTACAAAGATTTTCATTGAGATTAGAAGTTTGATTGAGAGAAGTTGCAATATTGGTTTGTATGATTTTTAAAATTGTATCAATCTCTTTGCGGTTATTCTCTAGCGATAAATGAGTTTTTGTCAGCGCATCGCTTAGATTTTTTTGCAATTTATTAAACTCATTAAGAAGCTCTACACTTGCATTTTTAGGAGTCTCTATGCTTTGTTTTGTGAGAATTTCAAGAGTAGCAAGATAACTCTTTGCCATTTCAGATAAAGTTGTTTTGATATTTTTGTCCAAAGCATTAAAACTTGTCATTACCTCTTTTGTGTGAGATTGTAATTGTGCATTACTTGCTTGCAATAAATTATTCGCTAAATTTTCAGAGTTTGCCAAGACTTTTTGAGCATTACTTTCAAAGCCCTGCGCAATATTTCTTAAACATATTTGTAAGTCTTGTTCTAATTTTTGGTGTGTTTCCAAGCTTGTTTTTTGAGTATTTTGCGATAATGTCGTTAAATGCGTCTGATAAGCATTGGTTGTATTTTTCAAAAACGCACTCAAAGATTCCAAAGCATTCTTATAAGATTCGCCAAAGCTACTACGTATTTGATTTTGAATCTCTACATTATGGTTTTGGCTTTCTTTGTGCATTAGAACTAGGCTTTGATTAAACTCATTGACATTTTTTGTCATTAAATCCTGCAAGTTTTGGCTATGTGTTTGGTTTTGCTTTAGCAAACTTGTTACGCTCGTTCCAATTTCGTCGGTAGTTTTTGCCAAATTATCCCTTAAACTCTCATTGAAACTTTGGAATCCCTCTTGTATATTTTTTGTGCTTTCCTTAAAGGAATCCATTAATGTTTGATTGGTATGTATTAGAGATTCTTCAATGTTTTGTGTGCTTTGACTTAGAGTATTTGCAGTATCATTAAGCAAAGAATCCAAAGATTTGGTGGTAGTAAGCATAGAACTCTCTATCTCTTTGCTAAGAATAGTTAAAGTCTCTTTAGAATCTTTGAAGTTTTCCTCTAAAGTTTTTGTAGTATTTCCTAGAAGTTTATCAAAATTCAATACGGCATTTGCAATGTGTTGCTCTAATGTATCGGAATTTTTCACTAGATTCTTTTGTGTTTGTTCACCCAATTCTTGTAAATTGCGACTTGCTTTTTCTAGTGCGCTTTCCATTTCTTGTGAATGTCGCAAGAGGACTTCATCGCTTCGCTTACTTTGCTCCTCCACCAACAACAAAGACTCTTTTTGTGCATTCTCTAATGTATCCAAATTCTCTTCAAAGCTTTCTTTCACCTCATCTAATCGTTCTTTAATGCTGCTTTGTATTTGGGTTATCATCTCCAAATTTTTATGTTTTAATGTAGAATCACTCTCTATCAAGGAATCCATAAAATCTTGGGTTTTTGTTTTAAGGGATTCCAATGCGCATTCCAAATTTTCCTTATTTTGCTCCAAATAAGCACGATTGAACTCACTAAAGGATGTCTGCAAAGCATTTAATTGCTCAAATTGTTTTTGTGTGTCCTCTTCTATTGCCTTGAAACTATTTTCTAATATTTCTTGTGTATTTTCTTGGTGTGTTTTTACGCTTTTTGTCAAGAAATCTTGCACTTCCCCTAAAGATTCTTTAGTGTATTCTAGTGCTTGTGTGTGTGTATGTTGTAGATTCTGGCTTAAACTTTCCACACTTCCAAGAGCCTTGTTTGCATTTTCGTGCATTTTTTCAAATCCCTGCAAGAGGTGTGAAAGTTTTTCATTCTCTATTCTTGAAGCCTCAATGCTATGGGCTAAGGCAGTATAAACCTCTAAAACTTCTGCATTGCGCATAGCGACTGCTTCTAGGGATTCTTTTGTGGATTCAAAAAGTTTTAATGTGTTTTTAAGGCTTGAATCTAGCCCCACGATAGAATCCTTATAATTACTTTGCCATAAAATCATCTGCGCCACTGCATTATTTAACTCTTTAAAATTATCCCCAAACTGGTCTGTAATTCTCTGATTAAAATCCCTAATAACCCCCTCAAGCGCAGAAATTAACTCCTTAGACGCTCCTTGTGCAAGATGGTGCATTGCCTCTTTTAATGCAAGATTTGTTTTTGCAAAATAATCCTCTAAAACTTTAAAATTGTTTGCCTGTTGTTGCGAATAGGCTTTTTGAAATTCTATTTGAGTTTGGTTTTGCGCCACAATTTCTTGTAATCTATCTAATTTATCCAACTTCCCTGCTTGTAAAGAGAAATAATCTAGCATATTTTCAAAATCCGTTTTTACCGCTTTGCTTTTTTGCAGAATAGAAAGCAAAATCGCTAATGCCATCCCCAAAATAGAAGTATAAAACGCTGTCTTTAATCCTGCAAGGAGAGAAGGGACAGAGTTTTCTACATTGCTTACATCAAAATCCTGCAAACCAACAAAAATCCCAACAAATGTCCCCAAAACCCCTGTACTCATAATAATAGATTTAAAATCACGATGTTTTTGTTTGCCATAACTTTGATAATCCCAAAAGGCAAGCGCAAACATAAACGCAGTAAAAATTAAATTAATCATTAGATTCTCCATTTTTCTCCCTTTATTCTGATATTATCTTTTTTTATTGTTTCTTTTTTGCACATCAAAACGTTCATCTTCTAGCCAATCGGGCTTTTGAATCTGAGAATTTTTGCGATTTGCTAGATAGAGAGCAAACCGAATAGCTAAAACAATAACCATAAAAGTAACTATAGCTGAAATAATCATAGATAAATCATAGCTTTCTCTAAACATTAATTATTCCTTTATTGACTTTGCTCCACTTGTACATCTACATTTTCGTGTCCAGTGGAACTTAAAACCCCTACTAAAGCAACAAATTTTTCAAAAGTGCTTTTTTGATCTCCACGCAATAAAATAGGTGTTTCTTTGGGCATTTTTACTATCTCATTTTGGATAGTTTCTAAATCCATTGGCGTTTTATCTAAATAATATTGTCCTTGTGCATCAATAGTGATTTCAACATTCTTTAAGGGTTGTGTAATCTTATCAGAACCTTGTGCCTTTGGAATTGCAATGGGAATCTTGCCTTGTGCAATAAAAGTTGCGCTTGTTAAAACAATCACTAGCAAAACAAGCATAATATCAATAAAAGGCACAATGTTGATATTATCCATTCTCTTAAAATTTCTCATTATGCGCCTTTATTTTGTTTATTTTCTTGCATAATTTCCCATTGCGCTATCAAAACCTCACTTTTACGCATTAGCAGATTATAAAACACGATACTTGGAATCGCAACAAGCAATCCACCAGCTGTGGCTTGTAATGCTAGCGCAAGCCCTGTCATAATGTTTGCCGTATCCACCATACCAGATTGTCCAATCTGAACAAAAGTAATGATGATTCCAAACACGGTTCCCAAAAGCCCTACATAAGGAGCATTTGAGCCAATCGTAGCAATCAAAGTAAGATTCTTTGAAAGATCTATTTCCAATTCTGTTTTATTAGTATAAAGCACGAGTTTAATGTATTTATAAAACAACAACCTCTCCAAAGTTGCCCAAAGTGCCACAACACTCATTAGTGCCAAAACGCCAATCACTCCATATTCTACTATTTCTTTTAAAGACAATTCAGACATTATTTTTCCTTATTTCCTTTGCATTTCTTTTAAGCTTTGTGCAATTTCTCGTTTTTGGATTTTTTCCTTGAGAGATTCACGTTTGTCGTGTAAATTCTTACCCTTTGCCAAAGCAATTTCTAATTTAGCCCTATTGCGGGAATTAAAATAGAGCTTCAATGCCAAAATACTCATACCAGAGACTTGACTTTTACCAAAGAGTTTATCAATCTCTTTACGGTGTAAAAGTAATCTGCGAGGACGCTTTTCATCGGGCTTGTAGTGCAGATTAGTTGTTGCAAGGGTTGCGATATGCGCTTGAAATAAAAAGGCTTCCCCTTGAATAATTTTTACAAAACTTTCTTTTAAATTCACGCGCCCCGCACGGATAGCTTTCACTTCACTTCCTTTTAATTCAATCCCTGCTTCAAATTTCTCTAAAACAAAAAAATCAAAAGTCGCTTTTTTGTTTGTTGCAATAATTTTCATTACTCTACCTTTGTAGAATCTTTGGATTCCGTTGCATTCACACGCAAAATCTTTTTACGCCAAAAACAACTCCCGCTTCCACTTAAAAATAGATTTTCTTTAACATAAGATTCTAATTGCGGATAGAGCAATAAAACAGCAGCGAGTAAATCATTATTCTCTAAAGCACTCTTTGTAAAAATTTCTTGATTTGCCTTTTTGAGCCAATTTTGACTTTTTATTTGCTTGATTTTTGCTTCTTGATAGAAAGAATCGGAATATTTTTGAAAAACCTTTGCGGTATTGCAAGAAATTTTTGGAATAATAATTTCTACTTCAAAGGGTTCTTGATCGCAGGATTCTACAATTTCTCCCCTACCTTCAACATTAGCAATCTCTAAACCACTCAAAAAAAATGGCACATCACTTCCTACTTGTGCGCCAAGATTCATAAGCGTTTGCTTATCCAAATCTAGCTTTAGTTTTTGATGAATCCCTTGCAAAAAACAAGCCGCATTGGAACTTCCTCCTCCTAAGCCTCCTCCGCTTGGTATTTTTTTATCCACAAGAACCCTTAAATGCTTCAATGCTTCCTTTTGCGATTCCTTTAAATAGGGCAAAAGCAAACGATATGCCTTGTAAATGGTGTTTTGTTGCATAGGACAATCAAAGTTACCCACCACCTCAAAATCCTGCGCACTCCAATCAAAAGTCAATACATCATAAAGGTGAGATACTCTCATAAAGCGGGATTCCAACAAATGATAGTTGATACCATTCACTTGCGTTTTGCCAACAATTTTTAAAAATAAATTGATTTTTGCATAGGATTTATAAGTAGAATCTTGCGTTAAGAAGTCGCAAACCATTATCTTTAAGCTTTCTTTCTAGCTGCCACAAGCTTGTCAAGCACATTTCCTTGCGTTTGTTGCTGAAGGGATTTTTTATTTTCCTCTGAAATAGCCAACTTCAATTCCTCACGCAAAATCAGCAATTCTGGTGGAGCTTCAAAACCAATCTTTACATTGCCTTTATCAATAGAAATTACTTTAATTGTGATATTCTCTCCAATGGTAATACTTTCATTTTCTTTTCTTGATAAAATCAACATAAAGGAATCCTATTTGCTAAATATTTTAAATTTTGGTTTTCGTATGAAATTATAGAGAAAAAATCTTCAAATTGCACTATATATTTTCCAAATTCATTAATTTTCAACATTTTTGGGGAAATTTTTTTACCCTCTTGCACGGCATTGCGCATATTCCAATCGTTGCATAAATTTATTTTTTTAAAAGGCAGAATCTCCAAAGGATTAAGAGCTTTTTCCCCCTCATAGCATAATCCGCCCTCACTAATGCGTTCCAAATAACTAAGAGAACCCTTGCAACCTAGATTCTTTGCTATCAATTCCCCCAATGAGCGGATATAAGCTCCCTCATTCACCCATACTTTAAAGCTAACAAAAGGGTGAGAATAATTTAAAAACTCTATTTTGTTTATCTGCATTGTTTGTTCCTTTAAACTCTCCTCTAGCAGTTTTTCTTCCCCTAATCGCGCTAATTTATACGCTTGGATTCCCCCTATTTTCTTAGCGCTATATTTGGGGGGAATAAAATGGATATTACCGACAAAGGTTTGCAAAAGTGATTCTATTTTATTGTAAGCTTGTTTTGGCACAGATTTGATTTCACGCACATTTTCTAAATCTAAAGAATCACTCTCCATTCCTAGCCAAAGCGTTGCTTGATAAACTTTAGGTGATTTTTCTAAAAATGGAAAAAGCTTGGTGTATTGCCCAAAAGCCACAAGCAATGCACCACAAGCAAAAGGGTCTAAAATTCCACTAAAACCTGCCTTTTTCTCGCCAAAATGCCGCTTAAGAACATTTAAATAATGATTGGAGGAAATAAAAAGTGGTTTTTTTGCGACAAAAATACAATTCAAACTTTAAAATCCTTATTTATTTTGCTAAAATTTGCACTTTAATAAAAATACTTAACAATCAAGAGATTTCATTGATGCAAAACAGAATTTTAACATTTTTTATTTTAAGTATCAGCTTATTTGCTTTTTTAGGTTGCGTCCATTCGCCTTTGGCAAATCCTAATATGCCCTATCCTAAACTAACTTATGCAGAATCGCGCAATACCGACATTGTGCCACAAGATTTTGCAAACACTTTCATCAATCGTTTCAAGATTCTTTATGAACAATCGCCCAACGCCAATCTAAAAGAGGTGCGATTCTATTTTAAAGATTACTACAATGAAGCAAGAGGGGATTTCTCTCCCACCGCTTTATTTAGTTTCACTCCCCGTTACTTGATGCAGCTCAATGTGCAAGTGATAACTTTTTCACATACGCAAAATTTCACACAAAATTATCAAATCCCTGTAATTGGCTTTAACCCACCTTATTCACAAAATTTTGATGGTTTGATTCTAAAAATTTTACAAGAATAAACAATGACGACACAAAACCCCTATATTGATATTTATCGCGATAGTCAAGCCATTACAAGAATCTTTAACGCTTTAAAAATCTTAAGCAAAGATTTAACGCAACCCTTAAAAGTTATGGAGGTTTGCGGTGGGCATACACATACAATTATGAAATACGCTTTGCCCGAGCTTTTGCCAGAAAAAATAGAGTTTGTGCATGGACCGGGTTGCCCTGTGTGCGTAATGCCAAAGAATCGCATTGATTGTGCTTATAAAATTGCAAGTCAAGAAAATGTGATCTTAGTTACTCTTGGCGATATGATTAAAGTACCCGGAAGCTATGGAAGCCTACAAAATGCAAGAGCAAAGGGGCTTGATATAAGATTTGTTTATTCTCCTTTGGAAGTGTTAAGAATCGCACAAGAAAATCCAACCAAACAAGTTGTGTATTTTGCCATTGGCTTTGAAACCACCACTCCAATGTCTGCTGCATTACTAGAACGTCTGATTTCCCTAAAGATTCACAATGTTTCTTTACATATTAACCACGTGCTTGTGCCACCTCCGCTTGAAACAATTTTAAGTGCGCCAAATTGTAAAATCAACGCACTATTAGCCCCTTCCCATGTAAGCGTAATCACAGGTTCTAACATTTACCAACCCTTATTAAAAAAATTTAAGATTCCCATTGTTATTTGCGGATTTGAACCTTTAGATGTGGGGGAAAGCCTATTGAGTATCGTTCAGCAAGTTTTAAATAAATCCCCTCAAGTGGAGACGCAATATGCGCGTAGCGTAACAACACAAGGCAATCAAAAAGCACAAGAGCTTGTTGAAAAATATTTTGAACTAGATGATAGTTTTTATTGGCGCGGACTTGGGGAAATTCCGCATTCTTCTTTACAACTAAAGGAAAAATATGCAGATTATGACGCAAGCATTCTTTTCAAAAAACACTTGGGAGGAATCGCAAAAGAGGAACATAAAGGTTGCTTGTGTGGGGAGATTTTAAAGGGCAATAAAAAACCTTTTGATTGTAAGCTTTTTGGTATTTCTTGCACACCACAAAATCCATTGGGTAGTTGTATGGTAAGCAGTGAAGGAGCGTGTGCAGCATATTACAAATATCAAGGAATCCGTCCTGTTTAAACTAGATTTAAAAGCACAAAATTTTTTAATCCAAGCAGCAGAAAACTATTTAGAATATATGCAAACCTACGATAAAGGGCTTGAAATCATCAAACTGCAAAATGTTTCGAAAGATATTTTTGGATTATGTTTGCAACTAGAATATAGACTCAAAAGTATTGAAAGCTTGATTCTCCGCACTCCATTAGGGGATTTTGTTTTAGAAAAAGAATCCGAAGAACACATTAGCATTGTTGCTTATGATGAAAAATCTAAAACTCTTAGTCTTAGTATGAGTGAAAATCTTTGCGAGGAATTATTTAAACAAAGGGAATCTCTGCAACTTATTTCAGATTTGAAATTTCTCGTTCAAAATGTCATTCACTTTTACTCCCAAGAATATTCTTTACAACTCCCTACGATTCCTCCTTCTTTAAAGCCCAATATTGACGCATTACAAGAACTTCAAATGCCACCACATTCAGAACAACTCAACGCCCTTAAAGGAATCTTTGAAAATCCATTGTGCTATATTTGGGGTGCTGCTGGTAGCGGCAAAACCAAAGTAGTATTATTACACGCTCTTGCTTTTTATCTCAAGGCAAATATGAAAATTGCAATTCTTGCACCCACCAATAACGCATTGGAGCAATGTTTAGAAACTTTAATCGTGAATTTAGAAAAAACAGGGATTGAAACTTCTAAAATACTAAGACTTGGCACACCAAGCCAAAACTTTTATCAAAATTTTCCTAAAAATTGTGATTTATTGTTAGAAAATAAGGTGGTAGATTATAAAAAATCCTTGCAAGATGCCTTAGTGATTGCAATGACTTTGGATACTTTCTTGCGTAGAAGCGATTTGCACTCCATAGATTTTAAGCATTTTTTTGTTGATGAAGCAGGATTCTCTCCACTCATTAAAACCTTGCCTCTTTGTGCGTTTAATAAACCTATTACACTCTTAGGAGACCACAAACAATTACAACCTATCTGTATCGTAAGTTCCTCCGATACAAAACAGCCACAATGGAATCTTTCAAAATTTTGGCAATATTCCTCACTCTTTATAGAAAAATTCTTTCACGTCTCAAAAGATTCCAAAAGCAAAGCTTTTTCCTTTTTGGATTCTGCTTCACCCACTGAAAATCCCTTTATCACAAAAACTTTCCCCTTAACACAAACTTATCGTTATGGCGATAATCTTGCACAATTACTCAACCATTACATTTATAAAAACAACCTGCAAGGATTAAATACCCACACATATTTATATTGTTTGGATACTGCAACAATGCCACCAGTGCAATCTTTAGATAAGGCAAACTACAATGAAGCGGTGCAATGCTGCAAACTAGCATATGAGCTACTAACGGCAAAACAAGACTTTGCGATTTTAACCCCCTTTGTCAATCAACGTCAATTAATCCTAAAAACAATGCCATCACTCTATAAAGAGGAATGTGTTTTTACAATCCATTCTTCTCAAGGACAAGAGTTTGATTATGTGCTTTTTTCTCCTGTCATCTTGCATTATCATCTAAATGATTCTAACAACCAAAACGCACTTTTTGCGCTTAATGTAGCATTTTCTCGCGCAAGAAAAGGAATTGTTTTGATTTGTCATAAAACCTATTGGCTTCAGCAAAAACATCAACTTTTGAGTGATTTAGTCAAGATTGCAAAGCCTTATGTGAAGTTTTTTTGATATAATCAAAATTTATTATAAAAAATATAGGACATTTTAGAATGAATGGTTTTTTGGTTGGATTAAATGCGCAAACAAAACGCGGTTTGATTGAACAAGCACACAATAAACGCCGTTTTGAATTTGATTTGCACTTATGGGACGGAGATTTAAAGGAAATCTCACCTAATATGGAGGTAGAATTTGAGCTAACAGAGGATGCAAAACAAATTCGTGTCGTGCGTCCCAAAAAATCTCCTCAAGAAGAATTTGTAATCCACCAAACCAAAAGCATTAAAGATTGTATTTATGATTATTTTGGCGGTACTGAAAATCTCATTAAGCGTTATGAAAAGGAGATTCAATCCACCAAAGAATTGGATTTTTTACGCATTAAACGATTCTTATTTACCGCATATAATGACCTTTTTGAGCTAGATAGCACGATTCAAAATTCTGCTTTAAGTAGTCTAAAATCTGAACTTGGAAAACTAGATAAAGAATATGAATCCTTTATCAAAAAATCCTCCTACCCTCCACAATATTCCTATGAAAAAATCTTTCTTGCGCGTCAAATAGAGTTTGTTAAAAACGAAGAATTAATCCAAACAACCCAATCCATCATTAAAAGCACATCAATCCAACAAGCTTCTATGGGACAAGCGTTAAAAAATATGGAAAGTCAATTTGCCGCACGCAATGATACAAGTAGCGCAAGTTATATTCAAGCACAAAACAATTTAAAGAATTTTCGCAAAAGATATGTAGATTTATTGCATTATCTCTCACAGCAAAAAGAAAAATTAGTCAAAATTACCAAAGCAGGAGAGGAATTTTCAGAGAAATTTTTTGAACCATTTTTAAAAAATTATTTACCACTCACAAAAGAGTTAAAACAAGATTTCATTAAACTTTTAAATGTCAAAGCGCACGATTTGGATTTTTTGTTATGGAAAAGGGCAAAACGAAGTTTAAGTGTCCGGAGATTCTTTATTGAAGCTGGTATTACAGGCACTTACAGCTCAAAAACATTTTTAAAATATTTTTTACGCAGCTTAGACCACAGCAAGATTCGCAAAGAAACAAAGGGGCTTTTTGATTTGTTAAAATATCTTGAAGCCCTCTCCAAAAAAAATATTTTACTAATCCAAAATGACCCAAAAGATAGTAAAAACTACAAAGAACATCTTAAAAATTTTGATAGCGAGTTACAAATTTCTACTTCTAACGATCCACGCGATAATCTTCGCCTCTCTAGCCCAAAGGAGTTTCATATTGTCATAATGGAATGGGAAGTGAAAGAAATGAGTCTTTTAAGCTTCAGGCAAAAATACATTGAGCTTTTTAAAGATTCCGTTGGCATACCGATATTTTGCGCAATGATTCCAAAAGGAATGAACGAAAAAACCCTACAAGACGCTAGGCAAGAAGGAATTTCCTATTTTGTGATTCAAGGCAATGTAGATCAATTTATTGATATGATGCGTATGATTTTGTAAAATTTTGCGCAACCTTTGGTTAAATTTTGCTACAATAGCAAAATTATTTTTACTTTGCAGGGTATTAAAAATGACTTTTAACTCTATGCTTGATTCTATTCAAACTTATGAAGCAGGAAAGCCTATTGATCTTGTTGTTAGAGAGTTTGGAATCGCAGAAAATGAAGTGGTAAAACTCGCTTCTAATGAGAATCCTCTAGGTGCTAGTCCAAAGGCGATAGAGGCGATTATCACAAACGCTTGTAATGCACATTTGTATCCTGACGATTCTATGTTTGCGCTCAAAGAAGCATTAGGAAAGCATTATGGTGTGCAAAGCAATGAAATCATCATTGGTTCAGGAAGCGATCAAATCATTGAATTTTGTATTCACGCTAAAGCAAATCCAAAGAGTAAAATCTTAATGGCAAGAACGACTTTTGCAATGTATGAAGTCTATGCCAAAGCCGTAGGAGCGCAAGTTGTTCGCACCCCAAGCCACGAACATAATTTACAAGAGTTTTTGAGTGCTTATCAAACCCATAAACCTGACATTGTCTTTCTTTGCGTTCCAAATAACCCTTTAGGAGAATGCTTAGAATCCAAAGAGGTTTTTGAATTATTAAAACAAATAGATTCTAATTGTTTGGTAGTGATTGATGGTGCATACCAAGAATTTGCAAAGGCAAAAGATTCCAACAAAGCAATCTGCCCTAAAAACCTTACAGAAATGTTTCCTAATGCAATTTATTTAGGGACATTTTCTAAAGCCTATGGATTAGGCGGAATGCGCGTAGGGTATGGAATCGCAAAACAAGAGATTATCCAATCTCTTTTAAAGCTACGCCCTCCTTTTAATATTACAACTTTGTCTCTAGCAGCCGCACTTGAAGCATTAAAAGATCAAAAACACATAGAAAAGAGTATCCAAAATAACCTTACTCAAATGCCTTTATTTGAAAGATTCGCCACAGAAAAGGGATTCAAATACACTCCAAGCTATACAAACTTTATCACTTATTATTTTGAATCCCCATTGGATTCTACGCAAATTGCAGATTATTTATTACAAAAAGGTATGATTATTAGAAATCTGTCCTCCTATGGCTTAAATGCAATCCGCATTACATTAGGCACAGAGGAGCAAAATAAAAAGTTTTTTATGTTATTTCAACAATATTTAGAAAATAGGAACTAACATTGGATTTAAAAGCACTTTTTGAACAAATTAGAAGCCTTTACAAAAAGCTAAACAAAAAACAAAAAATTGTTATCTTAGCAACTATTGTTGCGGTAGTTGGATTTATCGCCGCTCTTGTTGTATGGAATTCTAACAATAGAGCAGGAGTTTTATATCCGGGATATGCGGTGCTATTTGAGGGGGTAAGCCCAGAAGATGGTGCCTTAATCGTCCAACAACTTCAACAAGACAAAATACCTTATAGAATCCCACAAGATAATACGATTCTCATTCCTCAAGAGTTTGTCTATGAACAAAGAATGAAATTAGCAAGCAATGGAATCCCAAAAAGCAGTAAAATCGGCTTTGAAATCTTTGATACAAAGGATTTTGGGGCAACGGATTTTGACCAACGCATTAAATATTTACGCGCAATTGAGGGGGAATTATCACGCACGATTGAGAGTTTAGCACCCATTCAAAAAGCTACCGTGCATTTAGCGCAACCTGAAAAAACCGTGTTTGTTAGTGAGCAAACACCTCCAACCGCTTCCGTTGTCCTTACATTCAAACCCGCACAAGCTCTAACACCAAAACAGATTCTAGGAATCAAAAACATTGTCTCCTCTGCGATTCCAAATCTAACAATTGAAAATGTTGAAGTTGTCAATGAAAAAGGTGAGCCATTAAGTGAGCTAGACGAATTAGGAGGAGCTAGAGAACTTGCAGCGGCACAACTGCGCTATAAAACCAATTTTGAACAGACTTTAGAAGAAAAGATTGTAAATATTTTAGCACCTATCACAGGAGGTGCAGAAGGGGTTGTTGCAAAAGTTACAGCAGAATTTGACTTTGCTCAAAAAGAAAGCACCCAAGAGTATTACGACCCAAACAATGTTGTGCGAAGCATTCAAGACTTGGAGGAGAAGCGTGAGGGATTCCGACCTAAGGAAATCGGTGGTGTGCCGGGCGTAGTAAGCAATATCGGACCCGTGCAAGGACTAGAAGATAATGATTTAAAAGAAAAATACGAAAAAACACAAAATACCACAAATTTTGAAATCAGCAAAACCATTTCCAATATCAAAGGGGAGTTTGCCACCATTCGCAGACTCTCTGCTGCGGTTGTTGTAGATGGAAAATATTCTCGTCAGCTAGATGAAGAGGGAGTAGAAAAACTAGAATATACCGCTTTAAACGATGAAGAAATGGAAAAAATTTCAGCTCTTGTGCGACAAGCTATTGGATACAATCAACAAAGAGGCGATGAAGTCTCTGTAAGCAACTTCCAACTTAATGGGCAACTCTCCGGTTTCAAAGCGCGCACACCACTTGAGCGGTTCTTGGAAGCTACCACTGCACTCTTAGCACCTTTTATGCCGTTAGTGAAATATGCAATTGTAGGTTTGATTCTATTCTTCTTCTACAAGAAAGTGATTGTGCCATTTAGTGAAAGAATGTTGGAGGCAAAAGCAGACGAAGAGGAGGAATTGGATTCTCTTATTAAGATTGATGAAGATGAGGAAGAAAATAATGACCGACTTAATGAAGTGCGCCGCAGGATTGAAGACCAACTTGGCTTTGGTGGAGGAAATGAAGATGAGATTAAATACAATGTTTTATTAGAAAAGATTAAGGAAATTGCTATGGAAAAACCAGCGGAACTTGCAAACCTATTTCAAACTCTAGTGCATGACGAGCTAGGACTAGACAATATGGGTGGAGGAGGAAAACACTAATGCCTTCTATTACACTAAGCCCAAGACAACAAGCACAATACGATGAATTTTCAATGGCGGAGAAAATCGCCATTTTACTTGTGCAACTAGGCGATGAAATCACAGGTGAAATTTTTTCAAATTTAGATTTAGATTCCATTACAGAAGTCTCCAAATACATTGCGCAAAATTCCGGAATAGATAAAGCCTTAGGTGGAGCGGTTTTGGAGGAGTTTTATGCCATCTTCCAATCCAATCAATACATCTCCACAGGTGGCTTTGAATATGCTAAAGAATTACTCTATCGCACATTAGGACCAGAGGCCGCAAAAAAAGTTTTAGACAAGCTTGCAAAATCAATGCAATCTTCACAAAATTTTGCCTACCTTTCGCGTGTGCGTCCGCAGCAATTATCGGATTTTATCATTCACGAACACCCACAAACCATTGCGTTAATTTTAGCGCATATGGACCCCACCAATGCAGCGGAGACATTAAACTTTTTCTCCGATGATTTACGCGCAGAAATTGCGATTCGTATGGCAAACTTGGGAGATATTTCTCCAAATGTTGTTAAACGCGTCTCCACCGTGTTAGAAAACAAATTAGAATCCCTCACAAGCTATAAAGTAGAGGTGGGTGGAATCCGCGCTGTTGCAGAGGTGTTTAACCGCTTAGGGCAAAAAGCCGCTAAAGCCACCATTGCTTATATTGAACAAATTGACGACCAGTTAGCTGCTGCAATCAAGGAGATGATGTTTACCTTTGAAGACATTGAGAAGCTTGACAATAATGCGATTCGTGAGATTCTAAAAATCGTGGATAAAAAAGACTTAATTTTAGCCCTCAAAGCTTCTCCAGAGGAATTAAAGCAAAAGTTTATGGGAAATATGTCTCAAAGGGCGGGGGAACAATTTTTAGAAGAAATGCAATTCTTAGGTGCTGTTAAAGTTAAAGATGTGGAAGCTGCACAACGTAGAATCGTAGAGACGGTGCAATCACTTTCTGAACAAGGCATAATCCAAATCGGCGAACAAGAGGATACCATTGAATAACATTAGCGAACACGAAAATATCATTACAGAAGCCCATAAAGAAAGGCACGATATTAAAAAATATAATTTTAGGAATATGGAGGTTGCCCCAAAAGTGGAATCCCAACCAAGTGCAGAATCCAACACGCAAGGAGAAGCAGCACCCCAACCACAACCCACAATGCAAATTTTAGAGGAAGCTCCAAAACCAGCCGAACCAAGCATTGACGCTCCTGCACTGAAACTCTTTGAAACAGAAGTCATTGATAAAATCCTACAAAAAAGTGATGTTTTAGCGCAATCCTTGCAAAAATTACAAGAACAATTTGACAAGCAAGGAAGGGAGATTGACGAAAAAGTCAGTGTTGCCAAAGCAGAGGCTAAAGAGCAAGGACTCAATGAGGGTTACCAAAAAGCTAAGCAGGAATTAGAAGCACAAATCAATAGCCAAAAAGAGCTTTATGGAATCAGCATTCAGCGAATAGACGCCAATATTGCAAAATCCAAAAATCACATTTTGGGCTTAGAAAAAGAGTTAAGCTCCATAGCACTTGACATTGCTAAAGAGGTGATTTTAGCAGAAGTTAGTACCAATAGCGCAAAGATTGCTTCCTCTCTAGCCCGCGCACTCTTGCAAGACTTATCACAAAACACACAGGTTACGCTTAAAGTCTTTCCGGGCGATTTGGAGGATTTAAAGGAGTCTTTGAAAGATTTAACCAATGTTACGCTAGAAGCCGACCAAGCCATTGCCAAAGGCGGTGTGGTGATTTTGAGCAATGAGGGGAACATTGATGGGGATATTTTTATGCGCTTTGAAACTTTGAAAAAATCCATTTTGGAGAATAAATCATAATGCCTTTAGATCCCAAATATTTAGAGATTCTGTCCAAAAAGGAATGGAGTGAAGAGGATTTTACCCTCTTAAATGAACTTGCACAAAAAATCCGTGATAGAATCCTAGAGGTTGTTTCTCACAATGGAGGACATTTAAGCTCTACTTTAGGTGCAGTGGAACTTATCATCGGTATGCACTGCGTCTTTAATAGCCCAAAAGACCCTTTTATCTTTGATGTCAGCCATCAAGCCTACGCGCACAAGCTGCTAACCAATCGTTGGGAAAATTTTGAGAGTTTGCGACAAATCAATGGAATCAGTGGATTCACAAAACCCAGCGAAAGCGAACACGATTATTTTATCGCCGGGCATAGCTCCACCTCTATTTCCTTAGGCGTAGGCGTTGCAAAGGCATTTTCTCTGCAAGGGACAAACCAGATTCCTGTCGTTTTAATCGGCGATGGTGCAATGAGTGCAGGACTTGCCTATGAAGCCCTAAACGAGCTTGGAGACCGAAAATATCCAATGGTGATTATCCTAAACGACAATGAAATGAGCATCGCAGAACCCATAGGAGCAATCAGCAAATACCTCTCTCAAGCGATTGCGGGTAGATTTACACAGAAAATCAAAGGTAAAATTGAAAATATCCTAAACAATATGCCCAATGCTACCTATCTTGCGAAGCGGTTTGAGGAATCCCTTAAACTCATCACTCCCGGAATATTCTTTGAGGAACTCGGGTTGGATTATATTGGACCCATTGATGGGCATAACCTTAAAGAAATCATCAAGGCTTTGCAACTTGCAAAAAGCATTCAAAAACCCATTGTAATCCACGCCCAAACCCTTAAAGGTAAGGGATACCCTCCAGCAGAGGGACATTTGGAGCAATGGCACGGCGTAAGCCCTTTTGACAGGCAAAAAGGCACTGCCCTAAGCAAGAGTAATGCAAAATCCCCTACGCAAGTCTTTTCGCAAACCCTGCTAGAAATTGCCAAAGAGGATTCCAAAGTTGTGGGAATCACCGCAGCAATGCCTAGTGGAACGGGGCTTGATTTGCTCATCAAAGCATTTCCAGAGAGGTTTTGGGATGTTGCCATAGCGGAGCAACACGCCACAACACAAGCAAGCTCTCTTGCAAAAGAAGGATTGAAGCCCTTTGTAGTGATTTACTCCACCTTTTTACAACGCGCCTTTGACCAAATCATTCACGATGTGGGGATTATGAAAACCCCCGTAAAATTCGCGATTGATAGAGCAGGAATCGTGGGCGAAGATGGCGAGACACATCAAGGCGTTTTTGACATTGCCTATTTGAATATGATTCCAAATTTCGTGCTTTTTGCCCCGCGCGACCAAGCGACTTTAAGCCTTTGTGTGCATTTTGCCAATCATCTCTCAAGCGCACCTTGTGCCTTTAGATACCCTAGAAAATCCTTTAAATTAAGCGAAGGAATTTTTAAAGCCACACCCTTTGAACTAGGAAAGCTAGAGATTCTAAAGGTTTCCCAAAGTGAGATTTTATTGCTAGGCTATGGCAATGGAGTGGGCAGAGCGTATGAATGTTTGCTAGAGCTAGAGAAAGCAGGAGTTGCTTGTAGTCTTGTGGATTTGCGTTTTGTAAAACCGCTAGACACACAAGGCTTACTTTCTCTTGGACAAAAATACACAAAATGGTTCGTCTTTAGCGATAGTGTAAAAATAGGCGGTATCGGACAAATCTTAAGCGCATTCGCACAAGAGCATCATTTAAACATCAAAATCCATTCTTTTGAATTTGCAGATGCCTTTATTCCGCACGGCAAAGTAGAGGCAATAGAATCCCAACTTGGTTTGAGTGCACCTAAACTCACGCAACAAATTTTACAACACCTCTAAGGAATCCTATGCGTAAATTTCTTTTTATCCTCTTAGCTTTAGCACTTTCTCTCTGTGCGCAAGAATCCACACAAAATGAGGATTTTATCAACGATTTTGAGAGTGAATACTCCAATTCTGCCCCCATTAAAGATCCTCTGATTACCTACAACCGCTTTATGCACGAAGTGAATTGGGGGCTTTATGATTATATTTTTAGCCCCGTTTTAGATATGTATCGTGTGGCAATGCCTAAGGGCTATCAGCTTGGAATTTATAATTTTTTTGATAATCTTTACTCTCCTTTGCGCTTCCTTGCACTTCTGTTTGCCGGAGAACCCAAAAACGCTATGGACGAATTAGGTCGTTTCGTGCTAAATTCCACAGCGGGAGTCTTAGGAATCTTTGATGTTGCTTCAGAAAATGGCTTATACTCTCATCGCAATGACTTTGGCATTACCTTTGGCAAATGGGGAATGGACGGAGGATTCCACATTGTCCTGCCCTTACTTGGACCTAGCAATCTAAGAGATACCCTAGCAATGCCTTTGAATCTTTTTGCCTATCCGACCACCTATCTTGACCCCACAGGATTAGCCGTTAGTGCAGATGTTTTAGCAGAAGCAAACTATATGGCACGACACAAGGCAACACTAGATTCTATGCGTCAAGATTCCTTAGATAATTATATTTTATTCCGTGATTCCTATGAACAAAGACGCGCGGAACTCATTTCAGAAAACAAAGGACAGCAATGAAAACCTTAAAATCTTTTAATAAAATCCTATTGACTTTCAGCCTTGTTTTTGGATTTTTTGCTTCCCTAGCCTTTGGGCTAGAGCTAAACCAAATCCAAAGCACAATGGAGCAGAATATCCAAAAAACCCTTGCAATATTGCAAAAAAATGCCACCAACAATCCTCAAGATTCCAAAGCCGAGAATGCGCAGATAGAACAAATCGCACGAGAAATCTTTGCAATGTTTGATTCCATTTTTGATTACAAACTTATGGCGCAACTCTCCCTCTCACAAAACTATAAAACACTTACCAAAGAACAGCAAGACCAATACAATCAAGCCTTTGAGCAGAATCTCAAAAGAAGCTTTACGGACAAATTGCGCCTCTATAAAGATGAAGAAATGCAAGTGGTGGGCGGAGAACAAACCAAAAACAACCGCTACAACCTTAAAACCTCTATGGTGCTAGATGGCAAACTCAATTACATTATCTTTAAATTCTACGATAGCAAGGGCGATTGGAGGATTTATGATGTGGATATTTTAGGCATTAGCGTTGTGCAAACTTACCGCTCCCAATTTAACGATATTCTAACTAATGCTGATTTTCAAACTCTCCTAGCTAAACTCCAAAGCGAAATCCATTTTGAATCCCCCAAGCAATAATCTCACTTTGCGCTTTTACCGCGCACTTTTGTGCGCCCCCAAAGTTACCCTTGCCTTATGCTTTGTCGCATTGTTTGTTTTTGGTTTCTTTGCGCTCAAGCTTCCCATTGACGCGAGTTCAGATAGTCTAATACTAGAAAACGACAAAGATTTTAAAACCTATGAATCCATTATCAAAAACTATGCAACGCAAGATTTTTTAATGTTAGCCCTAAGCCCAAAAGACGGCGATGTATTCTCTAAAGATTCCCTTGATACCTTGCAACAACTCACCAACGCCCTACAAGAGATTCCACACATTGATGGAATCCTAAGCATTTTAAATGCACCCTTGCTAAAAAGCGTACCCAATCTTGATTTGCAAGAATCCTTAAAATCCAATCTTACACTACTCTCTCCGCAAATAGATTTTGAATTAGCCAAAAAGGAAATTCTAAACCACCCTTTTTATGTGCAAAATTTAATCTCTAAGGATTCCAAAACTGCGGGGATTGTTGTTTATCTTAAAGACGATTTGCGTCTTAAACAACTCAAAGAGCTAAAAAACACAGAAACGGAGGAAGCCCAAAAACAAGAGATTCAAAAATTAATCTCCCTAGAAAAAGATAGACTCCAAGCGCAAGAGGACGCCACAATCACCGCACTTAAAAACCTGCAAAAGCAATTTAGTGGGCTACAAATTGGCGGAATCCCACTCATTGCAAGTGATATGATTGCCTATGTCAAATCCGACCTTATTACCTATGGCACAAGCTTAAGCGTGATTTTAGCCCTAATGCTTTGGGCATTTTTTAGGCATTTTAGATTCGTCTTTCTGACGCTTTTTATCTGCCTTTTTACCCTTGTAGTAAGTAGCGGAATCTTTGCTGCATTAGGATTTAAAATCACCGTTGTTTCGTCTAATTATGTCTCTTTGCTCCTTATTATTAATGTTTCTTTGGTGGTGCATTTAATCGTCTCTTATTTGGAATTTTATTCTAAATTTCCCAAAGCCTCACAAAAGAATCTCCTCCTAGCCGTGCTTTTAACCAAGCAAATGCCAAGCCTTTTTGCTGCCCTCACCACAATGATTGGTTTTTTTAGTCTGATTTATTCCGATATTTTGCCCATTATCCATTTGGGCATTGTGATGAGTCTTGGCGTGAGTGTCGCCCTACTCTTTACCTTTGTGCTTTTTGCAAGTATTTTAGCCCTATTTAAAAAGCCACAAACCATTACGAAACTCTCTACCAAACAACAAAATTTTTTACAATCCTGCGCCACTCTTGCAATCACAAAACCCAAGATGATTTATTTCTTTGCGCTCCTTTGTATCGCCTTTAGCTTTTATGGAATCCAAAATGTAAGGGTGGAAAATAGCTTTGTCAATTATTTCAAGGATTCTAGTGAAATCAAGCAAGGCTTATTAAAAATTGATAGAGACTTAGGTGGAACCGTGCCTTTGGAGATTCTTATTACCTTTCCAAACAAAACACCGCAAAATACCGCGCCAAATGAAGCTTTGGAAAATGATTTTGAAGCGGAGTTTAATGCACTAGAATCGCAAGATATTTATTGGTTTGATAGTCAAAAGATAAGATTAGCTAAAAGTGTGCATACTTCCTTAGAGGAGAATCCTTATGTAGGTTCTATTTTAAGCCTATACAGCCTCGTGCGCTTGGTAAATACATTAGGTATCAATGCCGATGATTTCACTCTTGCATTCCTCTATAAAAATGCGCAAGATTCCTTAAAAGCGCAGATTTTTAATCCCTATGCCAACCTAGAACAAAACCAGCTAAGATTCGTCCTGCGCACCTTTGATTCAGACAAAAGCCTAAAGCGCAATGCCTTTATCACACAACTCAAAGAGGATTTGCAAGAAATAGCCCAAAAAGAAAATGTAGAGATACAAATCAATGGCGCAATGGTTTTATACAACAATCTACTACAAAACCTCATCTCCTCGCAAGTGGATACCCTAAGTTTTGTCGTTGGAATCATTTTCTTGGTTTTCTTATGGATTTTTAGGAGTGTCAAACTCGCCTTTATCGCGCTGCTAACCAATCTCATTCCCTTGGGGACGATTTTTGGAATCTTGGGGGTTAGCGGGATTCCTCTAGATTTAATGGGTGTAACAATTGCTGCAATCGCGCTTGGAATCGGCGTAGATGATGTGATTCACTATATCCACCGCTTCAAGGTTGAAATGGAAAACCATTCCGCACAAGAGGCAATCTTAAAATCACATCACTTTATCGGAAGCGCAATGTATTATACGACTTTTATTATTGTTGTGGGATTCTGTGCGATGATGAGCAGCAATTTTATCCCCACCATTTACTTTGGATTCCTCACCACTCTTGTAATGTTGCTAATGCTACTTAGCGCACTAGTGTTACTTCCAACACTGCTGAATAGTTTTTACACGAAGCATTAAAAACAAAACTTTTTTTGGGCGCAGAGAGATTCCACATTTTGCCTTAAGCATAATGCTCCACATACAAGATTACCTTTTTAGTATAGGAATCCCATTGGAGCGCATAAAGACAAGCGATTTCTTGGTTTATCTTTGCGCTTAAGTCCTGATTAAACACTAGCGCATTACACACTCTGCCCTTTTCTTGCAATCTCACGCTACTATGCCCTGCCCCAAAACAACGCACATCCACCACCTTTGCTTGCACATAAAATTTTGGAATCATATTGCCATTGCCAAAAGGAGCGAAACTCTGCACCATTGTAAATAGCTCTGGGGTGATATGGCGCAACGATAAATAACCCAAAGCGTTATTAAATGCGGAATCCTTATGGGCTTTGGTGTATTGGAAGTGTATTAAAGAATCCCTAAAAGCTTCTAAATTTTCCAATTTCAAGCTAAGTCCAGCCGCCCCAAAATGCCCACCAAACTCACACAAATACTCTTTTGCGGATTCTAAAACCTCCATACAATCCGTATGTATAGAGCGCATAGAACCCTTTAAGATTCCACCCTTTAAAGTTAGCACAATGCTTGGCTTTAAAAACTCCTCACTCAAACGCGCCGCAATGATTCCGATAATTCCCTCGTGCCAAGCAGAATTAAACACCAAAATAAATGGAATCTCCGCATAGTCCTTTTCCCTGCAAAACATTGCTTTAGCTTCCTCGTATATGCTTTGCTGCAATGCCTTGCGCTTTGCGTTAATCTCCACCAACTGCTCTAAAAGCTTCTTGGATTCCGCCTTGTCTTCTGTAACCAAAAAATTATAAGCCAACATTGCGCTATCCATTCTCCCCGCGCAATTTAGCAAAGGCGCGATATAATAGCCAATGAGTTGCGCATCTACATTATGCTTACTAAACTTCTCTTTTAGGTGGATTAATGCGGTGCGTTTGCTCTGCGCTAACACTTCCAAACCTTTTTTAAGCAACACACGATTCATTCCGCGCAATGGCATTACATCGCTCACAATCGCTAAAGCAAGTAAATCCAAAAATTCCACCATTGACACTTTGATTTGCATTGCATTTTTCAATGCGGCACACAAATACCACGCCACACAAGCCCCACATATTTCAGGCTCTGGAAAATCTTTGGATAATTTTGGATTGCAAATCAAAGCGTCAGGCAAAACTTCTTGAGGTGTGTGATGGTCGGTGATAAGGAGTGTAATTCCGCGCTCTTTGCAAATTTGCGCCGCTTCAATGGCGTTAATCCCATTATCCACGGTGATAATCACATCGCAATCCAAACGCGCAATCACAGATTGTGAAAGCCCATATCCATCGGCAAAGCGATTGGGAATCTCTACTGCGATGGGATAATTAATTTTCTTAAAAAATGCTTCTAAAATCGCACACGACACCACCCCATCTACATCATAATCGCCCACAATTACAATGCGTTGATTGTGCGCAATGGCTTCTTGAATCTCTCTAGCAATATGCGCAAGATTTGCTAAAGATTCCGGTAAAGGCAAGTCGTTTAAACGCGTAATCGTATCCTCTGCAAAGCGACTTTGCAGTAGCGATTCCACACTTGCGTAATCTAACTGCGGAAGTTGTAAAGCCACAACAAAACTTTAATGGATATTTGCAATAGATTGCTTAATAAATTCCAAAATTACCAAATTGGGTGCTTGTAGCCTAGAGGTAAATTCCGGGTGAAACTGCACAGCAACAAACCACGGGTGATTTTCTAGCTCAATGGCTTCAATCAGCCCATTACTCTCACCGCTAATTACCATTCCTTTGGATTCCAATGCAGCGCGATATTTTGGATTTGCTTCGTAGCGGTGGCGATGCCGCTCTCTTACGATTTTCTGCCCTTGATATGCAATTTGTAATTTACTGCGCTCTTTTGTATGGCATTCATACTCGCCCAAACGCATTGTGCCACCCATTGGCGAAGTGTGTGTGCGGATTTGTTGCTCTCCATTTTGGTCAATAAAATTTTCAATGAGATAAATCACCGGTTCTTTTGTATCCGCGTTAAACTCCATAGAATCTGCCTCTTTGATTCCAAGCACATTACGCGCAAACTCAATCATTGCCAACTGCATACCCAAACAAATTCCAAGAAATGGAATCTTATGTTCTCTTGCAAAAGTAATTGCCGCCATTTTACCCACGATTCCACGCTCACCAAAACCGCCCGGCACAAGGATTCCATTAACATATTTTAATTGCTCTAAAGATTCTGGATTTTTCTCTAACTCCTCACTATCCACCCACTGGATATTTACCTTTGTGTCTAAATTTGCTCCCGCGTGGATTAAGGCTTCTGTGAGGGATTTATACGATTCTTTAAGGCTTAAATATTTGCCCACAAACGCAATGGTTACTTCATTTTGCGGAGCTAAAATCTGCTTGACTAACAAATCCCACTCTTTCATATCGGGCGTAAAGTCCGGAAGCTTTAAGAATCTAGCAATCGGCACTAAAACACCCTCTTTTAAAAAGTTTAGTGGCATTTGGTAAATGCTTTTTGCATCTTGTGCCATAATCACGCAGTCATAATCCACATCGCAACTCATAGAAAGCTTGTTTTTTAGCTCTTTTGGAATCTCTTTTTCTGTCCGCGCAATGATGATTTGTGGCGTGATTCCAATGCGGCGCAATTCTTGCACACTATGTTGGGTGGGCTTTGTTTTTAGCTCACCTACGGCACGAATGAGTGGAATCAAAGTAACATGCAGACTAATCACGCGCTCCATTCCATACTCGTGCTTCATCTCACGCATTGCTTCTAAAAATGGCAATCCCTCAATATCGCCTACCGTTCCTCCAAGCTCCACAACTAAAATTTCGTGTCCCTCTCCTGCAAAACGGATTCTACGTTTAATCTCATCTACAATATGCGGAATCACTTGGATTGTCTTACCCAAATATCCGCCCTTGCGCTCCCTATCAATCACGCTTAGATACACTTGTCCGGTTGTGAAGTTGTTTTTAGAGGAGAAATCCATATTTAAGAATCTCTCATAATGCCCAATGTCCAAATCCGTCTCTGCCCCATCGTGCGTTACAAACACTTCGCCGTGTTCTAGGGGGCTCATTGTCCCGGGATCTACATTAATATAAGGATCAATTTTTAAGATTCCAACTTTAAAGCCCGAATGCTTCAATAAAGTTGCAATAGACGATGAAGTGATTCCTTTACCCAACGAGCTTAAAACACCACCCGTTACAAAGATATATTTTGTTTCAAATTTGGACATTACAAACCCCTACAAAATTAAAAGCGTTATTATACTTTGCCACAAGTTAATTTTTGCTTTTTATGGAATGCCCTTTTAAAATATTAAGATTCCTTTAACACCCCTTTTGCGCGTTCCACTCCATTTTTCCATAGCCTATGCCTATGCAAGATATATTTTGCACTCACTTTTCCGCTAAACATTCCACTAAGCAAGGGACGATTTGCCTTAAAAATAAACGCGGCTAAATGCCCAATAATTGCTAAAATCATCAAAAACATTCCCAAATTATGCAGCTGCGTAACCCAAAACATTACTCCCTCACTTAAATTAAATCCCGCTAGGTTTTTATAAGTTTTTATTATTCCTGTAACAACTAAAAGCAAAATCACCATCGCAATTCCCGCATAAGCAAGTCTTTGCTCGGGTAAATATTTCTCACTTGGTGGCTCTTCTCCTTTAAATAACATTGCCTTAATCACAGCAATGCTTTTACCAAAATCTCCTTTTTTAGGGAGAATATCAAACTCCTTTCGCCCAAAGTGAAACATCAAATGGAATCCTACAAAGAATAATAAAACAATCGCAAATACATAATGCACAACCAAAGAGATAGAATAATCCCCACTCCACGCCATTAAAGGCAATTCATTGAGCATATAACGCTTACTCACAGGCATTTGCAAGATTCCACTAAAAATAAGCCCAAAAATGCTGATTGCAACACCCCAATGCACGATTCTATTTTGCGCACTTTGTCTTTGTATTTTTGCTTCTTTCATTTACTCTCCTTTTTATCGGCTCTATTTGCCCTTGCCACAGCAATGCCTCCTGCAACAACTCCCACAAGAGGAGCTAAAAGCACACTTTTAATCAAAGCAGAATCCTCACTCACAAAGTTTTTAATCTCTAAATTCATATGCGGAATCCCAATTTTTTGCGGTTGCTCTTGTGTGAAATTGTGTTTTGCATTTAAAGATTCTTGTATGCTTTCAAAAGACACAGGCGAGACATAAAAGGTAGAAGTGCCACCATTTTGCTTATCTCCATAGAGATAAGTCCCCTCTTTATCTCCCTTGTATGCTTGTGCTAACGCCCTAGCCTTTTGTAATATCTCCTCTCTATCTCCAAAGATTATGGCTTTTTTAGGGCATTGCACCTCACAAGCTGGTTTTTGATTTTTTGCTAACAAATCCGCACAACCATCGCATTTATACATTGCCCCTCCCCCTGCGAGTTTGGGTGCGATTTTAAGATAGATTCCAACTCCTGCTTGTCTTTGTGGAATCCCCCAAGGGCATACATCTCTACATTTTGCACCGCCAAAGCAATACTCATCATCAATTTTTACCGCGCCATTAGAATCCTTAGAAATCACACCAAAGGGACAAATCTTTTGACAAGTCGGGTCATCGCAGTGCATACACCTTCTAGGCACAAAAATCTCCCTATCCTCAACCTTTAGAGATTCCACATAAGTCCAATTATAAGGCGTTAGTCGCTTAATATTTTCTCTATCCTTAGAGTAGTCCTCATAGACTTTTCGCGGGAAATAATAGGGAATCTCCGCTATGGGTTCGGGAAAATTTGCACTATTTTTTGCTTTACACGCAGAGACACAAGCGGGAATCTCCCTATCTCTGCACCCATCACACAATCCCAAATCTATAATGGAAGCCATTTTGTATTGGGGATTGTGTGCGAGACTAGAAACTTTAGAATCTGTGGGTTGTGTCGCATTAACGCTCACAGCACTCACACTTGCCACGCCTAGAAACTTTAAAAATCTCCTACGCGATGAATTTGCTTGATTGTTTCGATTGGTTTCTTTCATATTTTAACCTTGATTTCACCTTAAAATATGGAAGTATATAAAATTGCAAAGAATTTAAAAGTGATATTATCACAATTTACACCAAGAAAACTTATCCTCTTGGATTACTTGAATCTGTTTAATTTTATTTGCAATTTGCTATGATACTATTTTGGATTTTAATAAGGAAAAATAATGCACAATACTCAAATAACCTTTATTGACCTTTTTGCTGGTATCGGTGGATTTCATTTAGCATTTAGTGGGGGTAAATGCTTATTTGCTAGTGAGATAGACCCCAATGCTCAAAAAACTTATCATTTAAACTTCCCTAAAACTCTACTTCTTGGTGATATTACTTTAGAATCTACCCAAAATCAAATCCCACAAAATTTTGATATTTTATGTGCTGGATTTCCTTGTCAAGCTTTTTCTATTGCTGGATACCAAAAAGGATTTGAGGATACAAGAGGCACACTATTTTTTGAAATTGCAAAAATCACAGAAAAACATAAACCAAAAGTGTTATTTTTAGAAAATGTAAAGAATCTTAAAGCCCACGATAAAGGAAAAACTTTTGATGTGATTAAATCAACTTTAGAGCAATTAGGTTATTGTGTGTATAATGAAGTTTTAAATTCAGCCACTCACGCAAATATTCCTCAAAATAGAGAGCGGATTTTCATTGTAGCTTTTGATAAATTACAAGTTAAAAATCATCATCAATTTACTTTTCCAAAACCTATTAAGCTTACAAAAACAATTCATTCCTGCCTTATTTCAAAAAAGCAGGAAGGTTTGTTTTATTACACACCTAAAAGTCAATATTATGAATGGCTGGAAAAAGAGGTTGTTAAGAAAGATACAATTTATCAACTTCGTAGAATTTATGTGCGAGAAAACAAATCAAATCTTTGTCCTACATTAACTGCAAATATGGGAACAGGGGGGCATAATGTGCCAATCATTAAAGATGATTTTGGTATTCGTAAATTAACACCTAGAGAATGTTTTAATTTTCAAGGTTATCCTAAAAACTTTAGATTACCAAATTTACCAAATTCTAAACTTTATATTCAAGCTGGAAACTCTATCACTTATCCTTTGGTTAAAAGGATTGCAAAAGAAATTTTAAAGGTTTTGCAATGAAAAGTTTTTTCAAGCTTGATAGAGAAAAAAGCTTAAATTATGTGGAATCTTTGCAGATTATTTCTAGCCTATCAAAACTATTCAGCGAAAATAGCACACCATTTTTGCATTATCGTGCAATGGAAAATCTTTTTTGTCAATGTTTTCAAGCAGAAAATTTAAGTCGTTCCGATACTGCTTATGATGCAAAAATTGGAAATTTAGGCATTGGTTTAAAAACTTTTATTTGCAATAAAAAAGCAAGCATTGAAAAAGTAGCGGAATTTAACAAGGATTCTCAAATTTTAAAAACTAAAGCAAATATAGAATTAGCTAAGACTTTAGCAATATTGCGAAATGAGAGAATCCAACTTGCAAACGATTTATATGGAATTACAAATTCAATCTACCATATTATTGCAAGGGATACAAATAAACTTATATTTTTTGAAACAGATTATGAAAAAATCAATATAGACAATATAAGAGACATTAAGGACACTAAAGCAAGTCTAAGTTTTTATGATGGTGTGAATGAATATTATTTTAATCGTTCAAAAAATGTTTTGCAAAGAAAATTCTATATTCCACAAAAATTTTCTAGTGTAGATATAAAAATTTTAGAAAACCCTTTTGAGTTTTTGCTTTTGCTTAAAGATAATCTTTTAGGAGCAAATGTTATAGAGCCAAAAATTGCGGGGGTTGATTATGTTATTTTGCCATTATATAGCACAAAAAGCAAAGAAAAAAATGTGCCTGAAAAAAGTGGTTTAAATCAATGGAATGCTGGAGGAAGAAAAAGAAAATATGGAGAGGTTTATATTCCTGTCCCTACAAAGATTCATCAGCTTTGTCCAAACTTTTTTCCCTCTCGCGATATACCTTTCACCTTAAGAACACCTCTTGATGAAAATTTGCAGGTAAAGCTTTGTCAAGACAATTCTAAAGCATTGATGAGCAATCCAAATGATGATTTAGCAAATTGGCTTTTAAAGAAAGCCTTAAGATTACGAGAGGGAGAAATAGCAACTTATGAAAAAATGCAAAATTTAGGTTTTGATTGTGTAATTATTGAGAAAAAAGAAAATGGAATATACAATATTGATATTAGACCATTAGATAGTTATGAGAAATTTATCAATGATTTTGAAAAAAATTTATAGGACACCCAATGCGCTACTTCATCGGCATAGCATCAAAAAATCATATTCAAATAGGACAAGCAGGGGGATTTTGCCAACTCTGCCACGGCAAAGCCGCGCCGCTTAAAAGAATGAAGCAAAATGATAAATCATCTATTATAGCCCAAAGCTTACTATGGAATCTAAAGAACCTTATCAAGCATTTACGGCACTTGGTGAAATCGCTGATGAAAATGTGTATCAAGTGGAGATGTTTAAAGGTTTCTTTCCCTTTAGGCGTGATGTGCTATGGAGCGAAATTAAGCGAGAATGCCCTTTAAACGTGGCAAAGACACATCAAGAATGGAAAGCCTACGCAAGCAAACTACGTTTTGGGCATTTTGAAGTCTCCAAAGAGTTTTTTAACTTCCTCGCAGAGTATATGACAAAGGATTCTTAATGCAAAATACAATCTGCCAAAGTTGCGGTATGCCCCTTAATTCAAAGGAACAAATGGGGCTAGAAAAAGATGGAAGCATAAGCCTTGATTATTGCAAGTATTGCTATGACAAAGGCGAATTTATAGATAAAGTCTCACTGCAAGAGTATATACAAATGTGTGCAATGTATGGCGCATAAGCGGGAATGAGCAATGAACAAATGAAAGCACACTGCACCAAGTTATTCCCGACACTCAAAAGGTGGCAAACTTCTTAAAAACAAGCTCCAATGCCCACATTCCAAGCATTCCATAAATTACCAATCCCAAGCAGATTTAAGCACGCCTATTTCCAATGATTCAACAGATAATTTTGCAAATGATTGACAAATAAGCCTAGATGATACCCATCGCAAACCCTATGATTAACCTGTATCGCAAGGGGCAAAAATATCTGATTGCCATTATGATAATATTTTCCCATTGTAAAGATTGGAAGCAGATAATCAAAACCTTGATGCATATTTAAACAAAACCCCTCAAACGACACCCAAGGGATAGAGGAAATATGAAATAGATTCTTGATATTTGCGGGTTTTGGGGCAAAGGATTTGCTGTTGCTATAATTCCTCATATCCTCAAGGCAGTTTTTGTAAAATAAATGAAAATCCTCATTGTATTCTGTATAAACAGATGAAAAAGTTTTAGTATCTTTATTAAATAGCGTATAGCTTGGATTTATAATATCGTAATACCCAAGTTTAGAATCCTCAAATGACATTTTAAACTCTTTTAGGCTATTTGCGGTTTTTGCTATGTAATAAATCATTGTGGAATAAAACTTCAAAGAATCCCTTATGATATTGGACACCTCTAGTTTGATTGTGATACCATAAGTGCATTGCGTAACATTAGAATAGTGATGATAATGCTCTTTTCTCTCCCAATTTTCAATATCCATAATCTTAAATATTGCCAAATTTAAACCTTTTTAGATGGGATTTTTTGAACGCTTTTTAAGTCTGTGCATTATAGCAAAATTTGCTATGAACTCACTCGTTTTAGGAGCAAGAACCCACCATTTAAAATCTACGATTCAATGAGACTTATTCTGTGGCACATTTGAAACTCTCCACTAGAAAGCAGCTGCACAAGCGCAGTCGCATAAGTGCTATAAGACACCTTACTTTCACCCTTTGCACTAACTTAAATTCCTCGCCTATCCATTCATAATTCCGCGCTTCCCCTCATAAAACATTGCTGCAGGGCTGATATAAAGCCATTCTCATCAAACTGCACTTTGCTCCTCACAAACGCACTCACCTCAAACCCTGCATTCACTGCCTCTTGCACGATTGCACTTCCTGCTCTACCCTTTACCGCTAAATTAGAATCTCCTCATAAAAGGAAGCAAAAATGAATGCGTATATTTCACCTTGTCCGATTGAGACAACTCTAAACCTCATCGGCGATAAATGGAAAATCATCATCGTGCGGGATTTGCTTAGCGGAACAAAGCGATTTGGTGAGCTGAAAAAATCTGTGGGTGCGACTAAAAATCAGAGTATCTCTCAAAAAGTGCTTACACAAAACTTGCGAGAGCTTGAAGAGATAAGGATTATCAAGCGCAAAGTCTATGCAGAAGTGCCTCCACGCGTGGAATATAGCCTAACAGCACTTAGGCTTAGCCTAGATTCTGCGCTACATTCCTTAGAATCGTGTGGAGAAAATTATAAGTTAAATTCCCCAAACTAAAAACAAAAATTTCAAACAAGATTCATCTCTATTTCACCTTTCCGCTTTTTAACATTTTCTCCCCTTTGTAAATGCCAAAAACCTTGTAACCTCCACCCTCTGTCATTAACACAACAGGATATTCTTCGTAGGTTCCTTGCTCCATTCCCGGACTTCCTTGTGGCATACCCGGAGTTGAAACACCAATCACATCTTTTGGAGAGTTTTCCAATAACCATTCTACGGCATCTACTGGCACATGCCCTTCTATTGCATACTTTATACCATTTTTTTCTATCACTCCTGTATGGCAACTTTGATATTTTGGAGCGATTTTAAAATCTTCTTTAATTTTCATAAATAATTCATCGTCTTTATGTGATTTCACTTGAAAGCCTTTTGCGCTCATATACTTCGCCCATTCTTCACAGCAACCACAAGTCGGGCTAGAATACATTTGAATCTCTTTCGTGGAATCTCCAAAAAGTGCCATACTTGCAAATACCAATAAACCTATTGATTTTCTCATAATTTTTCCTTAAATCTTAAAATAGAACGCAGATTATAACACATCTAAACTCTCTCTCCATTTTGTTGGACGAGTTAGAATCTCTAAAGCGCACTTTTGATGGGTTTGGCGAAATTTTAGAGATTGCAAAACGCAAAAATGCTCCAATACTTGATGACAAATGGAAGTATGAGGAAGCAAATAGGCTTCAGGCACACTTAAAACGCAATGAGAAAAACTCTTGAGATTCTCTCTTTGATTTTCTACCACCTCTAAGGCAATAGCGGGGATTCCACAGGCTAGAATCTCCCCCAAACTCTGCCCACAAGCACAAATGCAAAGATCCATTTGCCTTATTAAATCCACCATTTCTTGTGCGCACAAATCCCGATAAAGTTTAGCACCCAAAATTGTGGAATCCTTTGTGATACAATGCAAATTTAAATGCGGATAAGCCTTTTGAAGCGCGGTGATTAAGGGTTGATTTAAGCCTAAAATATCACTTCCTCCAAGTGTAATTAAAACATTTTTCACTTCTTGCCTTAGAGAAATGGGCGGTTTTTTCAAAGCCTCCAAAAAAGGCATTTGCAACAAGCGATAATCACTGCCTAAAAACAACAAATGATGAGGGTATTTTTCTCTATATTGCGCCACATTTGCACACGGCGCATTATTAAGCAGGATTCCATTAGGATAATCTAAGCGCAAAGTATCGTCAAAAAACAAGCAAACCTCCGCATATTGCGTAGCTAAAATATAAGAATCCAAAGACAACACATAAGAATCAATTACTATCAGTTGATAAGGCTTTGCAGAATCGCTATTAAGTGTGGGTTTGAGTACGGGGGGATTAAGGGGCGAAGTCTGCGGACGCTTATTGGTATTGAGTGTTTGCGCGTTTAAAAGTGCAGAATCCAAAAGGCTAGTGCGGAATTCAAGAGATTCTAATTCTGCTTGCAAAGCCCGACAACGACTTAAATGCCCTAGCCCCACGCCAAGCTTACCATCGGCAAAAATCAATGCTTGCATTTTCTGCATTCCTAACCTTAAAATAAATTTTAGGCATTATAACAAAATTGTAAAAAAATTAAAATTTTAGAATGGAGTTGTTAATTTTCACCGTTGTGTCTCTTGTCTCGTCCTTGCGCCCCCGCTTTTTTGTCATTGCGAGGCAACGCCGAAGCGCACATTTGCGTTAGTAAATTTGCCCACACTTGCAAATCCATAATCTTGCACACTTAAAATCTTACCACTTAGTCATTGCGAGGCGTTAGCCGAAGCAATCTATAATGCAGAATCTCGCCTTTGATAATTCTACTTCAGTTTAAAGTTATAGATTGCCACGAAAATTCTACAAATTTTCTCGCAATGACATACCACCACTTCCGTCATTGCGAGGAATGAGCAAAGCGAATGACGAAGCAATCCATAATTCAGCATACAGAAAAATTTACAATGGAATCTCTAAAAAGTGCAATATTATGGATTGCTTCACTTCGTTCGCAATGACGCAAATGGTAAAATTATAAGCAATCCAAAGTTATAGATTGCCACGAAAATTTTACAAATTTTCTCGCAATGACGCGGTGGGCAATTTAATCGTGAAGTGGCAAATCCATTCAAACATTATAGATTTTTTGTAGATTCTCTAATTTGCTTGTGGCATTCAACAACAACATATCCGCTAGAATCAACGCAAGACTAGATTCGCAAACAACGCTCCCGCGCACCGCAATACAAGGGTCGTGTCGCCCTTTGATATTGCATTCTACCGCATTACCATAAATATCTTGCGTTTGTTGCGGGAGAAAAATGCTAGGCGTAGGCTTAAAATGCACCCTTAAAACAATCTCGCCCCCCGTACTAATCCCCCCTAAGATTCCGCCGCAATGGTTACTCATAAAACCTTTCTGATTCATTGCATCATTGTTTTGCGCACCTGTTTTTTTTGCGGATTCTATGCCATCGCCAATCTCTACGGCTTTGACGCCATTTAAGCCAAGCAGAAGCGCACCAAGCGCAGAGTCTAGCTTGTAATACAAAGGCTCTCCAAGCCCACAAGGCACACCACAAGCCCTAACTAACGCCACTCCACCCACGCTATTGTGCGTATTCCTTGCATTTTCAATCGCTTCTTTTTGTGCCGATTCCACTTGCGCATCTAGCGCGAAAATTTCGCTTTTTGAGGCGTGATTAAAATCCAAGTTTTGCGCTGCGATTCCGCCAACGCTTAAGATTCCGCTTTGTAGAGTAATGCCAAAGGGCTGCAAAAGCATTTTAGCAATCGCACCCGCTGCAACACGCGCACTTGTTTCCCTTGCGCTACTGCGTCCGCCCCCGCGATAATCTCGGATTCCATATTTTTTGAAGTAAGTAAAATCAGCGTGTCCGGGACGAAAGAGGTTCTTAATAGAATCATAATCGCTGCTTTTATTAGCAGAATTTTTAATAAAGAATCCCAAAGGTGTTCCTGTCGTCTTGCCCTCAAACACACCACTTAGAATCTCCACACTATCCGCTTCTTTACGCTGTGTGGAATAGAGATTCCGCCCACCTGCACGTCTTTGCATTTCTGTTTGTAAAAAATCCATATCTAGCGTGATTCCTGCGGGTAATCCGTCTATCACACCCCCGATTCCTTCCCCGTGGCTCTCGCCAAAGGTTGTAACCCTTAATGCCTCTCCAAAGGTATTCATTTTGCCCCTTTTAATTTATTGAATGCAATCTTAGCGCAACTTTGCTGGGCTTCCTTTTTGCTCTTACCATTTGCTCTTGCGTATTCTTGCTTGTTAATCTGCACACTCATCAAAAATTCCTTTTGATGATCAGGACCAAAGGAATCTAGCACAATATATTCTGGAGTAACCCCAAATTGCGCTTGAGTCAGTTCTTGTAAAGCGGTTTTGTGATCATAAAATAGGCTGTTTAAATCAATCTTTGGATACACTTCCTCTAGCAATCCAAGCATTATTTTGCGCACAATCTCCAAGCCACTTTCTAAATACATTGCTCCCATTAAGGCTTCAAAGGCATTAGAGAGAATGGAATCCTTCTTGCGCCCCTCATTTTGCTCCTCTGAAGCAGAGATATACAAAAACTCTCCGATATGCAAATGCCTAGCCACTTTTGCAAAGGCTTTTTCATTCACCATTGAAGCGCGCATTTTTGAGAGTTCGCCCTCCCTAGAGTTTGGGAATTTTTTATACAAAAACTCTCCGATGATTAAATCCAACACCGCATCGCCTAAAAACTCCAAACGCTCATTGTGCGCACCTTTTTTCGCACTTTTATGCGTCAAAGCTTCCTTGAGTAGTGATTCCTTTTTGAAGTGATAACCCAAAACTTTTTCAAATTCTTTTAAATCCACGCAAATCCTTAATGTTCTTTAAACTTCAATGCCTCATTCTTAGCAATCTTATCGCACCTTTCATTCTCCAAATGTCCGCTATGCCCCTTGACCCACTCCACTTTGATTTTATGCGGTTTGGAGACTTCCAAATAATATTGCCAAAGTTCGGGATTTTTTACATTTTTAAAATCCTTTGCAACCCAATTTGGAAGCCATTTGCTCACACCCTCCAAGACATATTTAGAATCGCAAACTACCAAAACTTCGCAAGGCTCTTTTAATGCTTCTAAACCTTTAATAAGCGCGGTTAATTCCATTTGGTTATTTGTTGCAACCTTTGCGCCACCGCTTAAAATCTTTTCGTGTTGCCCATAGCGCAAGATTCCACACCAACCGCCACTCCCGGGATTGCCCAAAGAAGAACCATCACAAAAAAGAGTAACGCGCTTCATCTTGCTTTTCTTTCAAAAATACGAGTGTTTTGAGGGTTAAAAGCTCCTCACAATGTGGGCAATGTTCAAAAACCAAAGGCGTGGTTGCCTTGCAAGACTTGCATTGATAGCTAAAACCCAAATCCCCTTGAAAGCTTTTGTGTGTCCTTAAAAGGCAAAGGGTTTCTAATTCAAAAGTTGCTTTTTGTGAGAAACTAAGGGGCAGAATCCCTTTTGCTTCAAAAATGTCCTTTAAGATTCTGCTTTGCGGGGTTATTTGTGCATTTTGCAATTCTTTGATTAAGTTTTCTGGAATCGCCTCTCTTTTGAGATTCCACAATAAATCTTGCAACTCCAAAAGAGATTCTTTTGGGATATTCATCAAGCATTCCCAAAATAGCGCGGGATAAAAATCTTTAAAAAAATTTAGAATCAAGCGCGACAAAAGTGGCTCCTCTTGCAAAATTTTCAACATTTTTTTTGTCATCTCCTCACTTTTTTGCTGACTTGAAACTAAAATTTTTACCTTGAGATAACGCCGATACAATCCCGTGCCACCTTGCATTTCCTCCAAGCAATCTAATGCGCTTAAAGCCTCTTTAAACAAACTTAACTTCTCATAAGTTCTAATCAAAGCCTTTAAAACAAGAGGGTTTCTCGGAAAATAATGCAATATTTCCAAATAAATCTCCTTAGCCCTCAAAGGGAATCCGGCTTTTGTATAGACGATTCCAAGAGATTCTAAAATTGGCACTTTATCCACAGGATTAGGAATGGAATCCAACAATGCAACATAAAGACGAATCGCTTTTTCGTAATTTGCACTCTTTTGATACATTTTTGCCATAAAAAGCAAGGAAGAAGTGGGATTAGGGCTTAGGGCTAAAAACTCTTGTGCTTCCTTATCAAAACCAATATAATCAAAACCTTCTATAAATTTATTTAAAGAATCCTGCTGTCTTTTGCTGATGAGATAATTCCAATAATAAGCAAAAAGGCTAACAATTCCAACACAAAAAATAAATACCACAATGCCAAAAAGCGGGTCGCGATATTCAAGGTTCTCCAAAAAATTCAAATCTTCCCTTTTGTGAAAAATCTTCCAAATTATAACAAAACTTATAG
Organism: Helicobacter rodentium ATCC 700285; assembly: GCF_000687535.1. GTDB lineage: Bacteria > Campylobacterota > Campylobacteria > Campylobacterales > Helicobacteraceae > Helicobacter_D > Helicobacter_D rodentium. Next base: position 160,006 of record NZ_JHWC01000001.1, read on the forward strand.
ATAAAATTTTGTAAAATATGCGATTTTTAAGTTTGAAAATAATTTTGGAGCGGAATTGATTGCACAGGCAAGTATTGAAATTCTCAAAAATCAATTAGATATTTTAGAAGTAATTAGCCATTATATTGAAGTAAAAAAAATGGGTAGCAGCTACAAGGCTTGTTGCCCCTTTCATCAAGAAAAAACACCTAGCTTTGTGATTAATGCAAATAAGGGATTCTACCATTGCTTTGGTTGTGGGGCAAGTGGCGATTCTATCAAGTTTGTAATGGAATATGAAAAGCTAAGTTACATAGAAGCCATTGAAAAACTCGCACAAATCTACAATGTTACTTTGGAATATTCTAATGAAAACAAAAAAAATGATGATTTTAAAATTTTGGATTTTATGAATCAATATTATCAATCGATGCTCAATAGCGAAGTGGAATCCTATATCAAAGAGCGTGGAATCACAACAGAGCTAAAAACGCGTTTTGAGCTAGGTTATGCGCCCAATAATTATGAAATAATGGCACACATGCAACGCAACTTTATCAATCTCCAAAATGCACTCAATGTTGGGGTGCTTGGCGTAGATATAGAAAATGGCGCAAAACGTTATTATGCAAGATTGACACAGCGGCTTATTTTTCCCATTCGCTCCGCGCAAAACAAAATCATCGGCTTTGGCGGACGCACACTAGGCAATCACCCGGCAAAATACATCAATTCTCCCCAAACAAAATTATTCAATAAATCGCAAGTTCTTTATGGTTACCCACAGGCTAAAGAGAGCATTTACCGCTTAAATTCCATTATCATCACAGAGGGATATTTAGATACGATTATGTTGCATCAAGCAGGTTTTACAAACGCGGTGGCAACCTTAGGCACTGCATTAACGCGTGAGCATTTACCTCTACTTGCAAAGGGGAATCCCAAGATTATTTTAGCCTTTGATGGCGATAATGCGGGAATGCAAGCCGCCTTTAAAGCCGCTAGTCTTTTAAGTCTAGCCAATAAAGAAGGGGGTGTTGTCCTATTTGATGGAGGATTAGACCCCGCAGATATGGTAAAAAATGGAGAAATTGAAGAGTTAAAAAGCCTGTTTGATTCTCCCATTCCCTTGATTGATTATGTGCTAAATACGATTCTAAAGCAGTTTGATTTAAAAAATCCTGTGCAAAAAGACGCGTGTTTAAAAGAATCTTTAGCCTATCTCCACCAACTCTCACCCGTCATACAAGAGGAATATAAATCTTGGCTTGCACAACAACTCCATCTCCCCGCTCATCTGATTAAAACGCACTCTATACAAAATTCTATCACGCAAAACCTCTATCCAAAAACCCAAAGTAGCCAGAGTGATTTCTATGGATTGGCAGAAAAAATCATCATCAAAAGCGTTTTGGAGGATAAGAATCTTTTAGATTTTGTGTTAAACTACCTAGAACCACAAATGTTTCACTCTGAAAATCTCGCATACCAAAAGCTGCTTCAAGGGCAATTAGAATCTCCCGAATTAATTGGAATCCTATTAGATTCTAAAATCAAACCCCAAAACAAAGAAAAATTAAAACAACAAATGATTATGATTCTATACAGACATTATGATGAGCAGAAAAAATCTCTTTTGCAAGATCATTCCCTCACATTAAGAGAAAAGGCATTCCTATTAAGAAAATACCAAAAATATTTAGACGATTTAAAAAAAGGAGACTTGATACTTTATGAAAGCACTAGCACTTTTTAGCGGTGGGTTAGATAGCCTACTTGCCATTAAGATTATTAAAGACTTAGGAATTGAGGTTGTTGCCTTGCACTTTAACATTGGCTTTGGCGCAAAGAGCGATAAAAGCGAGATTCTGCGTCAAAGGCTAGAGCAAGTGGGTGCAGAATTAAAAATTGTAGATATTAGGAAACAATTTTTTGATGAGATTCTTTTTAAGCCTAAATTTGGCTATGGAAAATACTTTAATCCTTGCATTGATTGCCACGCAAATATGTTTGCACACGCACTAAAAATGCTAGAAAGCGAGGGAGCGAGTTTTGTCATTAGCGGAGAAGTTTTAGGGCAGCGTCCAAAAAGTCAGCGCGCAGAGGCTTTGGGGCAGGTAGAGCGTCTGTGTGGGGCAAATGGTTTGATTGTGCGCCCAATGTCAGCAAAGCTTTTACCGCCCACGATTCCAGAACAAAAAGGGTGGATTCCTAGAGAGAGCCTCCTTGATATTAGCGGTAGAGGGCGGAATCGGCAGTTAGAATTAGTAGAAAAATATGGCATTACTTACTATGAGCGTCCCGGTGGTGGTTGTCTGCTTACAGAAACTTCTGTTGCAAATAAAATTAAAGACATTCAAGCGCATCGTGAAGTTGTGTTTGAGGATATGGAGCTTGTGAAGTTTGGGAGGTATTTGATTCTACCAGATGGTGCGCGTTGCGTGATTGCTAGAAATGAGGAAGAGAATCAAAAGCTAAATTTCTATCACCCCAAAATGAGTAAAATTGAATTACTAGATTGCATAGGACCTTTGGGTTTAGTAGAAAAGGACGCGAGTGCGCAGGATAAAAGCCTTGCTATCTCACTTACCCTGCTTTATGGCAAAGCACAAGCCAACCAACCCTACAAAGTGCGCTTTGAGGGAAGTGAAATAGAATCTATTGCTTTTGAAAGCAAAGAAAAAGCAAAACAATTTTTAATAAAGGAATGAGAATGAAACAAGAATTTTTGGATATTGTTAAAGCGCGTTATTCTTGCAGGAATTTTAAGGATTCTGCAATCAAACAAGAGGATTTAGAATATATCTTAGAAGCAGGTCGTCTTTCCCCTAGCTCACTTGGTTTAGAGCCGTGGAGATTCTATATAGTCCAAGACAAAAACAAAAAAGCAGATATTGCTGCCATTGCAAACCACCAAAGCCAAGTGGCAAACTGCGGAGCTATCCTTATCATTACCGCTCGTCTTGACTTTGGAGAATATTTTATCCCCAAACTAGAATCGCGTAAGTTGCCACAAGCAGAAATCAATAAAAGAATCTCTCTTTACAAGCCTTTCATTGATAATATGAATCAAGAGCAAAAATTACATTATGCAAGAGAACAGGTTTTTTTAGCGTTGGGCAATTTAGCAAATGCTACAAGTGCTTTAGGGCTTGGAAGTTGTATTGTCGGTGGATTTGATTCCAATAAGCTAGATGAATATCTAAAATTAGACACCACAAAGGAACAAAGTGCGATTCTACTAGTCATTGGAGAAAAAACTTCTGATGAGATTCCACAAAAGATACGTAATGCTAAAGAAGAAATAATCAAATTCCTATAATCTTTCAAGTAAAATTTTGTTACTTTTAGATATAATAAGCGAATTTTTATCTAAAAATACAAGCAAATTTACACTTAAAGGACAATCAATGTTTAGCAATGCAAAAAAGGAGCAAGAGCTTATAGCAGAGAACAGGACATTACATTCAAAAATTGAACAACTTGAAAATGCCCTGCGCAAATGTGTAGAAGAAAAAGAGGAGCATAAAACATTGCTTGAAAAATTCAAAGCAAATGAAGTTCACACAAAGACATTTGATAAAATCTTGGATATGCTTACCAATTCGTCTTCTAAACATTTAAAAATCTTGCAAGATAACTTTGCTTCCTCTGTTGAAATGTTGCAAGAAGCAAAAAAAACTTCATCAGAAAGTGCCCAACAAACAAAATCTCTTGAAGAAGGAATCACAAATAGCGTCTCCAATGTGACAGAAAAGCTCAATAGCCTACAAACAATGATTCAACAAGTGTATCAAGATTTGGATTCTATCTCTAATGTTATCAATCTTATCACAGATGTTAGCGATCAAACCAACTTATTAGCATTAAATGCAGCAATTGAAGCGGCACGCGCGGGGGAACACGGAAGAGGATTCGCAGTTGTTGCCGATGAGGTGCGAAAACTCGCTGAACGCGCACAAAAGGCAACCAAAGAGATTGAAATGAATATTCAAGTGGTTCGCCAAAATTTCTCTGAAGTCCAAGTTTTCACAGAGGAAATGGTAGATGAGATGCAACATGTCAATGGGGAGGTTGAAAAGTTTGTTGAAGTAGGAGAAGCTTCTATGAATGTAAGACTAAATTCCGCAAATGTCTTGGACACAACTTTCATTGGGCTTGTAAAACTAGACCACTTGCTATTCAAAATCAATGGATACAAAGCAATCATCAATGATGATAAAGAAATCACACTCGCAAACCATCACGATTGCAGACTTGGTAAATGGTATGAAACAGGCAATGGCAAGGAAATGTTTAGCCGATTGCCAAGCTATGGCGAATTAGAAACACCACACGACAATGTGCATACCTCATTTAGAGAGGCAATTGATTTATTCAGAAGCAAAGGCTTACTAGAATCAAGTGAGGAAATTTTATCTTTACTCACCGCAGGTGAAGTTGCTTCAGATGAAGTAGTAGATACATTAGATAAAATTTTGGACGAAAAAGTTACCGCAAGAAACAATACTTAAGAATAAACCATTTGGCATTATCGCTTCGTGCGATTCTGCCAAACTATTTTTATCGCCCAAATAGCCCTTTAAAAGAGTTTGGATCAAAGTTTTCAAAGTCAAATTCTTGTGTATTTTGCGCACCAAGTGGCAAACTTGCTTTTTCAATCAATCCGCTAATTTGTTGCATTTTTTGCATAATTTCATTATGCTTATTTGTTAGGTTCTCACCAATAGAACCCTCCATTTGACTTGGCATAGGCAAAGAAAGTGCAACATTTTCTCCTGCAAGACTTAATGTAAGCTCTCTACCAAATAGAGATTCTCCCTTGAATTGAGCAGCTTTGGCTGTGTTATCTAATTGCGCTAAATCCTCTCCACTACTTTTGATTTGATTTCCTAAACCGCTTAATGTCATATCTGCAATCTGCATTGCGCCAATCATTTCATTTGCACCTTTTACACCATCACTAAACTTACGAATCGCTAAAGCAGTTTGCGACAAATTTGGCAATTCTTGCACTTCTTGAGTGTTTTTGGATTCTATATTTTGTGTTTGGGATTCTTGAGTGGGCATTGTTGGTTTTAAAGCCTCCACTTGAGAATTTGGATAAACTTTCCCGATTCCATAGGGATTTACTGATGACAGCATTTAAACTCCTTTTAAAATTTTAAAATTGAAAAGCATTTATCATTCCACTTTTAAAAATAGATTTTCACTTGTTATTTTTTATCTCCACAAAAAAATTTCAAATTCTCTTGACAATCCACAAAACTAAATCAACCCTAAAAAATTCCATTACAAAAATTTTTATATGCTAGATTGCAGATTGCTTCGTCATTTCATTCCTCGCAATGACAGAAGTGGGAGACACAATGATGAGGTAGTTTGCTTTTCGTCATTATAGAGAAAATTTGAAAAATTTTCGCGGCAATCTATAATGCGGAATCTCATTTGTAAAGCTTCCATTGTAAAATTTTCTATATGCTTGATTATGGATTGCTTCGGCTTCGCCTCGCAAGGACGCATAGATTCTCTGTTGTTGCGAGAGATTCGTTAGAATCTCATAACAATCCATACTCTTGTCTATTGCCTTAAACTTTGCAATTCCAAACCTTTAGGATTCCATTCGTTTAACATAAATACAATTTGACAATCTTTTACAAAAAAGAGGAGGAGTATTTTTAAATGCTTTGCTCTGTATCCATAAACCTTATGGCTCTAGCTCATCAGCATTTATTTCTTCCAGCACCATATTTGGCTTCCATTGCTTCTTTGAAAAATTCCCTCTGTGTTTTTGGAATCTTATCAGGGTGGTTTTGCCGCATATGCTCCACATATTTATCATAACTTGGCATACCCACGAGCAAATGAAAGAATCTATCAGATTTTTTATAAAGTGCTTTTAAGGTTGCAATAATTCTTTTCATATAATATCCTTAAATTCACATTGTAAGGTATTTATGATTAAAAAAATATAAGAAAAAGATATAAAAGGAATGCAGTAGATAAATGAGTATAAATCCCACAAGGGATTTATTTTGTTGCCTCATCAAGTTTTTTATTTACCTTAGCCTTTTGCAGTCTTAACCGCTTCATTCTTAATGTTTTACCACATCGTTATTCTCATTGCTATAATTCCTAAAGTTGTAAGCATTGCAACCAAACTAACAGAAAATATAAATTTTATCAAAATATTTCAAAGATTGTCCGCAAAACAAGAGAAACAAAAGAGATTTTACAGCCTGATTTAGCACTAAAAATTGGTATAAAGTCAGTGTCTTTTTATTCAAATTGTGAATGTTGTAGAGAAAGTATTAGATGTGGATATATGCAGCTTTTTAAAAGCATAGAATCCAAAAGGAGAAAAACCCCTTTGGATTTATAAATTTTAGCCGTGTGCGGCAACTTTTCCTTCATATTTGCTTGCTTCTTCATAGGGAGATTCCGCAAGTGGAATATCCATTTCACCCTTTGTCGCTTTAAGACAAATGCGAATTGTTTGAATTAAAATCAAGCAAGTTACAAACATAAAGAATGCACAAAGCCCCGCATTTACCAAGTTGTTTGTCGCAATAGTGGCGAATCTCTCTGCTAATACTGGATCTGTAGCCTCTGCGGCTTTTGCGCTATTGATTTGCCAAAGCGCAATATGACTTACTGCATCATGCACTCTCTCTCCATTTGCAGGAAGAAGCTTTAAGATACCCGCATAAAGCGTTGTAATCAAAACCCAAGCAGCAGGTAAAATCACAACCCAAGCTTGTTTTGCTTTGCCCATTTTAAAAAGCACTGCAATCACAAGCAAGAGTGCCATACCTGCAAGCATTTGATTGGATACGCCAAAGAGTGTCCAAAGAGATTTTACACCCCCTTGTGGGTCTGTGATTCCTTGATAGAGGATATAACCCCAACCCGCAACACAAATCAAAGTCGCAATCACACCCCAAAACATAGATTGAATATTCCCAATTGGAGCATACACATTACCCAAAACATCTTGCACCATAAAGCGTCCTGCTCTGGTTCCCGCATCAACCGCAGTTAAAATAAACAAAGCTTCAAACAAGATTGCAAAGTGATACCAAAATGCAGTAGAACCTTGATTAAACAAAGGCACTTCAGAAATGATAGTAGCAAGTCCAATCGCAAAAGTTGGCGCACCCCCTGTTCTACTTAAAATACTATTTTCACCAATTTCTGTTGCTTTATTTAAAATCTCCTCTGGTGTAATCACAAAACCAAAACTATTAATGGTTTGTGCTGCAACCGCTGCAGCTTGAGTTACATCAGTAATTCCTGTTGTTCCTAGTCCTGCTGGAGCAACATTGATAGAAAAATATAATCCCGGAGTTAAGATACACGCAGCAATCAAAGCCATAACTGCAACTGCAGATTCCATAACCATAGAACCATAACCCACCATTCTTGCGTGAGATTCTTTTTCTAACATTTTTGGAGTTGTTCCACTTGAAATTAATGCGTGGAATCCACTAATCGCTCCACAAGCAATCGTAATAAAGAGGAATGGGAAAAGCTGCCCACTAAAGACAGGTCCTGTGCCATCAACAAATTTCGTAATGCTTGGAAATTGAATATCAGGTGCTACAATCAAGATTCCTGCCGCCATCAAAACAATGACGCCGATTTTCAAAAATGTGCTTAAATAATCGCGTGGAGCAAGCAAAAACCACACAGGAAGAATTGCTGCAACAAAACCATAACCAATCATAATGTAAGTCAATGTAACGGGAGTAAGCGTAAAAATTGCAGATAAAGTTGGGTTTTCTGCAACTGCTTGTCCATAGTATAAAGCAAGAATCAATAACACAAATCCGATAATACTTGCTTCACCAATTTTTCCCGGACGCAAAAAGCGCATATGGATTCCCATATAAATCGCAATCGGAATCGTCATCGCAATCGTAAATAATCCCCAAGGAGACTCTGCTAAAGCATTCACAACAACCAATGCCAAAATTGCAATAATCAACATCATAATGCCTAAGATTCCAATCATTGCAATACTTCCAACGCCTTTACCGAGTTCTAACTTGATAATCTCGCCAAGTGATTTTCCGTTGCGACGCATAGAAATAAACAAAACCGTGAAGTCATGCACTGCACCCGCTAACACAACCCCGACAACAATCCAAATCATTCCGGGCAAATATCCCATTTGCGCAGCAAGGATTGGACCCACAAGAGGACCAGCCCCCGCAATCGCTGCAAAATGGTGTCCAAATAAAACAATTTTGTTCGTTGGACAAAAATCGCGTCCGTCATTCATCGTGAGTGCAGGAGTTGCACGATTATCGTCTAACCCCAAAACTTTTTCTGCTATATATTTAGAGTAGAATCTGTAACCAATCATATAGATACACACTGCAGCCACTACAATCCAAACAGCAGAGATTGTCTCGCCTTGATGTAATGCTAAAACACCAAAGCCCCAAGCACCAATAAAGGCGATAATCGCCCAACCAATCATACTTAAAACTTTATTCATAAAGCTCCTTCCTAAATCCAATTCGTGCTACCTAAGAGCAAAACCATTATACATTGGATTCCACAGCATATCCATTAAATTTAAATATTATTTTTCCATTTTGCAACATTTTGTAAAAAACTCTTTTTAAATGTTAAATTTTTACCCATTTTCAAGTGAGATAGAATTTCTAATGTCAATAAAGTTATACTTACAGACACATATAACATAGAATATTAAAACAGATATATTCAGAGAAGTTGAGGGGAGTAGAGAACATAAACATTACACTGATTTTATGCTTAATAATATAGTGTTTAGGTGCGGTGGGGATTATATTTTTAAAGATGGGGATTGTGTTGTTTTAAACGCAATATCCACAAAAAAAGGGATTCTATCAAGTTGCAAATTGCAAAAATATTACAAGAGGATTCTTTAAAAATGATTTTTTATTTATGGAAGTAATATTGATATTAATTATAGTTGCTCCTTTTTTCGTTTGTATTGCGGCTTGTATTGGTAGTGGTATTTGGTGGTTTATGTTTGATACTTTTCCTTTTAAAATAACTTTTTTAATATTTTACGCCTTGCTCTTTTTGAAAATAGGCTTTAACTCTATAAACAATTTTAAAGAATCAAGAGCTGTTAAAAACTACCCCATAGAAAATTTAGAAGATAGTTAAACTCCTGTCCTTGCGGGATTCTACCCACTTCGTCATTGCGAGAATACGTGGCATTCGTGGCAATTTATCATTTAAATTTACAAGAATACAAGACAATGAAATCGCAAAACTTGGAAAGTTGCTTGAAACTTAAGATTCCATTGCTTGTTTTTTGTATGCTAGATTTGGATTGCCACGAAACACTGGGTGTTTCTCGCAATGACAAAAAACAAACCATTGCGTCATTGCGAGAAGTTGGCACAACTTCGTGGCAATCTATAATAAAGCCTCCTTTGGGATTCCATTGTTTTTTAAAATATAGAATCGTAAAGCTTGTTTTATGCGAAATAACAGATTGCTTTATCTCTCACCGCTTCGTTCCCCGCAATGACACAGAATCCCCTCTTTAGATTCCACCTTATTGTTATAACAACGCAATAGCCTAGCGATAATTATGGATAAACTCCACAAGCTTGATTGCATTCTCGCGTGGCAAATCCGGAAGCATTCCGTGTCCTAGATTAAAAATATGTGCGGAATCTCGCATTAGCTCCAAAATCTCCCGCGTACCCTCCAACATAGAATCTGCATTATAGATTCTGCACGGCTCTAAATTGCCTTGCAAAGTATATTTATGCCCTAATTTTTCTTTTGCGATTCCAAGCGGTGTGCTCCAATCCACCCCAAAGACATCAAATGTTCCATCTATCTTATCCAAATATCCCGAGATTCCTTTGGGGAATAAAATCACGGGAATATGGGGATATTTTGCCTTAATAAATTCTGCAATCTCCTTGCAATACTTCCACCCAAACTCCAAATACGCACTCTCCTCTAACGCACTCGCCCACGAGTCAAACACCATTACTGCATTCACTCCCGCTTGGATTTGCGATTCTAAATAATGCTTTAAATTGTGCGTAACTTTTGCAAGGATTGCGTGTAAAAACTGCGGATTGGAATACAAAATCTTTTTAGACTTCGCATAAGTTTTGCTCCCCTCCCCCTCAATCATATAAGTTGCAAGCGTCCAAGGCGCACCACAAAACCCAATCAACGCCTTATCTTTAGCCAAATTTTCACGCGTTAGAGAAATTGTATCATAGACATAATTTAATCGCGTGTGCGCCTCATCGCTTAAACTTTCCAAGTCTTTTTGCGATTCTATGGGTTTAGAAAATTTTGGTCCCTCCCCCGCATAGAATCCTAAATCCATTCCCATTTCAAGTGGAACAACTAGAATATCACTAAACAAAATTGCCGCATCAACATTTAAAATCTCCACAGGCTGCAAGGTTACCTCACTTGCCAATTTTGGATTCTTGCAGAGGCTTAAAAAGTCTCCCGCCTCTTTGCGCACCGCCTTATATTCACTTAAATATCTTCCCGCTTGACGCATAAACCACACCGGTGTATAAGGGGTTTTTTTCTTAAAACACGCATCAATAAAAATCATTCTTTTCCTTTATACTATAAAATATTTGTCGCATTTTATCTAAGTAATAGTGCATTTATGATAAAATCCAAGTTTTTTAAATTATTTTAAATACCTTAAGGATTAAAATTTTGATAACCAAAAAGGCTACACAATGATATTTACTCTTGCAAAAAAGATTTTTAGCAGTAAAAATGACCGACTTATTGGGCATTATCGCAAAGAAATTCGTAAAATTAATGTTTTAGAAGAAAGTTATCAAAAACTAAGTGATGAGGAATTAAAAACAGCTTTTAATGCGTTAAAAGAAAGGGTTAAAAGTGCCAAAGACGCTAAAGAGGAGCTTAATAAAGTCTTATATGATTCCTTTGCTATTACGCGTGAAGTAAGCAAAAGAGTGCTTAATATGCGCCATTTTGATGTGCAACTCATTGGCGGAATCGTTTTGCACGAGGGCAAAATTGCCGAGATGAAAACAGGAGAGGGAAAAACACTTGTCGCTACACTTCCGGTTTGCCTTAATGCAATGGTAGGCAAAAGTGTGCATATTGTAACCGTGAATGACTATCTAGCCCAAAGAGATGCGGAGCTTATGCGTCCGCTTTATGAGTTTTTAGGCTATTCTGTTGGAATAATCCTTAGCGGAAATTACGATGAAGCAAACCGCCTAGCCCAATACTCTTGCGATATTGTCTATGGCACAAACAACGAATTTGGATTTGATTATTTGCGCGATAATATGAAATACGACTACAACCAAAAAGTGCAAAAACACCACCATTTTGCAATCGTAGATGAAGTGGATTCCATTTTGATTGACGAGGCGCGCACCCCTTTAATCATCTCTGGTCCCGCAAATCGCACTTTGGATAATTATAAAGCCGCAAATGTGGTTGCTCTTAAGCTTAAAGAAGAAAAACATTACACTCTGGACGAAAAAACCCGCACAATTCTACTTACTGAAGAAGGCGTTAATGAGGCAGAAAAGCTCTTTGGTGTGGATAATTTATATAGTATTGAAAATGCGATTCTAGCCCACCATTTAGACCAAGCACTCAAGGCAAATCGGCTATTCAAAAAAGACAAAGATTATGTCGTGCGGGAGGGCGAAGTTGTTATTGTAGATGAATTTACAGGACGTTTAAGTGAGGGGAGACGCTTTAGTGAGGGGCTACACCAAGCCCTAGAGGCAAAAGAGGGAGTGCAAATCAAAGAGGAATCCCAAACCCTAGCAGACATTACCTATCAAAACTATTTTAGGCTTTATGAAAAGTTAGCAGGAATGACAGGAACAGCGCAAACAGAAGCAAGTGAGTTTTTGCAAATTTATAATTTAGAAGTTGTCTCAATCCCCACAAATATCCCTGTGCAACGTAAAGATTTAAACGATTTAATCTACAAGACAGAAGCGGAAAAATTCAAAGCATTGGTAACAAAAATTATAGAATTACATAAAAGGGGGCAACCGATTCTTGTAGGAACCGCCTCTATTGAAAAAAGCGAAAAAATCCACGATTTACTCCAAAAAGAGAGAATCCCGCATTCTGTGCTAAACGCTAAACAACACGCAAAAGAAGCTGAAATTATTAAAGACGCAGGGAAAAAGGGTGCAGTAACGATTGCAACTAATATGGCAGGACGCGGCGTGGATATTAAAATTGACGATGAAGTGCGCACACTTGGAGGGCTTTATATCATCGGAACAGAACGACACGAATCACGCAGGATTGATAATCAGCTAAGGGGGCGCAGTGGGCGTCAAGGCGACCCCGGAACAAGTCAATTTTATCTAAGCTTAGAGGATTCCTTATTGCGTATTTTTGGAAGCGATAAGATTAAAGGCATTATGGATAAACTCGGACTTGATGAGGGCGAACATATTGAATCTAAACTGGTTACACGCTCTGTGGAAAATGCACAAAAAAAGGTGGAATCTATGCACTTTGAGGCAAGAAAGCATTTGCTAGAATACGATGATGTCGCTAATGAGCAAAGAAAGGCAATCTATCGTGTGCGTGATGAAATGCTAGATCCAAACCATAATATTTCCCACAAGATTATTGAAAATCGCCAAGAAGCCATTACAATGCTTTTGCAAAAAAGTGAAGTTTTTAGCGAAGAAGACGATTTGGGGCTACTTTGCGCACAAGCACAAGAGGATTTCAATGCACTCTTAAACCAAGAATCCTTAAGAGAATATTATAAAGAAAACAACAATTTTGAAGGATATATTGAAACAATCTTAACCCACGATTATGAAGAGAAAATGCAAGTACTAGATGAAAAAACAAGAAGTGAAATTGAAAAACTTGTGTATTTGCAAACATTGGATAATCTATGGCGTGAGCATTTGTATGTAATGGATAATCTAAAAACCGGAATCGGATTACGCGGATACAACCAAAAAGACCCGCTTGTGGAATACAAAAAAGAAAGTTACAATCTCTTTTTAGAACTTGCTGCACAAATCAAATACACTGCTGTCAAAATGCTACAAAAAGTGCAATTAAAACCTGCAATTAAAGAAAATGAAAAAGAAGCGGAAATAGCTCGTCAAAAATTAAACGATTCCACCAAAAGCATAATGGGAGGTAATACAAAGCCTGTGCGCAATGCGCCCTGCCCTTGTGGAAGTGGAAAAAAATACAAAGATTGTTGCGGTAAAAGCGGACCCAAAAGTGGCATACTCGCAAAACATAAGGAATCTTAAATATGCAGTCTGCCCATTCTTTAACTTCAGAATCCTCCAATCAAAACGCCAAGCTCATTTCCTTTTTGGTGCGCAGGTATTTGCGATTCAACAAATCACAACCCTTTATTTCTATTACGGCAATTTTGGCATTTTTAGGTGTATGTATTGGCGTAATGGTGCTAATTGTCGCAATGGCATTGATGAATGGTTTTGACAAGGAGTTTGAACGCAAATTGTTCATTATGAATTATCCTATTACCGCTATTGGTAATGGTTTTGAAGCGGTAGATTCTAACTTGCTAGAGGAAATGGAATCACACTTCAGGCATTTACAATTCAGCCCCTTTGTGCAAATGCAAGCAATCTCCAAAAGAGGACAAAAAATGGAGGGTGCGATGATATTTGGTGTAGATTTTGAACGCGAGAGTAAGCTAAACCCTATTTTTAACACCGCTTTTCAAAACACACAAAAGCACTATCAACAAAATCTTGGCTCACCCTATGAAAATAAGGCATTTGATATAATTGTAGGCAAAACCTTACAACAACAATATGGCTTACAACTCTATTCTAAACTGCTCTTAATTTTCACCCATTTTACTCCAGCAGCAATGAGTTTGACGCCTACAATGAAACATTTTAATGTTGTAGGCGTTTTTGATTCTGGATTGATTGCTTATGACAAAGGATATATCTATACCAATTTAGAATCCCTCCAAACTATCAAACAACTGCCGAGCAATGTATATGACGGAATCCATATTTACTCCAAAACTCCCCAAAAAGATATTGTTGCTCTAAAAGACCATTATCCACAAATGCACTTTGTTGGTTGGTGGGAGCAGAACGGAAACTTCTTTGCCGCCCTTGCACTAGAAAAACGCGCCTTATTTATCGTGCTAATGCTGATTATTCTTGTTGCATCACTTAATATCATCAGCTCCCTTTTAATGACCGTGATGAATCGGCGTAAAGAAATTGCCCTGCTTCTCACAATGGGTGCAAGCACAATGGAAATCAAAAAAACCTTTCTTTATCTAGGTAATCTCATTGGCATTAGCGGAATCCTAGTTGGTGGGATTCTAGCAGCCATTGCCCTCTTTGTCCTTGCAAACTTCCCCATTATCTCACTTCCTGCCGATGTTTATGGAAGCAACAAACTCCCGCTAGAACTCTCTATGGTTGATTTAGCAATGATTCTCATCGGTTCATTTGTGATTGTCTTTCTCTCCTCTTACTATCCTGCCAAAAAGGCAACGCAAATTGATCCCTTGCAAGTCTTGCGCAACGAGTGAGATTCCGCCACTCTATGCGCTTTGAAAAAGTTTTCATAGAAATTACGAATTTCTGCGGGTTAAACTGCACTTTTTGCACCCCAACAAAAGATTCTAAAGAAATTATGCCCTTAAGCCTTTTTGGCAAAATTACTAAAGAGATTCAACCTTATACCAAACTCTGCGCCTTGCATATTTTAGGCGACCCCTTAACACTCCACAACCTTAAGGATTATTTGGATTTAACACAAAATTTAAGGATTGAAATCACAACAAGCGGATTTCACTTAACCCCCCAAAATACCGCCCTACTACTTAATCACCCTAATATCCACCAAATCAACTTCTCCCTAACAAGCGCACTTTACCAAAAAAACAAAGTGAATTTGGATTCCTATCTCACGCCCATTTTGGACTTTTGCGCAATGCACCAACGCATTCAAAGCGAGAAATTCATTAACCTGCGCCTTTGGAATCTCAATGCAACCTTAAGCGCACCGAGCAAAAATACAGAAATCTACCAAGCATTACAAGACTTCTTTCACCTTGATTTGATTGCCCCTATTAAAACGCGCCTAGCCTATAAGATTCATCTTGTTGGTGCGCCCTTTTTTCAATGGGCAGACGAAAAAGCACCACAACAACACAAAGAGGGATTCTGTTATGGTGCGAGCAAGCAATTAGGAATCCTCTGCAATGGCGTTGTTGTGCCTTGTTGTTTTGACACCAAAGGCGCGATTCCTCTAGGCAATCTTAACTCCCAAAGCTTAAACGAGATTCTGCACACGCCACGCATAAAATCCCTCATTCTTGGATTCAAAGAAGGAAAGCGCATAGAATCTTTATGCCAGAACTGCTCTTATCTGCCACAACCCACACAGCAATAAGCAAACCATTGCGTCATTACGAACAAAGCTTTAGCTTTTTGTGGCGTGTGTTGCAAAAGCAACTCACCCGCTCTAGCGCAAATCCATAATGTAGAATCTCACCAAAAAGATTCCCATTGTAAATTTACTTTTTGCAATATTATAGATTGCTTCGGGCAATGCCCTCGCAATGACTGCGATGGATTCGTCATTGCGAGAAACACGCAGTGTTTCGTGGCAATCTATAATACAGAATCTTGCTTGTAAAGATTCCATTTTTGCCCCATTAACACTCCATTAACTCTATTCCCCTATACTTCGCAATTTAAATCACATAAAGGTATTTTATGCACTCTCTTGCATTCTTGAAAATCCCTCCCCTTAAAGTCTCGTGGGCTTACTTTGTCCTAGCAGTTAGCCTCTTTGTTGTCTTGATGAATTTCAATCTTTTTTCCTATCTTTATGGCAATATAGACTTTAAGGACAATCCACTTTTGTTTCTCTCAATCCCTCTTATTTTCTTTGGGCTAGTTTTAAGCGTTTTTTCTCTTACCTTTCTACCCTATTTAAGTAAGCCTTTAAGCATTCTTATCATTCTATCCACCTGTTTAAGTGTCTTTTTTATGTCTAACTATGGCATTATCATAGATTCGGATATGATAAGAAATGTTGTAAAAACAGATGCTAAGGAGGTGGGTGATTTATTCAATGCAAAACTTCTTTTATTTGTTGTTTTTCTTGGAATCCTCCCCACTCTTCTGATTCTTAGTTGCAAGATTGAATACTTTGGAATCAAAGCACACTTCAAGCACAAGCTCCTTTTGCTTTTCCTAGGATTAGCCCTAGCCTTTGGATTCTTTTTAATCCAAACTAAAACCTTGATTCCTTATTTTAGGAACAATGCACAAGCAAGGGTTTATAATGCCCCCTTCTATCAATTCTACTCTGCTTTTAAGTATTTCAAACAAGATTTTTCCAAACAACCAACCTTTTTAACCTTATCCGAGAATACAAAACTTAAAAATCCTCAAGAAAAAAAATTGCTGATTTTGGTTGTAGGAGAAACTGCTAGGGCGGCAAATTATTCGCTTGGCTCTTATACACGCAATTCTGTGAATGAATATATGGAACACGAGGATATTACCTATTTTAATAATTTCTCCTCTTGTGGCACTTCTACTGCAATTAGTGTGCCTTGTATGTTTAGCTTTAATCCACGCAAAGACTTTAAAACCTCTGAATTTCAAGAAAATGTTTTAGATGTTTTGCAAAATATTGGTGTCAATGTTGTTTGGTTGGACAATAATTATGGCTCTTGTCAAGGGGTTTGTAAGCGATTAAACAAAGTCAAACAATTTGATGGTGGCTATGATGTTGTGTTGTTTGAGGAATTTATCAAAGACTTGCCAACCCTAGAGGGAAATAATCTTTATGTCCTGCATTTGCAAGGCTCACACGGACCTGCATATTACAAAAGATACCCGGATAATTTTCGCCGCTTCACGCCCACTTGCGATACAAACGAGCTAAGCAAATGCACACAGGAGGAGATTCTTAACACTTATGATAATACATTGTATTACACCGATTGGATTGTAGAGGAACTTGTTGATATTGCTGCGGAAGTGAATGACTATACAACTGCGGTGCTCTATCTATCCGACCACGGAGAGAGTTTAGGCGAAAATGGAATCTATTTGCACGGAATGCCCTATGCCCTAGCCCCACAGGAGCAAATCCACATTCCAAGTATTGCTTACCATAACAACGCAACCATTAACGCACGCCTCAAGCAATACGGCAACTTTAAGCTCTCCCACGATAACCTTGCACACTCAATGCTAGGATTTTTTGAAACAGAAAGCCCTCTTTATAAGGAATCTTATGATATTTTTAGCGATTCTTTAAAGGAGAATCCATAATGAAACCCGACTATTCCTTTTTTGCAAACACAAAATTCGCACTTCAAGGGGTTTGCGCCCTCTTTAAAAATGAAAAAAGCTTCCGCATAGAACTTTGCATCATCGTTCCCGCATTGATTTTGGATTGTTTTTTGCCACTTTCTATCTTGGAACATTTATTCCTAGCCTTTGTTTTGTTTGTAATTTTAATTGCAGAGGCGATTAATACCGCCATTGAAGCCAATGTGGATCTGGTTACAGAATCCTATGACCCAAAAGCAAAAATTGCAAAAGATTGCGCCTCTGCGGCGGTATTTTTTAGTGTAACTTTTGCGCTTCTTAGCTGGGGAATTTTCTTAGGAAAACTATGGATAGAGGGATAAAATTTACTTTAGAAAAGAATCCTCAAAAATAAGAGTGGGTAAATTTTAAACATTTTAAACAATTCATCATTAAAAAATATAAAATATAGAAAATTATCCAACCATTACACAATAAAAAATGTAAAATATTTATCATCAAACCAATGAGGACAGAATGCAAATCAATAGAGATTATCAAGGTTTTACTAGGGAATGCAAAGAATTCTTGTTTGATACAAAAGACAATGTTAAGCATTACAGAGTCTTTGAGGATTATTTAGAAAGATTCGCCTATGGCATAGATGCTTCGTGCTACCGCTATATTCCAAAACTTATACTAAAGCCCATTAATGAAACAGAGGTTCAAAAAATCATTACCTTAAGCCAACAATACGATATTCCGCTCACCTTTAGAGGTTCAGGTACAAGTTTAAGCGGACAGGCTTGTAGTGATAGTGTATTGGTGGTTTGTATTCACAAATGGCAAACCATTCATCTAACACAAGATTCTATATGGTGCGATTGCGGAGTAATTGGTTCAGAAGCAAATCTCGCATTAAAACCATTAGGCAAAAAGATAGGACCAGACCCAGCAACGATTAACAATGCAAGTATTGGTGGAATCTTTTCTAACAACTCTAGCGGAATGTGTTGCGGTGTCAAACAAAATAGTTACCATACAATCAAATCCATTCGTGTAATCTTAAACGATGGCTACATCTTGGATACTTCAGATGAAAAAAATATGCAGGATTTCTTGCAAACCCATAAAGCATTAGCAGAAAATCTCCTTGCTTTGCGAAAAGAAATGCTAGAAGATACTGCTTTGTGTCAAGAGATTGTGCGCAAATTCAAGATAAAAAATACCACAGGTTATAGTCTAAATGCGCTCATTGATTTTGAGGAAATGAAAGATATTCTAAATCACATCTTTATTGGAGCAGAAGGCACACTAGGCTTTGTTTCTCGTGTGGAGTATTTTACCCAAGAGGATTTTAAATACAAAGCGTGTGCTTTAATCTTTTATGAATCCCTAGCACAAGCCGCAAAGGCGATTCAAGTCCTAGCTGCTAATGATACTATTGTGAGCGCAGCAGAGATTATGGATTATGCTTGTTTGGAGGCGGTGCGTCATATAGAGGGTATGCCGCAAGATTTACAAAAAGTCCAAGAGGGAAACTGCGCACTTTTGATTCAGCTAGAATCCAATACATTCTCCCTATTAGAAAAAAATATTCAAACAATAAAAGAACATTTAGATTCCATTCCTACGCTTTTTGGCTTACATTTTAGTCTTGAAGCTAAAGAACAAGAACAATGGTGGAAAGTCCGCAAAGGTTTGCTGCCCATTTCTGCTGCAACCAAACGAAGCGGAAGCACGGTAATCACAGAGGATATTTGCTTTGAGATTCCTCATTTCGCACAAGGCATTGAAAATATCACCAAACTTTTTAAGCAATATAGCTTTGATGGAATTATTTTCGGACACGCTTTAAGTGGCAATGTGCATTTTATCATCACACCCATCTTAAGCGATGAAAAAGAATGTGCGAATTTTGCAAGTTTTATGGACGCATTGGCGCAAATGGTTGTAAGCCTTAAGGGTAGCACCAAAGCAGAACACGGCACAGGAAGAATGATGGCACCCTTTGTAGAGCTAGAATGGGGAGAGAAAGCTTATGCTATCAATCAAAGAATCAAAAAAATTTTTGATGAAAAAAATCTCTTTAACCCTGATGTTATCATCTGTGAGAATCCTAACATACACATTCAAAATCTAAAACCAGCCAATGCCATAGAGGATTATCTCAATGCTTGTATGGAATGTGGATTCTGCGAAAAAGTCTGCCCAAGCAAAAACTTAACCCTAACACCTAGACAGAGAATTGCAGTTGTTAGAGAAATTGCGCGTTTAAAACAGCTAGAGCATAAAAGCCAACAAGAAAAAGACGAGCTACTAGCCCTTGAAGAGAAGTTTAAATATAGCGTTATTGAAACTTGTGCAACTTGTTCTATGTGCGCCACAATGTGTCCTCTTAGTATCAATACAGCAAACATTGCCACAACTTACAAAAACAATCACTCTGGCGCGTTGGGTAATTTTATAGCTAACCAAGCTTCTAAACACATAGATATTGCAGTAAAACTTGCCCAAACTGCGGTTGATTTTGCACAATTTGGAGCAAAGATTCTAGGGAGAGAAAATTTAAAAAATCTTACCCTTCAATGGAATCAGAAGCTAAAAACACCCTATATCCCAAAGTATATGCCAACCGCTCATTCTTTTGCTTTGCCTGATAAAAATATGAAATCCACACATAAAGTCTTATACTTTAGTTCTTGTTTGAATCGGATTTTTGCCCCCTCACACCTAGCAAAAGACTGGCGACCAATACAAGAAGTTTTTACTAGCCTTTGCAACAAAGCAAAATATGAAATTATTTACCCTAAAAATCTTTCTAAAATGTGCTGCGGAAAAGCTTTCAAGGACTACACACAAAAAAATCCCAAGATGAATCCCATTAAAGAAGTCCTGCAAGATTTATTAAAAGAATCACAAAACGGAGAGATTCCTATTGTATGCGACCATAGTGCTTGTAGTAGAGAAATTTTTGAACAATTAGAAAAACATAAGGAATATAAAAACCTAAAAATTTTTGACATAAGTGTTTTTATATGCGATTTTTTACTCCCACATTTAAAGATTATTCCGCTCAATGAACCTGTGGGAATCTATGCAGTATGCGCTTGTAAAAGGGGAGGCTATGCGGAGTCTATAAAGAAAATTGCAAAATCCTGCACAAATGCTGAAGTCTATGAGCATACACAAACCTATTGTTGTGGCTTTGCAGGGAATAAAGGCTTCAGCAATCCAACATTCAACCAAAATGCTTTGGAAGATTTAGGGCAATACTTTGCTGATAAAAATATCAAACGCTTTTTCGCTACTTCTAGCACTTGTGAGATAGGTTTGAGCGAAAAAACCAACACGGCTTGGCAACACATTGCCTACTTGCTTGATGAAGTAAGTCAGTAAAACAATTTTAATTTAATAAAGGATTACCAAATGTTAATAAATTTTCAAGGAAAAAGCCCAAAAATTGCCTCTGATGTCTTTATAGCAGAGGGAGCTAAGATCATCGGTGAAGTAGAAATTGGTAAAGATTCTAGTATATGGTTTAACTGCGTCTTGCGAGGCGATGAAAACTTTATCAAAATAGGTGAACGCACAAATATTCAAGACTTAACCACTTTGCATATTTGGCACAGACTCTTTAATGAGAAGGGCGAAATAATAGATTCAGGATTCCCTGTCATCATAGGAGACGATGTTACAATTGGACACAACTGCATTATTCACGCTTGCAAGATTGAATCTTGTTGCCTCATTGGTATGCACTCGTGCATTATGGACGATGTTTGCATTGGGGAAAATAGTATTGTGGGAGCTGGGAGCGTTGTAACAAAAGGCAAAAAATTCCCTCCACGCTCACTCATCTTAGGAAATCCTGCAAAACTTGTTAGGGAATTAAGAGAAGAGGAAATAGCCCTCATCAAAGAATCAGCGCAAAATTATGTCCGCTTCAAAAATAAATTTTTAAACAATAAATAAGAATTGTTTAAAAATGAAATTACCGCAATACAAATAAGATTAAAGAATGCAAAAATGTTTTAAAGTTGTTTTGTTGTGGCAGAGATATTATAAAGAATCAAGCAAATTTGCTAGATTATAGATTATTTTTGGCATAGCCCTCGCAATGACGCAAAGTTAGATTCTATCATTGTGAGAATCTGCGCAGTGTATTCGTGGCAATCCGCCAATTTAAGCAGTTAAATAATAAGGGTTCTTGATTGTTTTGTCTTTTAAGATTATTAGGCTAAAAAATCACACACAATTAAACCTTGCTTTGTTGGAAAGGATTGGCATAAGTTAGTTAAGAGGTTAGACGCAAGGGACAATCCCTTGCAAAGATATGTTTTAATAAAGTAGTAAATGCACTTTCTGTGAGCCATGCACTCCAAAAACCGTGATAAGCTCAATATCAGCAGTGCGTGAAGGACCCGCAATAAATAAAATATTACTAGGCAAAACTTCATTTTCAGCTTTGACTAAATTTAAGGCTTCCGCTAGACTTCCGACAACATTTTCTTTCTTTAATAGCATAATACAAAGTGTTGGTGCAAGACTTAGCATTCTAGGTTGAGCGCTAGAAGAATGCACCAATGCAACGCCGTGTGAGCTAATACCAAACTTTGCACGAACAACAGAAAAATCGCTATGGAAAACTTCCGCTCTTAAATTTTCAATTTCTTGATTGAAGCACACTTTTTGCGTTGCTTCAATCTTGTCAATATCCAACCCCAAGCTTTCGCTATAAATCATTTTTTGATAGCCATAACTTTTAACAATCTCGTTAATTTTACTCTCCAAACTACCGCTATCGCATTCCTCTACAATATATTTATTGTCCGTCATTTTGCGCTTCATTTCCTCTAGCTTTTCACCACTTCTTTGGATATGCACCACAGGATCTACACTTGCTTTGTATTCAAAATCTGGCATTTTATGAGCTTTTTTCAATCTCTCTAAAATTTGCCCCTTACTGCGTTGTGAAATCTTTTCAATTCTGCTATTCATAATGCACCCCTTGCAATTCTTGAATCTTTTGATAAAGATTACCCTCCATTTGAGGCAGTTCTTTAAACGCACTCCATTTCTTAATCACAGGCAAAGAATCCTTGAAGCGATGCAATATGCTATTAAAACGATGCGCATTCCCGAGTGAAAATCTCCATAAAGCACCATTGGTAGCAACTTTAGCAAAACCTTGCATACCCAAAGCTTCACTTTTGTTAAACTCCAACATACTAGCACCCAAAGGCGGATTCTCTCCCTGACCGATTTTATTGCTTCGTAACTTTCTAATCAAATCTGCCAATGGAATCTTAACAGGGCAAACCTCGCTACATCGTCCGCAAAGTGAACAGAAACTCAAAATATCGCCCGTTGTATCAATCCCAAAGAGATTTGGACTAATGACTTCGCCAATAGGTCCGGGGTAAATGGTTTGGTAAGTATGTCCGCCGATTTTATCATACACGGGACAAAAATTCATACAAGCTCCACAGCGAATACAACGCAATGCTTCACAATAATCAGAATGTGAAAGCATATCACTTCTATGGTGATCAAACAAGATAATATGCACTTCCTTAGGTCCATCTAAATCACCATTTTTTCGTGGGGAAGTAATGATATTATTGTAAGTTGGGATAAATTGTCCTGTTGCAGAAGGAGTGAGTAAATGCACCATTGTTGCTGCGTCCTCAAAAGTCTCCATCACCTTTTCAATTCCACAAATTGCTACGTGAATTTCTGGGGCTGTGGTACACATTCTGCCATTCCCCTCATTTTCAATAAGCCAAAATGCGCCCTCTTTGCTCATTGCAAAATTGACACCGCTTAAGCCCATTTGTAAGCCCTCAAACTCATCTCTTAGATGCTTTCTTGCGATTGCATTGAGCTTTTCTGGTTCAGATTCTAAAGGAGCATTGAGCTTTTCTTGAAAAATCTTACCCACTTCATAACGATTGCGATGAATCGCAGGCACGACGATATGCACAGGGGTTTCGTGATTGAGCTGCAAAATTAACTCACCCAAGTCTGTTTCAATCGCATTAATGCCCTTTTTTTCAAGAAAATGGTTTAACCCAATTTCCTCACTCGCCATAGATTTACCTTTTAAAATCTTGGTGATATTCTTTTCTTTCATTAATTCATAAACAATCTCACAAGCATCATCACTACCCGAAGCCCAATGCACTTGGATTCCATTTTTTGTGGCATTCTTTTCAAACTCTAAAAGCCGTTCTTCTAGGCTCATAAGGGCATTATTTTTTGCTTGTTGCGCCTTTGCCCTTAATCCCTGCCAATCCTCAAATTTCTCATCAATGATTTTTAAACGATTCCGCTGTAATGTGTGCATAGCAACACTCAAATTATCTCGCATTTGGGAATCATTCAACTTTGTATGCACGATTTGTTCGTGCGAAATTTTGTGCCCTATACTCATAGATTAACCCCCTCCAATCGTTTCAATAAAAATTCATAGAGATGAATACCTTTTGTATCTACTCCTAATTTGCTCATCGTGCCTTGAATATTCAAAAGACAACCTCCATCGCCACTAACGACATATTTTGCACCGGTATTTTGAATATCTTTAATCTTTTGCATTACCATAGCATTAGAAATTTCAGGCTCTTTGACAGAGAATGTCCCGCCAAATCCACAGCACTCCTCTTCAAACTCTAAAGGCACTAATTCTACATTTTTCAAACGCTTAATAAGATTCTTACTTGCGTTAATGCTATTTTGAATCCTTAAGGCGTGGCAATTTGAATGCCAAGTAACTTTGATATTCTCGCCCTTATCCTCATAATCCACATTTAACACATCGTCCAAATATTGACTTAACTCTATAACGCGTCCGCTAAATTCTTTAACCAAATCAAAGTGAGAATCCCCCTTAAAAAGTTGCAAATAGTCGTGGCTCATCATTCCTGCGCAAGAACCACTTGGCACAACAATAGGGTAATCCTCGGGAAATTGTTTAATATTATAAAGCGCAACTTCTTTACTCTCTTTAAAGTAACCCGAGTTAAAGGAAGGTTGTGCGCAACAGGTTTGATTTTTTTTAAAAATCACTTCTACTCCTTCGCGGCGAAGGAGTTTGATTCCGCTTAATACAGCCTCTTGCATAGCTGCTGTTCCTAAACAAGTGGCGAAAAAATAAACCTTTCTCATTACGATTCCTTATTTAACCAAAGGGACAATTTCTGGAATGATAGCTCCAAGCATTGTTGCAATGATAAATGTCCAAATTCCAATCAACAAAATAAAGCCAATAGAATATTTCAATGTGAATTTAAACAAATCGGATTCTTTACCAACTAAACCAACCGCTGCACAAGCAATAGCAATAGATTGCGGAGAAATCATTTTTCCTACAACACCACCCACAGAGTTTGCTGCCAAGAATAACGCCTCGCTAATGCCTAGCTCTCTAGCGGTTACTTGTTGCAATGGACCAAATAGCAAGTTTGCGCTTGTATCACTTCCCGTGATAAATACGCCTAGCCACCCAATCACTGGGCTAAAGAAAGAGAAAGCTTGTCCGGTTTGTGCCAAAGCAGTTCCTAAAGTCGCACTCATTGCAGAATTTTTTGCGATGAAAGCAAATGCAACAACAAGCCCGATAGTAATACAAGGAATCGCCATTTCCTTTAGGGTCTCCCAAAAGCACTCTCCCGCATCATTCGCCTTAATTTTTAGCGTCCAAATTGTCAAAAACGCCGCAAGTAAAATTGCTGTTCCTGCTTGGAGTGCGATAAAGTTAATCGGCAAACTTAATCCAACAGCCTTGCCATTTGGATCTACGATTCCACTTTGGATATTGTTAAACATAATGGTAACTTGCGTATAATCAAAGATTGCGCCCTTTGCAAAGAGTGCCTTAAACCAAGGCTGTGTCCAAATCACAATACAAATAATAAGCAAAATAAAAGGCATCCACGCTCTAACAATCACTCCAAGCTCTAATTTTTGTTGATTAGAGAAATCTTTTTTGTCATCAAGGCGGAAAATATTTTTAGGCTGCCACACTTTTAAAAAGATTGTTGTACAAGCTAGAGAAACAATCGCAGAAACAATATCGGGCAACTCTGCACCCAAGTAGTTTGAGCTAAAAAATTGTGTCCCAGTAAAGCTTACAGCCGCAACCAAAATTGCAGGGAAAGTTTCTTTAACTCCTTTGAATCCGTCCATCAAAAATACGATAAAAAATGGCACAGAAAGGCTTAAAGGCACAAGCATTCTACCCACCATTGCAGAAACCGCATATTGTTCTACGCCCACAAGGTTTGTCATCGCAATAATTGGAATCCCAACCGCACCAAATGCTACAGGAGCGGTATTTGCAATCAAGCAAAGTCCTGCTGCATAAAGGGGTTTTAGCCCAAGCCCTACAAGTAACGCAGCAGTGATTGCAACGGGACCACCAAAGCCGATTGCACCCTCCAAAAAAGAGCCGAAGCAAAAGCCAATCAAAATCACTTGGATTCTATGGTCAGGTGTGATAGAAATAACACTCTGCTTAATCACTTCAAAAGAACCTGATTTTACGCTAAGTTTGTAAAGGAAAATCGCCGCAATGATAATCCAAGCAATCGGCCACATTCCTTGCGCAAAACCCTGCACAAAACTTGCGCCAATCAAAGAGAAAGGCATTCCATAGATAAAAAACGCAATCAAAGTTGCGACAATCACGGTGATAAACCCTGCTTGGTAACCTTTTAGCTTAAACACTAACAAACAAAGCAAAAAGCACAGAATCGGCAAAAACGCCACTACTGCACTTAGCCAAATACTTCCTAACGGATCAACGACTTGTTGCCACATAGTTCCTCCAAAAATTTAATTTAATCTATTTAATTTATTCAAATTTTATTTAAGAACAATTAAAATAATTTATTTTAGGAAAATTAAATCTTCATTTAAGCAAAAAAGTAACATTTGTTAATAAAAACTTCAGTGATTGTAAATAATTTTTAAAAAGTAACCAAAAAATTGCAATGGTATCTTATAGGTTACCATTGCAAAGAATCTTATAACACTACATATTTAATAGAGATGCAAGCTTCTAGGCTAGATAATTCATTTAATACGGCAGACGAAACCGCATCATCTACGATAATTAAGGCTAGTGCTTCTTTACCATAACGTCCTAGACGAAAATCGGCAATATTAATTTGATGCTTTGCTAAAGTTGTGCCGACAAATCCAATAACACCGGGGGTATCATCATTCCTAAACAGAATCATCTTACCTTTTGGCTCAATATCTAATGCAAAATTATTGATATTCACAATTTTTGGTGTTGAATCATTAAATACTGCACCACTCACGCTAAATTCTCCATTTTGAGTAAGCAAAGTAAGTTTGATTTGATTTTTATAAATACTTTGGGATTCTTTACCCTCTAATTTTACTTCAATTCCCCTTTCTTTAGCTACATAAGGCGCATTCACATAATTAACTTTATCCCCAACCGTCGCATTAAGGACTCCAACAAGCGCAAAAGTAGAAAGTGAAGCAAGATAATCCCGAATCTCACCCTCCGCTTCAAGCGTTATGGAACGCACTTCGTCTTTATTGATTTGGATTGCAAAAAATGCCATTTTCTGTACTAATTCCAAATATGCTTTCACAAAGCTTGGTAACTCATTTTCTTTGATTGGTAAATTTAAAGCATTAGGAAAGCTTGAACCCCTTGCAGCTTCTAGTGCTGCTTGTGCCGCTTGAATCGCAATTTTTTCTTGAGATTCTAAAGTATTTGCACCAATATGTGGTGTTACATAAACATTCTTCAAATCCAAAAGCTTATTGGAAATTCCGGGTTCTTTTGCAAATACATCAATCCCAGCCCATCTTATTTTTTTGGATTCCAACGCCTCATAAAGTGCATCTTCATTATATAAGCCACCACGTGCGCAGTTGATAAGAATCACGCCATCTTTCATTTTGGCTATTTGTTCTTTATCAATCATATTAATCGTTTCTTTATTTTTAGGAGTGTGGATTGTAATAATATCACAGCTTAAAATATCATCAAAATTTCTTGTGTATGCAATACCGACATCTGTGGCTTTGGCAGGATTAATATAAGGGTCGTAAGCAACAACTTCCATTTCAAAAGATTTCATACGCTTTCCTACCCTACTTCCGATATTACCAAATCCAATAATTCCAAGCTTTTTATCTTTTAATTCTGTGCCATACCAATCTTCTCTTTTCCACTTGCGCTCTATTTTAAGTTGTGCATTTGCTTCAGGAAATCTACGAATCGCACTTAAAATGTGCGCACAAGTCAATTCTACCGCCGCTATCGTATTAGCAGTAGGAACATTCATTACCACCACACCTTTTTTGCTAGATTTTTCAATATCTACATTATCCACTCCTACCCCTGCACGGACAACAGCACGCAGTTTTGTCGCGGATTCCAAAAAACTTTCATCAACATCTGTTGAGCTTCTAGTAATCGCAACATCTGCTTTATATAACTCTTTTTTCAACTCCTCTTTAGGCAAACTTGCTAGATTAAGCATTTCTATCTCTGCATCTTTTGCCAACAAATCCAAACCGCTTTGATGAATATGATCACATACAATAATCGTATATTTTGACATTTAACTCTCCATTCCTTTAAGTTTTAGATAAAGTATAATTAATTTCGTAATGTTTTAATTTCTCTAACACACTACGAAGGTAATTTTCATCTTCTGTTGCAACAACAAGTGAAATATTTTCACCGATTTTATAATAAGAATACTCTATGTTATATGCGCCAAGCACTTGATTGATACAGAAAAATTGATAATCGTTAATCACCCCTACAGAAACTCTAAAAATTTCTTTAGAAGTCTTCTTTAATTCATTTTCAAAAAGCAACTTAACTTGCAATTCTGAAGCAGGATAAATAAACTTGCGCTCATCTTTTCCTGATAATCTATCAAGCCAATGTGGCATTTCAAAGATTTTAGTTTTATTGCTTTCAAATTGAGCAAGCTCATAGGGGCTAAATTTAGGTAAAGAATACACACTCATTGCATCAATATAATTACGAATCAAAATGAACAATAATATGCAAGTTAAGCAAGAGAAGATTCCAATCAGCATTCTTGTTTGCATATTATTTCCATCTTATCTTATTGAATTTGGTCTTTGATAATATCCCCTAATGTCATTTTATCGTTTGTGCTACTATTGAAATTTTTAAGATTTGCTTTTTCCTTTTGCTTCTCTAATCTACGCACAGAAACACGAATCCTATTATTTTCTGCATCAATGAGAGAAATTACACCATTGATTGTATCCCCTATCTTAATTTCTTCTTTTTTTAGTGGATATAAATCCTCATTGCGGATAAGAGCGTCCATTTCATCATCAATTTTGATAAAAACACCGAAATCTTTAATGTCTCTAACCAAGCCAACCACCGCATCGTCCATAGAGTGTTTTTTAGCAAACTCTTCTACAGGAGAAGTGATTAACCCTTTGCGTGTAAGAGAAATGCGCTCTTTTTCTCGGTCAATTTTGGCAATTTTAACTTCAATCGTTTCGCCAATTTTCATCAAATCTTTGCATTTCTCATTTTTATTCCAATAAGCATCTTCATTATGCAACAAACCATCAATACCATCTAATTTCACAAATGCACCAAAATCTGTTAAAGTGGCTACAACACCTTTGAGCATTTCTCCTTCTTTATGTTTCTTGGCAAATTGCTCAAAAGGCTTATCAAGCAATTTTTTAAGAGAAACTCTTAATCGGCGGTCTTTTGTGTCAATCTCAATGACTTCCACATCAATTTCTTGCCCTGCTTTCAAAAACTCTTCAGGGTTTTGGATATTTTTATTCCAAGAAATTTCAGAAATATGCAAGAATCCCTCAATATCATTACCCAAATCAACAAACACACCATAGGGTTCGATGTTACTTACCGTTACTTTAATCGCATCGCCTACTTCCAATTCATTTTCAATCTCTTTCCACGGATCATCTGTTGTCGCTTTAATAGATAGAGCAAGACGTCTTTTATCCTTGTCGTAATTCAAAACTTTGACAGGAACTATATCCTCTTCTTTATAAAGTTTAGAAGGATTCACGGGTCCTTTGTAACTAATCTCTGTGTAATGAACTAATCCTTCTACACCCTCTACATCAACAAACATTCCAAAGCTTGTAATCTTCTTAACCTTACCCTGCAAAACGCCATCTTGCTTTAATAAATTGTCAATGGCATCTTTTTTTACGGTGCTTTCAAGCTCAAATAGACGCTTACGCGAAATTACTATGCTATCTTCTTCGGGTTTTACATTGATGATACAAGCTTTAATCTTTTTACCCTCATTTTTGCTTCCCTCTTTAAAAGCTGCTGCAAACTTTGGCATAAAAAATTCAATCCCATTATTTTCAACAACATATCCACCTTTGTTTCGCTTGGTTACAATACCCTCTACAATTTTGTCTTTATAATCTTCACCCAAATCTTTAATGTATTGTCGTATCTTCTCTCTACGGATTGCTTTCTTGTGTGAGATAATCGGTTGCTCATTACGCTTACCGATAATCACAATCGGCAACAAATCCCCTTCTTTAAATAACAACTCGCCCTTAGAGTCCTTGATTTCATCAATGGGAATAATGCCTTCTTTTTTCTCGCCCGAAACTGCAATAATTACTTGGTCGTTTTTAATTGCTACAATTTCACCCTCTGAAACGCTCTCGCTCCCTCTTTTTTCAAATTGTTCAAACATTGAAGCGAAGTCTTCATTGTCGTCAATTACTATCTTTTCTAACTCGTGTGTGTTAATTCCAACAGCCATCTGTGCCCTTTTTAAAAAATAAAATCCTTTAATTCTACTAGAATTTGCCTTTTAAAAGTATAAAATTAATAATTTTCAATGGTTTTTACTATTTTATCAATGATCCAATTGGGCGTAGAAGCCCCTGCACTCACTCCACAAGTCTCTTTCCCTTTAAACCACTGCGCATTTAATTCCGAAAAATCCTCAATCAAATAGCAATCCTCACAATGTTCTTTGGAAATGTTATATAACTGCTTCGTGTTAGAAGAATTTTTCCCTCCCACAATCACCATTACATCTACTTCTTTGGCTAAATTTCTCGCAGAATCCTGATTATCAAAAGTTGCATTACAAATTGTATTAAATACTCTACATTCCGAGCAATTACGAATTAAGTAATTGGCAATTTCTAAAAATAATTCAATATTTTTAGTTGTTTGCGAGATAAGTGCTACTTTTTCCGCTAATCTAACCCCTTTTAATGTCTCCAAGCTTTCTATTACCAAAGGATTATTTTGGCAATAGCTCATTACTCCTTTTACTTCTGGGTGCTTTATATCTCCAAAAATAACAATCTGATAACCCTGTGTGCTCATTTTTTCGCAAATTTCTTGAGGTTTTGTTACAAAAGGACAAGTCGCGTCCGTAATGTTTGAGGTTTTTTCTTTCAATTTTTGTAAATCATGTTTTGGAATTCCGTGTGTGCGAATAATCACTTCAGCATTTTGTGGAATCTCCTCAATATTTTCATTGACAATCACATTGAAATCCTCTTTTAAGCGGTTGATTTCTTTTGCATTGTGAATCAATGGACCAAGAGTGATACCATTTGGCTTACTTTCTGCAAGTTTAATAGCGCGTTTAACCCCAAAGCAAAATCCATAATTTTTGGCTAATTTTACACGCATTTAATTCCTTTGAATTGTTGTAATGGAGGACAGAATCTCTAAAAAGTTAGGAAAAGAAATATTAATATATTCTGCATTTTCAATCTCCATTCCACAAACTAGCCCCGCAATCGCAAAACTCATCGCGATTCTATGATCTCCAAAGCTAGAGACACAAGATTTTTGTAACTCTCCCCCAACAATCTCAAAGCCATCTTCTAGCTCACTCGCTTCAATACCGCAAAGTTTAAGATTATGCACCACTGCTTTGATTCTATCTGTTTCTTTCACTCGTAGCTCGTTTGCATTACAAACACGACTTGTCCCCTTAGCACAAGCCATTGCAACCGCAATAGCCGGAATTTCATCAATCAACCACGCAATATTTTCGCTCACATTTACCGCTTTTAATGTATTAGGCGCAACAATCTCAATATCCCCGATTCTCTCATAAGTTTCAGAAGTTACCTTGAATTGAATAGAAACTCCCATTTGCTCTAAAATTTTAAAGGCTTCAATACGCGTTTTATTTAGCAAGACATTGCGCAAGACACCCTGCGCATTGGGAGCAATTGCGATAGCTAAAGCAAAGAAAAATGCACTAGAAGGGTCTGCTGGAATCTCTATATTTAATGGGTTTAATTTCCTACCTTGCAAAGATGAAATCTCTATTTTAATTTCCCCATTTTCCAATGTTTTGGATTCTATTTGCGCACCCATACCCTTTAAAATTTTTTCACTATGGTCGCGACTAAGTTCTATTTCAGAATAAACAGAATCGTCTTGCGCAAAAAGCGCACTTAGAATCATTGCGGATTTAACTTGCGCACTTGGAATCTTACTTGCATAATGGAATGGCTTTAGTTTTTCGTTGCCTAGTACAACCAAAGGAGCAAAATTCGCATCTTCTCTGCCTATGATTTGTGCGCCTATACTTCGCAAAGGGTCTGTTACGCGTTTCATTGGACGCTTATTTAGATATTCATCTCCACTTAAAACAAAGATTCCTTTTTGTGCGCTCAAAAGCCCTAAATAAAGGCGAATTGCTGTTCCTGCATTCCCACATTCCAAAATTGCATTTGGCTCACAAATCTTGCTAGGCGGAATCAAGCGCAAACCTCCTTGCTCCCTTTCCACAATTAAGCCTAATTTTTGAGCAATTTGCAATGTGTTTAATGTATCTTCACCCTCCAAATAATTGCGCACAAAACTTGGTTTATCGCTTAGGAGTGAGAAAATAGCGCAACGATGAGAAATAGACTTATCTGCCGCAATCTTATCCGTATCTAGCGTAAATGTTTTAACTCTATCTACTTGCAATTTCATCTTAATTCCACATTAAATTCTGTTTTAAGAATTTCTAAAATCTGATCCATCATTGCAGTAATATCCTTTTCTTCTAATGTTTTGGATTCTGATTGCAACTCAAAACGAATCGTCAAACTCAATTTATCCCCCAAAGATTCGTCTTGATAAATATCCAGTGGATAAAATCCAATCACATCGGATAAATTCAATTTATGAATAGCCGCCTTTAGCTTATAATATGGAATCTCACGATTCAAGACCACACTTAAATCGCGTTGTGCTTTTTGAAACTTGGAATATGTTTTTGCTTTGGGTAAAGCTTTTTTCAAAGAATCCAAAGAAATTTCACATAAATAAGTGCAATCTAACCCCAACTCTAAAGCAACCTGTGGATGCAAAGTTGCTAAGATTCCAATCTCTTTACCATTTTGCAAAACCTTTGCACATTGTCCGGGGTGGAAAAGACTAATTTCGCTTTGGAATGCTTCTAGGGTAAATTCTCCAATCACACGCGCAACCCTATCGCAAAATTCAAAGTAATCCCCTCTAATACCTTTGGCATTAGGGTAACGCTCTTCTCTGATAAAACCACTTTGCAAAAATGCCATTTTTTCACTTTGATTTCGCCATTTATCATACACTGCACCTATTTCGCTTAAGCTGATTGCGCAAAATCCGTTATTGCGATTCTGCTCTGCTGCGCGTAAAAGTCCAAGCAACAGAGTGCTACGCAAAGTGTTTAAATCTTGAGTAATAGGATTCACTAGCTCTAATTGACTTCCCAATAGAGGGAATCCATATTGTTGCAATTTCTCTTTGCTCTCAAACAAAAAATGCACCACTTCATTAAAACCAACTCCAATAGCCCTTTGCGCAAGATTTCTCCTAAAACGATAAAGCCTTAAAGCGTCATTTGTTTGATCTTGTTGCACAAACACCAATGGAGTGCTTGGAACATTGTCAATACCATAAAAACGAATAATCTCCTCTGCAACATCTTGGAATCCTAAAATATCGTGACGAAATGTTGGGGGAGTAGCAACGATAAGATTTTCATCATTAGAAATTTCCACCTTAAATTCTAAAGCCCTCAAAAGATTAACTACTTGCAACCTATCTATTTCTACCCCTATAACACGCGATAATAATGGAATCTCTATGGTGATGGATTCTTTGGATTGTATGTCCAAAAGCTCTTGCGTATCATTATATACCACAGAATCGTTGTCAGCAAATAAATTCAAAAGCACAGATAACCCCATCTGTAAATCCGTATTGCTTCCACGCGAGGAATATGCAAACATTTTTTCATCTATTTTAGGCTTGGATTCCATTACTTGTTGAGAGATGACTTCTGGCGGAATATAACTTGCCTCCAAAATAATAAATTCTCTCTCTTTATTATTCAAACGAGTTGTGCTAGAGGGATTCTCCATATATCCTCTAATACCAATTGTGGATAATTTTTTATCCTCTTGGTAAATACACTCAAAACCTTGTGAATCCTTCTTGAGATTCAGCACTACTTTTCCATTTTTATCCTCTAATTGACAAAAATCCTGCAAATAAGCGTTTAAAAGAACCCCACTAAAAAGCGTCCCAAAACATAACGCATTGCCTAACCAATCTTTGCACAATCTTTCATTATAAGCTAGAAACAAAACAGCACTTAAAGGCAACACAAAAGGCTTAGCCTCAATCACCTTAAACAATAAAGAAGTTTTATGTTTCTCACTTGCTACAACTTGCAGCACTCTCCCGATTCCGGGAGCATTTTCAGATATTTTTGGCATAGGACACAAGGCTTTGCGCTCAAGCTTTAATGCAACACTCAAATCTCTAGCAATGCCAAGCAAACTCATACAATCGCCACGATTAGGAGTAATAGAAACCTCATAAACCTCCTCATTAAAACAAGGATATTCACTCAATTCTTTACCGATAACCAATTCTCCAATGCTTGAATCAAGCTCTACGATTCCGTCATTAACTTTTGGGAAGCCTAATTCTGTCGTTGAGCATAACATACCGCAACTTTCTATCCCTCTAAGATTTGCTTTTTTGATTGTAATTTCAGGAAGCTCTGCCCCCTCTAGCGCAACAGCAACATAAATATCTACTCTCGCATTGGGTGCGCCACAAACGATTTGCCGCACTTGATATTCACCCTCTTTTTCCTCAATAGCAACTTGACAGACATTAAGTTTCGTTGCATCGGGGTGCTTTTGGCATTCAAGAATTTTACCCACAACAACTTTTTGGGGTGCAACTTTTTTCTCAAAGGATTCTACTTCCAATCCTATCTTATTTAAAACTTTACAAATCTCCTCGCCCGAAATATTTTCTATCGGTAATATTTGATTTAAAATACTGCGTGTAAAAATCATTTAAATTGCTCCAAAACTCTTAAATCACTCTCAAAAAATGCTCTTAAATCTGGCACACTAAACATCAGCATAGCAAACCTCTCCACACCTAAACCAAAGGCGTATCCACTGACATTTTCATAACCCACTGCCTTAAAGACATTATTATCTACCACTCCACAACCTAGCACTTCCAACCAACCCGTATGCGAACAAACACGACACCCCGAGCCTTTACAGAAAATACAACTCATATCCACTTCTGCGCTTGGTTC
Source organism: Helicobacter rodentium ATCC 700285 (assembly GCF_000687535.1). Taxonomy (GTDB): domain Bacteria; phylum Campylobacterota; class Campylobacteria; order Campylobacterales; family Helicobacteraceae; genus Helicobacter_D; species Helicobacter_D rodentium. Next base: position 194,927 of record NZ_JHWC01000001.1, read on the forward strand.
TGTAAAAGGAAAGAAGCTGGAGCGGAATCGCACTTTCACATCTCCAAACATATATCTCAAAAAATCCTCTAAAATAAATTTGAGATTTGCAAAACTCACAGAATCCTTACCCTGCTCTACCACCAAGCCCTCCACTTGATGAAACATTGGCGTATGTGTCAAATCATAATCGCAACGAAACACGCTTCCCGGACAAATCATACGAATTGGTGGCTTTTGGGATTCCATTGTGCGCACTTGCACAGGCGAAGTATGGGTGCGCAACAACTTGCCATCTTTGAAGTAAAATGTATCTTGCATATCCCTTGCGGGGTGATATTTGGGGAGATTCAATGCTTCAAAATTATGAAAATCATCTTCCACCAAAGGTCCAACATTGAGTGAAAAATTCATTCCCACAAAATATTCTACAATTTTGTCTAACATTAGCATTACAGGGTGATTTGCTCCCTTTTGAGAGCTTGGGCTAAAGAGAGAAACATCAATTTTTTCTGCATTGAGCTTTGCCTCAAGCTCCTTTAGCCCTAGTTGCTCTTTTTTATCCAATAGAGCTTTTTCAAACCTCATCTTTAGCGCATTAAGTTCTTTAGCCAATGCTTTTTTTTCGGATTCCTCGCAAGATTTTAGCGCGGCAAATCTCGCAGTTAAACTCCCCCTTTTTCCCATTACAAGAATACGAATCTCCTCTAGTTCCGCAGTGCTTTGCGCATTATCAATCTTAGAAAATATTTCTGTCATCTCATTCCAATCTTGTGTAAAATAATTTTGAGATTGTATTGTAAATTTTTATTTACTTTTCTTAAAAACTAAAATAAATCCATAGATAAAATAAGGTAAAATATTAAAAATTTACTTTTTAAAGGTTTCCAAATGAGCATATTTGAAAAAATTATCAAAGGCGAAGTGCCTTGCAATAAAGTGCTAGAAAATGATGACTTTTTAGCTTTTCACGACATTGCACCCAAAGCTCCTGTGCATGTTCTTGCGATTCCTAAGAAATTTGCTAAAGACTTCCAAGAGCTTAACCCCAATGAAATGGTAGGCTTCACACTCTTTATCCAAGAAGTCGCACGAACCTTAAATTTAGATAAAAGTGGCTATCGTATCATTAGCAATGTCGGTATAGATGGTGGGCAAGAAGTACCTTACTTGCACTTTCATATTTTAGGCGGAGCAAAACTTCGTTGGGACAATCTCGCCCAAAACATCTCTGATGCGCAACGATTAGAAGAAGCCAAAAAGAATATGTAGCTTTTTGTCATTACGAGATTCCACTTGTGGAATCGTAGCGTATAAGCAGCTCGTCCGCTTTAGCGCAAATATACAATGCCACAAACAGAGTGTCTTACTTTCCATCATTGCGAGAGATTCGTTAGAATCTCGTGGCAATCTATAATATTGCACTTCTTTAAAGATTCCATTGCAAAGTTTTCGTAACAATTCATAACTTCAAACTGAAGTAGAATTATCAAAAGGCGAGATATAAGATTATAGATTGCTTCGGCTAATGCCTCGCAATGACAAGAAACCAAAGCGTCTGCCACTCCGTCATTGCGAGAATGCGTAGCATTCGTGGCAATCCACAATCTAGCACATTTACATTTTCCACCTTGTCATTGCAAAGCACTTTAGGGCTGAAGTAATCCATAATCCTGCAAAAAGCAATTTTTGCAATGGAATCTTAAAGGCAAGATTCCACTTTTGATAAAATATGCTAAAATATCCTTAAGAAACTAAAAACAAGGGAATAAAATGAAAAATCTATTTGTGATTTTAATCACCTATACTAAGCCAATGAGTGAAATTGAAACGATTTTGCCTTCTCACCGCGCTTTTTTACAAAAAGGCTATGAGAGTAAGAATCTCTTAGCAAGCGGACCGCAGAATCCAAAAACAGGTGGAATCGTCATTGGGACATTTGATTCCAAAGAAGCAACAGAGGAGTTTTTCAAAAACGACCCTTACGCGCTAAACTCTGTCGCCACGCACCAAGTTTTGGAATTTACTCCGGTATTGCACCAAGAGTTTTTAAAAGGGTTTTTGGATTCGTAAATTTAAAAACCCTTGCGCAAATAATATTAATTTGTTTTTTTAATATTATCTTGCGCTTTGTCTATAGATAAAACCAAATAAGAAAAACAACCAACGAGACAAATTAAAGCAGTGCTAAAAAGTATTATACCATTAATCATTCCATATCCTCCAAAATTTTTCTAGTTTTTAAGTATTTCTTGAGCAATATCCCAAAACTAGCCGACAAAACAACGCTTACTATAACACCTAAAACCATTTGTGGAGTGGTAAGCGTTTCAATATTGATGATTGCATATCCAATAATTCCAAACAATGAAGTTGTTAAAAGCAGTAGATATGCCCTATAAGTTGCAATGTCTTCTTTAATAATTTCTTTTCTACTCATATTAAAATTATATCACAAATAGTTTTTTTGGGAAATATATCACCACTTTGTAAAAGAGATTTTTTAAAATCGCAGGAATTAACACGCTTATCATTATAAACCCTTAAAAAAGAACGGAATGAGAATTCTCACTCCTCCTCATTGATTAGTTTAAGAATAATGCTAGTAAGTGGGTTTTTCTTTAAATTTTCCTCCATTTTTTCTTTTTCTTCTTTGTTTTCATCTTTACCGCAAAATTCTTTGTATGCTTGGGGCAAAGAATCCTTAATAATACTTTGAACACGCGGTATATTATTTCTATTCATATACTCCTCAAAATACTCAAAAAATTTTTTATAAGGGGAATCTTGATTTTGATTTTCTGTATATTTTTTATATTCTTTATTTAAAATCTCTTTTGTTCTTTTTTCTTCTAATCTTTCTTTAATCATTTCTTTCTTGACTTTATATTCCTCTTTATTTAAAAATTCTTCATATGCTTGAAATAGGCGATTTTCCAAATTATATTCCTTAACAAAGTCGCTAGAAAATTTATCACTAAAATATTCAGAAAATATTTTACAAAATTCATTATTGTTTTGGAAAACTTTTACTATTTCATTTATTTGGCGAACATTTGCTATTTCATTTACTGGAAAGTTATTGTATTTAACTATATCTTTAGGCGAAAAAGTTACTGCTATACCTCGACCAAAATCTTTGTCTTTTAAATCAAACCTATTTATAAAACTTTTAATATCCAAATCGGTAGTTTTATGCTGATTCCTACATTCATCATAAATTTGTTTATATTTTTCTCCTTCATTAATAATTGCTTTCAGCGTACTATTAAGCGAATCATTATCTTTTTTGGTGTGAGATATTATGTATTGCTCTTTAATCTCATACTCTTGTGGTAATTCTTCCTTTTTTATTCTTTCGCATAATTTAAAGAGTATTTGATAACGATCATAGCCGTTTGTGAGGTCATCTACAAGAAAGGATTTTTCAGTATTTTGAAATATGTTTTTAATCCATTCCGCGTATTGATTGTCGCTCAAGTTACCATTTGTATAATTCTCTTGTATTTCCCTTAATGAAGTAACCGATTCCTTATCAAGTTCTTTCAAAAAAAATCTTTGCGCACTAGTTTTACAATCTTCGTCTAACTCCAATAAGCTATTTAAGAAATTCTCATAAAAATTAAAACCAAAAGGAAACTTTGGGAGATTATCTTTTGGTATTAGAAAATAATATTCTCCAATATCAAGCACCATTCTTTCATAATATAATTTTAAAACTTTCAAAAACATTTCTTTCGGTTTTTCTTTTTGTGCCTTAAAGAAACAATGCTCATTAAAATAGTCAATATGTTGCGTAAGCTTTATTAATAGTCTCAAATTATTATTGTTGTTAAATTTGAATCCTTGCTTAAAACATTCAAAGATAAGATTTACAATCTCTTGCTTTATCTCTTTGGTATCCCACTTTAAATTCTCCTCAATGATTTTGCGCGCTGTTTCATCGTTATTTTCAATAGGAATCTCATAATCAATCACTTTTTCTTTGTAGGTTTCATACCAAGTTTTAGAATTTTCTGCTTCACCACTGCTTGATTCCTGTTCGCTATTCGCTTTTTGTTCTTTTTGATTGTTTGATTCTCGTTTGTCCAATTCATCTTTATCAAAAATCATAACCACATTGCAGAACTTATCTTCTTTTAACAAACTGATAAGTCCTAAAATTTCATCTAGTGGTAGCTTGTCAGATTTTCTTTCTATGTTATCAAAACAAACAATGATATTCTTAAAATCCTCTTTCTTGAAAATAGAAAAAATAGAACTAACATCAATATTTATTTCTGCATTTACTCCCATAACTCCTAAAGTCACACCTTTAAGAGATTGAAATAATGGCTTAGCTTTATCACAAATTTTCTTAACTCTCTCATTGCAAATTTCATTAACCTTCAAAACTATTTCTTCTAGGATTTGTTTGTAACTTTCCTTGCCAAATAAATCAATATAAACAACTTGTTTTTCTTTATTTTTTTCTTTAATCTCCTTTTCAACCTCTCTCCATAGGCAAGTTTTACCTACACCCCAAGCACCTCGTATAACCAAACAAACTTTCTCATTCTTAATCAAAAATTTTGCAATATCCGAAATTTTACTATTCTTATTAGACACACAATACTCCTATAATTTAATAAAATTATATCGTTTTCCTGCGTCATAGCTTAAAGTCATACCATAGAATCTTACAATAAACCCTTGCATTTAAAATAAAGAGTGAGAAAGCCGAATTTCAAAAAACTTTTATCCGCTTCAATGATAAGTTGCCCGATTCTAAATTCTTTCTCATTTTGTATTTGCAAAGCCTCAAAATAATCCGCAAAACTATGCAATGGTTTAGGGGGATTCAACTCTCCTCTTTCTATCATTTTCTTTTGTAGTTTCTTAAGGATTTGGTGTTCTTTTTTGATAGCCAAAAGCCTAAAGGGCATATTCAAAAGATTGCTTTGCAAATAAGCCTCTCCTAGTTTATAGCTTAATTGCTCTTTTACTCTCGCTACCGCTCCTTTTTCTAAAATTTTTCCATAAGGTTGCGCTATTGCGTCCGCCATTTTCATAATGTTTGAACCCCTATAAGCATTCTTAAAAATATCTTGCGCTATATCTTGGAATCTTTTTGTTAAAACACACCCACAAAAGACCTTATAAAACTCACTCTTTTCCTGTATATTTGCCAAAAACCCATCTGCTTCTTGGAATCTTTCTTGCTTTATCAAAGAATCCAAAAAAGCTATTTTGTAAAGGGGATTTTTCTCATCTAAATTCATTGCCCTATAAGCCATATCTCCCAAAAACTTAAAGTCTCCCTCCTCTCTCTTTAGCATATAAAGGTGCAAATAAGAAAAGGCTTGTGCTATGGGGTGGATTTTGATTTTTTCTAAATATTCCAAAATAATCTCACTCTGCGCCTTTTCATCAAAAAATTTATAAGTGAAGTTTTGTTCCCTGCCTTTTCCTATCACACTAGCCAAGTAAGAAAAATGACTATCAGCAGAAAATATCTCTTTAGCTTTAGACATAAAGGTAATTTCAAAAAAGATTCTATCCACATCATTTAAATTTTCTGGCAAAAACTCAACAATACTACTTTGCATATAAATTTTAATTGTTTTTACTTTTTTGCTTATTTCAAAATCCAAAAATTCTTGATGATAAACCTCGCAAACTTTTTCAAAAGTCTTAAACTCCCCCTCTACAAAAAATTCCAAAACAATCCTGCAAGGATTTACCCAAATTTCCTTTGGCTCTAAATAAATTTTCAAATATTCCAAATCAACACAGGATTCAAACTCTACTTCCCAAGTGTTAGATTCTTGATTAAATTGTAATATTTTTGAAATCTCTTCCAAATCTTGCAGTTTAAATACCATTGATGTTTTCCTTTCGTTTTCAAATATCCCAAAGATTCCAACTGATTTTCTACAAATCTTGGCAAAGTGTTTTTTAGCTCCCCTCTTTGAATCACCTCACTTGCAACAACGCCACCCTTATAACAAAACTCCAAAACAAAAGTATAAATACTCTTAGAATAAACTTGTAAAAAAATGCTTTTATCAATCCCAGCAAAAGTAAATTTTAACCTGTTTTTAAAATCCACTTGCACAATCAACTCATAAGATTCCATAGGAATCTCCATTATTTGCTTCGCCCAAGCAATCCTATCAAAATACTGCCACACTTCACCACCACTTAATGGCACTTCTAACTTTGCTTTCCAGCCTCCATTATATGCGCTCCCACCAAGCTCTAACCAGCGATGATAATAAACCCACCATTGCCCCCAAGCTAACGCACAAAGCTTATTATTCCAAAAGCGATTATATTGCCCCCACGCGTGAATAATAGAGGATTCTTTGCTTTTTACCCAACTCACATTTCCATAATATTTGTCCCCTAACGCGTAAATCTTTAGCGGATTTGTCAGTAAATAAAGGCTAAAGAGTGCTTGGTCGCCGAGCTTTACCTGCGTGAAATAATCCTCGCAATGCTCTGCGATGAAGCGATACACAAACGCATACATCTCTACAAGTGCCATAGAACCAAAGACAATAATCCCAGTAGAATAGTTTTTTACTTCTTGAAATTGCGGTGGGCATAATGCACCCATTCCTTGCGATAAACTTGCACTTCCTCTAAAACAAGCCACATCAAAATCCCCTTGCGCTAACTCCTCAATCCCGCGCAAAAGTAGCATATCAAAATCCAAATATACGATTCTTTCACACTCACAAAGCAACTTCAAAGCCTCAAACCTCGCATAACTCATATGTGTATAGCGGCTTAGAATAGGATTTGTCTTGTCTATGTGGAAGCTAGGATTATATTTCTTAACCTCTGCGCTAAAATCCTCAAAAGCAAAATCAACAAACACGCAATTTACCCCCCCCCCCCCGCGAGATTCTACAATCTCTTGCATTATTCGTTTATCTGTCGGTAAGAATCCATCTTGCACGATATAAAAGACATCAATTTGGTTTGGCATTTTGTCTAAAATGTTTAATAAAAGCGTCCCAATCGTAAAGGCACTATCTTTTGTCGCCGCCAAGAGAATCCCGAATTTATATTTTTGCATTCTTTTTCCTTCATTTTATTTTACAAAGATTCTAAATTGCTTAACCAAAGGATTCTTAGAATCCATTACAAAATCTTTTGGTCTTGTAAGCAACTTTCTAAAAAGTCTAAAAAACTTCGTATGCGAAACCTTAGAGAAAACCTTATTTAAAAGTGGAATAGAAAAACTCTTAGTTTTAGTATTTTTAATCTCATACAAATAGGGTTTGTAGGCTAAAGATTTTAATGTATAAGCATTTTTTTCTACACTTGTAGCTTCAAGGTAACTTTGTCCTCCTACGCGAATCTTGTAAAAATCAATGGAAACGACTTGCTCTACCATTCGGTTGTTCTCACTATCTTTTATCTGTTTAACCTGCGATTGTCCATAGCTATAAAATTCTTTCCATAAATAATGCACAAAACTTAGCATTTTTTCATTATCTACTTGAAATTCACCGCTTAAGATTCTATGGATTTGCGCTCTTAGCTCCTCCTCGTCTTTTGCTGATAAATTCAATCCTTGATGAGAATAAAATGCGTTACCACACAACACACAAGCCTTGCCACTTATCATCGCATAAACTCCAACCCCAGAGTTAATCATCACTGCCCCACAACAAATCTCTAACAAATCCATAAAATTTGTATTATCAGGGACAAAAAGCAAAGAATCGTATTTGTCTTTTTCTATATTTAAAGTTAATGGGTGCTTTTTAACACAAAATACAATATCATCGTTTGCATAACTTCTAGCAACTTGGTTGATAATCTCCAAAAACCCTTCCCAGCTAAAGGGTTCATAGGTAAAATGCAATATCACAGAATCGTTTTGCGTCTGCAAAGGCACAAAGATTACCCTTTTATGCCGAATTCCGAGCTTTCTTCTTAAACCAGCTCCCCCTATTCTTTGACCTTGTGCTTGTAAAAATTTTTCTCCGTTTAAAAGAGATTCAATATAATCTTGTGTTTGCTCTTTTTGTAGGCTAGATAAGGGTTTATCCCAATATTTTGGCAGATATGAGGGTGAATCATAATTGCAACCTTGTGTATCAAAAAACCAAGAATCACTAAATGCGCCTCTATCAAATACGACAAAAGGAATCTTGGAATCTTTTACAAACTTATAAATCAAAATGCGTTGTGTGTTGCCATAAGCATTTGGAAAAAGCACACAAGAAATTTGCCACTCTTTTAAAAATTCTAAAAATCTTATCTCATCAAACTTCTCTTCTGTAAAAAACTCATATTCCCTTTTACAAACTAGCTCTCCAATATAAACGCTCACTCCCCGCAATGCTTTATAGACACTAGAATTTTCCGCAGTAAATAAAAGCACCTTTTTGCCTAGAGCCATTTTATCTTGCAAACAATCCACTCCATCGCTAAGATTCTTAAATCTCTTTAAATTGCGATAAAACTTCTGATGATTTTTCTCTCTATTATCCAAATATCCATTTTGATTTGGTTCAATATGCCATAAATGATAAAGCCAAATCCCATAAAAAATACTCTCATATCCTACGATGCTAAACCAAGAACGAAAACCCTTAAAATCATTAAAACTCCAATTCCTATAATCAAAGTCTAAATTTCTAGGCAGAGATTCAAAAGTTGCACAGGTTTTTAAGATTCTATTCATCAAATCAAAATCCTCGTATCCGTGTCCGACAAACTCTAAGTCATTTCCTCCAATCTCCAAGTATTTATGCCGATTCATTACAAAAGAGCTTGAAGCAGGCGCAAAAAACCGATTGAGCATATTTTGTTTGCTATTGATGTCATGTAGGAGGAGATTATCCCTTTTATCCTCCTCTGCTTGAATAATAAACTCACTTCCACTTTCATTTAAAAAAATACAAGGTAGAATCAAAAATTGATTGGGATTCTTATGGATTTGCTTAATTTCAATTAATTGTAAAATCTTTTTTAAACTTTCCATGCTCAAATAATAATCCACATCTAAAGGCATTATTACAGGTGCATTGGCATAAATTGCGCCAAGATTCCGACAAGCCCCCTGTGAGAATGCACCCTTTTGTTGTTGTGTAGTGTCTTTTATGTATTGGTGTCCGCTTTCTTGTATAATCTTGGGTAACTCCTCGCAAATATAGCTTGAATATCCCTCTACAAAAAGATATTCCACTTCGTCTATACTTTTAGCATTCAAGGCTTTTTCTATTACTCTTTGTTTGATATATTCTCTTTGCACACTCGTTCCAAAAGGGATAATAATAGAAAGTTTTGGCATTTTAATCCTTAATATTTATGTTTTAAAAAACAAATTATAGTTTTTATATAATTAAATTATACTTTTACTATAACATAAAGCTTAAAATTATAGTTTTAATATAAAGAGCTATAAAATGAAAGTTGTTGAAAGAATCAATGAAATCTTGCAAGAAAAAAATATGAGCAAAAAAGAACTTGCGCACCGCTTGATTGACTTTGGTATGAAAGCAAACAAAACAGGAGAAACCCCGAGTATCTCTAGCATTTATGCCTATCTCAATGGCAATATTGAAATTAAAGCGGATATGATTCCTTATATCGCCGATGCGCTTGGAATCTGTGAGCAAGAATTATTTTCTAATCCCAAACAGGCTTTGAAAATCATCGCAAAGGTTTATAATGAGAAAACAAATTACACGCAATATGAAAGAATTATAGAATTACTAGAATACCTCTCACCCAAAACACTCCTAGAGCTAGAAGAAATTTTAATTCAAAACAAGAAAAAGATTCAAGAGCTAAACAAGGGAATCAAGAGGTTGCAATAGCCAAGTTAATTTAATTTTAAATATAATAGAGATTAAAAGTTTAGCCAAAATGACATTAAAGGAATACTATGGGAAAGCTTACAGAAGAATTTGTGCGCAAAGTTTTTCAAGAGGAAGGTTCTTATCTAAGTAAGCCCGAAGATATTTCGGAGAACAAACTATGCAATGAAACGCCCAAAGAAATCCGCGATAGTATCCTTAGTGGCAATCATAACGATATAGAAAATACATTAAAAGCTTTAAAAGAAATTGAGGAGATTGAAAGAGTGTAATCTTATTTATTGCTTGTCTTTATATGAATGAACAATTAAAAAAATGCAATCGGGAAGTTCCTAATGAGTTAATTTTTAAGATTGTTGAAATGTTACTTAATGATAGCAAAGAGGATAAGGTTGCCATTGGAAAAAATGGTTTATATATGGCTTTTCGCCTCGCAAATGAAGTAAAGATTAAAACATAGCAGAACTTCACTACACTTTTAAATTTATAAATCAAAAACGCTTACTTTTGTGCTATTGCGATACTTCGTAGAGGTTGTGATATATATTATAAGACGAGGTGATTTGCTTTTTTGTCATTGCGAGAGAGCGAAACAAACGAAGCAATCCATAATTTTGCATAAAGTAATTTTTACAATGGAATCTTTAAAGAAGTGCATTCTTATAGATTGCCACGACTTCTTGCGAAGTCTCGCAATGACGCAAATAGCAAAATTATAAGCAATCCAAAGTTATAGATTGCCACGATTCCACAAGTGGAATCTCGCAATGACATACTTCCACAACGTCATTGCGAGGCAACGCAAGGAAGAATCCTAGATTGCTTCACAATTAAAACTCTTTTTATGCCATTTCTGCTACAATCCGAGCAGGTATAGCAAGTGGCTGCTTAAATTTTAAGAGGAAAGTCCGAGCTGCTTTGGGATAGGATTCCATTTAAAGAATGGCTAGAGCAATCTAAGGGAAAGCGCAACAGAAAACAAACCGCCACAATGGCAAGGGTGAAAAGGTGGGGTAAGAGCCTACCGAAAGTGCAGTAATGCACTTTGCTTTGCAAGCCCAATCCGCAGCAAGAAAGGTATGGTTAATATCCCAAGAATTGAGCCTTTTGCTAGAGTTTTGCTGCAAGGCAAAATGTAGATAAATAGCCACATAAACAGAACTCGGCTTACCGCTATGCCTAAGAAAAGGAGTTTTATGCGTATTGCAGATTCTATTTTGTTGAGTTATGGTAGCGGTGGTGTGGAATCCCAAAGCCTTATTACAGAGTTTTTTTATCCTCTTTTGGAAAGTTGTGTAATAAGTGGTGGGGAAGACGCTGGAATCGGGATTCTAAAAAACTCCGATAAATTCGCTCTTAGCACCGATGGCTATGTCGTCTCTCCCTTGTTTTTCGCAGGAGGTGATATTGGCAAACTCTGCGTTTGTGGAAGCTGCAATGATGTTGCGATGATGGGCGCAAAGCCACATTATTTGAGTGCGAGTTTTATGATTGAGGAGGGGTTTTTAACAGCAGATTTAAAGCGCATTGTGGAATCCTTTGCAAACACCTTAAAGCAAAGCGGTGCGAAACTTCTCTCCGCAGACACAAAAGTGCTTCCCAAAGGCTCTTTGGATAAACTTTTCATCACCACCACCGCCTTAGGCGAGTTTTTGCACCCGCATTTAAGCTTAAGTGCATTTGGGATTCCGCAAGATTGTGCGATTCTTGTAAGCGGAAATATCGGCACACACGGGGCGGTAATCTATTCTAGTCGTGAGGAAATCGGGCTACAAAGCGATTTGCAAAGCGATTGTGCTTTACTTTACCCTATTTTAGAACCACTTTTTGCCTCCAACCTCACACTTTATGCGCTAAGGGACGCCACAAGAGGCGGAATCGCAAGTGTGCTAAACGAATGGGCAAATGCTTCAAAAATCGGCATAGAGATTGAGGAGTCGCATTTGCCAATCCTCCCACAAGTGCGTGGAATCTGTGAGTTACTAGGATTTGAAGCCTACAATTTAGCAAACGAGGGAATGTGTGTGCTTTGCGTCGCCAAAGAGGACGCCACAAAGGCTTTAGAGATTCTGCATTTACAAGGCGCAAAAGATGCTGCAATCATCGGACACACAACTTCTCAAAACGCAACCAAAGTTGTGCTAAAAACCCCTTTTGGTGCGAGGCGATATTTGGATTATCCAAGCGGGGAGTTACTTCCTAGAATCTGCTAAGGATTGCGTTATTATGATGGATTGCTTCGTTCGTTTCACTCTCTCGCAAGGACAGAAAATCAAAGCATCTGTCACCGCGTCATTGCGAGAAGTTGGCACAACTTCGTGGCAATCTATAATCTTATCAATCAATAAAGATTCCATTGTAAAAGATTTAATTATGCAAGATTATGGATTACTTCGGCGTTGCCTCGCAAGGACAAAGCATATTATGTAAGCAAAATCACCTCCACCATTTCACCTGCCTTTTTCGCACAATCCAACACACACAACCCATTACGCGCAGAATCCAATGGGCAAAAATTATTCAAAATTGCGCTTAAAAAATCTTTTTTACCCTCAAAATCCACACTCCATTTGCCTTGAATATTGCGCACATTACACACGCGGAACTCCAAGCGATTATCTGTTTTACCGACATTTTCTTGCAATGGAATCTCCAAAACAATAGGTGTAAAATGCGCTCCATTGAGACGCCATAAAATCTCTTTAACAAAAAGCTCAAAGGTTACTAAGGTAGAATTTGGAAAACCGGGCAACCCAAAAAATTGCTTACCTCCAAAATGCGCATAAGAAATATGTTGTCCGGGCTTAATCTTGACGCCTTTAAACACCATTTCATTTTCCCTCTCCTTGCAAATTGCTGCAATAAAATCATAATCCCCCACACTAGCTCCCCCGCTACTTAGGATTAAATCGCACTCCTTAAGGGCTAAATTTACACTTTTTTCTATCTCTTGCTTGTTGTCTTTTAAAATCGGATAAAGCTTAGGGATTCCACCATTTTCTAGCACTTTTGCAAGGAGTAAATGCCCATTGGCATTGTAAGTATTTACTCCATTTCTAGCATTTTCCCCCAACTCTAATAACTCATTTCCGCTGACTAAAATTCCAACTTTCGCGCGTGCAAATACCTCCACAAAAACACAATTCAAACTCGCCAAAAGTCCAATATGATTTGCGTTAAGCTGCACCCCTTTAGAGATTAATTTCTCGCCTTTGCGGTGATTAGCTCCTCTTTGTCGGATATGTTGCCCAATCTTTGGAATCTCCAAAAGACGCAAGGTTTGAGATTCTGCTTTTACCTGCTCTATTGGCACTAAAATATCAGCATTTTGCGGAATCCTTGCCCCTGTGAAAGTTTTAATTGCAAAGGGTTGATGGAGTGGCAAAATAGAATCTTGCGCATTCCCCGCTGGATTGTCCCCCAAGATAATAAAGTCTTGCTCTTTGATATTTTCACTTAAGAACTTAGAGCAAATCGCATATCCGTCCATATTAGAACGCGCAGATTCTGGCATATCACAATCTGCAAGTATATCTTGCGCTAAAATGCGTCCTAAAGCTTGGTGCAAAAACACGCGCTCCACTCCCAAAGTCTCAATCTCTTGAGATTCTAAAATCTCCTTAGCTTCTCTGTAATCTATCTTAATTTGCATTTTGTCCCTCAAATCAAAGTAAATGTCCCATTTTGGTTTTTTTCACTTCTAAATAATGTGCATTGTGTGCATTACAACCCACAATAATAGGCTCACGCTTGAGTGCAATCATAGATTCAAACACACTAATTTTAGTCGGATTATTTGTAAGCAAACGAATTTGCCGCAACTTATAATAATCAAAAATAAATTGGACTATTTTATAATCCCTTTCGTCCTCTTTGAAGCCCAAAGCAAGATTTGCTTCAATGGTATCCAAGCCCTTATCCTGCAAAGCATAGGCATTGACTTTATTGAAAAGTCCGATTCCACGCCCCTCTTGACGCAAATAAATCAACATTCCTTGCTCCTTTGCGATTCTTTTCAATGCAAAGTGTAACTCCCCACCGCAATCGCATTTAAGACTTGAAAGCGTATCGCCCGTTAAACATTCTGAATGCACACGCACAAGCGGATTATCGGGAAGCTCCTCTGTTTTAACCACCAAATGCTCTAAAACATAGACTTCACCCTTAAAGGATTTTTTTTCCCTAAAAGCCTGAATTTTAAAATTCCCAAATTGTGTTGGGAGATTTGCTTGTTCTGAAATTTCTATCATTAATACTTCTCTCTTAAAAATTTATTTAAAAATCTAAAATATAGCCAATTTGTAGTAAGAAGTGGTTTAAGATTCCAAATTTTCACTTCATATTTGGATACAAATCTGCTACAATGCGCAAAAAAATAAAAGGTTTTCAAATGGAATCACAAAACAACACAAAAAGCCTTGAAATAGGACAAAGGATTCTATCTAAAAACGATAAAATCGCAATGGAATTGCGCAAAATGTATGCAAAAGATAATCTTTTTGTCATTAACCTTATGAGTTCCCCGGGTAGCGGAAAAACAACACTCCTAGAAAATATAGCCAAAAACAAATTGCTAGATTTCTGTGTGGTAGAGGGTGATTTACAAACAAACCGCGATGCCGAGCGTCTCCAAGCTTATGGAGTGAATGCTTATCAAATTACCACCGGAGATGCGTGCCATTTGGAAGCGGCAATGGTGCAAGAAGCTTTACCAAACCTTCGCACACAAGGCGAACTAAAGGATTTTATGTTTATAGAAAATGTTGGTAATCTTGTCTGCCCTGCAAGTTATGACTTGGGTGCAAATATGAATATCGTTTTACTCTCCACTCCAGAGGGCGATGATAAAGTCTTAAAATATCCTACAATCTTTTTATGCGCTGATGCAGTCATCATTTCTAAAGCGGATTTAATAGAAGTGTTTAACTTCAAAGTCTCTCAAGTGAAAGAGGATTTAGAAAAACTCAAAAAAGAGATTCCATTATTCTTAATCTCTGACAAGGAATTAGAATCCCAACGCAAATTTTGTGCATTTTTACAGCAAAACAAGGAGAAAAATTATGTGTCTAGCCATACCTTCTAAAGTCATCAAAATTGACACAAAAACCAATTTAGCAACATTAGATACGCTAGGCGTAATGCGTGAGGCAAGTTTGGATTTAATGAATGAGGAAGTGCGAATTGGGGATTATGTTTTGTTGCATATTGGGTATGTAATGGGAAAAATAGATGAAGAACAAGCAAAGCTTTCATTGGAAACTTACGCAGAAATCATCAAAACGCTTGAGGAAGAAGAAAAAGAACTCAAAGAGCCTAGTTAATAGCTGTTGGGGGGATTCTTTTTTTATTGCTTTAATTTTATTGCAAGATTCCACATTGTGTTTAGCTTTTGAGTAGGATTATAAGATTGCCCCACTCCGTTCGCAATGATTCAAGGAGATAGACTGCGTCATTGCAAGAGATTCTTTAGAATCTCGTGGCAATCTATCACTTTGCATTACTTGAAAGACTCCACTACAAAATTTAATTTATACGCAGGATTATGGATTGTTTCATCTCTCGCTTTGTCCGCTCCTCGCAATGACTGCGCGGGATTCATCATTGCAAACAAAACAAAGCAATCTATAAAGAAAATTTCAGAGGTAAGACTCCGCATTTTACTCTCGTAAAAACAAAGTTTTACAAGAATAAATAAGAATCTCAATCTACACTAAAGTAGCTAATTTATCCTCACAAAGCCCATCTAAATATTTAACAACCTCATCGCTTGCCAATTCTGCAGCTTGGAAATATTTATAAATCTCCTCTAGGCAACCTTCAGAAGTGCCATTTTGCTTCATCAAATTATGACCTTCAATAATATTATCATGCACCCCTTGATGTGGAGGCTCAATTTTTGGATAACTTGCAAATTGCGAGAAGAGTTGCTTACCTGTGCCTGTATCATACCATTTACCTAAACGACAATCGTGATGTCCTACAAATTTAGCTTCCATATCTTCATTAAAGATTGCCTTGTAACCATTGACTTTAAAGAATAAGTGGTCAAGCTTAATCAAGCCAACAAAAGTAATGGTTAATATCTTATCTGTATCATTATAAATTTTGTCTGCTGATTGGTTAATATGCTCCAATGTCTCATTTTGTGAGCCTAATTGCTCCATTTCCCTTATAATGTCATCAGAAGATGTTTGCACTTCAGAGAAGTTTTGTTGAACCACTTGGATATTCATTTCAATTTCTTTGGTTGCCTTTTGGGTTCTTTCGGCTAATTTTCGCACCTCATCGGCAACAACCGCAAATCCTCTTCCGTGTTCTCCTGCTCTTGCTGCTTCAATTGCGGCATTGAGCGCAAGCAAGTTTGTTTGATCGGAAATATCTGTAATCAACGCAATAACACTTGAAATTGCAGTGAAATCGTTTTGCACTTGTGTAATCATTGTGTTGAATTCAGAAAGTTTTGCAGTCATACTAGATAAACCTTCCGCTAGGACATTTTGAATCTCAACAGAATTTTTCTTATTATCCTCCGCAATGGCTTTTGCGGAACGCAATAAATCTACCGTCTTACTGAAATCATCTTGAAGTATTTTAAGATTCTTGCCACAACCCCCTACAAGGCTTAAAGCCATATCCTTAAAGGCTTCCACGCAATGACCAGATTTTTCTTCAGGAATCTCTTGCGCTTTTGCTTCTAACTCTTCATTGTGTGCTTTTAACTCTTGAAGTTTTGTTTTTAAGAGTTTATTTTCCTCTAATGCACGATGTAATTGCTCTTTGTATTGACTGCCAAACATACTCAACTCTCCCTTTATGTAATAAAATCACATTTTTCTTTGAAAAGTTGATTTTATAACCATTAAACTAAAACTAACTTAAATTGACTAATATTTTCATTAAATTTTTATCTTAAATTAAAAATTTTATGGATTTGACAATTTAAGACCTACCACTCCTCCTTGCAAAAAGTTGGCAAAACTTCGTGGCAATCTATAATCAAGTAAAAGTAGATTCAACAATGGAATCTTAAAAGGCAAGATTCTATAATTATGGTGCTTTGTTATTTGTTTTGCTCAATTCCTCGCAACAACAAGGCAGAAAGCATAAAACACATAAATGCCAGACCACTTCATTTTATTTACAAAAACGATGATTTCCTACTCTTTAAAATCCAATGGTTTGCTTAAATAATGCTTATACGCATAAAAGATTCCAAACATCAACAAAAGCCCCACTAAATACCCCATAGCCAAAGATTCAAACAAACCTGCAACACCAAAACTAACCAAAGCAGCAAATGCAACAGAGGTAGCGTAAGGCAACTGCGTAACAAAATGACTTTGCACAGAACAACCCGCTCCCGTTGCCGATAAAATCGTTGTATCAGAAATGGGCGAAGTATGATCTCCATATACTGCACCTGCAAGCACAGCAGAAATACTCAACAATATATCTACTTCATTGATTACAGCAATACTTGCACCAATAGGCAACATAATCGCAAAAGTTCCCCAGCTAGTCCCCGTGCAAAATGCAATAAAGCTTGCACTAGCAAACAATATAATAGGCGTAACAATTCCTGCAGATAAGATTCCACTCGCTAAAAAGTCTTTACTTAAATTTGCAAGGTAAATTCCCGTTTGTAAATCACTTTTAATCACAGGTCCAATCGCCCACGCAAAAATCAAAATAAGATTTGCGGATAACATAGATAAAAATCCATCTTTGATAATCAAGGGATATTCTTTAAGCTCTATGCGATTCCATGCAATAAGCACAGAAACCGCCATTGCACAGACTCCACCCCAAAAGAGCGAAAATCCCGTTTGCGCATTGGCTAACATTTCAATAAAATTCAAGCTTTTAGAACTTTGATAACCGCTATAAAAAATAAAAAATACAACAAAAAATATCAAAGCAACAATAGGGAGAATCAAAAGCCAAATATTCCCACCACTATGGGGCTTAATATCATCAAATTCTTGCACATCTACCCCTTGATTATGCCGCATAACAGGCAAGTTGATTTGCCATAAAATCGTCAAAAAAACTCCAAGCAATGCAAACCAAGCATAATAATTTCCCCAAACACTTTGCACCAAAACCCCAAAGCTTGAGGTATCCTCTACCAATCCACCCATAATACCTAAAATATAAGCCCCCCAACTTGAAATTGGCATAAGAATACAAATCGGCGCGGAAGTAGAATCAATAATATAAGCTAGACGCTCCCTTGTAGAATGATTTGCATCATTTAAAGGTCGCGCAATCTGCCCCACGGTTAGCGCATTAAAATAATCATCAATAAAAATAACAATCCCTGCAATAAAAGCTACAAATTCTGCTCCTCTTGCACTCTTTACGCGTTCTCTAGCCCAATGCACAAAAGCATTCATTCCTCCAGAACATTGCATAATTTTTGTTAAAATTCCAAGAAGAATCAAAAAACCAAAAACATACAGAGCATTGGATTGCACTTCTCCTTGACTATAAAACACACCATAAAGAGTATTAAAAATATATTTTAAAATATCAGAAACAGAATCCCTTAACATAATTCCAGCAATCACGATTCCAACAAATAATGAAAGCACAACTCTTCGCGTAATAAAAACTAGCGCAATAACACACAAAGGCACGACTAAGCTTAATGCCGAATCCGCATACATAGATAAACTCCTAAAATTTCAAGAAAAACATTGTAGCATATTATCGCATATTTCATTTGGATTCTATTTGTTTTTTAAATCATTCTCATTCCTTACCTTAAAGATATAAATTTTGGAATAAAATTTGCTTGTTTATTTGCAAATATTGTTAAGGATAAAAAGATGAATGTTAATGACAAAAATAGCTCAATGTGGAATCTGTTAAACCAATCCTACGCGCAACAAAACGCGAAATCCAACGATATTTCAGGCTTTAACAACTCCAATTCAGTTTTCAGCACTCAAAACCAACAAGGTGTAAATGGAATCTCTAGCCTCTTTGATTTGGATTCTAATACCAAAATTGCCAATATGGAGATTCAAGATTCCTTTGAGATTAGCTCGGAACTTTCCAATTTACAAAACTTTGCTAAAAACTTCAGTCAAAGTCTAGCAAATAACTTTGAAAAACTAGAAAATTTAGGCAATGCAATGCAACAAAATGGAATCTTGAGCAAAGAAGAAAAAATCGGTTTTGATGTGTTGTATAAAATTAATCCAAATCTTGATTCAGCACAAACGCAAAATATCCTGCAAAACACAAACTTAAGCAAAGAAAATGCGAATTTACTAAGTCAAGTGGATAGAAAAGTAAGTGCAGTAAGATATTTTGGCGGATTTTAGATAAGAAAATTGTGATAGCCTACTCTATCAATCCCAACTGCCCGATACGATACAAGGCGAAGTCATACTTAATAGGATCTTTTGCGTCAAATTCCTTGAGCTTTTCTGTGATTTCTAACACGGCTTTGAAATCATAAGTTTTACGCTTTAAAAGCCCCAATTTTCTTGTGATTCTAAAAGTATGCGTATCCAGAGGCAAAAGTAAATCCTTACACTTCACACTCTCCCATAAGCCCAAATCCAAACAATCTTTTCGCACAACCCAACGCAAAAAGAGATTCCACCTCTTTAAAGGCGAGTGTGATTCCATTAAGCCTAGCAAAAACTTCATTCCTTGTGTTGGTTGTCCTCCCAATCTGTCATAAAAAGCCTTTTGAAGTGAGCGGATACCACCCAAGGTAGAATCTTTTTTGTAACCCTGATAAAAGATTTTCTCTAAAGATTCCAAACTTAAAAGTATTTCAAAAAACTGCTGAATCTCCGCATTGCTTTGAAAACGATAAACTTTTGTAGTGCAAGGCATACATTCACAAGTTTTTAATGTCTCCAATGCTCTCAAATTGCAAGAATTTAAGAATCTTAGAATAGACTGCACATTTCCATAGGCAAACAAAGCGCAAAAAAGAGCCACTTTATCGCTTTTAAATTGTCTTGCAATCTCTAAAGGATCAGGCAGATTTTTGCTAATGGAATCTTTTACATTAAAAAGTCTGTATTGTTCCTCCAACAGAGAATAAAGGAAGCTTTTTGATGGATTTTTGGGAATTTTAAGTGTTTGTTTGGCGGATTTTATTGCTTTGGATTCCATAATTTCCCCTTTTAAATTCGGAATCTTAACAAAATTTCTAAGATAAAAAGTTTTATTTTATTTAATTACTTCTTTAAAGTTAATTACGATAAAATGCAAAATTTTTATGATTTAAATAAATTAGGAGTATTTCTTGGAAGAATTTGATTATTATGAAATTTTAGAAATCAGTCGCAATGTCAGCGGAGAAGAAATCAAAAAAGCTTACCGCAAAATGGCATTAAAATACCACCCCGATAGGAATCCTGATGACAAAAATGCTGAAGAAATGTTCAAAAAAATTAACGAAGCCTATCAAGTTTTAAGCGACCAAGAAAAACGACAAATTTATGATACCTATGGCAAAAAAGGTTTAGAATCCAGCGGTTTTGGATTTTCCGATATGGAAGGAAGTATTTTTGATATTTTCAATTCCGTTTTTAGCGGTGGGCTTGGAGGATTTGGCGGAGGCTTCAGCGCAAGGGGCAAGAAAAACGAAAAATATTCGCGTGATTTAGCGATTGAATTAGAGCTTAGCTTTCACGAAGCGGTTTTTGGTTGTAAAAAAGAAGTGGAAATCTTATACAAAAACGCGTGTGAAATGTGTAATGGAAACGGCGCAAAAGATGGTAAATTAACAACTTGTAGCACCTGCAAAGGAAGCGGTCGTGAGACTTTTTCTCAAGGATTTATGACCTTTGCTCAAACCTGCTCTAAATGCCACGGAAGTGGAGAAATGAGTGCAGAAAAATGTGAAAAATGCTCCGGCAAAGGATATAAAGAAGAAAAAGAAAAATTTGAAATTAAAATCCCAGAAGGCGTGGATAATCAAAATCAAATCCGTGTGCAAGGGCGTGGAAACAAAATGCCAAATGGCTCACGTGGAGATTTATATGTAGAAATCCTTGTTCAAGAAGATACACATTTCATACGTCATCGCAATGATATTTACTTAGAAGTGCCTGTATTTTTTACCCTTGTGATGCTTGGAGGAAGCATTAAGATTCCAGCTCTTACAAAAGAATTAGAGTTAAAGATTCCTATTGGGGTTAAAGACAAACAACAATTCGTGTTTTATGGTGAAGGTGTTAAAAGCGTAAATAGTGGCAAAAAGGGTAACTTTATTGCGGTTGTTAGCATTGTTTATCCTGAAAAGCTTGATGACAAGCAACGCGAATTACTCACGCAATTACATCAATCTTTTGGCTATGAGGAATCCAAGCCCATTCCTTGCTTAGAAAGCTTGGTAGATAAAATCAAAAATTGGTTTAAATAGAAAAAATGCTACTCAAAAAATCTCTATGGATTATCATCGTTGATATTTTGCTTTTTAGCATACTCTTAAAGGGATTGCCTTTTGGTAAAGAAGTTACGCTTGGAATCTGCATTTTAGTATTTGTCGCGGTTTTGTGGGTTACAGAAGCAGTGCATACAACCATTACCGCTTTGATTGTGCCATTACTTGCTGTGTGCTTTGGGCTACAAGATGTAACCAACGCCTTAAAGCCTTTTGCAAATCCTGTAATTTTTATATTCTTTGGCGGATTTGCATTGGCAAGTGCTTTGCGCATTCAAGGGTTAGACCGCTTGATTGCTAATCGCTTAATTTTACTCGCAAAAGGCAAAATGAACCTAGCAATCCTCTTGCTTTTTCTTGTGAGTGCCTTATTGTCTATGTGGATTAGCAATACCGCGACAGCAGCCATTATGCTACCTCTTGCACTAGGGATTCTCTCCAACCTAGAGATTGAAAAAAATCGTGGAACTTTTTTGTTTGTGCTTTTGGGTGTTGCTTATAGCGCAGAGATTGGAGGATTTGGCACAATGGTAGGCAGCCCACCTAATATTATCGCCGCTTCTTATCTTAAAATGAGTTTTTTGGAATGGATGAAAATCGGGATTCCTTTTATGTGCATTATGCTTCCTTGTATGGTTGGAATTTTGTATTTACTCCTAAAACCCGATTTAAACCAAACTTTTCACTTAAAATTAGAAAAAACAGAATGGGATTTCAAAAAGATTCTTACTCTAATTATCTTTGGAATCACGGCAACTGCTTGGATTTTTAGTGCGAAACTTAGTGAATTATTTGGCGGGATTAAAGATTTGGATTCCATTATTGCATTGAGTTGTGCGATTTGTATAGCCATTAGTCGTGTAGCAACTTGGAAAGAGATTCAAAGCAACACAGATTGGGGTGTTTTGTTGCTTTTTGGAGGCGGACTTGCTTTAAGTGCAATCTTAAAGGATTCTGGAGCTAGTGCGGTGTTAGCAAATGGAGTTACATCATTCTTTGGAAATAGCAATTGGTTTGCAATCATTATCGTAACTGCACTTTTTATTATTTTTCTTACAGAATTTACAAGTAATACTGCAAGCTCTGCATTATTGGTACCAATTTTTGGCGTAGTCGGTGATGCGCTTGGTATGCCCCACGCAATGTTACCTCTTGTGATTGGTTTTGGAGCAAGTTGCGCCTATATGTTGCCTGTCGCCACTCCTCCTAACGCGATTGTCTATGGCACTGGATATATTCGGCAAATAGAAATGATGAAATATGGGGCTTTTGTCAATTTGTTTTCTGTGGTTCTGATTCTAGCTTTTGCGTGGTTTGTATGGCGTTTCATTTGACTCTTTATCGTCTAATATGACTTAAGAAATATTGCAAACGCTCGTTTTTGGGTGAATCAAAAAAGCTCTGCGGCTCTGAATCTTCTAATATTTTGCCGCCCTCCATAAACAAAACTCTTGTTGCAACTTCTTTTGCAAAACCCATTTCGTGCGTAACGCACACCATACTCATTCCCTCATCAGCCAAACTTTTCATTAAATCCAACACCCCACCCACCATTTCAGGATCTAACGCACTTGTGGGTTCATCAAAAAGCATTACCTCTGGTTTCATTGCAAGAGAACGCGCAATGGCTACTCTTTGCTTTTGCCCTCCACTTAAACGCGAGGGATATTCATAGGCTTTATCATATAACCCCACGCGCGCCAATAAAGCTAAAGCTGTTTCTTTTGCTTCATTTGCAGTCATTTTTTTTAACTTAATGGGGGCTAAAGTGATATTTTCTATCACATTGAGATTGTTAAATAAATTGAAATGCTGGAATACCATACCCATTTTAGCGCGTGCTTCATTAATATCTTGTCGGTCTTTTTTATCGTATTCTTGAATGGCAAGTTGCAGTTGTTTGCCTCTTAAATTTACCAACTTTGGATATAAGTCTGTGCAAATTTCAGAAATGCGCCGATTATCTAGCCAAATCTCTCCGCTATCTGGAATCTCAAGCAAATTTAAACAACGCAAGAAAGTGCTTTTTCCGCTTCCGCTTGGTCCAACAATAACTACCTTTTCGCCCCGTTCAAATTCTACATTTAAACCTTTTAGAACAATTTTTTCTTTCTTATCGCTTTGCTGATATTTTTTCACTAATTTTCTAACGCTTATCACTTTTTCTTAATTTCCCTTCGTATTTCTTAACTATAAAACTCGCCACCATTACCAACACTAAATAGCAAAGTGCCAAGAAAAAATATGGAATCATATATTCATAACTCGCACTTCCAATGGTTTTAAACGCATAAGTTAAGTCATGCACCGTTACATAGTTTGCCACAGAAGTTTCTTTTAATAGAGTAATAAACTCATTGCCGAGATTTGGCAAGGCATTTTTTAACGCTTGCGGAAAGATAATAAAGCGCATACTTTGTTTAGAAGTTAATCCAAGTGCTCTTGCTGCCTCGTTTTGTCCGCTATCTACGCTCAAGATTCCACCACGCATAATCTCACTAACATACGCTCCACTATTCAAACCAAAAATTACAATAGCAACCAATAATGCACTACTTCCTGCCAACCCCAAAAGAGGCAGAATCACAAAGTAAATAAACAACAATTGCACAACAATAGGAGTCCCGCGAAAAAAGCCCACATAGACTTTACCTACACCAACCAACAAGCGTTCCAATACATTTTTATCTTCTTTTGTGATTAAAATAGCTAAAATTGTTCCCACAAGGATTCCAATAATTAAACCACACACTGCAAGTGCGATTGTAACAAGCAAACCCTCTACAACAAGTATATAACTCCCCTTAACAATGAATTGATTATAGAAAATTTCTATCTTGTCCATACGCTAACTTTAGTAATATTTTTTGATAATCTCGTCCAATACACCCTCTTTTTGCAATGTTTGCAATGTGGCATTAATGGAATCCAATAAATCCTTGTTTCCTTTTTTTACTGCGATTCCATATTTCTCCTCTGTTAAATATGCACTCAACACCTCTGTATCTGCATAATTTTTGGAAATTAAACGCGCGGGTGCTTCGTCAATAATCACAATATCCACTTGTCCATTTACTAATGCACTCACTGCTAATGAACCATTCACAAAACCTTTCACTTCAGCATTTTTGAAGCCCTCAAATCCCCAATCCTTGTCGCCTTGCGCATAGAATGCACCTGTTGTCCCTGTTTGCACACCAATCTTGATTCCACTCCTTTGGTTGATTGCTTTAAAGAGTTCTACTGCATTATCCCCCACAGCTTTCAATTCAGAATCGGAATTTTTAATAATAACAACTTGATTTGCATCATAATAAGAAATAGTAAAATCTACAACTTTTGAACGCGCCTCATTAATCGTCAAAGCACTTGCACCAAAATCTGCATTGCCACTACTTACAGCACTCACAACAGAATCAAATTCCATATCTCTAATCTCTAAAGTTTTGCCTAGACGCTTTGCTATTTCTTGTGCTATCTCTACATCAATCCCCTTAAACGCACTGCCCTCTTTAAACTCAAAGGGTGGAAATTCTGCAGCAGTTGCCATTACAATCTTTTTCTCCTCTTTGCAACCTTGTAGTGAAAAGATTGCCAAAACCACAAATAAACTTGCCCAAATAAACTTTCGCATAGGATTCCTTATATTCAAGATTTAAGACTTTGGATTATAGCAAAATTCAATAACTTTTTCACATATTTGTTACAATCTGATAAAACTTTACACCATTATTTTCCACAATTTTTACCACATCATTTTTTAATAAACCCTGCAAAATCTCCTTTGCAGAAGAATGCCAAAATGCCTCTACATCTTCCAAGCTTTGTGGGCGCAAGGAAAGTGTTTTTATTATCTCTTCTTGATTTAAAACTAATTTTTTTTGTGTTTGAACTTTAGCTCTTTTAGCTATAAAAGTCGGAATCCCAAACTCTAAAAATATTTGCCCCAGTGCTTCTAGTCTCTCTTCAGAAATACTTTTGACCCTATAAGCAGGGGGTCTATCAATCGTGCCAATATCAAGACGATTTAATCGCATAGGAGCAAGAAATTTCGCCATCTTTTTTACCTCTTGCAAGGAATCGTTAATCTTTTCTACAAATAAAATCTCCGCATACAACTCGCCTGTAAAATCTGCACTAAATTGGTAAATACCCTGCAAGACTCGCTTTAAATCTGTGTTTTTGCTTGGGCGGTCAATCTTTTGAAATACCTCTTCAGAAACTGCATCTAATGAAAACTTGACTTTATCAAACAGCAAACAAGCGCGGGAAACATTTATATCATACAATAAAGAGCCATTGGTTAAGAGTAGAGTTTGCGTCATTCCCTTTATATCCTCTAAACGCAACATTAATTCATACAGGTAAGGATAGAGTGTAGGCTCTCCATTAGCAGTAATTGTCAAGGATTGTATATTGCCAAAACGTTCCAACCCCTTTTTGATTGCTTCTAAAATCTCATCGACACTCAATAGGGATTCCATAGAATCTCTTGCTTTTTTTCCCTCTAATTCACAATATAAGCAATCATAATTGCATTGCTTTGTAATTGGTGATAAATCTACTCCAAGCGATTCTCCAAAACGTCTTGAATGCACAGGTCCAAAAACAATATCCATAAATCCAACCTCAAATTTTGTAATTAAAGCACTATTTTACACTATTTTATACATAAAATCGCATTGAATTTCTTACTTTAATGCAATGAATTTTATTTTTAAAGCTCTATTTTATAAAGTTTAATATATACTCATCGCTTAACTTAAATTTTAAGGAGAAATAATGTCTGTAAAAATTACTGATATTTGTATCGCCTGTGGTGCGTGTATTGATGAGTGTCCCGTAGAAGCAATCGTAGATGATGATGATAATCCAAATGATGATGGTTGCTATTTCGTTTATAACGATAAATGCGTAGAGTGTGTAGGACACAATGATGAACCAGCTTGTGCGACTGCTTGTCCAACAGAAGGTTGTATTGTATGGGACGCTATTGTAGCTTCACAACCCCACAGAGACGACATTGGTGATGACAAAAGAAGTGCTCACTCACCTGTTGTTGAATAAAACTTATTCATTCAGCCTTTCAAAGGGCTGAATCTTTTTTAAAATACCTCCAAACAAAAAATTATATCCACACAACTTTAAATAAAAAGATAGGAAAATGCCAACACAAGAGTTGTATTGGCGGAGGTTTATTTGATTTCTTTGATAAACGCGTCTTTGTTGATTTTGGCACGAATCTCACTCAAGTTATTTTGCGCCTCTTGCTTAGTAGTATAGGGACCAATCAATAATCGGTTGTTATCACCTGATTTTTGCATACGATAACTAAATTTATTGTCATTAATCAACCCCAAAAGCTGTTTATTGGGAGAAAACTTACTAAAAGAACCTACTTGAACATAGAATCCCCGCATTGCTTCACTTCCTTGCAGAGACGGATCATTCACTTGAACATTTTTGAAGCTTTCCTTAGGACTTGCTTTAGGCTCTTGTTTTGGCTCTACCCTTGCAATTTGTGTGGGCTGTGGTGTGGGCTTAACAGATTCTTTTTTGGGTGTTGTGGAGCTAGGAGCCGTTGGCAAAGCTTGTGAAGAGGTATTGTCCTTTTGGTTTTGCTGTGCTTTAATCTGATTGATAATCATTTGGAATTGATCATCACTGCTTGTATTATTGATTGGAACTTGTCCATAATCTTTATCTTGCTGATTAGCATTCTGTGTTTGTGATATTTGTGGCTCTAAACGTTCCAATGGCTTTTCTGTTTCAAGATTTTGAGCATTTTTATCTTGTGAATCCCCTTGGAACAAATAAACAACCAATACAATAATTGCAAACAATAAGACACCAACAGCACTTAACAAAATCAATTTTTTGTTATTTCCGCTTTTTATCTCATCACTTTCCCCATTGCTAATAAGCAAATCGTCCAATTCCAAATCTTGTGTCGTCTGTTTGCCTGATTCTAATTCTGTCATATTCTCTCCTTTACATATGTCTAGACCACGAAGCACCGCGCTCTTTCTTATAAACATTATAAGGCAAAATCAAGATATTAAAGTTTTTAGGAATATCAAGAGAAGGAAACATTTTCCATTCTGTTGGCATTTTTTGAGCAAGTTTTGCACCCAGCATTTTAGAGATTTGACAAGCCTCTTGAAAAGTTGTATGTCCTTTATGCACGTACAAATGCAAATGACCGGGCGTCTTCGTCTCATAAGCAGTAAAATTAATAAACCCCTCTTCTCTTAAAAGTAATTGCGCACGATGCCAAAAACGTTCCGCATTGAATCCATTATAATCAAAAACAATATTTTCAACTTTATCACGATCATTAATTAAAGAATGTGCAATAATAATCTCTTTCTTAAAATGACTTTGGAGCAAATTACGCGTAATTGGCTCATTAATCTTTTTAAACTTATCATAAAATATCCTGCCATTATGTTGCATTTTCTCCCCAATTCCCGGTGATTTCAACCAATAATGAGAGGTAATCATTTTGATAAGTTTTAAATCCATATCTGATACCATTGCTTACTCCCTTTTTTTAATCTCAAAAAATTGCCTTATTATAAATAAGAAATTTTAGCGCAAGTTCTTTTAATTCACTCTTGATTTTTTCTTGTTTTTGCGTATTTGTTATATCATCCAATACATCTGCGATTCTATTTGCTACAATTTCAAACTCTGCTTCCTTGAATCCTCTTGCAGTCAATGCGGGTGAGCCAATCCTCACACCACTCGTTACAAACGGGCTTCGCGTCTCTCCGGGAACCGTATTTTTATTTACCGTAATTCCTGCATTTCCCAATGCTAAATCCGCATCTTTTCCGCTGTATTCTTTATCTAAGAAGGATAATAAAATCAAATGATTGTCCGTGCCATCACTCACAACTTTAAAATTTCTCCCCATTAAAACCTTTGCTAAAACTTTCGCATTAGCCTTTACTTGTCTAGCATATTCTTTCCAACTTGGCTTAAGATTCTCTCCAAAACCCACTGCTTTACCAGCAATCACATGCATAAGAGGTCCTCCTTGCATTCCGGGAAAAACTGCTTTGTCAATTTTTTTTGCGTATTCTTCATTGTTTGTTAAAATCAACCCTCCACGCGGTCCTCGCAAAGTTTTATGCGTTGTTGTAGTAACCACATCTGCATAAGGAAAAGGATTCGGGTATTCTCCTGCGACTACAAGCCCAGCAACATGGGCAATATCCGCCATTAAAATCGCCCCTACACTATCTGCAATTTCTCTAAATTTTGCAAAATTCAATTCTCTTGAATACGCGCTAAAACCACATACGATCATATCAGGTTTTACAACCTTTGCAATTTCGGCAACTTTATCATAATTAATTCTTCCATCAAGCTCCACACCATAAAAAAAACTTTGATACATTTGCCCTGTGAGACTGACTTTTGCCCCGTGTGTCAAATGCCCTCCGTGGCTTAAATCCATACCCAAAATCTTACCATATGGCTTTAAAAGCGCGGAATAAACCGCACAATTTGCTTGAGAACCCGCGTGTGGTTGGACATTTGCAAAGGAACAACCAAAAAGTTTTTTAGCACGATTAATTGCAATCTCCTCAATTTTATCAACAAACTCGCAACCTCCATAATATCGCTTAAATGGATACCCCTCGGCATATTTATTTGTCAAAACACTTCCCATTGCTTCCATTACACTAGGAAAAGTAAAATTTTCACTTGCAATCATCTCTAAATGCGTATTTTGTCGCTCTAGCTCCTGATTGATTAAACCTAGAATCTCTGGGTCGTTGTCTTTTAAAGCATAACTCATTCTTCATCCTTTTTTTGTGGTTTTTGTGGTTTTAATGCAGGAAATAAAATCACATCTTTAATAATTGTATTTCCTGTTAGCAACATCACAAGCCTATCAATCCCGATTCCCTCTCCAGCAGTCGGTGGCATACCATAAGAAAGCGCAGTAATATAATCTTCGTCCATATATTGCGCTTCTTCATCTCCGGCTTCTTTCGCCTTAACTTGCTCTTTAAATCTCTCTAGTTGGTCTAGCGGGTCATTTAATTCACTAAAACCATTGGCAATTTCGCTCCCACCAATAAACAACTCAAATCTATCAGCGATATAAGGATTTTCATCATTTCGTCTTGCAAGAGGGCTAATGGAAATTGGAAATTCTGTAATAAAAGTTGGGTCTATCAATTTCTCCTCTACAAATGCGTCAAAGGCTTCACTTTGTAGCTTTCCTAATTCCATTTTGGATTCTAGTTTTACATTATGCTCTATCAGATAATGATAGAGTTTATCGGCATTAGTCGCTATTTCAAGAGGAATCTTTCCAATCTCCACTAAAGCGTCAAGATAAGTTATCTCTCTAAAATTGTCCAAATGGATTTCTTGATTATTAAAAGATAGGGTTTTGGGTAGATTCAAAGATTCCAACAAAGAAAGAAATAACTCTTGTGTAAGCTTGATTAAATCCTTATAATCCTTATATGCCCAATAAAATTCAATCATTGTAAATTCTGGATTATGCGAATGGTCCATACCTTCATTGCGAAAGTTACGATTAATTTCAAAAACTGCCTCAAATCCACCGACAATTAGCCGTTTTAAATACAACTCTGGCGCAATTCTCAAATACCTCTCCACATTGAGCGCATTATGATAGGTAACAAAGGGTTTTGCATTTGCACCTCCCGGGATTGGGTGCATCATTGGCGTTTCAACTTCCAAGAATCCTTTTTGCTCAAAAAACTTTCTCACACTAGAAACGATTTTTGAACGCAATATAAAAACTTCACGCACTTCTTTATTCATAATCAAGTCCAAATATCTTTGACGATAGCGCAATTCAATATCTACTAGCCCGTGATATTTCTCTGGAAGCGGACTAATAGCTTTTGTAAGCAATTTAAAATCTAGTGCGTGTAAGCTCAATTCGCCTGTTTTTGTTACAAAAGGAAACCCTTTTGCCATTACAATATCACCTACTTCCACATATTTCTTAAAAATATCAAAAAAATCGTTTAATTCATTTTTGGATAAATAAACTTGCAAGATTCCGCTTGTATCCTCAATTTTGATGAAAGCCGCCTTGCCCATCAATCGAATAAATTTAATCCGTCCTGCAATTTGTGCAGATTTATTTTCATCTTTTTGTCTATCTTGTGGCTGTTGCTTTAAAGTATCATAAGTCTCCAAAAACTCTTGGGTGCTTAATCCTTTCGCAACTCCATTTACATAAGGATTAATCCCCATTTCTCGCAATGTATCGGCTTTTGCAATCCTGCCTAATACATAAGCATCGTTTTCAAACATTCCTATCCTTTTTAAAAAATATTTTTTTGTAAATCATCTATTTTGGGCGCGTTGCTTTGCACAACATCAAGCTTGATTACCGCTGCGCCTGTATCACGCAATAGAGGATAAAGATAACTATTTTGTGTTTTGCTTTCAATATAGCTTTTTGCAAACTGAATATGCGTTAAGGTAGCAATAAGAATCGCGAAAATCATAAAAACCTTTAACGCACCAAAGCAGAATCCCAAGAGACGATTCAATCCACCTAACGCGCTTAAATGCACCAATTTTTGCACAATTTCTGCTATGATTAATGCAACACCCCAAATCAATGCTAACAATACCAAAAAACCAATCAAAGAAATGGCGGAGGGGTTTTGAAACGCATAAAGATTTGCACTAATCCATTGCCCCATAGACTCTCCATAGACCGAAGCACCATACACCCCACCCACGATTCCAACGAATCCAAAAAACTCTCGCACAAAACCATTAATAACGCCACGAATAGCCAAAATTAAAATCAAAGCACCTACAATTAAATCAAACCAACTAAAATCGCTCATTGCAAACCTTGGAATAAAAACTTTAATAAATTGGATATTTTACACAAAACAAACCTAAAAATATTTTATGTTAAAATAAATTGTAACAAATTTAATAAAATTTTACAAAGGAATGACAATGGCGACTAAAGAACATAGCTTTGATATTTCAGCTAAAGTTGAGATTCAAGAGTTTAAAAATGCACTAGAACAAGCAAAAAAAGAGATTGAAAATCGCTTTGATTTTAAAGGAGATAAAGCAAAAGAGCTGAATTTTAACGAAAAAGAAAAAACTTTAATCCTTTTAGCCACAAGCGATAACAAGGCAAAAGCAATCAAAGACATTTTGGATTCCAAACTCGTTAAACGCAATCTTTCCTTAAAAGTTTTAAAAGAACAAAATATGGAATCCGCAAGTGGTGGCAATACAAAAATAACCTATAAGCTAAACGATGTTTTAGATGATAAAAGCACAAAAGCTATCAATGCAGCAATCAAAAATGAAAAATTCAAAGTTAGTACGCAAATTTTAGGCAATGAAATCCGTGTCAAAGCTAAAGACATTGATGAACTACAAAAAGTCATTGCTCATTTGCGCAAAATGGAACTAGAAATTTCTCTTAGCTTTGGAAATTTTTCTTGAAAAAGCATTCTAAAGCACTTACTTCCTTTACTCTTGGAGCTTTATGTGCCTTATTTTTTAGTGCGTTTATTTATTTGGAACATTTCTTAGGAGACTTCAACGCTCCGATTTTTTCTACGCTTTGTGCAATTGGTGGAATCTTTTTGTATTTTAAACTCTCGCGCTTGGGAGCTTTCATCTGTGGTGCATTCATTGGAATTTTATGGTTTTATTGGGTTGGCTTTAGTTTTAGATTCTATGACTTAACCCTCTTAATCCCATTGGTATGGGTTGTATTTTCGCTCATTTATGGTGGGCTTTTTTATATTTTTTGCTTTTTTCAAAACCCAATTTATCGTATTGTTTCTCTTGCTCTCTCCTCTTTTGTCCGCCCCTTTGGTTTTAATTGGTTTATCATAGAATCCATACTTACCAAAAGTTATTTTTTCCCTTCTAAGTTCATATTTTTTTTACTTTTAATAGGTGTGTTAATTTTTAGCTTAACACTCTCAAAAAAACTTTACAAAATAAGTTTTTCTTGGCTAATACTCTTTTGTTTGTTGCTTGTATTGCCCCATTACATAGGATTTTCTAATCCACCAATGGAATCTCATTCTAAATTAAAAATCAAAACTTTAAGTCTTGATATTCCTCAAAATCTACGTTGGGATTCTGCGCATTTAAATCAAATCATAGAGCAAAACTATCAACAAATCTTGGAGGCAAAAGCGGAGAATTATGACTTAGTGATTCTACCTGAAACCGCCTTTCCTCTTGCATTGAATCTCTATCCAAGCTTAATAGAATCCCTCAAAACCACAAGTCAAGAAATTGCCATTTTAACCGGTGCGCTCTATCAAGAAAACAAGCGCGTCTTTAATAGCGCATACCTTTTCCAATATGGAGAAATGAAAGTGTTTCATAAGCTTATTTTGGTGCCATTTGGAGAGCAGATTCCATTACCAAACTTTTTAGCCAAATGGGTCAATCAAGTATTTTTTGGAGGAGCAAGTGATTTTGATTCTGCAGAATTTAAATCGCCCAATTTTGCACTCATCAATGGTGAGAGATTCCAAATTGCCATTTGTTATGAGGCAACGCGTGAGGAGTTTTATCAAGATTTTCCAAAAAATCTTATTGCCATTAGTAATAATGCGTGGTTTGCTCCAAGCGTTGAAGCAACACTGCAAAAGCTTCTAATGCTATATTTTGCTAAAAATTATAACACGACAATTTTTCATTCTAGCAATGCTTCACCCAACTTTACCCTCACACCTTGATACATAACTCTATTGTAGCAACATTTGAATATGCAAAATTCCATCTTCTAGGTATTCCTTAGAGGCTTGTTGGAATCCAAACTTCTCATAAAATCCTTTAGCATAAACTTGCGCTCCGATTCTTATTTCTCTAGCTTGCAATTTTTCTCGTGCAATTTTGATACCCTCTTTGAGAATTTCTCTACCAAATCCATTATTTCTTTTTAATGTTAGCACTCTACCGATTGAAACTTCTTTATAAGATAAACCTGCGGGTAATATGCGCAAATAAGCCTGAACACCATTTGAATCCCTAAGATACAAATGCAAACTTTGCCTATCCTTTTCATCTAGTTCTTGGTAGGCACATTTCTGCTCTACAACAAATACATTCACACGAATCTTAAGAATCTCATACAATTCATCTAGGGTTAATTCTTCAAATTTTTTAACGATAAATTGCATAAAATTCCTTAAAAATTAACAAATGAAATGAAATAGGGAGAAATGGTGCCGAGGGTCGGAATCGAACCGACACGGGGTTGCCCCCACCAGATTTTGAGTCTGGCGCGTCTACCAATTTCACCACCCCGGCAAAAGTGAAAGGCATAATTATACACTCTACCAACAAAAACTTAGCTTAAAATATCGCAAAAATTAAATTTAATTTTTTAAATCAAGCCTTAAAAGCACGATTCTACATTTAATTACCTCATTGCAAGGCTTTGCCCAAAGCAATCCATAATACAGAATTAGCTAAAAAGCTAACTACTCTGTCATTGCGAGAGAGTGAAACGAACGAAGCAATCCATAATTAAGCATAAAGAAAACTTCCACAATAAAATCCTTATT
Source organism: Helicobacter rodentium ATCC 700285 (assembly GCF_000687535.1). Lineage (GTDB taxonomy): Bacteria > Campylobacterota > Campylobacteria > Campylobacterales > Helicobacteraceae > Helicobacter_D > Helicobacter_D rodentium. The sequence continues at coordinate 228,721 of NZ_JHWC01000001.1, forward strand.
GATTGATAAAATTATAGATTGCCACAGCCTCTAACGAGACTTCTCAATGACGAAGTATCAGACGCTTTGACTTCCCGTCATTGCGAACGAGAAGTGCGACATTATGGATTGCCACGAAGTTGTGCCAACTTCTCACAATGACAAGGCAAGAAATCTAAAGTTGCAAATTGCCGCGATTCCTTATAGAATCCCCAATAAAAACTATTTATTTCTTTTTGAGTTTTTCCAACTTTTACAATTTGGTCTAGGAGAATCCTTTTTGAAAGAAATTAAAATTTCCTCTAAGAATCCTAGCTCCTTACGCTCTGTTGGCGCGTTGCAATGGGGGCAATTCCGATACAAAAACTCATCTCCTCCCCTGCAACAAGTGCTTTTAGGATAAATAATTTTCTTGAATCCACAATGATTGCAAACAAGTTTATAGGGTTTCAAATCCGCTCCAAAAAAGCCTAACATTTCACTACTCCTATTTAATTTCTACAAGTCAAACTTGCTTTTGTGTTAATCCAAAATTTCCTTACCCGCCGATAATTGCGCGTATGCATAGCAAAAGATTGCTGTTACAATGCCGCCTAATACAAAACTACGCAAAAGTGTAGAAGTTACAATCCACACGCTACCCACTGCCAAGATTTTTAAAAATTTCAACACAATGTCCTCCCGTAATATTTTCTTGGATTCAAAAGTTTAGCAAAATGCTATGACAGGTTGTGTCGTGCAATCCAAAATATATCAAAAACTAAGTGCATTTCCAAATTTTGTGGGATTACTCCATTTCGCCAAGCTGCTCCCATACTCTTTCTTTGTCCTCTCTTGTTGTCTTGCTATCCTGCCTTAAATAGGCTAACAAAGTCACTAAAGACACTCCTATTCTTACCGTCAATACCCTTTCTTCCATTATTCCTGCATGATTTAAAACTAAGCCAATGCCCCCTAAGCTAATGTTCTTTTTTTGAATCTCTCCAGGGTGAGCAGTAAAAATCGCATCCAATGCCGTATTAATCGGCGTAGAAAACTTGTGAAGCGTATCCATTACCTCGTCTGTTACCAATGTCAATCCGTGTTCTAACTCTTTTTCCACTATTGTGTTTGCCACAATCAAGGCGAGTTTATATCCTGCAAAACCTCCCTTTTCAATTACAGATTGCATAATGGATTCTATCCAATGCGTCTTTTTCCCTCCCTTATCCTGAATCTCTACACCCAACGTTTTTGCGAATTCTTGTATTTCCTCTCTTGGCATTCTATCCATTGCGTCTTGGAGGATATTGCGGAGCAAAAGCTCCTCTAAAGATTCCACTTCGGAATTTTCCTCATAATCCACCCTTAAGAATTCACACACGCAAACCAACATTGCCTTGTAAAAATTGGACAATGTAGAATCCGAATCCTCCAATCCGGGTATTAAGCCTGTTTGGTATAAGGATTGCGTGTCAAACGTTTCCGCGATAGAGTAAGAAGAAAAAGATTTATGACCTTTCTCCTTTTTTGCGCTGATGACTTTGCACACAAACACAGAGACAGCATGCACCTTAATTTCCTCAATGATTTTCTCAAGATACTTTTTGTGGTTTGGGTAATATTGTTTAAAGACTATACTAGAGGGAAGCGTTCCTTCAAAATCTTGTATTCTATCCATTTTGTCACTAAAAGCCACCAACAATTCAACAAGATCATCCAAATCCTCATTATCCATTGTCCCTAAAAATTCTAAATCCTTATCGTAAGCCATTTTTTCTCCTTGTAAATTTGTCAAAAGTTTAACCAACTCAAATGACAGGTAGTGTCATACTGCATTAAAAAGTTAAAAATTTATTCTATCAAATAAAAAAAAGGGGGAGGGGGGCAAGATTTTGCTTAAGATTTTTTGTTAAAATTGTGTAAATTGGATAAATTTGTATCCAAAAGAAACATTAAGAAATGATATTATAAGAGAATTTATGCAAATTTTTGTTAATCATTACATAATGCAATGGGAGTTATTTTATAAAATATCTATTGTTTCTTTAAACTCAATAAACATTGAACAATTCCACTCCCTTGTGTTTGATAATTTGCGTTTAAAAATATGCTAAATCTTACACGCTTTGCACTTTGCCACTTCCGTCATTGCGAGAGAGTGAAACGAACGAAGCAATCCATAATCTTGCATACAGAAAATTTTTACAATGGAATCCTTGCTGATTGATAAAATTATGGATTGCCACGAAAATTTTTCAAATTTTCTCGCAATGACAGAGGAGGAAATATTCCTTGTAATGACAAAATGTAACCACTACGTCATTGCGAGAGAGTGAAACAAACGAAGCAATCCATAATCTTGCATGCAGAAAATTTTTACAATGGAATCCTTGCTGATTGATAAAATTATGGATTGCCACGAAAATTTTTCAAATTTTCTCGCAATGACGAAGTAGTCAGTAAGTGGAATCTCGCAATGACGGAGTTGGGGAGGCGATAAAAGAGAAGGAAGCATTGCGTGCGCCTCGCAATGACGCAGTGGGCAATCTTTAGCATAAACTTTGCCACCCATTAGGGATTCCTTTAAAAATCCCGCTTACTTTTGCACCTTTAAAATCGTATCTAACGCGCCTTGCACATCGCCACTATAAGTAATTTTATCTGCACTTTTGTCCTCTTTTAAGATTGCTGGAATCGCGTCTTGCTGTGCAATCTCCTCACGCATTTCCTCTAATTCTGTGCTATGGTAGGCATAAATCATCTGCGCTGAAATCACGCCCTCTAAGCCTTCAATCTGCTTTAAAAGCTTGATTTCCTCCTCAATGCTTTGGGATTCCAAAGTTACGATGATTTTGCCGCTTTCGTCTTTGTAATGGCACTCCGCCCCGCTAATTGCGTTAATTGCTTCCCATAGCCTTGCAATCTCACTAGGCGCACATAGCACCACAAGGCTTGAAACATTAAAATCCTCTTCTTGCATTTTCACTCCTTACAGATTCCAAATCAAAATATTTCTACCATCTTCACTGCTAATGATTTGCTTGGAATCCACAAAAATAATGTTATTAAGCAAACTCTTATGCCCCAAAAGTTTAGCAACTTCCTCTTTGGATTCTGTCTTAAAGACGCAAATATCACTCTGTTCATTTTGCATATAAGCCCCCAATGTAGAATCCGCACTCAAACCCACGCTATAAACCAAGAAATCCGCCGCGATTCCATAGGATTCCACTATATTTGTCTTTAAATTCAACCGATACACACCCGCGTGTCTATCTTGCCCTGCGGCAATAAAAGTCATCGTATCGCCCACTTTAGAAAATTTCACTTGATACACATTGTCCTTATTCTCGCCCTCCAATTCCGCAATCACTTCTCCGCTATCAATAGAGCCAAAATACAAAATTCCCGATTCACACGCCACCACATAGCGGTTACTTGGAATCTCTAATGCAAAGTCAGAAAAGGAAGCTTCGGAGAGTTGCTTACGATAAAGAATCTGCTTCTTGTTTAAATCATACAGCATAATCTCATTACTCGCTAACCCTAAAAAAATCTGTGCTTCATTCACAAAAGCCGCTTTTTTGATATTTAGCGATTCCACATTGGGTAATGCCTCCAAATGCCCCTTAGAAAACACAAAAAGATTCTTTGTGCCATAATTGCCCTCACTATGGATTAGAATCCTCTCTCCTAGTCTATCCACACTATACACCTTAGGTGCGTAAGATTCCGCATAAAAACTCGCAATATCGGGAAGCTTGACAAGCAATTTTGGCGAGGATTCCTCAAGCTTTAGTTCCAAAACCTCTCCAAAATCCGTGCCAATTAGCAAAGAATCCCCCACTAAATTTGTAACAACAATATTGTTTTGCAGAGTAATAATCTTTTGCGGTTTTCGCACTTTTGCTTCTATATTTTGTGTAGTTTGTGCGCTTTCAATCTCCTCTTGCGCCACTAAAGGCACAAAGAGTAAAAACAAAAAAAGCAATGCACTGGGATAAAATTTCTTTCTCATTTTGATTCCTTATCTTGCAATTTATTCTTTGGATTCTAGCACAATCGCTCGTGCAGGACAAGCCCCGATACATTCTCCACAACCGATACAATGCGTTTGGATTGTAGGATAAAACAACCCGCTAAAAGCAATCGCTTGATTCTTTCCTAGTATGCTATAACAAATATCCTTGCAGGTGCAACACAGGGTTTTATGATATGCTAGGCAGGTTAATTCGTTGATTTTAACAACAAAATTCCAATTTGGATTCTGTTCCTTTGTAGATTCCTCCTCTAGCACATCTTTTGGACACGCCCTTGCGCATTCTCCACAAAGCTTACAACCGCTACTTGTAAAATCAATATAAACCTTATTGTCGGCTATTTTTAGGATTCCGCTTTTGCTTTCTTTATTATAAATTTCCTCACAAACCCGCACACAAGGCGTTTGTTCTTGCCATTGCGTGATACATTGCCCACAAAATTCAGAAAAAAGAAAGCGATTGGAATTATAGGGGGGCAAGGGCATAAAGCCCTTTTGCTTAGGCTTTAGCAAAGCTGTAAAAAGCTCCCTGCGATTCCGCATTAATTCACGCCCTCATTCACAATATCAAGCAAATTGGACTTCGTGCTGCCGTTTTCTTGACGAAAATCTGGTGCAAACTTATTGACAACAAGTGGTGCAGCATTCACTTGTGTTGCGTGGCAAATCACACAATTAAAGCGCGTTTCGTCCATTTCCCCTTTTAAATCCTTGTTTGTGCGAAAATTATAAAAATGCGATTTAGGCATTGGTGTTGCATTCACTGCCGCCGCCATTTCAGGTAAATGACAACTCGTGCAAGAATTGTTTTCTTTTGTAATAGGCAACATATCCTCTGTTGTGTGTGAAATCATCGGTGGAGCGTTTTCAAACGCGCGGTCAATCAGTTCAGATTCTCCCGCTGCTTTGCCCACATAATCAAACTTTGCAATCTGCGCATCTTCGCTAAAAAGTGTGGATTTGCGCAAACCAATCTCGTTTTCACTCACGCCACTTTGACACCCCAAAAATGTAAGTCCAGCAACCGCTAAACCTACAAACATCATAACTTTATTAAAATTCATCTTTTCTCCTTTAATAAATCCAAGAGATTAAAACTTAGCGCATTATCCCCGCAAACTTCAATGCAGCGTCCGCAACGCGTACATTCACCGCTATTAATCGTGCCACTTTCCTTGCCAATGATTCCTAAAACCTGCTTTTGAGGGCAGATTTTTTTGCACTCCATACAATGTGTGCAAGATTCCAAATCATATTTGACTTTCAAAATTGCAAAACGACTGATGAGGGAATAAAACGCACCCAAAGGGCAAATATGCCCACAAAATGCGCCCTTTGCCACAAATAAATCTAGCAAAAACACTACCAACACAGACAAAAATCCAAACCCAAGACCAAAAATGATTCCACGATGCAACATTGCAATCGGGCTAATGGCTTCAAATGCTGCGATTCCAAACAAAAAAGACAACAACAAACCTAAAATTAAAAGCACATACCGCAAAGAATTTTTTAAATAAATTAAATTCCCAAGTGCTTCTAAACCTAAAATTCGGCGTAAAAAGGAAGCAAAATCGGTTACAAGGTTAATGGGGCAGACATATGCACAATAGGCGCGTCCCACTAGCAAACCATAAAACAAAAGAATCAGTAAAGCACCCACAAGCGCATTTGCGCCTACGATTCCACCCGCACACAATAATTGCAATATCGCATAAGGGTCGCTCAATGGAATCACGCCAAACACGAGTGAGGAGCTAAGATTACCTTGCAAAATTTTAAAGCTTGTATAATTTCCCAATACATAAAGAGCTAAAAGCCCTATTTGCACGATTCTGCGCAACAATAAATAGCGATATTTTTGCATTACAAATCCCCACTATTTAAATAATCACGCACTTTGGAATCAGGCTTCTTTTGGATTCCACCTTTAACCTCTTGCAAACGCATTTCATCTTCTGTTTCCCAACCTTTAATATAATTTGCTCCTACTTTACCAAGTGCTATTTCGCGTGGCAAAACAATAATCGCCGCTTTCTCCGTGATACAAGCTTTTTCACATTTACCGCAACCCGTGCAAACTTCACTCTCCACGACGGGCAAAAGATAGGAATGCTTTCCTGTGCGTTCGTTGCGCTTCAATTCTAACTTAATGGCTTCGCCCAAGAGCGGACAAGCACGATAACAAGCATCGCATTGGATTCCCCAATACGCCACACAATGTTCCTTATCCACAACTGCGACTCCCATTTTAGCTAGGTTAATATCAAGCCCTTCTGCATTAGAGACTAATTTAGAATCTAGCGCGTCTGTTGGACAAACCGGCACACAAGGAATATCCTCACACATTTCACACGGAATCCCTCTAGGCTCAAAATAAGGTGTGCCTATGGGCTTCCCGCTTCCAGCGTCTGCGAGTTTTAAGGTGTCAAAAGGACAAGCCTCCACGCACAAACCGCATTTAATGCAAGTTTTTAAAAATTCCTTTTCGCTTAAAGCTCCCGGTGGTCTTAAGATAAGTGGGTTTGCCTTGCTTTCTTGTAAAAACGCACCCCAAACCAAGCCACCAAGCCCTACAAGCGCAATCGCTTGTGCGCCACTTAGTAGAAATTTACGCCGATTGGTATTTTGTTGCATTTTATGCCTTATAAATTTTTACAGCACATTTTTTGAAATCTGTTTGCTTGGAAATTGGACAAGTTGCGTCTAAACAAACTTTGTTGATATAAACTTTCTCATCAAACCAAGGCACATAGACAAGCCCCATTGGTGGGCGATTGCGTCCGCGCATATCCACACGCGCTTTTACCTTACCGCGTCTTGATTCTACCCAAACCGCGTCATTTTGTTGCACACCAAGCTTTTTGCCATCTTCTGGATTCATATAACACAATGCTTCAGGCACGGCGCGATAGAGTTCTGGCACACGCATTGTCATTGTTCCACTATGCCAATGCTCTAGCACACGCCCTGTGCTTAACCAGAATGGATATTCTTTGCTTGGCATTTCGGGTGGATCCATATAAGGACGGAAGAAAATTTTTGCTTTGTTTTTGAGTGAAAATTTCTCTTGAGTTTTTGGTGTTGTCAAATCCCCGCGTGGCAATTCTTTACCTGCTCCACCATAAAATGCAAACTCTCCATTTCCTGCTTTTCTTGCATAATAATCGTATTTTGCATTGAAACGCCATTGGGTTTCTTTGCCATCTACGACAGGCCATCTAAGCCCACGCACTCTATGATAAGTATCAAAATCCGCTAAGTCGTGTGCGTGTCCTACACCAAACTTGCGATATTCCTCCCAAAGATACTTTTGCACAAAGAATCCATAGCCTTTAAATACTTCTCCATTACTGCCGACAACTTCGCGCTTATCGCCAAAGACTTCAGAATTGATTGTATCTTTTAACATAGAATCGGTTGTCTTATAACCCAATGCTTCTTTGTTTGCATACAAAACATCATAAAGTGTGGAATCCTCATTATATCCCATTGCTTTTGCTGCTTCTAGCACATTGGGGAGTGTCAATTTATCGTTAATCTTTTTCTCGCCCCAAACTTCTTTTAGCTTGAATCGCTTGGAAAATTCCATCATTTGCCAAGTATCGCTCATCGCATTACCTTGTGGGAGAACTTGCTGTTTCCAATGCTGGGTTCTGCGCTCTGCGTTTCCATAAGCACCCCATTTTTCATAAATCATCGCCACAGGCAAAATCAAATCCGCCACTTTTGCGCTAATGCCCGGATACGCGTCAGAAACAACAATAAAGTTATCCATTTCTCTAGCAGCCTTAATCCAATGGTTCGCATTTGCAGTGTTTTGCCAAGGGTTATTGACATGCACCCACGCCCATTTGATTTTACCATCTTCAAGATTCCGCATAATTTGCATAAAGTGTGCGCCCGGTTGAGGATTGATTGTTCCATTTGGAAGCTTCCAAATCTTTTCTGTCATTTCTCTATGTTTTGGATTCGCCACAACCATATCCGCAGGTAATCGGTGTGAGAATGTCCCTACTTCCCTAGCTGTTCCACACGCACTGGGTTGTCCTGTAAGAGAGAATGCACCACTTCCGGGTTTTGCTTGTTTGCCAAGCAACATATGCACCATATAGCTTTGCTCATTAACCCAAGTTCCTCTTGTGTGTTGATTCATTCCCATTGTCCAAAAGCTCACAATTTTGCGATTCTTTTCAATGTAATATTGTGCAAGTTGTTTGAGTTTGCCTTTAAAGGATTCCAAACTCTCGCTTGCATCGCCTTTTGCAAGTTTTGCAACAAAATCAAGCGTGTAAGGCTCTAATGCCTTTTTAAAATCATCAAAAGAAATTTCCCAATGGTTTCCTGCGGTTGCATTGTGTTTATTTTCCATTGTATCACCGGCTTTCATACCAAGATAAGCAAGGGTTACGCCTTCGGCTTCACTAATAACTTTGGATTTTTCTTTTGCTGCAGTGTCTAGCTCTGCTGCACCATATTTTGCGTGTTTAATATCTGTGCGCATTCCATAACCAATATCGGCAAAACCGGTCGTAAAGATACAATTTTTATTAACAAAATTCCAATCAATCGCCTTAGGGTTATTATAAACAATCTCGTGTGCAATATAGTTCCAAATTGCTAAATCGGTGTGTGGAGCAAAAACGATTTCAATATCTGCTAAATCCGAAGTTCTATTGGAATAAGGTGTGAGATTCACCACTTTTACCTTATCGGGATTGGTTAATTTTCTATCTGTAACCCTTGCCCAAAGAATCGGGTGCATTTCTGCCATATTTGCTCCCCAAGTAACAATCGTATCGGTGAGCTCAATATCATCATAACAACCCGCAGGTTCATCAATTCCAAAGGTCTCCATAAACCCAACAACCGCACTTGCCATACAATGTCTAGCATTTGGGTCAATATTATTGCTTCTAAAGCCACCCTTAATCAGCTTGACTGCCGCATAACCCTCTTGCACAGTGTATTGTCCAGAACCAAATACACCGATTCCGGTAGGTCCTAGCTCATTGTATGCCTTTTTGAATTGTGCTTCCATTACATCAAAGGCTTTCTGCCAACTTACGGGTTCAAATTTACCCTTTTTGTCAAATTCGCCTTTGGAATTTACGCGCAAAAGAGGTTGTGTTAGCCTATCTGCACCATACATAATTTTAGCATTAAAATATCCTTTGATACAATTCAAACCACGATTCACAGGAGCTGCAGGGTCTCCTTTGATTGCAACAATTTGTTCATCTTTTGTTGCCACCATAATCCCACAGCCTGTTCCACAGAATCTACAAACGGACTTATCCCATTTCCAGCCGCCTTCTGCTTCTTTTGCTGCAGCTAAAGCATTGCTTGGCAATGCGATTCCAACTGCACTTGCCGCACTTGCTGCTGCCGCTGTTTTTAAAAATTCGCGTCTATTGTATGCCACAAAAGCCTCCTTAAGCTTTTAATTTTTAGCATTTTCAAATGCTAGATAATTATAGCAATTTAAGTATTTTTAAGAATTGATTTAAGTCAATATATATCTTTTTATATTTCGTATTTTATGGACTTAGAGAGCCTTTATTAAAGATTTATTTTGATATTTTACGCTCCTTTTATGAATATTTTAGGGCAGAAAATCAGGTATTTTATAAATAATAATTTTTTTTATTAGAAAATTAATATCATTTTTATAATTTCAGTGTATAATTTGCCACAGAAATAATAAAATTTATTTCTAAATTATATTTATTTTTTAAAGGAAGGCGATGAAAAAATTAACCAATGATTTTGGAAACATTGTAAGTGATAACCAAAATTCACTAAGCGTAGGCAATCAAGGACCGCTTTTACTACAAGATTATATCTTGCTAGAAAAATTAGCCCACCAAAACAGAGAAAGAATCCCAGAACGCACGGTGCATGCAAAAGGTAGTGGAGCGTATGGAGAGCTAAGAATCACAGAGGATATTTCCAAATACACAAAGGCAAAAGTGCTACAAAAAGGTGAGGTTACGCCTTTATTTTTGCGATTCTCAACCGTGGCGGGAGAGGCAGGAGCGGCAGATGCAGAAAGAGATGTCAGGGGATTTGCAATCAAATTCTACACCAAAGAGGGAAATTGGGATTTAGTCGGCAACAACACACCCACTTTCTTTATCCGCGACCCTTATAAGTTTCCAGATTTTATCCATAGCCAAAAACGCGACCCGCGCAATCATCTAAGAAGTAGCAATGCCGCGTGGGATTTTTGGACATTATGCCCAGAGAGTCTGCACCAAGTAACGATTCTAATGAGTGATCGTGGAATCCCAGCGAGTTATCGCGAAATGCACGGCTTTGGCAGTCATACTTACAGCCTTATTAACGCACAAGGCGAGAGGTTTTGGGTGAAATTCCACTTCAAAAGTAAGCAAGGCATTAGGAATCTTACCAATGCACAAGCGGCAGAAATCATCGCAAAAGACAGAGAGAGCCACCAAAGGGATTTGTATGAAAACATAGAAAAGGGCAATTTTCCAAGTTGGAGCTTTAAAATTCAAGTTTTGCACGAAAGTGAAGTGGATAAGCTAGGATTCAACCCTTTTGATTTGACAAAAACTTGGTCGCACAAAGTCGTTCCACTCATAGAGGTAGGAGAGCTTATCTTAAATAGGAATCCACAAAATTATTTCAACGAAGTAGAACAAGCAGCTTTCAGCCCTAGCAATATCGTTCCGGGAATTGGGTTTAGCCCAGATAAAATGCTACAAGGTAGAATCTTTAGCTATCCTGATGCGCACCGCTATCGCATTGGAACAAACTATCATCTCTTACCCATTAATCGCCCAAAAAGCGAGGTGAATACCTATAATGTCGCGGGTGCTATGAACTCTGACTCTTACGAAAATAAAGCGGCTTATTATGAGCCAAACAGCTACGATTATAGTGCAAAAGAATGCAAGGAGTTTGCAGAGCCAGACTTAAAGGCAAATGGCAATATCCAACGATATGCACCCCTTGATGAGGATTATTATACGCAGCCTAGAGCGTTGTTTGCGCTTATGGATTCCAACCAACAAGCACAACTCTTTGAAAATATTGCCTCTTCTATGGAAGGCGTGGAATCCAAAATCATAGAACGCGCTTTAGGGCATTTTGAAAAAATCGCTCCCGAATATGCGCAAGGCGTTAAAAATGCGCTCAAAGCAAAGAATCTCCAATGGTAACATTGAGTGAGCAAGAGGAACAAAGATTCGGAGAGCTTTGTCAAATGGCGTTTAATTTTGCACGAAATGATGACTGCGAAAATCTTAAAGCAATGATTGAGGCGGGATTAAATGTGAATCTCAAAACACACAAGGGCGACACACTCTTAATGTTAGCAAGTTACCACGATTCCATAAATTGCGCTAAAATGCTTTTACAAAAAGGAGCACTTGTAGATGAACGCAACGATAGGGGGCAAACCCCTCTTGCGGGAGTATGCTTTAAAGGGCATTTGGAAATGGCAAAACTCTTACTTACATTTGGTGCAAATCCGAATGCAAATAATGGCTTAGGCGCGACACCCTACACCTTTGCGATTCTATTTGGGAGGCAAGAAATTGCAGAATTATTGTTGGAATATTCCAATCCGAATGTATTTAAAAAGCTTTCTCTTGCAATCCTGCGTTTGTTAAAAGGCAAATAAAAACTAGGATATTTTGTCAGAAATGAAATTTTGTTCAAATACGCGTTTAGTAGGCCATTCAAATGCGCTTAATCTCGCATTTGGCTTACTCCCATAATATACACAACCCGTATCAATTGCGGCAAAATTCTCTGTAATAAAAACCTCTTTTTGCACGTCGTGTCCAAAGACATTAAAGACGCCATATTGTTTTTTTGCTTCTTTTTGGTAATTGTGCATTCTAAGCCTACTCCAAGTTAAAGCTTGAAAATCCTTTTTGCGCGTTTTATAATAAGGCAATCCAAATCCGTGCGTAACAAACAACCTTTTCCCTTGCTCATCACATAAATCAATTTCTAAAAATCGTGGTAATTCTACAAGCCATTCTAAATGTTCGTGAATCTTGCGCAAACCACCATATCTCCGATAGCTCTCCATTGTCTCATAACCACCATTGCTAATCCACACACTCCCTCTACCGCTACTTGGAATTGCATGATAATATTCTAACATCAACTCTTCGTGATTTCCAAGCACACAGGCAAAATGATTAGAAATAGCTAAATCAATCACTTCACAACTCTTATCCCCTCGGTCAATTAAATCGCCTGTTAGAATGATTTGCGATTCCCATTTGTGCGGTAATTTCTCAATCAATGCACATAAAGTATCCAAGCAACCATGCACATCACCAATCACATATACAGGTCGCGAATAATCCAATCCCTCTATTCTCAATTTTAATTTCCCTATGATTCTTAAAGCCCAATCGCAGAGATGATAAAATAGCAAATTGCGCTAAAAATTGCAGAGACAGGCACAGTAATCAACCACGCAGCAACAATTTTATTAATCGCAGAACGTTTTACTAATTCCTCTTTATAAGCTTCTTTGAGTTTTTTAGCTTCTTTTTTCTTTAAATCTATATCGCTAAATTCTTCTAATTTTGCTTTCTTTTTGGAATCCTTGCGCTCAATACTCTTTAAAATAGCAGCTTTTCTCTTCACAGAAGCATTGCGGAAATGTTCCAAAAATTCTTTAACTTTCTTGCTATCCTCTCCCTTACGAGATTCCAAAATTTTAGCTTCCATTTCTTTGTATTGTCTTTTTAAATGCTCACGCAAAAAGCCAATACCAAAAATAGCTCCAATCGCAATGTGAGTAGAACTAACTGGCATTCCCAATTCACTAGCGACAAGCACGGTTAATGCCGCACTCATTGCAATACAATATGCGCGCATTTGATCTAGCTCTGTAATCTCTCCTCCCACAGTGCGAATCAATCTTGGACCAAAAAGCGCAAGCCCAATAGAGATTCCAAGCCCACCAATGAGCATAATCCAAAAAGGCACATTAGCTTTAGCACCAAACTCAAAACTAACCTTTAACGCCTCATTAATTGCCGTGAGTGGTCCAATCGCATTTGCCACATCGTTTGCGCCGTGTGCGAAACTCAAAAGCGCCACAGCAAAAATCAGTGGAATCGTAAAAAGCTTATTAATCTCCTCTTTTTTATTTTCTAATTTCTCCAAAGCCTTTTTAATAATTGGTTTTACAATAAAAAATACAAGCACTGCGATTGCCACACTAAGCGCAAAGGCAATCTTGCTGTCCAATGTAACAATATGTCTTAAGCCTTTATTGATCAAATACAAACTAAAAGCCCAAGTCATAAAGGCTATCAAATAAGGAACGATATTTTCTGCTGATGTCTTTTTGTTTTCTTTATAAGTAATTGTATGTTTGATGAAAAATAATAATGCCGCAGCAATCACTCCGCCCATAACCGGTGAAATCACCCAACTTGCTACAATTCTCCCAAGCGCATTCCAATTTGCCACATCTAATCCACCTGCGGCAATCCCAGCACCTAAAACACCACCTACAATTGCGTGTGTTGTGGAAACAGGTGCTCCAATGGCGGTTGCAATATTTAACCAAATCGCCCCTGAAATCAATGCCGCAAGCATTAAAGTAACAAATTCTTTAGAATCTCCAATCGCATCCACAGAGATAATTCCGGAACTTACAGTGCTAACAACCTCCCCACCAGCAATTAATGAACCCGAAATCTCGCATATAGCCGCAATAATAATCGCCCCTGTCATTGTTAGGGCTTTAGAACCAACGGCTGGACCTACATTGTTTGCCACATCGTTTGCGCCAATATTGAGTGCCATATATCCACCCATAATGGCTGCAAATCCCAATAAAATAGGATTTGTAACACTCTCCGCAAAAGCAACCATTACGATAATTACAAGCACAAACAAAAAGATAATACTTGCCTTTTGCAAATGCTCCCGATTAATTTTAAACCCTCTATCGGGTTGTAAGAAATTTTCCATCATCTCTCCCTATAATATTCTCTGCTGACGCAAACTCAAAAACTCTAAACTTTATATTCTATCAGAACCTTAAATAAAAAATAATAAATTTTTGCAATGTTTTTAAAGCTTTCATTATTATTTCTACTGCAATCCTACCCCAATAAAACCAAACAATTTATAATCCTCCTTGCTCAAATATCTCTACTTTTTTAGTTATTCTAACATTGATTTTAACGCTTCACTTATGCGCCTACCATCTGCAACATCTCCCAATGTTTTGTTTGCCACTCCCATTACCTTACCTATGTCTTTTTTGGATTTTACTCCAAGCTCCTTTAAGATTTTTTCTAAAGCATTGTGTAAATCCTCATCACTTAATTGCTGCGGTAAATATTCCATAATAACTTGCATTTCATAATTTTCTTTTTGATACAAATCCTCTCTACCTGCTTGTTTATAAGCCTCTGCTGCTTCTGCTCTCTGTTTATAGGCTTTTTTGAGAATCAAAATCACCTCTTTATCCTCTAAAACCTTGCGTTCATCTACCTCAACCTGCTTCAAAGCACTATTCAACATTCGTAATGCATCACGTTTTTCTCTGTGATTTTCTTTCATAGCTATTTTAATATCGTTTAAAATTCTGTCTTTAATTACACTTGCCATTGGTTTCCTTATTATTTTTGGAATGCGCTTTGCTTAAAAGCTTTATAAAGATTAGGTTATTATACCTAAAATTCACACAAGGAAGCACTATGAAGCTTAAAGTTACTTTTCAATCCTCCTTTTTTGCACTTGCATTTTATTGTTTTGTCTTAGGGTTTCTCTTAAATGGTTGCGCAACAACAGAACCGCAAATCTCTTTTCGCCCTCCAGCCTATGTAGAAGAATTGCCACCCAAAGAAGAGGAAGATAACTTCGGAAATCCGGGAAGTATTTTTGGACAAGGAGACAATCTATTGTTTTCTGATCGCCGTGCAATGCAGTTAAACGACTTAGTAACAGTAATTATTAACCAAACTGCACAAGCAAGTTCCACGGCAAACAAGAATCTCAACGAAACCTCCAACTCTAATTTGAGCGGACCAGGCATTACTTTTGGAGGACCTAGCAACAGCATTGGGAAACTTGCAGGAAAGCTGAACAATCTTACAGGATTTGGAATCACAACCGGAAACAATACCTCAACCTATCAAGGTGCAGGCTCACAAAATCGTCAAGAAGCTTTCTCTACAACAATTGCAGCGCGTATTATTAAAGTAATGCAAAATGGAAATTATTTCATTGAAGGTAGCCGAGAAGTATTAATCAATGGAGAAAAACAAATTATTCATTTGAGTGGTGTTGTGCGTCCAACAGACATTGCGCGTAACAACACGATAGAATCTCAATATATTGCAGACGCTAAAATTATGTATGATACACAAGGCGAATTAAAGAAAAGCACAGAAAAAGGTTGGGGAACAAAACTTATTGAATCTGTTTGGCCTTTTTAAAGACAAATTTTGGTAGAATATGCAAATTTATTTCAAAGGATTTGCGTGCATACACAACATTTTATCGGCACTCGCGGGGGACAAGATACCGCTTTAACCTTCAAAGATGCAGTTTTGAATCCAAACGCTGCTTTTGGAGGGCTTTACACTGCTAAAAAGTTACCAAAGTTTGATGAAGATTCTATTAAAGAATTTAGTGAATTAAATTACGAGGAGTTGGCGCAAGAGATTTTTCGTCATTTAAGTCTAGGAGTTCGCAAAGAAGCATTAGAAGAAGCATTAAAACTCTACCATCATTTTGACGACCCTACCACACCAGCACCTCTTTATTCAGTCCATCCTTACCTACATATCCAAAAGCTCTATTGCGGACCTACACGCGCCTTTAAGGATATGGCGTTACAACCCTTTGGTTCTTTATTTAGCAGTTTCTTAAAAGAATCCAAAAAAGAAACAGATTATTTAATTTTGGTTGCAACGAGTGGCGATACAGGACCTGCAACTCTGCAAAGCTTTGCAAACAAGCCCCATATTAAGGTTGTTTGCATTTATCCAGAAGGTGGCACAAGCGATGTGCAACGTTTGCAAATGACTACAATGAATGCCGATAATATTGAAGTTTTTGGCATAAAAGGAGACTTTGATGAAGCCCAAACACTCCTGAAATCCCTTCTTAAAGATCCAAAATTTAATGCAATTTTAAAATCTAAAAACATTGCCTTAAGTGCAGCCAATAGTGTAAATTTCGGTAGAATCGCATTTCAGATTCTTTATCACGCCTACTCTAGTTTGCAAATCTTTAAAATCAATCATCAAAAAATTCATATCATCGTGCCAAGCGGAAATTTCGGAAATGCTCTAGGCGCATTTTATGCTAAGTTTATGGGATTCCCTATTGAGCGCATTTGGATTGCGTCCAATGCCAATGATGTTTTAGCGGAATTTATCAATACTGGGATTTATGATATTGCAGAAAAATCTTTGCAAAAAACCTACTCTCCTGCGATGGATATTTTAAAAAGCTCCAATATTGAACGTGTGCTTTTTACTCTCTTTGAAGCACAACGCACAAGGGAATTTATGGAATCTCTTGAGCAAATTGGAAAATACAGCTTAACCAAAGAAGAGCTTGCGTGGATACAAATATATTTTAGCGCGACAAGTTGTGACGACAACTATTGCCTTCAAACCATTAAAACTTACGCAAAAAAGGGCTATATTATAGATCCACACACCGCTTGTGGATTCAAAGCTTTTGAGGAGATTAAAGCTAAATTCCCCAACACTCCTTGTGTGCTTTGTTCCACCGCAGAATGGACAAAATTTGCACCAACTCTAGCAAAAGCACTTGATTTGGGAGATTTAAGCGACAAAGAAGCCTTAGAAAAAATTTCTCAAACCTATAATATCACAATTCCTAAAGAGATTTTTACTCTCTTTAATCAACCAGAAATTCACAATCAAGTCTTTGACGCGCAAACGCTTAGCCAAAAAATTTTAGAATGGTTATAAGGAATCTTAAATGTTGTATTTTTCTGATTTACTTTTAAAATTACAAGAATTTTGGCATAGACAAGGTTGCTTAATCATTCAACCTTACGATATTCCCGCCGGAGCAGGAACATTTCACCCCGCCACACTTTTAAGAAGTTTGGATTCCAAGCCTTGGAGTGTCGCCTATGTCGCTCCTTCGCGTCGCCCAACTGATGGACGCTATGGAGAGAATCCCAATCGGCTAGGTAGTTATTATCAATTTCAAGTCTTGATTAAACCTAGCCCCAACAACATTCAAGAGCTTTATCTCAAAAGCCTAGAATATTTGGGATTAAATCTCAAAGATCACGATGTGCGATTTGTAGAAGATAATTGGGAATCTCCCACACTGGGTGCGTGGGGCTTAGGTTGGGAAGTATGGCTAGATGGTATGGAAGTTACACAATTTACATACTTCCAACAAGTAGGTGGAATCCCTTGTGAGCCTGTGGCGGTTGAAATTACTTATGGAACTGAAAGATTAGCAATGTATTTGCAGGGTGTAGAGAATGTTTTTGACATTCAATGGAATCCAAATTATACTTATGCAGATGTGCATTTAGAGGGAGAATTTGAATTTTCAAAATACAATTTTGAAGTGGCAGATACAGCAATGCTTTTTGAATTTTTTGCAAAAATGCAGCAAGAGGGTAACCGCGCTCTTGAAGCAGGGTTGCCATTACCTGCGTATGATTGTGCAATGCTTGCAAGTCATTTGTTTAATGTGTTAGATGCAAGAAAAGCAATTTCTGCAACAGAGCGTCAAAACTATATTTTAAAAATCCGCGAACTTGCTAAAGCTTGTGCAACCCTATACAAAGAGCAAGAGCCAATGCGTCAAGAACGTTTAGAGAAGACAAAAACATTAAAAAGTGTGGAATCTTAATGCAAGTGGCAAAAATCTTAGAGATTCTAAATTCCATTAGCCCTTTTGAATTGCAAGAAGTATGGGATAATTGTGGCTTGATTTTAGGCGATAGTAATGCAGAGTTTCAGCGCATCTATTTAAGCTTAGAAGTTACATTGCCTCTTTTAGAGAAAATGGAATCCAATGCGCTATTAATCACGCACCATCCTCTAATTTTCTCCCCCCTCAAGCAACTTAACTTCGCGCAGTATCCTGCCAAACTCCTACAACTTGCCATACAAAAAAATATCCAACTTATTGCAATGCACACAAACTTTGACAAAACGCATTTTGGGGAGTATGTTACGCGTGAGATTTTGGGAGTGCAAACCTATACAAAACAAGATTTTTTAATCCGTTTTGTATGGGAAGATTCCATAGAATCCCTATGCGCACACATTAAAAAGAAATTGCATTTAAACTCCCTTAAATACACGGAATCTAACCACAAAAATACACAAAATGTCGCGCTAGTTACAGGGAGCGGTGGGAGTTTCATACGCAATCTTATTGGCATAGATTGCCTTATAACAGGCGATGTGAAATACCACGAAGCAATGGAAGCACAAGCACTTGGAATCAATGTTATTGATTGTGGGCATTATGAATTAGAATGCTATTTTGGGGAAATTTTATCTCCAATTTTGACAAATTATGGCTATAAAGCTATAATTTTAGATTCACAAAATCCCTTTAATTTTGTCTAAATATTTTAATCTTTGGAGCTATTGTATGAATAAGCATTTAAGTCAGTTAGTTGAAATCGCAAATCTTGATAAAGAAATTGATTCTTTTGAGCCTCGCATTAAAGAAGTAAAAAAAGAATTAAGTGCCATTGAGGAAGAGGAAAATACTCTAAATCGTGAAATAGAAGAGCTTGAAAGCTCCTCGCGTGATATTTCACTTTCTATCACCAAAAACGAGAATCACTTGGAGGATTTATCCTTAAAACTAGAAGAGATTGCAAACAAAACAAAACTCATTAAAACAGAGAAAGAGAGCAAAGCATTAAGCCTAGAGGAAGAATTAGCAAAAGAGCAAATCACTTTTGCGAACGAAGAAATTGCTCGCCTAAACACCTTAATAGAATCCAAAAAAGATTCCATTCATTCTCTTGAGGAAAAAATCAATCAATTAAAAGAAAAAGGGGAAGAAATAGCACAACGAGTAGAAATAGAAGTCCAGAAAGTCAAAGGAGAACAAAAAGAAGTATTTGCCCAAAAAGAAGAGCTTGTAGGCAAAATGGACCAAAAAATCATCTCCTTTTATGAAAAAATTCGTAAATGGGCAAAAAATACAAGCGTTGTGCCTGTAACGCGTCAAGCGTGCGGGGGTTGCTTTATCCGATTGAATGACAAAATTTATTCTGATGTTATCCGCTCTGATGATATTATTACCTGCCCACACTGCGGTAGAATCCTCTATTTTCAAGAAGAAAATGCTTAATTTATAATGAATTTTTTCACTAGCATTTACTACATTATGCTTTGTATAGTGCATCTTTGTGCTATACCTTTTTTATTTCTTTTAAGTTTCAAGCAAAAATATCGTTACTCTCTCAAAAAGCGATTCTTTGTGCCAGATTCTTTACAAGAGGCAATAGGTTTTAAACTTCATTGGTTACACGCTTGTTCTTTTGGCGAAGTGCAATCCTTGCAAATGGTTATAGAATCCCTCACCAAAAGACTTGGCAATGATGAAAAAATTTTACTTACTACCACAACACAAACAGGTTTTACTCTTGCTAAGAATCTCTATCCAAAGTGTGTCGTGCGCTATTTGCCCTTTGAAACCTTAATTCCTTTTTGGCTACGCAATAGCACTCTTGTAAGCTTCACATTAGTAGAGGCGGAATTATGGCTTATGCCATTGGTTTGTGCTAGATTGAAGGGAGCAAAAACACTATTAATCAATGCTAGAATCTCTACGCGCTCCCTCCCGCGCTATTTGCGATTCCGCTTTTTTTACTCCAGACTTTTTGGCTTTATAGACCAAGTTTTTTGTCAAACACATTCAGACGAAAAACATCTCCAACTTCTAGGAGCTAAAAATATCCATATTTTAGGAAATTTGAAATTAGCCCAGATTCCACAAATAAATACTAATTACACTGCTCCAAAGCAACCTTTATGGGTTATTGCTAGCACACATTGCAAACAAAACCAAAGTGAGGAAGTTTTAATTTTAGATGCTATCTTAAAAGCATTTTTCCTAGACAATTCCAATCCAAAAAAAGAATCTATGCCACATTTTTTGTTTGCTCCTCGCCACCCAGAACGTTTTTTGGAAGTAGAATCGCAATTAAACAAAATTTTGAAATCTCACTCTCTCCCACCTCTTACCAAAACTTCCACAAATGGTGTGCAAGAATCCTTTAACGCGCCTTTTATCTTGTTGGATTCTTTGGGTGAATTGAATAATCTTTATAAAATTGCACAAGGAGTAATTTTGGGTGGAAGTTTTTTGAAGGGTATTGGAGGACACAATCCGATAGAACCAGCTTTTTTTCACACTAAACTCATTAGTGGATTTTATATTTTTAACCAAAAAGCCCTTTTTGGAAACATACAAAACTATACTTTATGCCACATTCAAAGTTTGCCAAAAGTCTTAAAAAGATATGAGTTTTTACAGAATGCAAAAATTACCAAAACATTCAATTTGACAAAAATTATTCAAACAATCCACTCATAAGGCTTTCAATGAAACACTCTCAATATCCTAAAAAACAGCATTCTAAATCCAATGCAACCTTGACTAAAAAGCAAAATAAACCATCAACGCAAGTACTAAAGATTCCAAAAGGTGCGCAAAAAGCCTATAAACTTCTAGCATTGCAAGAAAATATCTCAAACAACGAAGCAAAAAACCTCATAGACAGAGGGTTAGTTAGCATTAACGGCAAAAAAATACAAATTGCGCGGAGCTTACTTGCACCCAACACGCATTTTAACATTCAAAATATTCCTAAAATCCAAGAAATTTTTAAAGATGAAAACATTTTAGCCCTTGATAAACCCGCTTTTTTCACAAGTGAGGAAGTTGCTAAAAACTATCCGCAGTGGGTTTTACTTCATAGGTTGGACAAAGAGACTAGCGGTGTTTTATTGCTAGTAAAAGACCAAAGTGAATTTCACCTCAAAGCGAAAGAATCTTTTAAACAAATGCAAGTCATCAAGCACTATATTGCTATCACAGAGGGTATTATAGAAGAGGAATGCGAAATTACTGCGCCCTTACTTATTAAAAAAGGAAGGTTTGCTAAAGTTACAATTAGCAAAAATGGCGAAGGACAAAAGGCAATCACACACATTTGCCCCTTAGAAATTTCAGGCAAAAAAACAAAACTAAATGTGGAAATCAAAACAGGAAAAACACACCAAATCCGCGCACATTTAGCTCATTTAAAACACCCCATTATTGGCGATACACTCTATGGAGCAAAGCCCTCTTATCGCATTTTATTACACGCACACTCCGTTGAGATTCTAGGCTATCGTTTTGTCTCTCCCCCACCAAAGGAATTCATTTTTAAAGAGAATTTATCATAGATTAAAATATCATTTTCATAGACAAAGATAAAATTTTTGATAAAATTTCTCAAAATTTTATAGACAATCAATGAGGAATCTTGATGACAAATACTCTTTTAAAAACCGACAATATAGTTGCAGACACTTTTCAAAGCTCACAAATAGAATCTTTTATGGATAAATTAGCTACAAAAGGCAAATGTTTTACTTACGAGTTTTCTGCCCCCGCTAGTTTCAATCTTGAACCACTTTTTTCTAAGCTTCAAAATGAACAATTTATCACAAAGCTAGACGCATTTGTTTGCACGGATTCTCCTTTGGGCAAACTCAAACATAGTGCGATTCTAGCAAGTCTTAAACTCCAAAATACCTTTAAGATTCCAAGCATTACGACAATTTCTATGCGGGATAAAAATACACTTGCCCTACAAAGTGATATTGTAGGTATGAATAGCCTTGACTTGCGACTAATATTAGCCTTAACAGGCGATCCTTTACGACTTGGCAATCAGCCACAAGCTAAAGGCGTATTTGAAGGAAATAGTTTGTTGCTTTTAAAAATCATTAAAGCACTAAATTGCCAAAAAGATATTAATGGCACGACATTAAATGGGGATTCCAAGCCTATTTATCCTTTTTGCGTTTTAAACTCCTATGCAAACAAAAAGGAAAATCTTTACAACAAAATGCAAGAAAAAATACAAAATGGGGCTCACGCCATTTTTACGCAACCCATTTATGATATAAATATTGCACAAGAATTGCTAGAATGGTGTGAGCAAATCAATACACAAAAATCAAACAAAATGCGTATTAGTCTTTGGATTCTTTCCGATTTTCTCTTATAAAACCGCCCTATTCTTGCATCACAAATTGCCCGGCGTGTTTATTCCTGAAAATTGGCTAAAAGAGATGAAATTGGCAAGTGAGCAAAACACAGAAGCGCAAGTGGGATTAGAAAAAAGTCAAATCTTATTTTCAAATCTTTACAAAATACATCAAAAAATTCATTTTATGAGTGCAAATAAGCCTGATTTAATTGAAAAAATAATTTGCTAAAAAGTAAATTTTAAATAGAATTTGCTACACTTCAATTTCGCAAAGGGCATAACCCATAAAAACTAAAACTTATCAAAGGCATAGAATGTCTCAAACAATGCAATCATTCAAAAACAACTTCATAAATGAATGGCTTAATGGTTTTACATTGGTACTTTTGGTGAGCTTGGCAAGTTATTATATTGCTTCACTCCCTTTGATTCTTAAATTACATTTATCACCTTTAATCATCGGGGTTGTTTTTGGAATCTTAGTTTCTCCACTCTTTAGACAAACAGAAAAAACTTGTGAAAAAGCAGTCGCATTTAGCGCAAAAAAACTCTTAAGAATTGGTATTATTCTATATGGTTTTAATGTAACATTGACAAGCATTGCCTCTGTTGGATTCAATGGAATCCTTTTGAGTGTTGTGGTGGTAGTGTTTGTTTTATGGATTGGTTATCTTATAGGAGTGAAGCTTTTGGGCTTGGACAAAGAAATTGCTATTTTGGTAAGTGGTGGAAGCGCAATTTGCGGAGCAGCAGCAATTTTAGCACTAGAATCCTCCTTAAAATCTAAACCCTACAAAGGAATCATCGCGGTAGGCACGGTCGTTATTTTTGGACTTTTGGGAATGTTCTTATACCCTATAGTTTATGCGCTAGGATTGATTCCGCTCAATTACACTCAAGAGGGTTATTATATTGGACTTACTTTGCACGAATTAGCAAATGTTGTTGGGGCTGGAGATGCAATCTCTCAAGAAACACAAGAAGTCGCTTTGATTGTAAAAATGATTCGCGTTTTGTTGTTGGTTGCTGTCTTGCTTGTTGTTCCTTATTTCTTTGCAGAGAGCAAAGAAGGAGGCAAAAGGAAATTACATATTCCTTGGTTTGCATTTTGGTTCTTAGGGGTTGTCATCTTGCATTCTTTGATAAACTTGCCTGATGAAGCAGTCTCTTTCTTTAAATTTCTATCGGGATTCTTTTTGGTTATGGCAATGAGTGCCTTAGGTCTCCAAGTAGATTTGAAAAAATTTTTAGAATTTGGTGGCAAGGCATTTGTATTGGCATTTATTTTATTTGGCATTCTTGCTGTTGGCGGATTCTTTCTTGTTTATTATTTTGTTCCATAAGTTGAGCTAAAATACAAAAATCATAAAAGGGATTCAATGGTTGATCGCCCATTATTTATCATAAGCGCAAGTTTAATCACTATTAGCATTATTTTTTCTTATTCACTCTCTTCATTTGCTATCTTGTATTACAACTATGGAGAGTTTCATTTTGTGTTAAGGCAGCTTATTGCGGGAGTGCTTGGAATTATGATTATGTGGGGAATTTCTCGTTGCAATCCAGACCATTTTATTTTATGGTTTGGATTCTCCTTATTCTTTGGTGGAATCTTTTTAATGCTTATTATGCACTTTCTGCCCGAAAGCCTCGCAACAAGTGCGGGTGGAGCAAAACGTTGGATTCGGCTTCCTTTCTTTTCACTCGCACCGGTAGAATTTTTTAAAATTGGCTTTATCGTCTTTTTGGCTTGGAGTTTTTCTCGTAAATTTTCTCTTTTAGAACAAAAAAACCTCAAAGAAGAATTTATTACTTTTCTGCCTTATGTGGTAGTTTTTTTAATCGCAGTTTATTTGATTGCGATTTTGCAAAACGATTTAGGACAAATTGTGCTTTTGGGTGCAACTCTTGCATTGATGATGACTTTTGCGGGTTCTTCTTTTAAGTTGTTTTTATATCTTTTAAGTGGGGCTTTTGCGCTTTTTATTGTCGTGATTGTTACAAGCACCCATCGTATAATGCGTATCAAGGCTTGGTGGGCAAGAATACAAGATTTAATCTTGTCTATCTTTCCACAATCCATTGCGGATTCCTTACGCATTGAAAACTTACCCGAACCCTATCAGATTCAACATTCTCTTAATGCGATTGCAAATGGTGGAATCTTGGGAGAGGGATTAGGAAATGGTTTGATAAAATTAGGCTTTTTAAGCGAAGTGCATACCGATGTGATTCTAGCAGGGATTGCAGAGGAGATTGGCTTTATTGGTTTGCTTTGCATTAGCCTACTTTTTGTTACACTTATTTTTAGGATTCTTAAAATTGCTAATCGTTGCGAAAACACAATGTATTATCTTTTTTGCTCTGGAGTAGCAGTTTTGCTAGGATTCTCCTTTTTAATCAATGCGTTTGGAATCTCTGGTTTAATCCCTATTAAAGGCATTGCTGTTCCTCTTTTAAGCTATGGTGGAAGCTCCATTCTTGCTACAAGCATAATGATAGGTATGGTGCTTGCAATTAGCAAAAAGTGCCGATACCATAGGTAGAAAGGACAATCAATAGAGGTTTCTAAATGCCAAAAACTTATGACAAAATCATTTCAAAACTAGAAAAACGTCCTTTAAGTGAAAATGAATTCTTGTCTTTGCTTTCTGAAATAGCAGGTTTATTTGGGCAAAGCGCAAGTGAGCTTGAACTCATCAAAGGCAGTGGAATCCCACTAGAATTTGCTCACAACAAGGTTTATTATCGCCCAAATTTAACACCCATAAACTTAGAATCTTTCTGTATTGTAGATATAGAAACAAATGGACACAATCCTTTTATTCATCACCCTATTGAAATTGGTGCAATCAAGTTTAGTAATGGAAAAATCACGGATACTTTTGAATCTCTCGTCTTTTGTGAAGAAATCCCAGAATACATCACCAAAATCACAGGCATTGATGCTTCAATGCTCACAAATGCACCCAAAATCTCTAAAGTTTTGGAATCTTTTAAATTATTCTTGGGAGATTCAATCTTTGTTGCTCATAATGTAGAATTTGATTACAATTTTTTAAGCCATTCTCTCCACCATTGTGGATTCGGCTATCTTTATAACACAAAACTCTGCACAATACAACTCGCAAAAAAAACCCTCCAATCCCCTCGTTATTCGTTAGGGTTTTTAAATGAATTTCTAGGGATTCACCATCAAAATCTTCATCGTGCTTTGCAAGATTCCAAAACAGCCTTGGAAGTTTTTAAAATTTGCCTACAAAATCTACCTAAAAATCTCTATACAAGCAAGGATTTGCTAGAATTTATCAAAAGCAAAAAGGAGCAACGCAATGTCTAACCAAAACACAAAATCCCTAATCCATCATTACCCTAAAAATTTTGCTTCTTTACCAAGCCCTTGCTATGTATTAGAGGAAAGCAAATTTAAACAAAACTTGCAATTATTGCAATCTGTGGAACAGCGCAGTGGTGCAAAAATATTATTAGCACTCAAAGGTTACGCACTATGGAGAAGTTTTAATATTGCTAAAACCTACCTAAGTGGCATTACTGCAAGTGGAATCTATGAAGCGCGTTTAGGCTATGAAGAGTTTGGTAAAGAAATCACTACCTTTAGCCCGTCCTATAAACAAGAGGAAATGCAAGAGCTTGTGCAAATTTCCAACCATATTATCTTTAATTCTTTCACACAATGGCAAACTTTCAAGGAAATGATAGAATCTCAAAACCAACTTAGAGAGCGTAAAGGACAATCAAAAATTGAGGTTGGATTGCGCGTAAATCCAAAGTATAGCGAAGTTACTCCAGAAATCTATAATCCTTGCGTTCAGGGTTCAAGACTTGGTATCACACCAGAGGAATTTAAAAAGGGGGTAAAAAAATTCGGATTGGAGGGCATTAGCGGTTTACATTTTCATACACATTGCGAACAAAATAGTGATGCACTCAAAAGAACATTAAAGCATTTTGTTGCGCACTTTGGGGAATATATCCCGCAAATGCGTTGGATTAATTTTGGTGGCGGACATCACATCACACGAAAAGACTACAATGTGGAATTACTCATTAAAATAATCCGAAACTTTAAATCCAAATTTAAAACAGAGGTTTATTTAGAACCCGGTGAGGCAATCGGTTGGCAATGTGGATTCCTCGTTGGTAGCGTGATAGACATTGTCCGAAATGGTATGGATATCGCTATTTTAGATGTAAGTGCCACTGCACATATGCCAGATTGTCTTGAAATGCCCTATCGTCCAATGGTGCGCAACAGCTTTAAAGCAAAAATTATTAAAAAGCATAGTAAGCTCCAATTAAAGGGTGAAAAACCTTATGCCTATCGCTTTGGAGGTCCAACTTGTCTAGCAGGCGATATAATTGGGGATTATAGCTTTAAAGAACCGCTTCAAATTGGGGATAAAATAATTTTTGAAGATATGGTGCATTACACGATTGTCAAAAACAATACTTTCAATGGGATTCCTCTGCCTTGTATTGGTATGTTGCACGAAAATGGAGAATTTGAATTATTTAAAGAGTTTTCCTATGAAGATTACAAACACCGCAATAGCTAAGATTCTACTTGAATGTAGAATCTTAAAAAATTAAATTGAACCTGCAAAAAGCCGTTTTGGATTTTTAACAAGCAAAAGCACAAACCAAGCAATCAAACCAGCAAGAACAACGATTCCACCAAGAATTGCGTCCTCTCCGCTAATATCCAAAAATGGCTCCCCCGCACTAAGAGCAAAAACACAATCCACAATCCACATTAAACCAGCCCCCCAATACATAAGACTCAAAGTGCCTAATTGTAGATTCTTTTGAGGATTGCTAACAAACCAACAAATACTTGAAATCACTGCCGCAAACAAAGTGATGAGCAAACACATTTTTGCGCCTTATGCCATTTGTGTTTTTGAAGTCAAATTTGCATACATTTTGTCTGCACAAACTACCATTATAGCCCAAATTGCAACAATCAACGCAACCTGCGCACTACCAATGGTTAAAATCTCATACATCATTGCCTGTGTTTCCTCTGGGGAACTCATTGCGGTTAAGAATGGAGGATAAGCGACAATTTCGCCATGCCATATATGCTCAATACAAAGCAAGAAAACGCCGCCCCAAAGCATATTTACAAGCCAACCTAATTTTCTACTCCAAGAGATTTTATGCAAAGTTTGCACATCATTTTTAGCTTTCTCTTGTCTTGCCACATTTTTTTTAACAACACTTAACACACCGGCAACCACGATAGATTCAACAAAACATGCCATAGCAGCACCTCCTAAATAAAGTTAAAAAATAATAAACTAAAATATCTTAAGATTCCATTATAACTTGGCGTTGCTAAGATGAAAAGTCTATTTCAAGCAGAATCTTAAACACAAAAACCAACTTTTACATTACACTCAAAGCACCCACCGCAATACTAATGACAACCCCAGCTAAAATAGTCGCGTATTGGATTCCGCGATTTTTCTTGCTATTAAAGAGCGTAATCATTAAACCAGAAAGATAAAGCAAAACAAGAGTGATTCCAAACCCAATCGCAAGAACATCAAAATACCATTTTGCCTTTGCCTTGTGAAGCATAATCATATCCCCAATCAAACTACGCTCCAAAGTTGTAATACTCCAAGTAGAATCCGCATTTTGTTTAATGCTTACAGAATAATGCACTCCACCCATTTGCAATGCGCCACTTTTCCTATCCATTTTAGCCTCTAAATTACTTGGAACTTTCAAACGATTCTCTTTAAGATAATCTATAAGCACTTGGGATTCTTGCCCTTTTTCTATCTCTTTTACTAGAGTGTAAGTTTGCTTTGTTGCTCCGCTATCCTGATTAAAACCGCTAATATATAAAATCCCTGTAATTGCATACATTAATGCGATAGGTAAGAAAAATAAGCTTAAATAGATGTGAATGTTGCGAAATTGTTTTGTCATTAAAGACTCCTTTTTGAAAATTTATGGAAGTTTAATAGGAAAATGTGAAGAAAATGTGAAGAATTATTAACTTTAATTTGCTAGAATATTTGATTTAATTTAGAATGATTATTGAAGGAAATTTATGCGTATTCTCTTGGTTGGCTTGTTATTTGTTTCTTCTCTTTTAGCCCAAACTTATAGCGATTCTGCCTTTAGTGCCAATGGAGAAGTAAAATACAAAAACTTTACTTCTTTTGATTATGTGAATCCTAATGCCCCCAAAGGAGGACATATCAAACAATATGCGCTAGGGAGCTATGATAGCTTTTATGATTTTTTGCTTAAAGGCACAAGTGCTAAGGGGCTTTCATTGCTTTATGATACTCTAATGGTGCGTTCTTTTGATGAACCAAGCAGTCAATACGGACTTGTTGCCAAACAAGTACAGAGGGCAAAGGATAATACTTTTGTAATTTTTCATTTGAATGAAAATGCACATTTTAACGATGGAAAAGAAATCACCGCTTTTGATGTAGAGTTTAGTTTCAATACGATTGCAAGGGGTGAGAATCCCTCAATGGTGCGATATTATGCAGACATTAAGGAAGTGATTGTTGTAGATAAATACACCGTCCGCTTTAATTTCAAAGATAATAAAAATCGCGAATTAGCCTTGATTTTGGGAGATTTGCCAATTTTGCCCAAACATTATTATGAAAAGATAAATCTAAACGATAACCCCTTAAAGATTCCACTAGGTAGCGGTCCTTATGTCATAGAATCCTTTGAAGCAGGACGCAGCATAACTTACAAACGTGTGGAAAATTATTGGGCTAAGAATCACCCAACGCGTGTGGGATATTTTAATTTTAATAAAATCACAATCGATTATTATAAAGACGATGCGGTGGCATTGGAGGCTTTTAAATCCGGGAGATACGACTATCGTGAGGAGTCTAGTGCGAAAAATTGGGCAGTAGGGTATCAGGGCATTGCATTGAAAAATCAAGATATTCAAAAGCTTGAATTATTCCATTCTCTGCCAAGCGGTATGCAAGGGTTTGTGTTTAATCTACGCAAAGATTTATTTAAGGATAGACGTGTGCGTGAAGCCATAGGACTTGCATTTGATTTTGAATGGAGCAACAAAAATCTTTTCTTTAATCAATATAGCCGCACAAAAAGCTTTTTTGATAATTCCGAGTTTGCAAGTGTTGGGATTCCACTAGGATCGGAGTTGGAACTCTTAGAACCCTACCGCACAAAACTTCCACAAGAGTTATTTACTCAAAACTTTTCACTTCCAAAAAGCAAGGGAGATGGAAACAATCGCGAAAACCTTAAAAAAGCGCAAACCCTATTAAAAGAAGCGGGTTTTACTATTAAAAATGGCAAACTTTATACGCCAAAAAAACAAATCAGCGGACAAGATTCCACACAAAACATTCAAGAGAAGCCTTTTGTCTTTGAGCTATTGCTAACAAGCCCTGCAATGGAACGCGTTGCGATTCCATTTCAAAAGAACTTGCAAACCTTGGGAATCACGATGAAAATTCGTATTGTTGATATTAGTCAATATATCAATCAACTGCGTCAATTTGACTATGATATGATTGTAAGTGTATTTCCGCAAAGTCTCTCACCGGGTAATGAACAAGCTTTTTTTTGGGGTTCTAATGCAGCAGACG
Organism: Helicobacter rodentium ATCC 700285; assembly: GCF_000687535.1. Classification (GTDB taxonomy): domain Bacteria; phylum Campylobacterota; class Campylobacteria; order Campylobacterales; family Helicobacteraceae; genus Helicobacter_D; species Helicobacter_D rodentium. Next base: position 258,608 of record NZ_JHWC01000001.1, read on the forward strand.
CACAAGGAAGTTATAATTATATCGGCATTAAAGATGAGGTTGTAGATGCACTCATTCATAAAATCATTCAGGCAAAAGACTATCAAGAGCTTCTTGTAAGCACACGCGCACTTGATAGAGTATTGTTATGGGGATATTATGTGATTCCGCATTTCCACACCAAAGTCTTTAGAGTTGCTTTTTGGGATTTTTTAGAACACCCCTCCATTACCCCTATCTATAATATCGGCTTTGAAACTTGGTGGGCTAATCCAAAAAAATTAGAAAAAATACAATCCAAATATCCAAATTTTCGGCGTTAGAGAGAAAAATTGAGACGATATATTTTTAAAAGGCTTTTGTTGATTGTCCCTACCCTGCTTGGCATTATGACATTAAACTTTTTTATCATTCAAGCCGCACCCGGTGGTCCGGTAGAACAAATGATTGCGCGTTTAGAGGGAATAGGCACACAAGGAGAAGTGAGCAGTAATAGTATTTATAAAAATCAAGGCTTAGATGAAGCAATGCTTGCTAGAATCAATGCACTTTATGGTTTTGATAAGCCTATTTTGGAACGATATGTTTTAATGCTCAAAAACTATTTAACTTTCAATTTTGGGGAGAGTTTTTACAAGAATACAAAGGTGGTGGATTTGTTGATTGAAAAGCTCCCCGTCTCCATTAGTTTGGGGCTTTGGAGCACACTTTTAATTTATTTAATTTCTATTCCACTTGGAATCCAAAAGGCTTTGCGTGAGGGAAGCACTTTTGATAGTATCACAAGCACAATGATTATTATTGGCAATGCGATTCCAACTTTCTTGTTTGCACTTATCCTAATCATTCTTTTTGCCGGTGGGACATATTTTAATCTTTTCCCCTTGCGCGGAATCGTAGGCGATGATTTTGAATCTCTAAGCTTGTTTGGAAAAATCAAGGATTATTTTTGGCATATTACCCTACCCGTTCTTTCGCTTAGTATTGGCGGATTTGCAACCTTAACCCTGCTTTCTAAAAATTCTTTTTTGGAGGAAATCCACAAGCAATATGTTAAACTTGCCTTTGCCAAAGGCTTAAACGCATCACAAGTGCTTTATCGCCATATATTCCGCAACGCAATGCTACTTATCATTGCTTCTATTCCATCGGCACTGCTTGGAATGCTACTTAGTGGCTCACTGCTTATTGAGATTATTTTTTCTCTTGATGGTTTGGGGCTTTTGGGCTATGAATCCATTATCACGCGAGATTATCCTGTGATTTTTGGTTCTTTATATATTTTTACGCTTCTTGGTTTAGTGATTACTCTTCTTAGTGATTTGCTCTACACGCTCGTAGATCCAAGAATTAATTTTCAGCAGGTTTAAGATGAGCAAAAGCAATCTTTTCAATCACAGACGATTCTTGGCATTTAAACAAAACAAACGCGCATATTTTTCGCTTTGGATTTTTGCGATTCTCTTTAGCTTTTGTATAAGTGCAGAATTTATTGCAAATGATAAACCTCTTTTTGTTCGGTATGCAGGAGAAAATTACTTTCCTTTGCTTAAAGATTATCCAGAAACAACTTTTGGTGGAGACTTTGAAAGTATTGCAAACTACAATGACCCTTATTTGCAAGATAAAATTCGCGAAAACGGCTTTTTTATTATGCCTTTAATCCCCTATTCTTATGATTCTGTAATTTATGATTTACCCACACCCGCCCCCTCACCTCCAAGCCTTAAAAATCCTCTAGGCACAGATGATTTGGGGCGAGATGTCCTAGCAAGATTACTCTATGGGCTAAAGACTTCTATTCTTTTTGGCTTGATTCTTACCTTTTTTAGCTCCATTATCGGGCTTATTATAGGGGCAATTTGTGGGTATTTTGGAGGAAAAGTGGATTTAATAGGACAGAGACTGATTGAGATTTGGAGTGGTATGCCTATGCTTTTTGTATTAATCATCTTTGCAAGTCTATTAGAACCAAATTTTTTGAGTATTTTATGTGTGATTTTATTATTTTCTTGGATTGCGCTTGTGCCTTTTGTGCGTGCAGAATTTTTGAAAGTGCGGAATCTTGAATATATCAAAGCGGCTAAAATGTTAGGAGTAAGTCATTTTCGCATTATTCTTTATCATATTTTACCCAATGCGTTAGTGGCAACTATTACCTATTTACCCTTTATTCTCTGTGGTAGTATCACAACTTTAGCATCTTTAGATTTTTTAGGACTTGGATTACCACCACCTAGCGCAAGTTTAGGCGAGATTCTCTCTCAAGGTAAAAACAACCTAAACGCTCCTTGGCTTGGACTTAGCGGATTCTTTACCTTGAGTGTGCTTTTATGTTTGCTTGTCTTCATTGGCGAGGGTTTGCGGGATTGTCTGCGGAGTGAAAGCATTGCCATCAAAGGAGGAAAAGCCTAATGAGCCTTTTGCAAATAAAATCCCTCCAAGTCTCTTTGCAAGGATTCTGCTTACAAAATATTGATTTTAGTTTAGGGCAAGGAGAGATTTTAGGTATTGTTGGGGAATCCGGAAGTGGCAAAACCCTCCTTAGCCATTTGATTTTGCAACTCATTAAGGATTATCAAATCCAAAGCGGGGAGATTCTATTTCTTGGGCAAAATTTATTAACTCTTAAAGAATCTCAAATGCAAAACCTGCGCGGTAAAGAAATTAGCTATATCTTTCAAGAACCTCTAAGCGCACTCAATCCTTTGCAAAAGATAAAAAAACAACTAAGCGAAGCAATCAGGATTCATAATCCAAACCTTACAAAACAAGCCTTAAAGGAAAAAATTTTAGACTTATTAACAAATGTTAATCTAAGCCAAAATATCTTGGAATCTTATCCTTATGAGCTTAGCGGAGGGCAAAGGCAACGAGTGTGTATTGCGATTGCCCTTGCAAATTCTCCCAAAATCCTTATTGCCGATGAACCAACAACTGCACTAGATTCCACAACACAGGCACAAATCCTCGCACTTTTAACCAATTTGCAAAAAAAGTTTAATCTTAGCATTCTATTTATCAGCCATAATCTAGCAGTGGTGGCAAAACTCTGCTCTAAACTTATCGTGTTACAAAACGGAAAGATTGTAGAAAAAGGCACAACAAAGGAAATATTCCACAATCCCCAAAACCCCTACACACAAATGCTCATTCAGTCACTAGGATTCCAATACAATCAAGAATCCTATACGCAAAATATCCTTTTAAGAGCCAAAAATCTAGGCGTCCAATATCCAATAAGAAAGAGTTTTTTTGGTAAAACCTTAGAATATTTTACGGCTCTGTATCCTCTTGATTTTATTTTAAGAGAGGGTGAGAGCTTAGGAATCATTGGAGAATCTGGAAGTGGCAAAACTAGCCTTGCCAATGCACTTTGTCGCCTACTTGAACCTAATGTGATACAAGGGGAAATGCAACTTTTAGGAAGAGATTTCTTTGCTCTAAAAGGCAATGAATTGCGTCAATTTAGAAGAGAGATTCAAATCATATTCCAAGACCCTTTTAGTTCATTAAACCCCAAAATGAATATTTTTCAAATCCTACAAGAGGGAATCAAAGCCCATTTTCATTTCAAACCTACAATCATTAGAGAAAAAATTGTCCAAAGTCTTATAGATGTAGGCTTAGATGAAAGCTATTTAGAACGCTATCCTAATGAGCTTAGCGGAGGGCAAAGACAGAGAATCAGCATCGCTAGGAGTTTGATTCTGCGTCCAAAAATATTAATTTTAGATGAACCAACTAGTGCATTAGACCGCGCAACACAAAATCAAATTCTAACTTTACTGCTAAACCTTAGCCGACAATATCACTTAAGCTATCTCTGCATTAGCCACGATTTGAGTGTAATTGCAAGTTTATGCCAAAATGTATTAGTTCTAAAAGAAGGAAAAATGCTTGAATATGGCGAAACAAAAGAGGTTTTCAAATCCCCTAAACACCCTTATGTAAAGACTTTGCTTGAAGCAAGTGAGCTGTAATTCACATAACAATCCACTCTAACTTTCATTGAATCTTATCATCATCGCTAGAGATTCTTTAAAATCCCATAGCGCACAATCCACAAGGATTTTACCCATACTTGCAAATCTATAATCTTGCATTGCTTTAGGTTTTTGTTTTGTCATTGCGAGAATGCGTAGCATTCGTGGCAATCTATAATCGTGCGTATCCAAGATTTTACAATGGAATCCCTAAAGCAGTTCTGTATTATGGATTGCTTCACTGCGTTCGCAATGACGAGGTGGCTGACTTTCTGTCATTGCAAGAATGCGTAGCATTCGGGACAATCTATAATGTAGAATCTATTTGTAAGGATTCCATTGTTGAATCTAATTTTTTGCTTGATTATGGATTGCTTCGTCATTTCATTCCTCGCAATGACGCAGTGATAGCATCTTGGTTTGCAAGATTATAGATTGCTTCACTAGAATTTGCAAGGACGCGGTGGTGTTTTAGAATGCAAAACTTAGACTACTTACGATTCTATGAATGCAGAATCACACCTGCAATCATAGAACCAAACAAAGCAACAATATAAGCACTCACGCTTGTTAAGAGAAACAAAAAAACAATATATTTTAATCCTCCTGCCTCTTTGCCAAATACCATTGTTGCAGCCAAGCAAGGATTATAAATCATTATAAAAAGAATAAAAGCAATGGCTGTCTGTAACGGAATAACGCTTTTAATCACTTGCATTAAGTTTTCGCTCCCTTCATCCACTTCACTACCAAGCGAATAAAGCACACCCATAGTAGAAATCACAACCTCTTTAGCTGCCAATCCACTAAGAAGTGAAACGCTCATTTTCCAATCAAAGCCCAATGGAGCAAAAATTGGCTCAATAAGTTTGCCTGTTTGTCCTAAATAGCTATTTTCAATCAAAGATTCCTCCAACGCAAAGGCGAGATTCTCTTTTTGCTTCTCATTGAGAGCTTGCTCTATTTTTGTCTCATAGGATTCCTTTGTATCCTCTTGTGCGGGATAAGAACTTGCAAACCATACCAAAATAGAAGCTGCTAAGATAAAGGTTCCTGCTTTTTTCAGATACATTTTTGCTTTAGTATAAATCGCAAACCATACTAACCTCCAATTTGGCATACGATATTTTGGCATTTCCATAACAAATGGTTCATCTGGACCCTTAAAAGCAGTTAGGCGCAAAATTTTTGCCATTACAAGCCCAAGCATTGCCCCTAAAATATAGATTCCAAAAAGCCAATTTCCTGCTTGTTGCGCTGGAAAAAATGCACCAACAAACAGCACATACACAGGGAGTCTTGCACCACAACTCATAAAATTAATAATAAAAAGCGTCAATAATCTATCTTTGCGACTTTTCAAAGTTCTTGTTGCCATAAAAGCCGGAACAGAACAACCAAAACCTGTAACAAGCGGAATAAAGCTTTTTCCGTGCAAACCAAACTTATGAAAGAACCCATCTAGCAAAAAAGCAACGCGAGACATATAACCTGTTGTCTCCAACAATGCGATTCCAAAAAACAAAATTACGATATTTGGCAAAAACAAAACAACTGCCCCTACACCACCCACAATCCCATCAGCTAACAAAGAAGCGAGAGCTTCACTGCTGACATTGTCTTTAATTAAACCTCCAAACCAATTAAAAAAATCCTCAATCATATCCATAGGCAATGCACCAAGCGTAAAGGTAAGCTGGAATAATGCCCACATAAAAAATAAAAAAATGGGAATCCCTGCATATTTGTTGATAAGAATCTTATCAATACTATGCGTATAGCCTTGCTTCTCTTTTCCCTCATAGCGCACAGTTTCAGTTATCAAACCTTGCACAAACGCATTTAAATCTTCCAAAAAAATCTCTTTATTTGAAGGGGTATCATAAATTGTATAAAGAGTATTTAAAGAGTCTTGCAGCTTTTGAGATAACTCCATCCAAATGGGTTTTTTGTGTAGAATCTGAAAAGTTTTTTCATCTTGCTTAAGTAGCAAAATAGCAATTTGACGCGCATTTAAGTGGAGCAATTCCAAACTCGCATCTTTTTTGCTTTTTATAAACTCCTCTAAATGTAGAATTTCTGCCTCAATCGCATTGCTATAAATGCGTTTATTGGTACTTTGTCCCCTTTCATAAGTCTGAACAATAGTGTCTAATAGAGCTTCTAAATTTTCCTTTGTATGAGCAGAAACTTGCACACTTGGAATCCCTAACAACTCGCTCAAAGCCTTTACATTAATTTTAACACCCTCTTTTCGTGCTTCATCACTCATATTAAGAACTAAAATCATCTTTTTTTGCATTTCAAGCAATTGAGCACTCAAAAGCAAATTACGCTCCAAATTTGTAGAATCTGCAACATTGACAATCAAATCATAATCATCGGATTCCACAAAATGCTTCGTAATTTTTTCTTCCTCTGAATAACCATAAAGCGAGTAAGTTCCGGGTAAATCTATAATTTGCAATAAGTAATCTTTATAAGTAGTGTTTGCTTGAGCTTTCTCCACCGTTACACCCGGAAAATTCCCTACTTTCATAGTAGAATTGCAAAGCGTATTAATCAAAAGACTCTTGCCAACATTAGGCTGACCCACAAGGGCAATTTTAATTATTTTTGTCTGTTTTTCCATTTATCTTTCTAACCTTTCTACTTCAATCGCATTTGCCTCGTCTGCCCTCAAAACAATACAATTTCTATCAAGCTCAACCAAAATTGTAGAACCGCCAAGAGAAGTTTCAATTTTTTTAATTTGCTTTGCTTTAGAGATTCCAAAGCTAAAAAATCTATCACGCAACTGCTCATCTACTTTCAAATGTGTAATTACGCCACATTCTCCATCTTTTAAAGCATTAATGGTCATTTCTGACTCCTCAATTATTTAAGTTTTAGAATTTTAGCTTTTAGAAATTTAAAATAATATTAAAATTGATTATCATTTTATATGATAGCTTTGGTGAGGCACACAATAAATATTTTTTAGCAAAACTAGCTGTCATCTCACTTGGATTTTTATGAAATATTTATATGGATTGCTTTTAGTTTTCCGCCCATTCTAAAATGGTATTTTTTTGAGAGATAAAATTATCAAAATGATGCGAGCCGCCCTCTTCAATGATAAGTTTAGAATCTTTAAATTTTTGTGCGGCGATTCTATAATCTAACACTTGGTCTCCACTTTGCAAAAGCACACAATAAAGCTCTGGAGTGATAGAATCCACAAAATATTTTTTCAAACTTTCTACCAAATTCAAACTCCAAAAAAATGAAGTGTTATTGTAAGAAACATTCACTTGTCCAATCGCGGGTAATAGTGTTTTATAGGCATTTATCACAGGATTAACCAAAACAGCTTTAATCGCATACTTTTCTGCTAAATAAGTCGCATAATAACCACCAAGCGAACTACCAATAAGGCAAAGATTCTGTGCGCCATACTTTTTTATTAATCCTTCTGCACACGCAATCGCTAAATCTGGAACATAAGAGAGGCTTGGAGTAAGAGAGTCGGGTGCAAAGGAAGCAATCTGCTTCCCCTTGTAACACAGCCCAACACTGCGGAATCCGTGTAGATACAACAACACCTTTTGCATTATTTTACTGCGTTTAATGCAGCATCATAGTTGGGTTCTGTTGTGATTTCACTCACGATTTCTTTATGCACAACTTCACCATTAGGATTCACAACAAACACAGCGCGTGTTAATAGTCCTTGCAATGGAGAATCTGCCAAGATAACACCATAGGCATTTCCAAATTCTTTGTTTCTAAAATCGCTCAATGCCACAACATTTTTAATTCCCTCTGTGGAGCAGAATCTACCTTGTGCGAAAGGTAAATCCAAAGAGACCACAAACACTTCTGTGTTTGGCAATGAAGCCGCTTTTTCGTTAAATTTGCGTGTTTGTGTTGCGCAAACACCTGTATCCAATGAAGGCACAACATTAATCACTTGATATTTGCCACTTGCTCCACCGACACTTTTTAAGCTTAAATCACCTGCGACTAAATCCACTTTAGGAGCTTTATCTCCGACTTTAACTTCTTTTCCTGCAAGAGTTACTGCATTTCCTTTAAAAGTTGCCATATTATTTCCTTTATCATTTAAATATAAAACAATGAATTTTAAGCATAAAAACTTAAATTATACTTAAAATGTTGTCATTCTAGGTTTTGTTTGCAGAGTATCCAACGAACTAAATTCTTTGTTATGGTAAGACTCCACCGCTACGCGTCCAATCATCGCCGCATTATCCGAGCAAAACTCCAAAGGAGCTAAAAGAAGTTGCACTCCATAAAAGTTACACATTTCTAAAATACGATTCCGCAAGGCTAGATTTGCACTCGCTCCGCCCACGATTCCAAAATACTTCCATTGCGTAACACTTGTTGCATTCTTTTCAAAAAAGATTTTACATTTTTGCATAATGTGTGTAATGGCACTTTCTTGAAAAGAGGCGCATAAATTTTCCTTAAAAGACTCGCTTAAGATTCCATTCTCTGCCTTTTCGCTCTCAATTTGTAGCCTCACCGCATTTTTAAGCCCTGAAAAGCTAAAGGCAAATTGTTTTTTGTTTTTCAATGGAATCGGAAGTGTGAAAAAATCCCTCAAACCCTTTTTTGCATACGATTCCACAATCGGACCTCCCGGATAACCAAGATTCAGCATTTTTGCTACCTTATCAAAACTCTCTCCAAAGCTATCATCTAGGCTTTGTGCGCAAATGCGAATATCGTGGAATCCCTTTGCCTCAAGCAACATTGTGTGTCCGCCAGAGACTAGCAAAACCCCTAGAGGAAAAATCGCAGCGGATTCCAAAAACAAAGAATACAAATGCCCCTTTAAATGATTCACACCAATCAAAGGCACATTAAGCGCGTATGCAAGGGTTTTTGCCATCATCACGCCCTCTAACAATGTTACATTCAATCCCGGCTCGGTGGTTACCGCAATTGCTTGAACATCTTTTAAATAAGTTTTAGTTTTTTCTAGGATTAAAGGCAGAGTTTCTGCGTGCAGACGACTTGCAAGTTCTGGCACAACACCGCCAAAACAGCTATGATTTTTTTCCTGTGAGACTTTTTGATGAAAGATTAATTGTTTAGAATCTATTTGAGTGAGCGCAATGGAGCTATCATCGCAACTACTCTCAATGCTTAAAATCAACCCACCCAATAGAATCCCTTTTAATTTAAGCGTTTTGTTCTAAAACATTCACGCCTAAACTCGCTAATTTTTTATCTACTTTTTCCAATGCTTTTTCCAATGTTTCTTTACTAATATCCGGCAAATTACCACCCCAAGCCTTTTCTGCTTGATTGTAACCTCTTAGGATTCCCTCTCGTCCTGCTTTTAGCTTCTCTACATCATCGCCCGCTCCTGCTAGGACGAAATCTGCGATTCTATCTGAAGTTTTTGCAACCCCAAAGAATCCGTCCTCTGCAATCAAAGCCTTTGCTTCATCTTGTGATAATTCTTGAATGGGTTTGCCCTCATAGCCAATAGATTTTAAATCCAAGCCATTTAAAATGTCATTCAATTTGAAAGGGTTATCCATCGCGCTTGTATTAAGCCCAAAAAGCCCATTTTGTGAAGAAAAATTCGTCTCACTTGAAATCGTGATATTCATTTGGAATTGCACAACATAACCTGTCATTAGGGATTTTGCATCAACCTTGGACGCAGCTTCTTGGATATTTTTATTTCTATCCTCTGCGGAAGTTTCGCTTTTTTTAAGTGGATTAGAACTCATTGCGCTTTGCAAATCATTTGCATACTCAAAACTACTTTTTGTAGAACTAACAGAAACATTTATTGCCATATTGCCCTCCTTGACAAAAATTTATGTAATAATATCGTCAATTTTTTTAAAAAGAGTATAGAGAATGAAAAAATTTTACGCAGAATGGGAAAAACAAGATGGAATCCTACTTTCTTTTCCGCACGAAAATTCCGATTGGAATCCGTATTTAAAGGAAGTAAGGCAAGTTTATTGCGCGGTTATTGTAGAGATTTTAAAAGTAGAATCTTGCCTTTTAGTTTGCAAAGACAAAAAAGAAACATTAGAGATTCTTGAATCTTATTGCGTGGCGCATAATGTGGATTTTGGGATTTTAGAGCATTTGTATTGCATAGAGATTCCAAGCAACGATACTTGGGCGCGGGATTTTGGTGGAATCACAATCGCTAAAAAAGGCAAAAATTGCGTGTTGGATTATGGATTTAATGGTTGGGGATTAAAATTTGCTTCCAACTTTGATAATCAAATCACACAAAAATTGCACAAATTAGGAATCCTAAAGCGCGTCCAAACCAAAAAGTTAATTTTGGAGGGCGGTAGCATAGAGAGCAATGGCGAGGGGCTAATGCTAACCAACACACAATGCCTAATGGAAGCGAATCGGAATCCCTTTTACACACAAAAACAGCTAGAAAAAATCTTAAAAAAAGATTTGGGGATTCAAAAGGTTCTATGGCTAAATTCAGGCTATTTAAGCGGCGATGACACGGATAGCCATATTGATACTTTGGCGCGTTTTGTGGATAAAGATACAATTGTTTATGTGGGCTGTGCAAACCAAGAGGACGAGCATTACCCTGCACTTTTGAAAATGAAGCAAGAATTACAAGCATTGCGGAATCTTAAGGGTAAGCCTTTTAATCTTGTGGAATTGCCCTTTGTTAGCCCAAAATACTATGATAGTGAGCGGCTTCCTGCAACTTATGCGAATTTCTTGTTTTTAAACGGGGTGATTTTGCTACCCATTTACAACGATTCTAACGACACACTTGCCCTAGAGATTCTACAAAAGGCTTGTCCAAAACACAAAATTATCCCCATAGATTGTTCTATTTTAATAAGGCAACACGGGAGTTTGCACTGCATTAGTATGCAATTCCCTAAAAATACATTAAATTTCAAAGCACTACAAACTCTCAAGTAACTTTAAGCTTCTTAAAGTATAATTTCGCCCTAGCTTTAGCGGAAATGGCGAAATTGGCAGACGCACCAGACTTAGGATCTGGCGCCGCAAGGCGTGGAGGTTCAAGTCCTCTTTTCCGCACCATTTCATCATACAAAGAATTCAAAATGCAACATCAAGAATCCACTTTACAAGAATTACTACAAACTTTAATCAATCAAACCAAAACAACACATCAACTACAAAATCAAATCCTAATGTCTAATTGCATCGCAAATGCTAAAATCCCCAAAAAAGACAAGCAACTTCTCCTACTCTTGCTTCAAGATAGAGATAGAAATTATCTAAGAATCAATCACAACCCACAAGTTTTTGAAAGAATTACACAATATTTGGAATTGCTCCGCCCCGTGAAAGTTGCGCGGGATTCCTTAGTGAGAATCGGTGGCAAAAATGATGGTGGCTATGTAATGAGCAAAATACATTTAAAAATGGGGGGGGGGGGCAAATAGCCCATATTTAAAGAATCCAAAAGCAATTTCTCTAGGGGTTTCTGATTATTCCCCTTGGGATTGGGAAATGGCGGAGCTTGGTTACCAAGTGATTGAATATGACGGAAGCATTGAGAAATCCCCCTACACTCACCCAAACATTACATTCCATAAAAAATTTGTCGGATTGCACGATGAGGATTCCACCATTACTTTAAAATCCCTTCTTCAAGACAATAAGCTAGACAAAACCCAAGCAAATATTTTACAAATTGATATTGAAAATGCCGAATGGGAAATGCTAGAGGGAATAGAAATTGGAATCCTTGCGGAGTTTTTCACACAAGTGATTTTTGAATTTCACGGCTGCAATCCCGAAGAGGAACAAGGCTTTCATCAAAGAATCACACAACTTAAACGTTTAAATGAATTTTTCTGCCCTATTCACCTACACTTTAACAATCACGGAAAAATCTTTTATTCGCAAGGCTTATTCTTTAGCACTTCTATTGAAGTAAGCTACTTAAACCAAAAATTCATTGCCGATAAAACCAAAAGGATTAGTGAAGGAGTTTTAGAAAATTTAGACACCCCCACTTGGATAAGCAATCCAGAGATTCCAATTCGTTTCAAAAAATAAACTTGGAATCTTTAAGGGCAAGATTCTATATTATAGATTGAATGACTGCGTGGGATTCATCATTGCAAGAAGTGAGCAAAGTAAATGACGAAGCAATCTATAATATTAAATAAAGAAAAATATTGCAATGGAATCTTTGTTTGGAATTGTAAAGTTTAATGTATGCAAGATTATAGATTACCACGACTTCTTGCGAAGTTTTGCAATGACGAGGTGGAGGAATCGTTGGTGCGCTAAATTATAGATTACTTCGGGCAAATCCCTTACAATGACAAAGTGGAGACACAATAACAAGGTAGCAATATATCATTGCAAAAATCGCTTAGCTTTTCGCCATACATCACATTAATAATTCATCTACACTTGCAAACCCATAATCAAAGCAAATTCAACAATAAAATCTTATCAATTATTAAGCGCGTAAAATCAAATTGCAAAAAACTCATAGGCTTTTGTAATTTCTTTTTCATAATTTTCTTGAATCTCCAAAAAGGGTAGAGAGAAACGCAAACATTCTTTCTTGAGTCTTGTATGCTCTCTTATCAATACTTCCTTAGAATCTCTCTCTGCAATTTGTCGTTTTTCTATTGCATTTTCTTTTTCAAAAATAAGTGTGTAATTTTGTAAAATATATTCCTTGCTAAACAACAAATAAAGAATCTTAATATGAGGATTATCAAGAAAAACTTGCGTTTTAGAGGGTGGCAAATAAACACCCTCTATCATAAGGTTTTGATTGTTTTCCAAACAAACATTTACGATTCCAGCAACAATCCCAAACAAAAACTCTGCAATTTTTGTATCCTCTGTAACATCAAAAGGTGGAGGATTCATACCGCGTATAAACCCCATTTTCAGATGGTCTAGACTCATATAAGGAAAATGGTGCATTTCTAGTAGTTTTTGCGCTAAAAATGTCTTTCCTGTGTGCGTTTCACCCCCAATAAGAAAAACCATAGCCTAGTAGCAATCTAAAAAACTTAAGAATCCGCACAAATTCTACCGCTATGCGTATAGACATTTGCCCTCTCCCCTCGCGCAAAACCTATCAGTGTTACACCTGTTTCTTGCGCAGCTCTCACACCCATAAAAGTTGCAGCGGCTTTAGAAACCACAATGGGGATATTGTGCATTACTGCTTTAATCACCATTTCAAGCGATAAGCGTCCGCTCACATACAATAGCGCATTCTTGGTATCCAGCCCTTGCAAATGCGCCTTTCCCATTACTTTATCAATTGCATTGTGTCGCCCAATATCCTCGCAAATAAGTTGTGAATCCTCTAAAACTAACATTGCTTTATGCACACAACCCGTTTTGTCAAACAATTCGCTTGGCTTTTCAAAGAATCTTAAATGCGTAAAAATCTCACTACATAAAACTTTCCTGCTAGATTCCACAAACCGCTCTACAATATGCCCCTCTAAATTTCCCGCAACCCCTACACAGCAACCAGAAGTGAGCGTTTTTTCACGAAAAAGATTCTTAAGATTTTCCTCTACAATCTCCGCTTCTATTGCAACAGATTTTCCGTCTTTAGCAATCTCTAAATGCCGAATCTGCGAGACATTACTCATCACACCTTCACTTATCAAAAACCCAACAATATGGCAATCCTGCTCCTTTGGGATACTCATAACTGAAAGTAGTTTTTTGCCATTGAGATAAAACGCAATGCGCTCCTCTGATACTACATTATCCTCAATGCAACCTGCAAGAGAATCCCCCCTAAACCCGTTAGGAGAGATTTTCTCAATTTTTAATGCTTTATAATAGGATTCCATTATGCAGCATTTAATTCTTTGTAGTAATAACTATGCAAAATTGCAATTTCCTCTTCACCCATATGTCCATCAATAATAGAGTGCAAAGCCCCCTCTATCGCAAAGACAGCCATATAAATATGCGTAATAAGAAGTGCAATAATCAAGAATCCTACAAAATTATGCACCATTGCCATTAAACGCAAAGTGTCAATATCGGCAAATTGGAAGAACATATACGCACCAGAAATTACCATCACAAAGCCACCCACTGTGCAAACCCAAAACCACATTTTTTGTCCTGCATTAAATTTTCCAGCAGGGATTGGCTTTTTCTCTTTGCTTAAATACCCGCCCATTATCATTAGCCATTGAATATCATAGGCTTTAGGCAAGGCATTTTTAAACCACATCAAGAACATTAAAGTGCCAAAAATCGCAAATGCAATCGTTGCGATTCCGTGAATATCTCTTGCAAAGCGCACAAAACCGCCCCCACCTAATTTATCACCAAAGACCATAATTAAGCCTGTGAGGCAAATCATCACAAAAGGAATCGCAGCGCACCAATGCACAAAAATATTGTAGCTAGAAAACACACGAATCTTTTTGCCGTGATTGAATTTCTTTTGCCCTACAATCATAAAATGCCCTAAAAACGCTAAAACCACAAGAACAATCAAAACTCCAAAAATTGTGGAGAAATAATGCCCTTGCAAGAGCGTAAATAGCTCACCATAGCCCTTTGCATTGGGAGACCCAAGCCCCCAACCTTTAATCGCCTCTACTTCAGGACCACCATAAAGATTCGGATTTGCTCTCTGCTCGGGCGCAATTAGTGCATTATTGCCACTTATGACTTCTGCATATTGCTTCCCGCCCTCTTGTGGAACGCTAGGATTTGCAGCAAAAGCAAAACTTGTCCCCGCCACAAAAATAGCTAACATTAAGATTCTAAAGAATTTCAATAAATTTCTCATAGAATCCTCCTTAATCATTGTATGCGGTTTTCCACACATTAGGCACAGCATTAGGAATATTCTCTCCGCGCATAGTTGCACGATGTGTAATGATATTAGAAACCTCTTCGCTACTTCCTGCAAGCAAAGCTTTTGTAGAACACATACTTGCACACATTGGCACTTTACCCTCTGCGATTCTGTTTTGTCCATAGAGTTGATACTCTTCCTTGCTATTTGTCTCTTCAGGACCACCTGCACAGAATGTGCATTTATCCATTGCACCACGAGAGCCAAAAACTCCATTTTTAGGGAATTGTGGCGCACCAAAAGGACAAGCATAGAGGCAATAACCACAACCTATACAAGTTTTCTTATCGTGCAAAACGATTCCATCAGCACGGATATAAAAGCAATCCACAGGACATACTTGCGCACAAGGAGCGTCCGCACAATGCATACAAGCCACAGAAACTGCACTTTCTTTGCCGACTTGTCCCTCGTTTAAGATGACAACGCGTCTGCGATTCACGCCAACGGGCAAGTGATGCGCTTCTTTACAAGCAACATCGCAGCCGTGGCATTCAATACAACGATTTGTATCGCAATAAAACTTAATTCTTGAAAAATTTTCAAGATTTGTAGGAATTGTGTTACTCATCTTTCACTCCTTATGCTTTCTCAATGCGGCATAGACCACATTTGGTTTCTGGACAAGCAGAGTTATAATCAAACCCATAACTTGCAATCATACAAGCAGATTCGCCAATCGCATAAGGTTTTGTACCTTCTGGATATTTATCAAGCCTCGAAACGCCTTGATCCATTCCCGAGAAGTTTTGCGGCAACCAAATACTATTATAATCCACTCTTGTAGAAAGTTTTGCTGGAACTAAGATTCTAGTATCCATTGTTCCATAAATCCAAAGCATATCACCATTTTTAATATTCATCTCCGCAGCTTTATCTGGGTGAATCTCTACAAACATTTCTCCCTCAACTTCTGCTAAGTATTTTGCACTTCTTGTCTCCGCACCTGTTCCCATATGCGCAACAAGTCTTCCACTTAACATATTGACAGGAAACTCATCAACCCAATTTTTATTTTCACCCAACTCTTTTTGTCGGCTGCGATATTTGATATTCGCGCGGAAATGGTTTGGCTTATCTGGGAAGTTTGGATATTTATCCACCAAATCTCCTCTCACAGAGTGTAAAGGCTCACGATGCAATGGAATCTTGTCATACCAATTCCAAACATTTGCTCTTGCTTTTCCATTACCATAAGGGCAAATTCCTTGCTCTAAGGCTTTTTCAACCAAGATATTATTGCCGATTCCAAGCGCAAAAGTGCTACCCTCCACCGCTTTCTTTTCCTCTTCAGTGAGTTTAATACCTAAAGATTCCGCATTTGCAGCAGTTACAGGTGCGTGTCCGCCGGTATATTTTGCATTTGGCAATGTGCGTGGAGTTAGCATACTTTGTCCGCTAGGATTTGTAACACCCCAATTAACACGGAATCCCATTCCACCTTCCATTACAGGAATGCTATCATTATACATTACAGGAGTTCCGGGGTGCTTATCACTCCAACAAGGCCAAGGCAATCCATAATAATCGTTTTTAAACTCGCCTGTTCCTCTTAAAGTAACCTTATCAAACTTATGCCAATTTTCTTGGTGTGCTTTTAATCGCTCTGGACTCATACCTTGCAAACCAATGCTTCGGATACTTTGTGTAAGCTCTGTTGTCGCGTCCTCTGGCCAAATAAATTTCTCTCTACCTTTGCTTTTTGCAATATCATAAAGTCTTCTTTGGTATTCCTCTAAGAATCCTAATCTTTCCGCTAAACCAAACAAAAACTCCTCATCTGGACGACATTCAAAGAGTGGTTCCATAACTTTAGAACGCCATTGATAACTACGATTGGTTGCAGCAACTGAACCGCTTGTTTCCATTTGTGAAGCCGCTGGAAGCATAAAGAGATTCTCTTTTCTATCACTATAAATCGCCAAATCATTCACATAAGGATCTACAAACACAACTAAATCTAGCTTATCCATTGCTTGTTTTTGTAAATCAAGCAAAGAGACCGTTGTCATACCTGAACCAATTACAACTAAGGCGCGTAATTTAGTCCCCGCATTGTTTGCCGCATTTTCCTCATCTAAAACACCAAATTTCCAAGTAGAATGCGCAAAGCCTGTTTTGCCCATCATTTCTTTATTTTTGAAGCGAGACACCATCCAATCATAATCCACATTCCAATGTCGGCAGAAATGTTTCCACGCAGGATCGCCCAATCCATAATATCCCGGTAAAGAATCCGCTAGGTTATTCATATCAGACGCACCTTGCACATTATCGTGTCCGCGTAAGATATTTACACCTCCACCATTTTTACCAATGTTTCCTAAGAACATTTGCAAAATAGGCATCATTCTTGTGTTGCTTGTCCCCACTGTGTGCTGTGTAAGCCCTTGATTCCAAATCAAGCTTGCAGGTTTTGCTGCTGCCATTTCTTCTGCAATATGGCGGATTGCATCTGCTGGGATTCCACATACATCGGCTGCCACTTCAGGAGTAAATTTCTTAGCTTCCTCCATAATCATTTCATAGCCATCTACTCTATCTTTTAGATATTGCTCATCGTAAAGCTTTTTTGCAATGATATGGTTGAGCAATCCATACGCAAAGGCAATATCTGTCCCGCTTCGGATTCTATGAAATTCATCGCATTTTGCCGCTGTTTTTGTAAATCGCGGGTCAATACAAACAAGTTTTGCTCCCTTTTCTTTTGCGCGCAAAATATGCACCATAGAGACAGGGTGATTCACGGCTGGGTTTGCACCAATCACTAAAATATATTTAGAAAATTGCATATCGCCAAGGTGATTTGTCATACCACCATACCCAAATGTATTTGCCACACCGGCAACTGTTGGGCTGTGTCAAACTCTAGCGCAGTGATCTATGTTGTTGGTTCCAAAGAATGCTGCAAACTTTCTAATGTAATAGCTTTGCTCGTTGGAGCATTTTGCACTTCCTAAAAACATTACGGCATCAGGTCCGCTTTCCTCTCGGATTTGCTTAAGTTGTGCTGCAATCTTATCCATTGCCTCATCATACTTTAAACGCGCCCATTTGCCATCTTTTTTCTCCAATGGATAGCGCAATCTTGTTTCGCTTCTTGCTCTATCAATCAAGTCTGCACCCTTGCAGCAATGCCCACCTTGAGAAATAGGGTGGTCTTGTGCAACTTCTTGGCGCACCCATACACCATCAACAACTTCT
This sequence comes from Helicobacter rodentium ATCC 700285, assembly GCF_000687535.1. Classification (GTDB taxonomy): domain Bacteria; phylum Campylobacterota; class Campylobacteria; order Campylobacterales; family Helicobacteraceae; genus Helicobacter_D; species Helicobacter_D rodentium. The sequence continues at coordinate 276,644 of NZ_JHWC01000001.1, forward strand.
GCCACGATTCCACAACCCACAGAACAATGCGTACAAATTGTTTTAATCTTTTTAGATTGTGGGTATCTCTCTTTTAGCTCTTGAGCAGTTGCTGGGCGCATTGTTTTTTGGCTATCAGCTCCTAGTGCAACACTTGCGCCTGCTAAACTTCCAAGAGCGGTCATTTTCAAAAACGCACGTCTAGTTTGGCGTCTTTTAATTGCTTCGCTCATTTTTCACCTCACTTTTTATTTTGCAACAGAATAATACAAATCCCATTGCTGTGTTTTTTGGTAGAGAATTTCTTGCTTTGGAGATTTTCCACGAACAAGATTCTCACTCGTGCCTTTTTTACCACAGCCTGCTAATACCACACCAGCACCCGCGACTGCTACGGAAGTTTTTGCGGTAGTTTTTAAAAACTCACGCCTACTTTTTTCCATTTTGGCTCCTTGTTTGAAATTTGGGATAACCCCACGAAGAATCTCTTAGACAAAGAATCTTCGTGGAATCACGCTCAACTCTTTAGCTTTTAAGCATAAAACTCCTCCTCAAACTTAATAAAAGATTCCAAAATCAAAGCAACGGCTAGATAATATTTTGCGTCCTTGCGTTCTTTAATCTCTTGCACCAAGCCCAAAAAAGCGTCCTTACAAAAAGCAAAAACCTCTTTTGCTAATGCCACATTCTCCACTTCTAGCAAATGGCGCATAAATCCACAAAGGAATCCCAAATGCTCCTCTGTTTCTCTAAAACTCTTTGTATCTATGCGCACATCACTTTGTTTGACTAATGCGCGAATTTTAAGGAGGGATTCTGCGCCAATGCAGTTTTCATAATAATGCGAGAGATGCATTCCGACTTGTTTCTCCCCAAAAGGCAAGGCAAAAAGACGCGAAAATTCCTCTTTGATATTTTGGATTCCATTGGTTTGCAATTCTTGCTTAAGCAGTGCCATACTGCCTTCTGCTTCTTCATTTAAAGGGGCATTGAGCAGAATCCCTAACTGCTCTTTAGCAAGTTCTGCACGTTCGTCTAGCATTTCAAACACAAGCATTCCATTAAAAAAATCATAATACAAAATACGCGCGTTTTTAAGTTCTTGCGCTTCTTGTGCGCTTAGATTATCAAACATTTGCCTCTCCTTGTCCAAACATCACCCTAACCTTACAATCTGGACAACATTGCAAAGTTTTAAGCTTCTTAGGGTCGTTTGCAAAAGCAACTCCCAACATTCCCACCACTTTATCAATAGATTTTTTTGCAGAAAAGGGCTTTCCGCACTCCACACATAAAAATGGCTCATCTTTTGCGATTTCTCTGCTCTTAAAATATCCCGCATTCAGCGCGATTCCTTCTCTGCTTAACTCCATCACATTTTCTGGACAAGAAGTGATACAATACCCGCAAGTCGTGCAAAGCGAAGCATTCAAACGCAAGGAAAAATCCTCTTCCCTCGCAAAAAGCGCATTTACATTACAAGCCCCCACACAGGAGAGGCAAAGTGTGCATTTTGCAGAATCCACTTTCAAATCCCCATACAAAACAGGAGCTTCACCCTCTAAAATGCTTTTAGCAACGCCATAATCCCCCTCTTTTACCATATATTGCAATCTCTGCGCAAAGGATTCTCTAAAGGGCTTGTTGTGGCGATTCTTATACAAATACGATTCTATTTGCGGTAAGGAATCCGCATTTTGCTTCAAGGATTCCATATTTTGCACTAAAAACATAGAGTCTTTTTTGTAAATTTGCTGTGTGATATTGTTTAAAAACTGCATTGGTGCGCTTAAAGTCTCTCCAAACACAAATACCGCATAACCGCTTAACTGAACCATTGTTAATAAATCATTCTCATTCAGCATTGCTAAATTGGGCAAAACCAAAGGAAGAATGGAATCAGGCAAGATGGCATTTTGCGCACAAAGCTTGTGATAATCCCGCAGGGAGCATAAAAAGATTTTTTCTCCCTTGTAAAGCTCCAAAATTTCTTCCAAACCCTCTTTGGGCAACTCCTCATATTCTAAGCAATTTGTCGGACACACTCCCACGCAAGCACCGCAAGCAATGCAATCAATGGGCGAAAACACAAGTTCCATCAAGCTATCGTTGCCACCCACACCAAAGGTTGGGCAAACCTCCACGCATTTTGCGCAATATTTTTCGCGTCTATGGTGGTATTGGCAAGATTCCTCTTTGTAGCTAATGATTTCCTTGTAGCCGTATTCCCCGATATTTTGACGCAAAACTTCTAACAAAATTTGTGCATTTGCAAAATCTGCAACATTATACACGCCACGAAACCGCGCTAATTCTGCCTCATCTACAAACAATACCGCTTGAGAAAACTCCACCACATTCCCATTATTTAAGTGTGCATAGAAGCTTCCAAACTGCCCACTAAAATTTTCCAATACATTTAAATCCAACAAAGAAACTTCAAAGAAATCCTGTGCCATCTCTGCGAAATCTTGCACAATTTGCGGAATCGTATCTTGCGCCTCTTTGATATAAATCATTGCGAGTTTGGAGCTAATGGTTACTTGTTTTTTGGATTCAAGTGTGAAATCATCTATAATTTCTTGGATTTGATTGAGTTTTGCTAGTTTTTCGGAATAATTTTTATCTATTTTGTTCAACAATAAACTACCAAGCGGTAAAGTTTGGTCAATCTTGATAGGATCTTTTAATGGTTGCATTATTTCTCTCATTAATCATATATTTTAAGAATGTATTGAATGACCCTATTCACTTTAAATTGGCATTTTACCCCCTTCCTGCTGAAAAAGTCAAGTTTTTTTTAACATTCACAATATACAAATTAATATATAACACTTAGAGGGGGTAAAGACTTTTTATAGTTTAGCCTCCCTCCTCCATTACAGGCTATTGCACAAAGTTGCTACCAACCAATCCATAAATTCCAAGCAACAAGCCATCTACAAAGAACACAGATAAGCAAACATAAAGTGTTGCGATTCCTGCAACAATCTTGAGTGGGAGAGTTGCATTTTGCAGATAAACACTGCCATCTGCCATTAAAGGCTCTTTTAAAAACATATAAACAATGAGTTTTAAATAATAATACGCCGCAATTGCGCTATTTATAGCCATTACGAATGCCAAAAACAAGTATTCGTTATTAATAGCCGCACTCATCAAATATACTTTACCCCAAAATACAGAAAAAGGTGGAATCCCAGCTAAAGATAGCATAAACAATCCCATAATCACAGCCGCTAATGGGCAAAGCCTAATTAAACCAGAGAATTTTTCATATGAATGATCATAACGTTTGTCCCACATTTGCTCTTTTGTGCGAGTAATCCATAACATTGCAAAGATTCCAAGATTGGTAAAAAGGAATAAAATCCAATATAAAAACAACGCGCTATACGCTTGCATTCCACCAATCAATATTGCACTAAATGCAAAACCAGCGTGAGAAATTGAGCTATAAGCTAACATTCGCTTTACATCTTTTTGCACAAGCGCAACAAGATTTGGCAAAGTCATTGTAACAACAATCAACAAATAAAAAATATTATGCACCCAAACAAGCTCCATAAAAAAGCTAAAAATTCTAATCGCAACTACCAATGCGGCAATCTTTGGCACAATAGACATAAAACCAGCCAAAAAAGAATTAGACCCTTCATACACATCAGGCGTCCAAGTATGGAATGGCACCAAAGAAGCTTTAAAACCAATGGAAGCGATGAAAAATACCACCCCACCAAGCACCAAATAAGACGGCTGATAATTATTAACCTCCAATACGGCTTTTATACCCACTAAATCCAAATGCCCACTTGCAGCATAAAGCAACATTGAAGCAAACGCAAAACAACCCGCCGATAATGCCCCCATTGTAAAATATTTAATGGCTGCTTCAAAAGCAGTTGCACGATTATGCATTGCAATAAGTGTATAAAGCGCGAGAGAAGCTGTTTCAAGCCCCAAGAAAATGACAATCAAATGATCGCTACTAACCATAAATTGGAATCCTGCACACATCAACAAAAAGAGTGCGTAGTATTCTGCATAAGAAAAATCGTGGAATCGGTTATAGCTTAGCGTCAAAGGCACAAATAAAATTGCAGCAACAAGAATAATAACCTGCCCTAAAAGCGCAATCCCGTCAATTAAAATCAAATCAAAAAACGCCCTTGTCTCACCGCTGATACCAAAAAACATAATATACCCTAAATCCAAACCCAAAAACAGGATTGAAAGCATAGTGTAAAGTCGTTTATTGGCACTTTTTAAGCACATATCCACAACTAAAATTAAAAGTCCGCCTACGATAGCAATTAACATAGGAAAGATACTGAAAATATTTAAACTATCCAACGGAACACTAAAAGTCTCTAACATCTATCTTCCCTCCTCTTGCAAAGTCTCTTGAGTGTTTTCTAATGTTTGATTATTGTCCAAACTCTCAAGTTCTTTAGTGGTTGATTCGCTTTCTCCTTGTGGAGATTCCATTAATTGTAATAAATCCATACCAAAAAAACTTTGAACCTCTGGAGTAACTGCACGGGAATACATTACTGCAAGCATATTTTCTACGCCTCTATTGATAGGCTCTAAAATAGGCTTAGGATACACACCAAGCCAAATCACAATGGCTACTAATGGCAATAATGCAGTCCATTCACGCGCATTTAAATCCTGCAACTTTAAATTTTCTTCCTTGACTAATTGTCCATAGAATGTCTTGCGATATAAATTTAACATATAAACCGCACCCACAATAATGCTAATTCCCGCAATCCCAGCCATTATTGGAGAAACTTGAAAGAATCCAAGCAAGGATAAAAACTCTCCCACAAACCCCATTGTAAGAGGTAATCCCGCAGAAGCCATCATCATAATCCCAAAAATCGCCGCATAATTAGGCATAACCTTTGCGATTCCGCCAAACTCTGCAATCACTTTTGTATGCCGCCTCTCATAAATCATTCCCACAAGCATAAAAAGCGCACCACTAATAACTCCATGGCTTAGCATAAAAAAGACAGAACCGGAAATTCCCTCAATATTCAAGGCAAAGATTCCAATCATAATCACACCCATATGCGAGATAGAGCTATAAGCAACCACTTGCTTCATATCCTCTTGTGCAAATGCTACCAATGCACCATAAATAATCATAATTAAAGACAAAATAGCAATCGGCATCAAAAGCGCAACACTTGCATCGGGAAAAAGAGGCAAAGAGAATCTAACAAAACCATAAGTTCCCATTTTCAAAAGCACCGCCGCTAGGATAATAGAACCAATAGTTGGAGCCTGTCCGTGCGCATAAGGCAACCAAGTATGAAAAGGAAACATCGGCACTTTCACAGCCAAACCACAGAAAAATGCCATAAACAACCATAATTGCAAATTTTGTGGAATCGCGCTTAAGCTATACCATTCTAAGAGAGAGAATGTCCAAACACCGCTGACATTGAAGTAATAATACGCTAAGAATAGGATTCCAACTAGCATAATAATAGAACCCAAAAAAGTATATAAGAAGAACTTCACAGCCGCATAGATTCTACTTCCACTTCCCCAAGCACCAATGATATAAAGCATAGGCACTAAAGAGAGCTCCCAAAAGACATAAAACAAAATCATATCTAGCGCACAAAAAACACCAATCATAATGCTTTCAAGGCACAAAAGCGACACAACAAGTTTTTTTGTCTCGTGTTTCTCATCTAAGTAGATAAAACCAATGAGACTAATAAACGCACTTAATAGAATCAAAAATAATGAAACTCCATCTACTCCCACAAGATAGCTCACACCAAAATTTACTATTAAAGGAAATGAGGTTACAAATTGAAATCCGTCTGCACTTTTATCAAAACTATACCACAAAAGCAACGCCAATCCCAGCTCAATCAAGCTAATCACTACCGCATAGGTTTTCAGATTCTCTTTAATGCCAGTAGCTAAAATTGCTCCAACTAAAGGAAAAAAGATGAGTAAAGTTAAAAGGTAGTCCATACTCCCCCCCTATAAATAAATACGAGTAGTAATAAGACTACTACACCAAAAAACATAATCTTTAACATTTTAGACAGATTTCCGCCTTGAATCCATTGCATACTTTCTCCACCTCTACCAAGAAATCGCGCAATCGCATCTACAACAAAATCAATCACTCTCTTATCTGCCAACCAAGAAAGCTTTGCGATTCTAAAGTAGTTTTGAATAAACAGCTTATCATACAAAGCGGGGATATAATATTGATGGCTTAAGAGTTTATAAATAAAAGTTTCCTGCCATTTAGGAGAAAATCCACCCGCCTTGTATTTTAAGATAGCAAATGCAATTCCGCTTAATGCCACAACAGAAGTTACTGCAATCAAACTCCAAATAGTTTTGGAATCCAAGTTTGCACTAAAATCAGGGAGTGTCTGTGTTACAAAATGATGGAATGTCCCCTCAAAAAATCCGGCAAATACCGCCAAGATTCCTAAAGGCAACATCGCATAGAGCATATAAGGATAAGCCTCGTGCGGGTGGGATTCTGCGTGTTTTTTCTCACCAAAAAACACAAGCATAATCAATCTAAAGCTATAAAATGCTGTTAAAAACGCTCCTAACAACAACGCACCCCATAACACATACGCGCCGCTTCCAAAGGCTGCTTCTAAGATTTTATCCTTAGAAAAGAATCCAGAGAATGGATAAATTCCCGCTAATGCAATGGAAGCCAAAATCATCAAAATTGCCGTGTATTTAAGGGGTTGATACAATGCTCCCATTTTAGAAATATCCAATTTATCGTGCATTGCGTGCATAACATTCCCCGCGCCCAAGAAGAGTAAAGACTTGAAAAATGCGTGGGTTGCAAGATGAAACAACGCAATCCAATACGCTTCTAATCCTGCTGCAACAAACATATAGCCTAATTGCGAAAGCGTAGAGTAGGCGATAATGCGCTTCAAGTCTTTATTAACAAGTGCCATTGTCGCCGCAAAAACCGCTACAAAAGCTCCTAAAGACGCAATCGCAAAGCCAATTTCTGGAATCATTGTATAAAGTGGATTTGCACGAATCACTAAATAAACCCCAGCGGTTACCATTGTCGCGGCGTGGATTAATGCCGAAACAGGTGTAGGACCCTCCATCGCATCTGCCAACCAAGTATGCAAAGGGAATTGCGCACTCTTGCCCATAGCACCCACAAAAAGCAGAATCCCAATTGCCACTAAAATCCCTTTGGGTGCTTCATAGATACTGCTTAAAACTTCTTCATAGCTCAATGTGCCAAAAGTCCAATAGATTAAAAAGATTCCAAGCAACATTCCCAAATCCGCAATGCGATTCATAATAAACGCCTCATTTGCTGCAAAGGAAGCAGAATCACGCTCATACCAAAACCCAATCAACATCCAAGAACAAAGCCCCACACCTTCCCAGCCGATAAACAATCCAGCAAAGTTATCACTCATTACCAAAATCAGCATAGAAAAGACGAAAGCACTCAAATAAACAAAGAATCTGTTGAAGCTTTTATCGTGGCTCATATAACCAATAGAATAAATATGCACACACAACGATACAAGCGTTACGACAAAAATCATTGTAGCACTCACACTATCAATCAAGAATCCAAAAGGAATGTAAAGCCCCCCTGCTCCAATCCAATCCATTAACACAACCTTGACAATACCGCCTTGCAGAGTATGCACAAACAATAATGCTGAAGCAAGAAAAGAAACTCCAAGCATTAAAGAAGCAAAAACTCCAACACCTACAAATTTCTGTTTTGAAGCAAAGGGAATCCCAAACAAAGAACCCACTAATGGCGCAAACAACGCAACATATAAAATCGTCTCCATACCTAGCCTTCCATAATTTTTAAGTTATCTAAATCTAGCGTATGGTATTTTTTATACCAAGCAATCAGCAACCCAACGCCAACAGCAACTTCACTTGCCGCAACCGCAAGGATAAAAAACGCAAACATTTGCCCATTTAAATCCCCAAGATATTTTCCAACCGCGACAAATCCAATATTAACCGCACTTAATAGAATCTCTGTGGAAAAAAACAACATCAGCAGATTTTTGCGTCTAAGCATACCAAAGACTCCAATCATAAACATCAAACTAGATACAATCAAATAATGATTAAGCGTTATCATCTTGCTCTCCTTTGGGTGCTTGTTCATTGAGTGTGAGAGAATAGCGCATTCCCTTGCCCGCTAAGACAATCCCCGCAATCATTGCTACAAGCAACATTATCGCAGCAATCTCAAAAGGAATCAAAAACTTCGTAAATAGCACATATCCTATCATTTGCACATTGCCAACGCCCTCTTTTAAAGGAATCGTGGCTTCTATATTTGTGAGATTTTGCGCAATCAGTGGTGCAACTACGATAAAGACAAGCAACAACGCGCCTATGCCCGTTAGCACAAAGAGAATCCTAGGATTCTCAATCTTTTCATTTTCCAACTTTTGACTATCAAAAAACATCATTGCAAAAGCATACAACGCAATCACCGCCCCTGTATAAACAACAATTTGCACAACCCCTAAAAATTCCGCCTCAAGCAAAAAGAAAAAAGCGGAGACAAAAATCATTCCAGCCGCCAACGCACTAAGTGCATAAAGAATATTGCGCGTTGTTACAACAACCAAAAACATTGCCAATGTCAAGGCAGAAAATGTATAAAATGCAATCGCTTCAAGCATTGACTTCCCCTTTTTGTGTAATCTCTTGAGATTCTGTGGATTCCGCATTACTGCTTTCTAAATATTTTAGCGGTGTCGCTTTAATGCGTTCATCTGCATCTATACTCACACTGCCTACACCATCAAATTCGCAGTCATTGCCACTTAATACCTTATCTATCGGAGTTAGCATATCCTCTTTAAGCGCAAAAGACGCTCTTTGCTCACTTGCATTTTCATATCTTTTACTATGCACAATCGCAAGCTCCGGACACACTTCTGCACACAATCCACAATAAATGCACCGCCCAAAATTAATGCTATACTCAAAGACTTTTTTGCGCTTATCCTCTCCATAGCCTGTCTCCATACGAATACAATTTGCCACACAAATCTTTTCGCACAATCCACAACCAATACATCTCTCATTTCCGCTCTCAAGCAATCGCTTCAACTCATGCACTGCGCGGTAGCGCGGACTTAGCGGCAACTTCTCTAAGGGATACTGCACGGTATGGATTTGCGCTTTATAAAACTCTTTAAACACGAGCCATAAGCCTACGAACAACTCACCCTTTAATGCACGATTCCAAAATCTTACAAACTTTTGCGCATTACTCAATGGAGGTGTTTGCTCAACGATTTTTATATATTTACTCAATTAACACCTCCAAGACATACGATACCTGTAATAAAGACATTCAAAAGCGCAAGAGGGAATAAGACTCTCCAGCATAATCCCATTAACTGATCGGGACGAATGTGTGGATAAGCCGCCCTTACCCACATAAACAAGAAAATAAAAAACATTACCTTTAGAATAATTGCGATTCCACCGGGGATAAACCAAAGCGGATTGAAACCACCCAAAAAAATCAAAGACACAACAAAAGAAAGGGAAATCATACTTGCATATTCCCCGATAAAGAACATTCCCCAACGCATTCCCGCATATTCTGTTGCATATCCTGAAACAATCTCTGCTTCGTGCTCTAGCAAGTCAAAAGGCGTTCTATTTAACTCCGCATATCCCGCAAACAAAAACAAGATGAAAGCCAAAGGTTGGGAAAAGACTAACCAATCCGCAATCCCACCGCTTTGATAATTGTTAATATCAATCAAGGATAAAGAACCCACCAACATTAAAGGTGCTAAAAGCGACAATCCAGAAATCACTTCAAAGCTTAATAACTGCACCGTTGTCCTAGCTGCTCCTAAAATAGACCATTTGCTATTTGCACTGATTCCTCCAAGCAAAGGACCATATAACCCAGCCGCTCCGACACCAAGCACAAATAAGATTCCAACATTAATATCTGAAATAATCGGAGCAATCGTGCGTCCAAAAAGCTCAAACTCCGGAAAAAATGGAATCGGAGCCATTGCGATAAAAGCAGTTGCGGCTGTAATCGTAGGAGCAATCCTAAAAATCAACCGATTCGCCCCGCTAGGCACAATGTCCTCTTTTGTAAAAAGCTTAATCCCATCGGCTAAAATCTGCAAAACACCCCAAGGACCTACCATTGTAGGACCTAAACGGCGTTGAAAAAATGCTAAGATTTTGCGCTCCACATAGGTTGTAAATCCCGCTAATGCAGAAAAAATTAGCACTACAAGTAAAATCTTAATGAGCGTTTCAATAATATAACTCATACTAAAACCTTTAAAGAAACATTTGCATAACGCGTTGTTGGGAATAATGCCAACTCCTCAAACCCGCACACACCCAAAGCACCAAATTCACCCTCCATTCCTTTGTCTATAATGGCTAAAACCTGCACAATCTCGCCATTTGCAAAGCGCACTTCCACCTTGTCTCCATCAGAGATTCCAAGTGTTTGCGCATATTTCTCGCTTAATTGCAAACCATTTTTAGAATCTATATAAGAGGATTGTAAAGTGTTTTTAGAAAAATGTGCCACAGGATTACGCGCATAGAGATTGTAGGATTCCAATTCTTTCAATTCTATGGGTAAAACTTCCAAAAACTCTTTAGAGAAATGCGCCCCTAGCAAATACCCACGAATCTCTGAACCATCGTTTAAGAATCCAAATTGTAAAGCATCATATTCTATGCTTTTAAAGCCATTTTCTAATGGCAAATCCTGTGTATAATCTATCGTATTTTCATACTCCAAGCCCAACGCCAAAGCAATATCATTTAATTCATAGCCATTGTAGGGTGTTGCTGGTGCAAGTGGCACAACTCGCTTATCCACATTAACCAATGTGCCTTCCTGCTCGTTTAAGTAAGGCATTTGCAAGGCATTTTCCGCACCTGTGCCGATTCTATAATTTCCTGCCGCATTATAGCCAATGCTATATCCCACACCCTCTTTATCCAAATCACAAATCAACGAGATTCCAAGCGCATTGGTGCTAGGCGGAAGCAATAAAACCTTAAGAGAACTTAAGCTCTCAATATAGCCTAGAATCCTAGCAATGTTATCGGCATTCCTTGCGCGATATATATCAAAACCAACAATCAAAATCGGATTCTTCGCACTCTCTATTGCCTTTTTTACCTCCTCAATGGAATCCCTTACAGAACTCCCACAATAATCATACAATGCGCTTGTAACCACCTCTATTTCTTGATGGATTTTTTCTACTTCCTCTACTTCTTTAAACTTCTCATTACCCGTTTCATCTAGCACCGCATTGCCCTCTGCGTCTAGCTCTTTTACCTTAACCTTTTTCTTGACTTCCTTTGTGATTGTCTGCATTTCTTTGCGCTCATACCGCTCCACTTGCGCCTTTAAAGAATCGGGCATTTGCTCTTTTCTTATGCACACACTCGCTAACAATAAAGCCAAAGCCTCCTCGCTATCTGGTTTATAGATTCCACAAATTGGGGATTTCACAAAACGATTCACCACACTATCTTGCATTGTGTGAAAATAAGCTAAATTCGCGCCCTTATTTTGCTTCATCGCATTATTAATGCTGTGCGTAACCACCGGCATATCATAGCTTAAAGCCCCACCAAAGCATATTACAAAAGTGCTTTGCGTAATATCTTTTTGGTTTGCATTTCCTAAAGTTCCGCTTACCTTTGCATAGGTATGCAAAAAACTTTGAAAAGGATACACCTCTTTACAAACCAATTTATAGCCAAATCTCTCTTTTAAGGTTTGCAAAATCAACGCTTCCTCATTACTCAAATCACCCGCAAAATTAATCGTTTGCGCTTCTTTAAAAGCGGCAATGCTCGTATTAAAAGCTTCCTTGTCTTTTCTGACTTGCTGATTATTGACATCAAAGCCTAATCTCCCCGCTGGACAGAGTGTAGAGAAATTCCAATCACTTACCACACGATAAACTTCCTTTTCGCTTCCGCCAATGCTCTTTTGCTTTACTTCATAAGTGAGCGCACAACCATTGCCACAATGCACACAAGTGCTAGGGATTTTTTTCAGTTCCCAAGCATTGGAACGATATTGAAAATGCCCGATTGTCAGCGCACCCACAGGACACACACTCACGCACTCCGCACAATCTGCGCAATCGCTAGATTCCACGCCATTTAAACCAATCAGCGACTTTTTAAACTTCGTCCAAACCCCATAAGCATCTTTTGGCATACTATCCTTATAGGCTTTATCCGGCATTTCACCCTCAAACTTTAATGCCTTAATGTGCGACTTCCCAATCTTATCCTTACAAAGCGTTACGCAACGCTCACACACAATGCACAAATTAGGGTCATACACCGCCTTGCCCCATTGATTAAAAGGCTTATAGCTATCCCTTAGTGCGTAGTTCTGCTCTCTAACCCCCACATAATGCGTGTAATTTTGTAACTCACACTCGCCACTTTTATCGCACACGCCACATTGCAAGGGGTGATTTACATCATAAGCTTGCATAATTGCCCTACGTTCTTCCTCAATCTCTGGCGTATTTACCACAACTTGCATTCCATCTTTTACCTTTGCATTACAAGCATACACGCGTTTTCCGTCCGCCTCTACCATACACATTTTGCAAGCAAGTGTGGGAGACGCACAAGAAAGATAACAAATTGCTGGAATAAACACTTCATTCGCGCGTGCAACATTTAAGATGCTCTCACCCTCTTCGCAAAGAATCTCACAACCCTCAATGGTTACTTTTATTTTTTCCATTATGCCACCTTGCTTATTTTGACTTTTTTATAGCAAAATTCATTATTTAAGTCCCAAAAATCTTGAAAATTTAATGTTTGTGGAATCCACAAAATCCCAACCATTCCCTTTAGCTCCGCGCTTTTATGCAATGTCGCTTCCACTCTATTTTGAGAATCCATTAACTGCACTCCAACCCTTGTTTCCTCTTGTAGTTTTCCCACTTGGCTAAATTGTTTAGAAACCTCCAAAATTGGCTCTTTTAATGCTTTGGTTTGCAAATATGCCACCATTCCGTCATAACATTCTAGCTCTCCTAAAGCGTCAATGGGAGCTTTAGCGGAATCCCCTTTCGCTTTTGGCAAAGATTCCAAGAAAACAATTTCAATTTGTGGGAGTGCGTTACTTAAAAGGGCTAGAATCTTTCCGATATTGTGCGCCCTCTTGTGTGCGTTTAAGTCCTTGCCTAGCACGAGTAGGCTTTTTTGTGCTTTAAAGCTCTGCGCAATCTGCTCTAGCTCCTCTTCTGCTAAATTGCATTCAGAAGCTAAATATCCTACATCTAAGGATTTTACAAAGGACTTCAACTCCAAATCCCCACCAAAAACATCATAAAACGCATTAACAAGCAAGGCGATAATAGCTTCCTCACAACCCACTTCATACAAGAAATGCAGAATCTTAGGATAAGGATTGAAGTTTAGAGGATGAAGCAAAAAGACTTGCGCGGAATCCCTCACGCCCTCTTGGGATTCTAAACTTTCCAAATGGATTCCTTGCAGTTTCAAGGCATTTGCAAACTCCTCCACAAATCCACCTAAAAGTAAAATATTTTTGTTCTTAAATGTGTCTTTTTCTAAGGATTCAATCCATTGCGCCTTTCCATTGTTTGCTAAGAAAGATTGCATTAAGGCACTCATTGTGTAGCCCCTATCGCTTCTTTTCTTACAACAATCGTCCAATCCACCTCATTGAATCGCAAGGAATTTAACAAAGTATTGCCACTTTTCTTAACCAAATCCGCACTTTTTTGAACATTATCAAAATCTAGCACTTCAAATAAAAAGATTCCGACTTCACCTTTTTCTAATTCAGAATCCAAAATTTCTTCTAAACGGGAGCAAAAATCATTTTTTAAATGACGCAAATCAAAACGTTTCATCTATCAATCTCCCCAAATACGATATTTGTATTTCCAATAATAGTTACAACATCGGCTAGATAATGTCCGGGCAACAAGTCTTGCAAAACTCCGGTATGGAAAAAGCTAGGTGTGCGCATTTTTACGCGATACGGATAAGGCTCACCTTCCGAGCGGATAAAGAATCCCAACTCTCCTTTTGGAGATTCTGTGGGGACATAAACCTCTCCCACAGGAGGACGCATTCCTTGTGTAACCAACACAAAATGCTGCATTAAAGAATAATTTTGCGTCATAATCTGCTCTTTGGGCGCGGAGAAATAACGCGTATCCTCACACATTATAAGCGTATCAGTATCCTCGTATTTATCAATGAGTTGATAAAGGATTCTAATGCTTTGGCGCATTTCCTCCATATAAAGCAAATAGCGTCCATAGCTATCGTTGCTCTCGCCCACAGGCACATCAAATTCCAACTCATCATACAACTCATAAGGCTCTTCTTTGCGAATATCCCAAGCGATTCCACTTCCGCGCAACAAAACTCCACTTAAGCCCCAACTTTTTGCCATTTCAGGGCTTACAACCCCCACATTTTCTAAACGCATACGCCAGATTCTATTTTCGCTTAAAATCCCTTCATAAAGCTTGATTTGACTTGGCAATAACTCCAAAAATGCTTTAAGCTTTTCAATCCAGTCCTGTGGCAAGTCTAGTGGAACACCCCCGATTCTAACGCTAGAATGCGTCAAACGCGCACCGCAATAATCCTCAATCAAATCAATCCCAAACTCTCTCTCTCTAAAGCAATAGAGAAAAATACTCATTGCCCCCACATCAAGCGCGTGGGTTGCAAGCCAAAAAAGATGCGAGATAATGCGATTTAGCTCTAGTAACATTGTGCGAATCACTTTAGCGCGTCTTGGCACTTCAACGCCTAGCAACTTCTCCACACTTAGTGCAAAAGCGTAATTGTTGGAGCTTGCGGCAATATAATCCATTCTATCCGTTGTAGGCAGAAATTCATTATAAATCATATTTTCCGCCATTTTTTCCATTCCTCGGTGCAAATACCCTACATCAGGAGTTGCTTTAATGACTTTTTCGCCCTCTAGCTCCAAAATTAGGCGCAACTGCCCGTGTGCGCTCGGGTGTTGAGGACCAAAATTCACCACCATTGCATTATCGCTAATGCGGTCAAAAGCAACATTCTCATAAAAGGGCATTAATTTATTGGGTTGTTGCATATCACTTCCTCTCTTTAAGTTCTTTAGAGTTCTTTGGTGTTAGCTTGGTTACAAACAACACACCCTCTTCCTCTTGATACATAATTGGCTGTGGTTTCTCTGCGCCCTCTTTCACCTCTGCGCCATACTCCACTTCATAGCCTAGATGAGAGAATCGCTTAGAATCATAGCGGTCAATCCGTGCGGAATCCCTTTGCTCTGCACCAATCACATCGCGGTATTCCTTGCCAAAGATTGTATCCACTTCATACCATTGCGCCACTTCATCGCCTTGTAAAGGGTAGCTTTTCAACAGAGGGTGTCCCACCCAATCATCAGGCATTAGAATGCGTTTAGGGTAAGGGTGTCCCACAGGCAGAATCCCAAACATATCATACATTTCCCGCTCACTCCAATCTGCACTGCGGAATAATCCCGTTACGGATTTTATTTTTTCGCCTTTTTTTAAAAAAGTCTTCACGCGCAACCGCTTTGCCTTATCCATTGCAAGCATTTGATAAAAAATCTCAAAGCCCCCTTTCTTTTCTAAATAATCCATCGCACTTAGCTCACTTAGCACATCATAGCCTATGGATTTTAAGGTGGCTAATGTAGGATAAATGGAATCCTTTTCTACCCATACAACCAAAGTTCCACGTTCAATATAGGATTCCACAACTTTAACTTGTGTGCTAAGTTTTTCTACATCGGCACAATAGACTGCATCACTTATTACAGATTCTCTTGGGATTTTTGGCGCAACATAGAATCTATCTTTATAATACACTTCCTTTTGCGCATTGCTTAATGGTTTATTTTTTCTCATATTCTCCCTTTACACCAAACGTTTAGGTTCTTGCGCTCTATTAGATTTTTGTTTGCGAATTTTTTGTTGCAACACCATTAAGGCATATTGTAAAGTCTCTGGACGCGGAGAACAACCGGGCAAATAAATATCCACAGGAATGATTCTATCTACCCCCTGCACTGTGGCATAGGTATTAAACATTCCGCCCGTATTTGCGCAACTTCCCATAGAAATAACCCATTTGGGTTCTGGCATTTGGTCATAAAGTCTTCTTACAAATTGTGCGTGTTTTTTAGTAACAGTTCCTGCAATAATCATCACATCGCTTTGTCTAGGACTTGCCCTAAAAATCGTCCCAAATCTATCAAAATCGTAACGACTAGCCCCTGTTGCCATCATTTCAATCGCGCAGCACGCAAGCCCATAAGTCATTGCCCAAAGCGAATTACTGCGCCCCCAATTTAGTAGCTTATCCACGCTTGTTAGCGCAATAGGCAAACCCCCACTTTGAAAATAATCTACTTTATGCTCTGCCATTCTAATGCTCCTTTTCTCCACGCATACACAAAACCAATTACAAGTAATAGCACAAATAAAATCATTTCAACAAAACCAAAAATGCCAAGCACTTTGAAATCCACCGCCCACGGAAACATAAAGATAATCTCCACATCAAACAAAATAAACAATAACGCCATAATATAAAATTGTGATGAGATTCTATTGGGTTGTTTCGTAGGGGCTAAACCGCATTCATAAGGGGCTAATTTTAACTTTTGCGTATTTTTGTTTGCCAACTTTCTCCCAACAAATCGGGATAAAAAAGTTGTTGCTAAAAATGCCCCAAAAGTAAAAATAAAAATAGCAAAAACACCAAAATAAGGGTGAGAAACATCTAAATGAGACACAAGAAATCCTTAAAAATAAAAGTTCCTTGCGTATCTTAGCGTAGTTTTCTTAAAATTTTGAAATAATTTTTAAAAAACCACCAACAAATACTCTACTTTAACGCAAAAAATCGTAATTTAAAACTTGCGTTTAGCTTTTAAAAAGTCAAATTTTATATTACTTTTCTAATTTTTTATAAAAAATCCCAATGATACGAAAAGAAACACTTTTACTAAAATCTTATCTGATTTTTTGTTTTATTGCTTTTTAATTTCAATTCCAATTTTTTGCTTTAACAGAATCTTATTTTCCATAAGTAAAAGACTTAAAGCACGCTTAAAAGCTTTTTTGCTCATAGAGCAAACCGATTGTATTTCTTTTGGATCGCTATCATAATGCAAATTTAATCTACCGTTATTGCGGTATAGAATCTCCAACACTTTCCTGCTATCCTCTATATTGGAGTTTTTCTCTCTAGGGTGTTTGAGACTTAAATCGCATTTGCCATTTGCATAAATGCGCTTAATAAAACCATCATATTCTGAAAAAAGCGATAACTCCTCAAAAATTTCGTTTTTATAAAGTAAGCCTAAATTTGAGGCATTCACCACGCACTCATACCCCAAAGGAGTGGTTCTAAAGGGCAAAATCTTGACTTTAAATCCTGCTTTAAAATGCTTTAATTTCTCACGGAAGTTTCTTAAATAAGGTTTAATATTCTCCTTTGCCAACAAGCGATTTTCCCTATCTACACTCAAAAATACTGCTACTTGACTGCCCAAAGGGTATTTATGGGGAGTTTTACTGGGCATAAATATATCCTTAGCGATCCCTAAATCCAAGAAGCAACCTAAGTTATTTTTATCTACCACTTTCAAAACCGCAATTTCTCCTCTTTGAGCTTGAGGCTTTAAAGTGGTGGCTATGGGACGATCCTCTGAATCAGTATATAAAAATACCAAAACTTTATCGTCTATTTTTGCATTTTTGGATAGATATTTATTGGGCAACAAAACCTCTTCTTGCCCAATTTGGAGATATGCACCTGCGCTAGTAAATCGCTTGATAATTAGCTCTTTACAAACTCCAATCTCAATCAAAAATTTCCCCTAAAATCTCATAAAGTCCGCGTCCTAGAGGCATACCATAAACTTCTGAAATCTGCATTCCCACAAAAAATACCATAATCATAAAGATTACAAATCCAATTAAACCCAAAATAAAAAATGTTTTAATGAGTTTTAAATAAAACTGCTCCTCAAGTGCGTCATCAAGAGTTTTATAAAATTTCAAAAAGTCTATAAAAAACTGAAGCCAAAAAATGAAAATCCCTATTAACGCAACACACAAAACCCCAAAAATCAGCATAGAAGTGTAAGGGGAAAAGTTTGTGCTAAACTCATAAATATGCGCTTCCCACATTAAAGTTGCATAGCCAATATGTAATCCAAAACCTATAATATTTAACAAAATTACAAAAAATACAAATCCCACAAAAATTTCAACTGCACTAGAATACTCACGAAATTTTTTATACATATTCTTTTTGATTAGACTATCCTCTAATCCATTGTAACGCAAATCTATAATTTCTGATTTTAGATTTTTCAACCAACTTTTACGCGTTTTAGCAACAACTTTTGCCTGTGTATTTGTGTTCATTTACAATCCTTAATCGTCCTATTAAAACTTAGAAATTCTACTTTAAAATTGTCAAGCAAAACTTCACATTTTCGTATTGTAAGATTTATCTATATGAAATTTACGATAAAAATTCTCTAAATTACCAAAATCACTTAATAATCCATATTTTTCTAATTTATCTAAAACTTCACGCGAACAATCCGTCTCTTTGGGCCATTCACGCAAATAATCATCACTTACATCTTTATCGCAAGCATCAAGCAGAAGTGTTTTGCCAATGATTTTTATATCCCTCTTTGCGTCTATGTTATTCACTACACGCCAAAGCAACATATAAAGATTATCCAAATCATTTTTTAATTCATCTACAACCACAACAATGCGCATATATTTTTCTAATAAATTGACATTTTGCAAATTGGATTCTTGATGTTGCGATTCCAACTTCGCCCTCTCTAGTCTTAAAAAAGCTTTTTTAAGACTTTCTTTTTTGTCTATCCCTACAATGATAATAGGATTTTTTGTTTCTTTATAGATTTGTCGGACGCTTTTTACCTTACCACTTGGGCTAAAAACTTCACTTAAAATCTTGTGTAATTGCATTGTATCAAGCAATTCTAGTTTGTCCTCTATTTCTAAAGCATTGGTGCAATCCAAACCTAATTTACCACCCTGTGCAAAACTAGGCGAAGAATGGTCTAGCGCATCGCAAACCCCCTCACTAATTAAGCAATTTTTTACCGAAAAACGATTTAAAATATAAGGAACAATCTCTTTATCTTGCAAACTAGGCGCATTTTCGCCAACAAAAATTGCGTGTTTTACAAAACTCATTTGCCCAACTCCCCAAAATGCGTGCATACTCTGCTGCGCTATACGTGGAAATCGCGCCTCAATTTTAGCTAAAATCAAATTATGAAACACTCCATTTTCAGGCATATAATAATCTATTAAATTAGGAGTTGTTGTTTGCAAAAGTGGCAAAAAGATTCTTTCGGTTGGAAATCCCAAATATTTATCCTCCAAAGGCGGTTTGCCTACAACCGTTGCAAGATAAATTGGATTTTTCTTTTGTGTAATTGCGCTCACTTCTAACACGGGATAAGGCTCAATAGGCGTATAAAAGCCGGTATGGTCTCCAAACCTCCCCTCATCACGCATTACATTGGGTTCTACAAATCCTTCAATGACAAAATCCGCATCATAAGGTACACAAATTTCATTGCTCACGCAACGCACCATTTTTGCGCGTTTTTTACGAATGAATCCATAAAGCATTAATTCAAACAAGCCATAAGGTAAAGGTGCGGTCGCACACCAAGTATAAAGAGGATCGCCACCAATTGCAATGCTCACAGGCATTTTTTTGTTTGCTTTGCGATATTCTTCTAGCAAACCTATGCTATCCTTGTGGATTTGCCAATGCAACCCTAAATGATTCTTATCATAAACTTGCAAACGATACATACCGAGATTTTTCACACTGCCATCTAGGCTTTGAGTGTAACATTGCCCCATTGTAATAAATCTTCCGCCATCTTCACTCCAAGTTTTAAGAATTGGAATCGCATTTAAATCTACCCCCAACCCCCTAGTAATTACCTCTTGACACAAACCTCTCTCTTTGACGATTTTAGGAGCAAGAAAGCGTAGATTCAACATTCTAGGAGCAATTTTTAGAGCTTCTTTAAGGGATTTTGGAGGCTTTAACTTAATCATCTCGGCTACTTCTTGTGCGATTCCTTGCGTATCTCCCACAAGTAACTGCACACGCGAAAAACTACCAAAAAGATTCATCAACACGGGCGTTTCATAGCTGATTTGCCTTTCTTTGTCTATCGGATTAGTAAAGAGTAAGGCTTTAGAGTTTTTGCGCTTAACCTCTAAATAAGCTAAATGTGGAATCTCTAACTCTACATCTAAAGGCTCTGTGATAATCTTTATCTCATTGTGCGCTTTTAATAAATCAATTGTTTGTCGCATATTTTCCTTCTTTCATCTCGTTTAAGGAATTATACCTTGAATTGTCCTTGTGGGCAAGTTCAATCTTTTATCCTTACAGGATTCCATAAGGAATCGCAGTGTGCTTTTGTGTAGGCATTTGCACCCACTTTAGCGCAAATCTATGATTACATACAAAATCATTGCGAGATTCTGCGTTAGCGGAATCGTGGCAATCTATAATGTAGCATACTTTAGATTTTGCAATGGAATCTTAACTCTATCTCTTATATTCCTCTTTTAACTTACGCGCTTTGCGTATAAAGGTAAGAATCCCCCCTCCCCCGCAGAGATAGAAGTAAGGAAGGCTTCTCCTAGTTTATAAGAGAAATAGTTTTTGATTTTTAAAGATTCTTTATAATCTGGATAAGATTCTAAAGGAGGAAGTTTGAGGTGAGGATTGTTTTTGATATTTGTTTGGTATTGTTTTTGTTTGTTTTTGTGTTTTAGAATTGTAAGTAGAATCTTAAAAGGAAGTTTAGAGATTCCAAAAAGAGATTTAGAATCTTGGATAAGGATTTGTCCTAGTTGGTAGTTAAGATGATTTTGGATTCTTGTTGTTGCT
>NZ_JHWC01000002.1 GCF_000687535.1 Helicobacter rodentium ATCC 700285
CTAAAGCTTTTCTCGCAATGACAAAAAGCAAACCATTGCGTCATTGCGAACGAAGTGAAGCAATCCATAATCAAGCATACATTAATTTTTGCAATGGAATCTTTAAAGAAGTGCAGTATTATAGATTTGCGCTGAAGCGGGTGAGTTGCTTGACGCAACACACGCCACGACTTCCTACGAAGTCTCGCAATGACAAAAAGCTAATCGCCTTTTCATTGCACGATTTCACCTTTCAAATACCGCATTGCCTATTCAAGAATATTTATTAAAATCTAGCTTATCGTGTCAATTTGCACATTGCCACTATAAATTGCGTGGCTAAATTCCCTTAGAATTCGTTGGGTTTTAGCTTCGGTGTTTTTTCGTAGAATATCATTGTAGTTGCTTGTAAGGTTTCTATCATACCTTTTTGTGTAAAGTCCGTCTAAATGATTTAGGTTGTCTTGAAATTCTTGTGCCACCTCTTGCCAACCCTTTTGTGTGATGCCAAATAACCCCAATTCTTTTTTTTCTTTTTCTGTGTTTAGAGATTCTTTTTCGCGTTGTTCTACACGTTCTACACTTGCGCTCAAGTTTCCAGCTCTTGTTAGCATTTGAGCAACAGAGATTTTTTCGTTAGGAGACATACCAGCAGTTACCCTCTCAAACGCTAGATATTGATCGTCATTCATAAGCTCCAAACTAATCATACCATAGGTAATACGTTCTATATTAAAGCCGTCTTTGTCCTTTTCTTGTGTTTCTTTATTTTGTATTTTGCTGATAGATTGTGCGGATTGTGCATTTTCGCTAAGAAGACGATTTGTTTCATTATTATAGATTCCACCTAAAGAATTTAAGTTCTGATTAATAGTCATATACAACAATGTCCTTTCAAGCCCAATATTGAAATTCAAAGATTGCCAAAGCAAAAAGGATTCCAACTTTTTAGGTTAAACATTGAAAGTGGTCAAAATATTTGCCAAAAATTTATAAAAATTTCGTATAAAACCCATAAAATTTTCTAAGCTTTAAGCAAAAATAAATTATAATTTCAGAATTTTTTAATATTAAAATTCTTTTAAGTCTAAGGCTCGTTTGGTTATGAAATGTTTTAAATTATTGAAATATTATATTGTTTTTTGTGTCTTTAACCTTTTTGTGTTTGCTTCTCCCTTTGGAAATAAAATCATTGTTCCTATTGTTGAATTAGATGAAGATTCCAAGCATTACGCGTATGTTCCGGCATTTGATTTGAAAGTGGGTGAGAGTGGCGAGATTGTGCGTTGGTTTGATAGAGAACATTCTGGAATCGTGGCAAAGGCTGCAGTAATAGAGGTTCAAAATGGTCGTGCCAAAATTGCCTTTGAACCCTTTGTGGGGTTAGAGCAGAGTGCATTTCCAACACCTATTTTAATGCCGCAAAAGAACGATGAAGTAATTTTTCGTAGTTTCAATGACAGAGCTTTTTTGATTGCTCCAACACAGGATATATATGAGAAGATTAAAGCTGCTTATCCGGAAATTAAATGGTTGCATCCGGATTTATTTGCAGCGTATTTAATGGATGTTGGACATACGGCACCTGTGAAGGGGGATTTTCGCAAGATATGTGCGCAGTATGCAGCAGGTGTTATTTATATGGTGAATCTCAACGAGGGACAGGCATTGGATTGTCAAACTTTTAGCGTTATTAAAAAAGACTATATCACCGGACGCGCACCGATAGAGGAGCGTATGTTGCCGTTTTTCTCTCGTATTGGAAGCAATAACCAAGAGTGGTTTTCCTATCTTTTTAATGATGTAAAAACGCAAGATTATTATGTTTATTTTGATGCCTTGGTAAAGGGTGAGATTCGTGATGAGGACGCGACATTTTTTGGAAGAATCACAAATTATTTTATGAATACCATTAAGGATATTTTTTAAAAGGCTTTTGAAATGACAGAACAAAATATTAACGATTTAAAAGCGATAGTTGGTGAAAAGGATTGCTTTAATGACAAGGCGCATTTGAGCGCGTATTGTTATGATGCAACCAAAGAAAGAAAATATCCCGAATGTGTTGTGTTTCCGCATAATGAGGAGGAAGTGAGCCAAGTGCTGAAGTATTGCAATACGCACTTAATCCCTGTGATTCCGCGCGGTGCAGGGAGTGGCTTTACCGGTGGCGCACTTGCAGTGCAAGGTGGAGTGATTCTAGCCTTAGAAAAACATATGAATCAGATTTTAGAAATTGATATGGAAAATATGGTTGCGCGTGTGCAGCCCGGTGTCGTGAATATGCAGTTGCAAAAGGCGGCAGAGGCGGTAGGGTTATTTTATCCGCCCGACCCTGCAAGTGAGCATTATTCCACGCTTGGAGGAAATGTGAGTGAAAATGCAGGGGGAATGCGTGCAGCAAAATATGGAATCACAAAGGATTTTGTAATGGCATTGCGTGCGGTGTTGCCTAATGGAGACATTATTCGCGCGGGTAAAAAAACAATTAAAGATGTTGCGGGTTACAACATTGCGGGGATTCTGATTGCAAGTGAGGGGACATTGGGCGTAATTACCGAGATTACGCTGAAGTTGCTAAGCAAACCCAAGTATAAGCAAAGCGCAATGGGTGTGTTTCCAAGTATCCAAATGGCGATGAATGCGGTGTATAAAACAATGGCAAGTGGAATTACGCCCGTTGCGATGGAATTTTTGGATAATCTTAGTATTAGGGCGGTGGAGGAGAAATTCCATAAAGGTTTGCCAAAGGAAGCGGGTGCGATTCTCATTACAGAAGTAGATGGAAATTTACAAGAAGAAATTGACTACCAAATCAAAAAAGTAGAGGAGAAGTTCCTAGAAAATGGGGCGAGCGAGTTTATCAAAGCAAACAATGAACAAGAAGTAGCGGATTTGTGGTTCGCGCGTAAAAATGCAAGTCCTAGCATTACCATTTATGGAAGTAAAAAGCTCAATGAAGACATTACCGTTCCGCGCTCTAAACTTCCAGAGTTGCTAGAGAGAATTGCGGAGGTTTCACAAAAATATGGTGTTGTGATTCCGTGTTTTGGGCATACAGGCGATGGCAATGTGCATACAAATGTAATGGTGGATGGCAGTAACCAAGAGGAACTAGAGAAAGGACATCAAGCGATTGAGGAGATTTTTAAAATCACGGTGGAGCTTGGGGGAACACTTAGCGGGGAGCATGGAATCGGGCTTTCCAAAGCACCCTTTATGCACCTTGCGTTTTCTCAAGAGGAGATGCAATTATTCCGCGCTATAAAGAAAGCCTTTGACCCTAATAATATTTTAAATCCGGGCAAAATGGCATTATGATAAAAATAGGTTCAGTTTGTTTTATTTTTATGTTAAAATTTAATTTTTAGTTTTAAGGATTTTTAATGGTTTATGATGTGCAAAAAATTCGCGAGATTCTCCCCCATCGTTATCCTTTATTGCTTGTAGATAGGATTGTTTCTATATCGCCAAATGAAAAAATTGAGGCATATAAAAATGTTACTATTAATGAAGAAGTATTTAATGGACACTTTCCCACACAACCCATTTATCCGGGCGTCTATATCATTGAAGGAATGGCACAGGCTGGAGGTGTATTAGCCTTTGTAAGTATGTTTGGAGAGGAAGCACAAAATACAGGGGATAAAATTGTCTATTTTATGAGTATTGATAAGGCAAAATTTAGGAATCCCGTAACGCCCGGTGATAAGCTTGTGTATAGACTAGAAGTCATTAAGCACAAAGGTGGAATCTGGGTTTTGCAAGGCTATGCTTATGTAGAGGATAAACTCGTAGCAGAAGCCGAATTAAAAGCAATGGTAGTAGATAATACCGAGAAAAAGGCACAAAAGTGAGTGTAGCAAAATCAGCAAAAATTGCACAGACTGCTATTATTGAAGAAGGCGCAAGCATTGGTGAGAATGTAGAGATTGGGCATTATTGCGTGATTGGTAAAAATGTCAAGATTGGCGAGGATTGTAAGCTCTACAATAATGTTACGATTCTTGGCAATACGACTTTGGGTAAAGGCAATGAGATTTTCCCTAATGCAACTTTGGGAACAAAACCGCAAGATTTGAAATATCATAATGAGCCTAATGCGCTAATCTTTGGCGATTTTAACAAAATCCGCGAATTTACGATGATAAATCCCGGAACTGAAGGCGGTGGCAGCAAAACGATAATTGGCAATCATAATCTGCTAATGGCGTATGTGCATATTGCGCACGATTGTATTATTGGGGATTCTTGTATTTTGGCAAATGGCGCGACACTTGGGGGGCATGTTGAGTTGGGTAGTCATATTAATATCGGTGGCTTGACGCCGATTCATCAGTTTGTAAAGATTGGGGATTATGCAATGATTGCAGGGGCGAGTGCGCTCTCACAAGATATTCCACCTTTTTGTATGGCAGAGGGGAATCGTGCGGTGATTCGTGGATTAAATTTGCATCGGTTGCGCAAAAATTTTGAACACCACGAGGTGGATAAAATTCATACTGCTTACAAGCGTCTATTTTTTGGCAATGCCCCCATTAAAGAGATTGCAAAAGAAATCCTTAATGATAATATTAAAGATTCTAATGTTCAAAAAATGTGTGAGTTTATTATTCAATCTACAAGGGGAATCCCTTTTACAAGGAAAAGTAATGAGTGAAAGAGTTTGTGATTTTTGTAAAACCAAAGAATCTCACAAGAATCCATTAATTGCTGGAAACAATGTTTGTATTTGTAAGAATTGTATCATTGCTTCTTATAGTTTGCTTATGGGAGGTGAGCAGCATTTTGAGGAGGAATCGGGATCTTCTGATAGCACAGAGTTAAGCATTGTTCCTCCAAAAGAGCTAAAGGCTGTTTTAGATGAATATGTGATTGGGCAAGAAAAGGCGAAAAAGGTTTTTAGCGTTGCGGTGTATAATCACTATAAACGTGTATTGCAAACCAAAGAGCAGGAGGAGGAAGATGCAGAGATTGCTAAATCCAATATTTTGCTTATTGGTCCAACAGGGAGTGGCAAAACTTTGATGGCGCAAACTTTGGCGAAATTTCTCAATATCCCGATTGCAATTTGCGATGCGACAAGTTTAACGGAAGCGGGTTATGTGGGTGAGGATGTGGAAAATATTTTAACGCGTTTGCTTCAAGAGGCAAATGGCGATGTCCAAAAGGCGCAAAAAGGAATCGTGTTCATTGATGAGATTGACAAAATTTCTCGTCTTTCAGAGAATCGCTCTATTACGCGTGATGTATCGGGCGAGGGTGTGCAACAGGCACTTTTAAAGATTATTGAAGGTAGCGTGGTGAATGTCCCTCCAAAAGGTGGCAGAAAGCACCCCAATCAAGAGTTTATCCAAATTGATACCAAAGATATTTTGTTTATTTGCGGTGGAGCATTTGACGGGCTAAAAGATATTATTGAGCGCAGAATCGGGGGGAATAGTCTAGGATTCCATCACCAAAAGAGCAAAAAGGTAGAAATTGAAAATATTTTAAATCAAGTGGAGCCAGATGATTTGGTGAGTTTTGGCTTAATTCCAGAATTGATTGGACGTTTGCATATGTTTGCAACTTTGGAGGAAATTACAAAAGAAGCAATGATTGAGATTTTGCAAAAGCCAAAAAACGCATTGACAAAGCAATATAAAAAACTCTTTGCCTTTGATGGTGTGGCTTTAACTTTTCAAAACGAAGCATTAGAGGAGATTGCAAATCTTGCTATTTCACGAAAAACAGGCGCAAGAGGTTTGCGTTCTATTATGGAAGAGATTATGTTAGATATTATGTATGAATTACCGGAATTAAAAGGTTATGAAGTCATTATCACTAAGGAGGCGGTTTTAAAACAAGCAAAGCCTATGTTGGTAAAACAAAAAAAAATAAGCAAAAAAAGCGCTTAAATCCACTATAAAGAGAGAGAATATGGTATTAGATAGAGTGATAGGATGGTTTTCGCACGATATTTCTATTGACTTAGGGACGGCAAATACGATTGTTTTAGTTAAAGGGCAGGGGGTGATTATCAATGAACCCTCTGTTGTTGCAGTACAAAATGACCGCTATGGAAAAAATAAAATTTTGGCTGTGGGACACGAGGCAAAGGATATGGTTGGTAAAACGCCCGGAAGTATTTTGGCTGTGCGTCCAATGAAGGATGGGGTGATTGCGGATTTTGATATGACAGAGAAAATGATTCGCCATTTCATTGAGAAAGCACACCGCAGAAAAGCATTAATGCGTCCTAGAATCATTGTTTGTGTGCCTTATGGATTAACAGGGGTTGAGCGTAAGGCAGTCAGAGAATCTGCAATTAGCGCAGGTGCTAGAGAAGTGTTTTTGATTGAAGAGCCAATGGCGGCGGCGATTGGTGCAGGTTTGCCTGTTAAAGAGCCTAAAGGAAGTTTGGTTGTAGATATTGGTGGAGGGACAACTGAAATTGGCGTGATTTCATTAGGTGGGCTTGTGATTTCTAAGTCTTTGCGGACTGCGGGGGATAAGCTAGATATGGCGGTGGTGGATTATGTGCGTCGTAAGTATAGTCTATTGATTGGTGAGCGCACGGGAGAGGAAATTAAGATTCAAATTGGCTCGGCAGTTAGCCTTGACGAACCTCTTGTTATGCAAGTAAAAGGACGCGATCAAGTCAGTGGTTTGCTAAATACGATTGAGCTAACAAGTGAAGATGTGCGCGAAGCAATGAAAGAACCCTTAAAAGAGATTTCTAATGCCCTAAAAGATGTGCTAGAACAAATGCCACCGGATTTAGCGGGAGATATTGTGGAGAATGGAATCGTTCTCACAGGTGGTGGAGCATTGATTCGTGGGCTTGATAAGTATCTTTCTGATGTCGTCAAACTTCCTGTGTATGTAGGTGAAGAGCCACTGCTTTGTGTGGCAAAAGGTACAGGTAAGGCATTAGAGGAAATTGATGTTTTACAGCAGCTGTCTTATGAATAATTTAATTTTTGTGAATATTGCACAATATTCACTAGAGATTAAAAGAAATAGAATGATTGTAAGAAAATAAATGAAAAAAGCTTTTCTTTGGATTATTTTTTTATTCATTGCTTTATTTGTTTCTATGAAAATATCTACTGAAGTGCAAAATAAGGTTTTATTTTTAAGCGATAGCATTAAGGTAGGTATTTTGAATCTTAATAATAATGCAGTGAAAATAATCCAAAGACATTTTAATCAAGCGGAGCAAATCAAGCAACTTTCAAATTCTTTAAGAGATAAACAACAAATAGAATATTTGCTTGAAGCTTTAAAGGTTGAGCATAATGATTTGTTGGCTTTTATGCATTCTCCTTTTGCTATGAATATCCCCGAGATTTCATCGGTTCGGACAATTTCGTTTGCGCGTATGAATGATTATAAAAAAATTTGGTTGGAGTACAATAGCAATAAAATCTATCAAGATGGTTCTATTTTTGGACTTCTTGATGATAACAAAGCAGCAGGAATTGCAATTTTGCAGGATCATCGTTTGGAGGGATTTCTTAATGGCGATGAAAAATGTAGTTACAGCGTGGTTGTAGGCAATAAAAAGTCTCATGGAATCGCAAAATACGATATTAACAAAGGTTTTGTTGTGGATTATATTCCTTTGTATCCTAAGATTGAAGTAGGCGAAATTGTGCAGACAAGCGGTTATGATAATATTTTTTATCCCGGTATTTTAGTGGGCGTTGTAGAAATGGTGGAATTGCGACAAGGCTACCAAATTGCTATTGTTAAACCCGCTTCTGATGAGGTGAAAAGGTTTTATTGGTTAGTAGATGTGGATAATCCACAAGAGCTAATGAATTTGGAAAATAATGCTACGAAGACTCAAGAGGCTTTGGAGTCGGATTTAATACAATAATTGTGATTGTTTGGGATTATGTTTAGAAAACAGATTTTATGGTTTTCTTTTCCGCGAAAATATTAATATAATTTTTTATCTCCATAGTTGCAATCGTTTTACAATTCAAGAATATAAAAATGGAATGATATTTGCTTCTTAATTTTAAAAATATTTAAGAAGGAGAATCCAATGGAATTTCTTGATGAAGGACTTAGTTTTTGTAGCTTTTTTGAGATTGTGGAGTTAGAAAATAACCAACAAATAAAACAAAATGAGGAAGATAAAAATTCCAATACGATTCATTTAAATAGCACAAAGCAAAATGAAAAATTGATGATTTTATATTCTAAAACACAGGCAAGAGTTGAGTGTTAAGTGCTTGTAGGGTTTATCTGTAATTCATAATGCGAAATCTTGCCTTTTGGGATTCCATTGTGAAAGTTTCTATGTATAAGATTGTGGATTGTTTCTCCGCTTCGCTTCCTTGCTATAATGAGCAACTAAAGCACCTAGCATTGCGTCTATTGCGTATTGTCTCCTGTCGTTGCAAATGTCTCCATTTTGTGGCTTTAGTTTTATAAATCAGTGATTTTTGCAAACCTTATGTGATACAAAAATAACCATTATGTATAAAATTGATACAAAATTCTCTCAATCTGCTTATAAAGATTATAATTTGCTGTTATAATATAAAGTTAAAACTTAATGTTTGGAGTTTGTATGATGATAAAAATTACTGAAAACAGCCTAAGAGATGGACACCAATCTTTATTAGCTACAAGAATGCGCACAGAGGATTTAGTAGAAGCAGCACAGCTTTTTGAGCAGGTGGGATTCCATAGTGTGGAAGTATGGGGTGGAGCGACTTATGATACTTGTTTGAGATACCTAAAAGAAGACCCTTTTGAGCGATTGGCAATTTTTAAGGAAATTTTTAAAAACACTCCAATCCAAATGCTTTTGCGCGGACAGAATCTCATCGGCTATCGCCATTATGCCGATGATGTTGTGCGTGAGTTTATAAGATTATCTGCACAAAATGGTGTAGATATTTTTAGAATCTTTGATGCGCTCAATGATATTCGTAACTTGGAAGTTTCTATTGAGGAAGTCAAAAAACAAGGCAAACACGCGCAAGGTGCAATTTGTTATACAACTTCTCCTGTGCATACAATCCAGAGTTTTGTGGAATATGGTAAAGAATTAGCAAAACGCGGTTGTGATTCTTTGGCTATTAAAGATATGGCAGGACTCATTACGCCCAATGCCACTTTTGAGCTTGTTAAGGCATTAAAGAATGCGATTGGTTTGCCTTTAGCGTTGCATACGCATTCTACTGCTGGGTTTGCTTTTGGTTCGCATTTAAAAGCGATTGAAGCGGGTATAGACATATTGGATTGTTCTAACTCTGCATTAGCAGAAGGCACAAGCCACCCTTGCACACAATCCATTGTTGCAACTTTACAAAATACGCAATGGGATACGAAACTAGATTTAGAGATTATGGAAAGAGCTGCTGAAACCTTGAAGCGTAATCGCAGAAAATATAAAAAATTTGAATCAGAATATAACCAAATTGACACACGCGTATTGGTTAATCAAATTCCCGGTGGTATGATTTCTAATATGGCAAATCAGCTAAAGGAGCAAAATGCGCTAGACAAAATGGACGAAGTCTTAGCAGAGATTCCAAATGTGCGCAAAGACTTTGGTTATCCCCCACTTGTTACTCCTTCTAGTCAGATTGTTGGCACACAAGCGGTGTTAAATGTCCTAGCGCAAACGCGCTACAAGACGCTAACCACAGAATCTAAAAATATCATTAAAGGCTATTATGGTAAAACACCAGCCCCTATTACTCAAGAATTGGTTGAACGCATTAAAGCTGAGGGAGAGGAAATTATTGTTGAGCGTCCAGCAGATAAGTTAGAGCCTGAACTACAAAAGGCGCGTGAGGAATCTCAAGGATTTGCAAAGAGTGAGACAGATATTATTTCATATGCTATTTTTGGTGGAATCGCAAAACAATTCTTAGATGAGCGTAATGAGAATCGTTTGGCACCTGAAGCATTGACGACTTTTGAGGGTGCAAATGCACCAATACCTAAGGAATTTACGATTAATCTACACGGCGAGACTTATAATATTAAGATTGAGGGAAGTGGGGCGAAAGATGAAAATGTGCGTCCGTTCTTCGTGCGTGTTGATGGAGATTTAAAAGAAGTGCTTGTGGAATCGGGCGATAAAGATTCTAAATCCCCTAGTAAAAAGACAGATTCTTTGCCTCAAGCAAGTCTCCCCGGACATATCATTTCTCCAATGCCCGGAAATTTAACGAAGCTTAAGGTAAAAGTGGGCGACAAAATTAAAGAGGGTGATGTTTTGGCTATTGTTGAAGCAATGAAAATGGAAAACCAAGTCTTAGCAACGATTGGCGGGGAAATTAAAGAGATTTATGCAAAAGAAGGACAACAAATTAGTGCGAATCTCGCGATTATGCTCGTGGAATAATGAGAGCTTTAAGCGTTAGTGAATTAAATGCACAGATAAAAAGTCTGCTTGAAGCTACCTTTTTGCAGGTAAGCGTGAGTGGAGAAGTGAGTAATTTTACACACCATTCAAGTGGGCATTTGTATTTTACATTAAAAGACAAAGATTCTAGTTTAAGATGTGTAATGTTCCGTGGGAATGCTACGCGTCTGCGATTCCAAATTCAAGAGGGAATGAATTTGGTTTTGCAAGGAGCAATCAGCGTTTATCCGCCACGTGGAGATTATCAGTTAAATTGTATCAGTGCGCTACCAAGTGGAATCGGGGAACTCACATTGGCTTTTGAGCAGCTTAAAGAATCCTACAAAAGCAAAGGCTATTTTGAAAACAAGAAGCCGCTTCCAAAGTTTCCCAAAAAAGTTGCCTTGCTTACTTCCAATACAGGCGCGGTTTTGCACGATATGTTGCGCGTTGCACAAAAGCGGTGGAATCTTGTGGAATTTATTGTGCTAAACACGCTTGTGCAAGGTGAGGGGGCAAAAGAGAGTATCGCAAGAAACATTGCTGTTGCGGACACTTTAGGTTTTGATTGTATTGTTTTGGCGCGGGGTGGTGGGAGTTTAGAGGACTTATGGGCTTTTAATGAGCCTTTGGTGGTTGAGAGTATTTTTAGTGCGAAAACCCCTATTGTTTCGGCGATTGGACACGAGCCAGATATTACATTAAGTGATTTTGTGGCGGATTTACGCGCCCCAACTCCTTCAGCGGCTATGGAGATTTTATTGCCCGATAAAAATGAATGGCTGATGAATTTAGACACAATAGAGAATACACTAAATGAGAGGTTTTCAAGAGTGATTCAAATGAAGTTTCATCGGTTGCAAAAACAAGCATTCTTGCTAGATAAGAATCCTTTTTTTAATGAATTAGATAGAGTAAGGCAGAATCTTGAGAATTATTATTTGTTTTTGGAGCAAAAAATCCAGCATAAAATCTCTTTGGATTCCTTAAGGTTGCAAAGCCCAAACCTTCAAATTCATTTAGCTATGCAGCGACTTTTAGCAAGAAAGTCTATGCAACTAGAATCCTCTAAAATGCAACTAGAATCCAAGAATCCTAAAAATTATCAAAAAAATGGTTATGCTTGTGTCTTGCGCAATGGCAAAAAGATTCAATGTTTAGCAGAAATTACGCCACATACAATTTTGGAATTGCAAGATAATAGCGCAACGATTCAGGCAGAAGTAAAGAAAGTGTCTTTAAATGAGTGTAAAGAAAGGTAAAACCGCGAGTGCAGACAAATCATTTATGCACTTTGTGCTTTCATTGTTTTTCCTGCAAAGATTTTGCTCAAATTCATAATGCAAATCCCTTTTGCAAAGTCTGACCCTCTGTCTTTGCGGACTCTAGTGAAACAATCCATAATTGTGCAAAACACAAAACAAAAAGGGACAATTCATTCCAAATATTCTGTAATTTCTTTTTTAGAAGTTTTCCATTCTCCTATATTTTGCCATTTTGAAAGATTGCAAAACCGACAAAAAGGAATTGGCTTTGCTAGAAATTGTAGAATCTCGCTATAATCTTTTGCCTTATAAATATCAATGGAATCCAAAGTGTTTAAAGGGAGGTTTTGATTGAAAGCAGAATTAAAGATTTCAATGTTTGCCGCAATATTGCAAGGATAAAGCTTACCCTCTTTTAATTGTATGCAGTTATTCGCCATTCCACATTTTGTAAAACTCTCCAATGGATTGCAATTTCCCTTTGGTTCTAAGACAAATTTTAGCGAGGTTTTTTCTATCTTTGCATTATTAAAGAATATCAGAGGGATTCCATAAGTTTTGCATTGTGCTTCTATTAAATTCCAATCTATTTTGATGGGGTATTTAGTCGGGTGAATTTCGATGTTGTTTTCTTTGCAAGATTCCCAAAACTCTTGAGGTTGGGTTTCAAGCAAGATTCCATTAGTAACCAACCAAATGGCAGAATCTGGAAAAAATTTGCGCGTAACTGCAAAGAAATCTTTGCAATTTGGGTTTAGCAATGGCTCCCCACCCATTAAATGGAATCTACCTATCAAACCTTTTGTAATAGAGTTTAATTGTTGCATATCCTTACTGAATTGCTCAAGAGAGGGAAAATGTTTGGGAGAAAGTTGAGAAAAATGCGAACAAGAAAAACAATTCAAATTGCAATGTTCTGCAAGGTGAATTTCTATAAGCTTCAGATAGGCTTGTGGGGTGAGTTTGTGTAGAGAATGGATTGTCGCAACATTTTGATTGCTTAGGATTTTATTTTGTTCTTTTAAGGTTTGAATGGACTTTTCTAAGTGTTGATTTTGAATGGTTAAATGAATGTTTTGATTTTCTAAAATTTCTAATCTATCTTTAATCTTTTGGTGTTGTTTTGCGTTTTTTAAAAGAGAAAGTATCCAAAGTTTTTTATTTTAAATAAAGGATTTTAATTTATTTTGCCCCCCCCCCCCCTCTTTTTATTTGTTTTTGACATAGTATTCCTTATAAAGAGATGATTGAAGGTAATATTGTGTTTGACAATAAAAGCTCTCCTGCGCCCAAAAGGGCTGGAGATTTTACAGCGAACCTTTTGCTAAGGCTTCTTTGGCATATTTTTCGCCCAATTCAAAGGCTTTTTTATTCAGCTCTACAACTTTTGCAGGAACTTTGCTAATCATTGTGTCATAAACCAAGTCTCTATCTACGCATTGTGTGAGAGTTACGGTTACTGCAAGAGCCACAACGGATTGCGTTACGACATTTCCTACTTCATTTTTCGCAATGCTAATGATTGGAATCGGGTAGATTTTGAATTTCTTTTTATCCTCTGCATTAGGAGTTACAAGATTGGGTTCTACTACAATAATTGCACCCTCTCTTAAGCCGTCTTTGAACTGGTCATAGCTAACTTGAGCGGTGGAAAGCATATATTCTACCTCCCCGTCATTCGCATAAGGATAGAGGATTTCATCTTTGTCTAATAGAATATCAACCTTTGTTGGTCCTCCGCGTACTTGAGAAGTATAAGTTGCAGCTTTAACACCATATCCGCCTGTTTTGATTTGTGCTTCTGCTAGAATCTCACCTGCTAACAAAACGCCTTGCCCACCAACACCTGTAAAACGGAGTTGTCTTCTCATTTTGCACCTCCTTTTTTTGCTTGTGCTTTTTCTTGCACTTGTTTGTAGGCTTTGCAATATTCCATTTTATTTGTATCGTGATGTAGGATTCCTATTGGGTATTTGCCACTTTTTTCTTCTTCGCTTAATTCATCGTATTTTTTCTTAGAAACGATACGACTTTCAATCCACTTGAGCGTGTCAATAGCCTCTCCCATTTTGTTTTTTCTACCAAGATTTACATGGCAGTTACTAAAAATATCAAAGAAGCTAAAGCCTTCATTGGAGAATCCCTCTACCAAGACTTTTTCTAGTTTTTTAGGGTCTAAAACAGATTCTCTTGCAACAAAGCTTGCACCTGCAGCAGTGGCAAGTTTGCAAGGGTCAAAGGTTGGATCTACATTGCCATATTGTGCGGTTACAGTCCACATTCCTTGCGGAGTTGTAGGGGAAGTTTGAGAATTTGTCAAACCATAAATGAAGTTATTGATAAGAACATAGTTAATATCAATGTTTCTACGACACGCGTGAATTGTATGGTTACCACCAATAGCTAAACCATCGCCATCACCACCCACTACAATCACCTTTTTTGTAGGGTTTGCAAGTTTAATCCCTGTCGCATAGGCAAGTGTCCTTCCGTGTGTTGTATGCACTGTATTGCAATTTACATAAGAAGAAACGCGTCCGCTACAACCAATTCCGCTTACCAAACAAACATCGTCCATATTCCAACCCAATTTGTCAATGGCACGCACGATTGCTTTTAGTATGACACCATCACCACAGCCCCAACACCAAAGTGTTGGCATTTTATCCACTCTTAAGTATTCATCATAATTAAATGCCATTTTATAACTCCTTAATTTTGCTCATAATTTCCATTGGGGATAATGGACGCCCATTTGCTTTTGCTAATAACGCAACCTCTTTTTTCATTGCAAGTTCTATTTCCTTAACATATTGCCCTTTATTCAACTCGGCAACTAGGATTTTATTAAATTTTTTGCCCAATTTTGCAAGTTCTTCGGTTGGTGAGGGCCAAAGTGTAATAGGTCGGAATAAACCAACTTTTATGCCTTCTTCTCTCAATCTATCCACTGCTTCTTTTGCGCTTCTTGAAGTAGAACCATAAGCAATTAAAAGAATTTCTGCATCGTCTAGCTTGTATTCTTCATAAGTTACAATTTCAGATTTTTTGCTCAAGATTTTATTGAAAAGTCTATCAATGAGTTTTTGAGAAAGCACTGCGTCTTCTGTTGGGAAGCCTGTTGGTCCGTGATGCAATCCTGTGATATGGTAACGATAGCCTTTGAAGAAAGGATTGAGAATTGCAGGTTCATCTTGTGGCACATCATAGGGTTTATAAGAATTTTTGTCCCCATTATAAGTGCGGCGATTCACGATTGTTTCTTGCATTTTATTTAAGTCTGGCACAATCGCTTTTCCGTGCATATGTCCTAATGTTTCATCTAGGAGGAGAAATACGGGTGTCATAAATTTTTCTGCTAAATTAAATGCGCGGAATGTCTCTGTATAGGCTTCCTCTAAGCTTCCCGGACATAATGCGATGGATTGATAATCTCCGTGTGTTGGATTTGCTGCTTGTGCGACATCTCCTTGTGCTACACGCGTTGGAAGACCTGTGGAGGGACCGCCACGCATAACATTGACAATCACAAGTGGCACTTCTGCCATAAAGCTAAGCCCAATTTGTTCGGCTTTTAGTGAGATTCCGGGACCTGAAGTTGCAGTCATAGACTTTACACCACTCATAGAAGCACCTAGTGCAACAGAGATTCCAGCAATCTCATCTTCCATTTGAATAAAGCTCCCATTCTCGCGTGGAAGCAATACGCTCATCTCGTGAGCCACTTCACTAGAAGGCGTAATAGGATACCCGCCAAAAAACTTACAACCCGCATCAATTGCTGCGTGTGCGACTAATTCATTTCCGCTTGAAATTAATTCTCTACTCACTTCTTGCTCCTTATATAGCCATATAGCCATTTGCTTTGATGGCTTCAGCTCTCTGTTTTGCTTCATCGGTCAATTTTGCAAATTTAAACTCTTTTCTATCTGCAACTGCAATAGCAAAATCAGGGCAATGCAATTCACAATCTTGACAGCCAATGCAACTTTCTGGGTGAAGCACTTCTACCATTTTACCTAAAACTCTATGTTCATCTAAACGCATTGCAAGAGTGCCTGTTGGACAAACAGATACACATAAATCACAAGCTTTGCAACGATTTTCATTCACCCAAACCGGTGTGTTATCTGGGGCTTTTAATAATCCCATATTGAACTCCTTATATTCTAAATTTTAAACCTATTTCGCGTAATTGCCTACTTTTTAAAGTTTTTTAATGTCTTCCTCCTTGAAATAGATTTAGAAAAAATCATTTTTTAATGTTTCAATTAGGTTTTTAACCGAATTGATAGAACGTTCAAATTGTCTTTTTTCTTCCGCGTTCAATTTTAATTCCACAATGCGTTCAATCCCGTGTATTCCAAGCTCTACTGGAACGCCACCTACTACATCATTATAACCATATTCCCCTTGTAACAAAACAGAACAAGGCAGAATCTTATGGCTATCACTCATAATAGCCCTAACCATTTCTGCAGCCGCTCTTGCGGGTGCAAAATAGGCAGAACCTTTTTTGAGGCAACTTACAATCTCTGCTCCTGCATTTCGTGTGCGTTGCACAACTTCTTCAATTTCTTCTGCACTTAATAATTCAGAAAGTGGCACACCATTCACCATAGAGAAACGAGGAAGTGGAACCATATCATCGCCGTGTCCGCCCATTACAGGTGCCATAATCTGCCCGGGAGCGCATTGCAGTTTTTCATAAATGAAACTTACCATTCTCGCACTATCTAGCACACCTGCCATTCCTAGAATCTGCTTTGGATTAAAGCCAGTCTCTTTTAAGGCGGTATAAACCATAGCATCTAGCGGATTAGTGATTAAAACAACGATTGCTTCCGGTGAGTTTTCTTTGATATTTTTAGAAATCTCACTAATTACTTTTGCGTTAGCTAGAAGTAAATCATTCCGACTCATACCCGGTAACCGCGGTGAGCCTGCGGCAATTACAATGACATCACAACCTTTTAAATCTTGAGGCGAAGTAATAACACCTAATTTTGTAAATTTTGTGCCAATACAAGAAGCTTGGAACATATCTAGCAACATTCCTCTTGCGCGGTCTTTATCCTTATCTTGCAAAATAATCTCATAAGGTGTTGTAGCAGAGAGAATATAAGCTAGAGTAGAGCCTACATTACCCGCACCAATGATTCCAACCTTTTTAACTCTTTCCATTATCTATCCTTAAATTGTCTTGAGATGTATTAAAAAATCAAGATTGCTACTCAAAAAAGCAAAATTTTCTTTAACTTTTTGCTTAAACTTGTTCAAAAGTATTTTCAAGTATTTTTTCTTAAATTAATCTTATATTTTGACTTTTTCTAAATGCTTTTTATTACTTTGAAAAATTCTTTAAGTGTTCATCATAATTTTTTGTAAAAGAATGCACACCATTTTTGTTTCTCACAAAATAGAGATAATCAACATTTGCGGGAAATATTGCCGCTTGAATTGCCTTAAAGCTTACGCTACCAACAGGTGCTTTTGGGATTCCATCATAGCGATAAGTGTTATAGTGGGTTGTATCATTTCGTATCATTTCGGGCGTAACTTTTGTATGAGAGTATTGTCCATAATTTAAAGTGCCGTCCATTTGTAGTCGCATTTTCTTTTCCAAACGATTCCGAATCACTGCAGAGACAAGCGGCATTTCTTCTTCGTTTGCCGATTCCTTTTGAATAATAGAAGCAATAATGATATATCTAAACCATTGCCTTTCATCATATTCTCCTAAAAATTTAATTGCCCATTTCTTGTGTTCATTTAAAGAGGTATTCACCAAATAATACATTAAATGTGTTTCGCTAATACCCTTTGGGACTTTGTAGGTGTTTGCTAGAATCACCCCCTCACTCATTGGAGAATAATTTGTATAGGCTAAATGCAAAGCTTTTTCATTTAGATTTAATTGCTGACTAATATTTTTGATAAAAAAATATAAAGTTTCACCGGGAATTAAAGTGATTTCCTCTAGTGCAGCTTTTGCGTTTGCGAGAGCGTAGAGAAAATCCCCCTTACTCAAGTAAGTGTATCCAATATCTAACCAACCGCTTTGTGGATAGCCAAAAAATCTGATAATTTGCTTATCAATGTTTAAAAGATCAAAGTCATTTTTTTGTAAGTATGTTATAATTTCACTCGTTCCACCTTTTGGTATATAAACTACCCGACTAGAATTTATCGGGGTTTGTAAATAAAAACACAAAACAATGAGTGCAATGAGAAAACCATCTATTAAAACACTAAAAATTACTTTATTTTTTGCCTTTTTGCTCGGGATATTCATCGTATTTTATGCCTTTTTATATAATGGAATTAAGATTCAAAGTTTCGGATTAGCCGGAACGCAAATTCAAGGATTTTATCTAAGATTAGATAAAAAACTGATTTTAGAAATAGAATCTTTAAATCTTAATAAAATAAAAACAGCTAAAACCTCTGATGATTTTAATATCAATACGCAAATGCGATATGTTAAAGGCATTCATCTTATTTTGCAATATTTTCAAAAGATTAATATTCAAAAAATTGACTTTCAAGGCTATCAAGCAACTCTTTATTATGACGGAAATAATTTTACATTAAATTTACCAGAAATTTATGCCAAGATTAATCTGCAAGAAGAATCCTCCAAGGTTCTTATTGGGATTCAAGATTTATATCTTAAGTCTTATGGGATCTATTATCACGGGAGTGGAGAATACGATTTGCGCCGTCAAAATGTGCAAATGAATGGCGATTTAAGTTTTGTTAATCAAAGTAGCTATTATTCATATATGCGCCTTAATTTGCAAGTCCAAAGCAATCTTAGAAAGATTGACATTAAAGGCTCTAGTGATACTTTTGTAGATATTAAATTCTTGCGTGATTTATTGCCAAAGTTTGAAAATAAGCTTGTAGAGGAGTGGATTTTTGATAATTATAGTGTGGAATCTGCACGTATTGATGAGTTTTCTATTTCTATTCCTCTAAAGAGTCAAAATATTCTTAAAGATTCTATTACTTCTCTTTATGTATCAGGAGAAGCGCATAATGCAGAAGTGATTTTTCACCCTCATCTTCCACCAGCTCACGCAGAATCGGTTAAACTAATATTTCAAAATAATTCTTTAGAGTTTTATCCTCTTAATCCAACCTATCAAAACCATAATGCAAGTGGTAGTCAAGTGGCTATCAAAAATATTACAAGTGAGAATCCGCTCTTACAAGTTTATATTCAGACTAATGCTGCATTGGATTCTGAAATTCTAAAACTCTTAAATGCTTATGAAATCACTTTGCCTCTTAGTGCAGCTAGCGCAAACATCGCAACCGATTTGTATGTTGGGGTGGATTTAGATACATTAGATGTAACAGCAAAGGGGATTTTCAAATCCAAAGATATTGAAATTTTGCTCAATGGTGTTCCCTTAGTGTCTAGCATTATTAATGTCCAGCTAGAAAATTATTTGGTTAAGGTGGAATCCAAAAACACGAGATACCAAGAATTGTTCCAAAGCGACTCTAACTTTGTTATTGATACTCAAAGGAAAATAATAGGTGGAGATTTATTGATTGCTTCACTTATGCTCTCTAAAAACTCTCCTGAAGTTTTGCAGGTTACCAACCAATCTTTACCTTTTAATGTAGATTTTTCGCAAAACGAAAGGATTGTTTTTGCTTTACCGACATTTGATTTTAGTGCAATTTTCGCACAAAATTACCTCTTTAATCTTGGGAAGCTAAGTGCAATCTTGCCATTTTCTAAAATTCTGCAAGAATATAAAGTAGAAGAAGGAAAAATGCAAGTTACCACACAGGATTTTGAAAACTATTTTGCGGATATTTCTTTGCGCACAGGGCAAGATATTTTGAGAAACAAACAAGACAATCAGCCAATTAGCGCAATGGAATTACTTTTTAATTATACTCCAAAAGGCTTTACTCTACAAACTAAAGATAACACTTTTGTTTTACAAAGCAACAAAGAGGGCGAGAGGGTAAGTTTAAAGAATCTTAGTTTAGGATTGGATTTAGATAAATTTTCTGCCGATAATTCTCAAAACAAGACAACCCCTGTTTTTGTGGAAGGACAAAATTCTAATCTGTTTGTCAAAGAACGCACGATTTTAGGAGATTCTTTTGAAATTACTCTTGTTAATGGAGAAATTAAAGCAAGTTTAAAACATAAAAATGGACAAGCAGACTTTTATAAATTTGGCAATTCTATAACTTTGGACGCAAAGGAATTTGGAGATGAGTTTGTAAATACCCTTATACAAAAAAAGGGTGTCCGCAATGGACGTTTTTTTATGAATGCAAATACGAATCCCAAAGGGGCATTAATGGGCAAAATTACTTTTCTTAATGCCTCTTTAAATGAGTTAAAGATATTGCAAAATATTATGGCTTTTGTAGATACGATTCCTTCTTTATTGAGCTTGAAAACGCCGGGATTTAATAATCAAGGCTATTATGTAAATGAAGGCGTGGTTGAGTTTGGTTTAAACGATGAGTTTTTAGCGATTGAATCTTTGGATTTTAAAGGTTCTTCTATTGATATTAAAGGGAGGGGGATTATGCAGGTAGAATCTCAAATACTTGATTTTAATGCGGAATTAATTACTGCAAAATCCCTCAGTGGAATCATCAATAAGATTCCATTGGTAAATTATATTTTATTAGGTAAAGATGGCACAATTTCAACTGCTTTTAAGGTTGATGGCACATTGGAAAATCCGCAAGTGCATACTCAAGCTGTTCAAGATATTTTACTTTCTCCTTTTAATGTTTTAAAACGTGTGGTAACTTCACCTTTTGAAGTCTTTAATTAAAGGAATCTAAAATGAAAGAAAAGTCAGCACAAAAAGAATCCAAAATAGCTAAATTTCCAAAAAAAGCAACAAAAAAGGAAACCACACAAATCAAAACACTTTTTTTAGAACATTTTGAAAACGCAAGAACAGAATTGCACTTTAACAACGATTTTGAACTTCTCATTGCTGTGATGCTCTCTGCCCAATGCACAGATAAGCGAGTAAATCTCATCACTCCAGAACTCTTTACAAAATTCCCCACACCCAAAGCATTAGGCAATGCTCCTTTGGATTCTATTAAGGAATGTATCAAGACTTGCAGTTTTTTTAACAATAAAGCAAAGAATCTCAAAGCAATGGCACAAGAAGTTTGCACAAAATATAATGGAGAGATTCCGCTAGAGCGCGAAGCATTGAAATCTTTGCCCGGAGTTGGGCAAAAAACCGCCAATGTTGTTTTAATAGAATCCAAAGGAGCAAATTTTATCGCCGTAGATACGCACGTTTTCCGCGTGTCTCATCGTTTGGGGTTAAGTAATGCCACCACACCCTTAGCGACAGAGGAGGATTTGACGAGAATCTTTAAAGACAATCTCGCAACGCTTCATCAAGCAATGGTGCTTTTTGGACGCTATACTTGTAAAGCGGTGAATCCAAAATGCACCGAGTGCTTTTTAAGTCATTTGTGTAAAAGCAAAATAACCTATCGTTGTTAGATGGGATTTGCTCTCGTCAATCAACAATAGTATTTAAAGAGTGGCATTGATATACATTTTTACAATGAATGAGATTTTGCTTGATTACTTTTTGGGTTTAATATTTTCGTATTGTCCTTATTAAAAGGAAATAAATTATCAAAATATCAAAAAATATATTGCTAAAAACAATAATGTCTAGTATAATTTCGGCTTCCAAAATATACATCAGTGCAAATATGCCGCTATATAAATAATTGGGCATTTGTTGAGATGAGTTCTTTGTTAAGGAAAGTTAATATGGAAAAAATTAGACTTAAGTTAAAGGCGTATGATCATCGCGTTCTTGATAGATCAGTTGTCTCTATTGTGGAGGCTGTGAAAAGAACCGGTGCAGAAATTCGTGGTCCTATACCACTTCCAACTAAAAAAAGACGTTATACAGTCTTGAAATCTCCCCATATCAATAAAGATTCAAGAGAGCAATTTGAAATTAGAGTGCATACAAGAATCATTGATATTGTTTCGGCTACTCCAGATACAGTGGATGGTCTAACAAAATTAGATATGGCACCAGAAGTGGATGTAGAAGTCCGCTCAATGGGTAAATAAGGGGTGTAAATGGAATTTTTAGTAGAAAAAATTGGAATGAGCAGAACGATTGCTAAACCAAGTATTCCCGTAACTTTATTAAAAGTAAAGTCGGCAAAAATTTGCGAAATTATAGAAAACGGAAAAGCATTGATTGCTTATCCTCAAGGGAAAGGTATTAATAAGTCCATTTTAGGTCAGCAAAAAAAATACAATCTTGGTAAAGAATATAACAAATTTGCAACGCTTGAGGTAAATAACGCAGAAGTTGGCGATTTGGATTTATCCGCTTTAGAAAACGCAAAAAGAGTAAAAGTTTCTTTCAACACAAAAGGGCGCGGATTTAGTGGTGTAATGAAACGA
The DNA here is from genome assembly GCF_000687535.1 of Helicobacter rodentium ATCC 700285. Taxonomy (GTDB): domain Bacteria; phylum Campylobacterota; class Campylobacteria; order Campylobacterales; family Helicobacteraceae; genus Helicobacter_D; species Helicobacter_D rodentium. Next base: position 22,058 of record NZ_JHWC01000002.1, read on the forward strand.
TGGAATTTTCAAGGTGGTCCAGGTGCGCACGGAAGTAGATTTCACAGGGCTCCGGGTTCTATTGGGAATCGTGAGTGGCCGGGTCGCGTTCAGCCGGGCAAGAAAATGTCAGGGCATTATGGTAATGAGAAAGTAACAGTGCAAAATGAAATTGTTTCTTTTGATAAAGAGCATAATGTGCTTGTCTTAAAAGGTTCTGTGCCGGGATTCAATGGTGCATTTGGTAAGATAAAGGTTATAAAATGAGTAAAGCAATTATTTTAGACAAAAACTTGAAAAGATCTGGCGAAGTGCAATTGCCAGAGGGTTATCAAAATATTAATTCACATAATCTCTATTTGTATATCAAATCGTTTTTAGCTTCATTACGCGCAAATAGTGCAACAGCTAAAACTCGCGGTAGAGTAAGTGGTGGTGGCAAGAAACCTTGGAGCCAAAAAGGTGGCGGTAGAGCAAGGGCAGGAAGTATTACTTCGCCTGTTTTTGTAGGCGGTGGTGTTGTGCACGGACCAAATAACAATAGAAACTATAATTTAAAGGTAAATAAAAAACAAAAAAGACTTGCACTGCAATATGCTTTACAGGAAAAAGCGAACAATGGCAGTTTATTTATCGTGGATAAAGTTCAAGTGGAAAGTGGTAAAACAAAAGATGCTTACGCTTTATTTAAAGCGTTAAATCAAAGAAATACACTTTTTGTTTCTGCATTATTTGATGAAAAAACATTTTTAGCATTTAGAAATATTAAAGATTGTTATTTGATTGATGGTGCTGAATTGAATGCTTATTTAGTAGCAACATTTAGGTCTGTAGTGATTGAAAAATCGCTTTTTGAATCTATCACTAAAGAGGGTTAAGAATGGCAAGTATTACAGATATTAAATCCATTATGTATACAGAGAAATCTTTAAAACTTCAAGAGCAAAGCGTTCTTGTAGTGCAAACTTCTCCGAAGTTGAGCAAAACGCAACTCAAAGAAGTGTTTAAAGAATACTTTGGTGTAACGCCTTTGTCTATCAATTCTTTAAGACAAGAAGGAAAAGTTAAAAGATTCCGTGGTGTTATTGGCAAACGACACGACTTCAAGAAGTTTTATGTAAAGCTTCCAGAAGGCGCGAAAATTGAATCATTGGCAGTTTAAGGAGTAAAAAATGGCAATTAAAACTTATAAACCATACACTCCAAGCAGAAGATTTATGAGCAACCTTAGTTCGGAGAATATTACTGCAAAAGCTAGTGTAAGAAAGTTATTGGTTAAACTTCCTGTGCATGCGGGACGCAATAATAATGGTAGAATTACAAGTCGTCATAAAGAGGGCGGAGCAAAAAAACTTTACAGAATTATTGATTTTAAACGCAATAAATTCAATGTAGAGGGTAAGGTAAGTGCGATTGAATATGATCCATATAGAAATTGCAGAATCGCACTTGTATCTTACATAGATGGTGAGAAACGTTATATTATTCAACCAAGTGGCTTAAGTGTAGGTGATACCATTATTTCTGCAGAAGGTGGTTTGGATATTCGTTTGGGTTATGCAATGAAAATTAAAAATATTCCGATTGGAACGGTAGTGCATAACATTGAAATGTATCCCGGTCGTGGCGGACAACTTGCAAGAAGTGCGGGGGCTAGTGCGCAATTAATGGGTAGAGAAGGTAAATATTCAATCTTAAGAATGCCAAGTGGAGAAATGCGTTACATTCTAGGTGAATGTATGGCAACGATTGGAACGGTTGGAAACGAGGATTTTGCTAATATTTCTATCGGTAAGGCAGGACGAAATCGTTATTTAGGTGTGCGTCCGCAAACGAGAGGTGCAGCAATGAACCCAGTAGATCATCCACACGGTGGTGGTGAAGGTAAAACAGGCTCAAGTGGGCATCCGGTTTCTCCTTGGGGTATGCCAGCTAAAGGTTATAAAACAAGAAGAAAGAAAGCAAGTGATAAGTTAATTATCTCAAGAAGAAAGAAATAAGGAAAGTAAATGGCTAGATCAATAAAAAAGGGTCCTTTTGTTGATGAACATTTAATGAAAAAAGTTGTGAAAGCAAAAGAGACAAAAGACAATAAACCAATTAAAACATGGTCTCGTAGAAGCACAATCGTGCCTGATATGATTGGATTTACTTTTAATGTGCATAATGGTAGAGCTTTCGTCCCTGTGTATGTAACAGAGAATCACGTGGGTTATAAATTGGGTGAATTTGCTCCCACAAGAACATTTAAAGGACACAAAGGTAGTGTCCAAAAGAAAATTGGTAAATAAGGGAGGATAAAATGAGTAAAGCATTATTAAGATATATTCGTTTATCTCCCACAAAAGCAAGATTGATTGCGAGAGAAGTGCAAGGAATGAATGCTGAATTAGCAATTGCTTCATTGGAATTTATGCCAAATAAAGCGGCAAAAGTGATTTCCAAAGTGATCGCATCAGCAGTTGCAAATGGTGGTTATGAGGCTGAAAATGTGATTGTCTCCTCTTGTAGAGTGGATGCGGGTCCTGTGCTTAGACGTTTTACACCAAGAGCGAGAGGTAGAGCAACTCCAGTTAGAAAACCAACTTCACATATTTTTGTAGAAGTATCACAAAAAAGTAAGGATAAGTAATGGGTCAAAAAGTTAATCCGATTGGTCTAAGACTTGGTATTAATAGAAATTGGGAATCCAGATGGTTTCCTTCATTTGTTAGTGCGCCACAAAATATAGCAGAAGACCATAAAATTAGAAAGTTTTTGAAAAAAGAGCTTTATTATGCGGGTGTAAGTGATATTTTGGTTGAACGCACTGCTAAAAAAGTGCGCGTAACAGTTGTTGCGGCGCGTCCGGGAATCATCATTGGGAAAAAAGGTGCGGATGTTGAAAAACTAAAAGAATCTCTAAAAAAGATAGTGGATAAAGATATTTTTATTAATATTAAAGAAGTTAAAAAACCGCAGAGTAATGCTCAATTATCTGCCGAAAGTGTTGCTACACAACTTGAGAGACGCGTAGCTTTCAGAAGAGCTATGAAAAAAGTAATGCAAGCTGCAATGAAATCAGGAGCAAAAGGCATTAAAGTTCGTGTATCTGGTCGTTTGGCAGGAGCTGAAATGGCAAGAACAGAATGGTATATGGAAGGTAGAATCCCACTCCATACACTAAGAGCAAAAATTGACTATGGTTTTGCAGAGGCTTTGACGACTTATGGAAATATTGGTGTAAAAGTTTGGATTTTTAAAGGCGAAGTTTTACAAAAAGGAATCCAATCAGAAAAGCAAACCGAAGAGGGCGAAGAGAAACCAAATCGTCCAGCTAGAAAACGAAGGGGGCAATAATTATGTTAATGCCAAAAAGAACAAAATATAGAAAGCAAATGAAGGGTCGCAATCGCGGTAAAGCGTTTCGTGGAACTTCATTAGCGTTTGGTGAATTTGGAATTAAAGCAATTGAACACGGGAGAATTGACTCTCGCCAAATTGAAGCAGCGCGTATTGCAATGACTCGTGCGACAAAGAGAACAGGAATGGTTTGGATTCGTGTTTTTCCAGATAAACCATTGACTGCTAAACCTCTTGAAACGAGAATGGGTAAGGGTAAAGGTGCTGTGGATAAGTGGGTGATGAATATTAAGCCCGGTAGAATCATCTACGAAATGGGAAGCGTTGATGAATCTCTTGCAAGAAGTGCATTGGCTCTAGCCCAAAGCAAACTCCCTTTTAAAACAAAAATTGTAACAAGAGAGGGTGAAAATGAAATATACTGAAATAAATGAAAAAACCATTGACGAGCTAAAAGATCTTTTAAAAGAAAAAGAGACATCTTTGTTTGAATTAAATTTAAAGCTAAGAACAATGCAGCTTACAAATTCAAGCGAAATAAGAGTTGCCAAAAAAGATATTGCAAGAATTAAAACAGCTCTGAATGCTAAAAGGAGGGCGTAAGTATGAGTAGTGTGCAACCGCATAAAAGAGTTATTGTTGGAAAGGTTGTTACAAAAACTGGCGATAAAAGTGTAACGATTTTAGTAGAAAGACGCGTTATACACCCAAAATATAGAAAAATTGTAAAAAGATTTAAACGCTATATCGTGCATGATGAGAATAATAGCGTAAAAGTTGGAGATGTAATTGAAGCAATGGAGTGTAAGCCAATTTCTAAAAGAAAAGCTTTTACACTTCGTAAAGTTGTGTCTGTGGGAGTTGAATTATGATTCAAAGTTTTACACGATTAAATGTTGCGGATAATAGCGGCGCGAAAGAGGTTATGTGTATTAAAGTTTTAGGTGGAAGTAAGAGACGTTATGCAACGGTGGGTGATGTGATTGTTGCCTCTGTGAAAAAAGCACTTCCAAGTGGAAAGGTAAAAAAGGGTCAAGTTGTTAAGGCGGTAGTTGTTAGAACCAAAAAAGAATTACACCGAGAAGATGGGGCTTTGATTCGTTTTGATGACAATGCTGCAGTGATTCTGGATAGCAAAAGAGATCCTATTGGAACGCGTATCTTTGGTCCTGTTGGAAGAGAGATTCGTTATGCTAATTTTATGAAAATCGTATCTTTAGCACCGGAGGTATTATAATGGCGAAATTTAAAATTAAAAAAGGTGATTTGGTAGAAATAATCACTGGTGATAAAGAGGATAAAGGTAAAAAAGCTAAAGTTTTGCGCGTGTTGCCTAAAACTTCACAAGTTATTGTAGAGGGTTGCAAAGTGGCAAAAAAAGCCGTGAAACCAAGCGATAAGAATCCAAAGGGTGGTTTTGTGGATAAAGAAATGCCAATACATATTTCAAATGTCAAGAAAGCGGAGGGCTAATTTATGTTTGCTTTAAAGACTGCCTATAAAAATGAAATTAAACCAAAGTTAGCAGAAGAATTGGGAATTAAAAATCCTATGCTTTTGCCAAAGTTAGAGAAAATTGTTATCAGTGTAGGTGCGGGTATGCACGCAAAAGATACAAAGATTATGCAAAATATTGCGGATACTATCTCACTGATTGCGGGACAAAAAGCAGTGATTACGATTGCTAAGAAGTCTGTTGCGGGATTTAAGATGCGTGAGGGAATGCCAATGGGTGTAAAGGTTACTCTAAGAGGCAATCAAATGTATAACTTTTTAGAGAAATTGATTGTCATTGCGCTTCCAAGAGTAAAAGATTTTAGAGGAGTTCCACGCAATGGGTTTGATGGAAGAGGAAATTATAGTTTTGGTGTAAATGAGCAACTCATTTTTCCAGAAGTAGTGTATGATGATATTATGGTAAGCCATGGAATGAATATCACATTTGTAACTTCAGCTACAAATGATAAAGATGCGTTTAAATTGCTTGAGCTCTTTGGCTTACCTTTTGCGAAAGGAAGAAACAATGGCTAAGAAGTCTATGATTGCAAAGGCTGCAAGAAAGCCTAAGTTTAAAGTTAGAGCATATACACGATGTTCTATTTGTGGAAGACCGCATTCTGTCTATAGAGATTTTGGTATTTGCCGTGTTTGTCTTCGTAAAATGGGAAATGAGGGTTTAATACCCGGACTTAGAAAAGCAAGTTGGTAAGGGGATAAGATGGTAAATGATATTATTGCAGATTCATTGACTAGAATCAGAAATGCGAGTATGCGCCGTTTGGATACAACGAGTTTGTATTATGCGAAAATTGTTGTATCTATTTTAGAGGTGTTCCAAGCAAAGGGTTTTATTGAGGGATTCAAAGTTGTGGAACAAAACAAAAAGCAAACCATTAATGTTGTGTTGAAGTACGATGAAAAAGGACATTCTGTGATTAATGAAATCACTAGAATCTCAAAGCCCGGAAGACGCGTTTATAAAAGTAGAAATGAATTGAAACGTTTTAAAAATGGTTATGGAACAATTGTTGTAAGCACAAGTAAAGGCGTCATTGCAAATGAAGATGCTTATAAAGCAAATGTGGGTGGTGAAGCCCTTTGCAGTATTTGGTAGGAGAATATAATGTCAAGAGTTGGAAAGAAACCTATTAGCATTCCAAGTAGTGTTCAGGTGAGCATTGAAGGAAGCAAAATAGTTTTTAAGGGTGGCAAACTTACAAAAGAATTGGAAACTTATGGTCGCGTGGGTATTTCATTTAAAGATGGCGAATTAGCTTTTTCATTAAATGGAGAAAACGCACAGGCAAAAGCATATTGGGGGACTTATAGGGCTTTAGCAAATAATATTGTTGTAGGTTTGACGGAAGGTTTTACAAAGCAGTTAGAAATTAATGGTGTAGGTTATAAAGCCGCTGTAAAAGGCAAAGTTTTAGAGCTTGCGCTTGGATTTTCTCACCCTATTAATTATGACATTCCTGAAGGGGTTGAAATATCAGTTGATAAGAATCTTGTAACCATTAAAGGTTGTGATAAACAACAAATTGGACAAATTGCGGCGGAAATTAGAGAATTTAGACCACCAGAGCCTTATAAAGGAAAGGGTGTTAAATATACTGATGAACGTATTATCCGCAAAGCTGGTAAAACTTCCAAAAAATAAGGATAAACAATGATAAATAAAGTTATTAAAAAGAAAAGAAGTTTGAGAATTAAAAGAAAGTTGAGAATCCGTGCTAAGATTTTTGGAAGTGCCACCACTCCTAGATTAAGTATTTTTCGCTCAAACAGATATTTTTATGCACAAGTTATTGATGATACAAAGGGCGTAACATTGGCAAGTGTTGATGGCAAAAAAATGGGCTTAAAAAACAACAAAGAAGATGTGAAAAAAGTTGCCGCTGCTCTTGCAGATAGTCTTAAAAAAGCAAATATTACAGAAGTGCTTTTTGATAGAAATGGCTATTTGTATCACGGCGTTGTTGCAAGTTTTGCTGATTCTCTCCGTGAAAACGGAATTAATCTTTAGGGGTAAATATGGAAATCAATAGAGAAGAATTTGAAGAATATGTTGTAAATATCGGACGTGTTACAAAAGTTGTTAAAGGTGGGCGTAGATTCCGCTTTAATGCTTTGGTTGTTGTTGGTAACAAAGCGGGATTAGTTGGCTTTGGTTTGGGTAAAGCAAAGGAAGTTCCTGATGCGATTAAAAAAGCCATTGACGATGCATTTAAAAATATCATCAAGGTAAATATTAAAGGAACAACGATCGCGCACGATGTGCAAGAAAAATACAACTCAAGTGTTGTTTTGCTAAAGCCAGCAAGCGAGGGAACAGGTGTTATCGCAGGCGGTTCAGTTCGTCCGGTTTTGGAGAAGGCGGGGATTAAGGATATCTTGACAAAATCATTAGGTTCTAATAATCCTTATAATGTTGTGCGTGCTACCATTGAAGCACTTTCTAAGGTAAAAGCATAAGGAGAAATCTATGGCATTAGAGAATTTAGCACCTGCGAAGGGTAGTGTAAAAAAAATTAAAAGAGTAGGGCGCGGACAAGGTAGCGGTATGGGTAAAACCTCTACAAGAGGTGGTAAAGGTCAGACTGCAAGAACAGGCTCTAAACAAAAAAGAGGTTTTGAGGGTGGGCAACAACCCTTGCAAAGACGTCTTCCAAAAGTTGGTTTTACAAGTCGTGTGGTAAAACCTTATGTGATTAATGTGGAATCCATTAAAGCGATTGCAAATTTAAGTGAAATTACTTTTGAAACCATCAAATCGGTTCATAAAATTTCAAGTTATGTAAGCAGAATCAAACTAATCGGTGCTGGAGCTAAGAATCTCGCATCAAAAATCAAAGATGAAAGAATCACGACAAGCGGAAATAAATAATGAGTAAGACTATCGTCAATAAGATTCTTATTACTTTAGGCTTTCTTTTAGCCTATCGCGTATTAGCTTATGTGCCTGTTCCCGGTGTAGATACTTCCGTTATTAAGGCTTTTTTTGATAACAACGCTTCCAATGCTTTAGGATTATTTAATATGTTTAGTGGTAATGCTGTGGAACGTTTAAGTATCATCTCACTTGGGATTATGCCTTATATTACAGCTTCTATCATTATGGAGCTTTTAGCTTCTACCTTTCCCAATCTTGGCAAAATGAAAAAAGAACGTGATGGTATGCAAAAGTATATGCAAATCATTCGTTACACAACGGTTGTTATTACATTGATTCAAGCAGTGGGCGTATCCATTGGCTTAAAAAGTCTTGGGACAGGAGCAAATGGTGCAATTATGATTGATATGAATATCTTTATTGCTATTTCAGCCTTTTCAATGCTATGTGGAACAATGTTGTTAATGTGGATTGGAGAGCAAATCACGCAAAGAGGTATCGGCAATGGAATTAGCTTGATTATTTTTGGGGGAATTGTGTCTGGGATTCCAAGTGCAATTGCGGGGACATTTAATCTTGTGAATACAAATCAAATTAGCTGGTTGGTGTTATTGTTTATTGCTGTCATTATTATTGCAACAGTTGCTAGTATTATTTTTATAGAGTTGGGAGAGCGTAGAATCCCTATTTCTTATTCTCGCAAAGTAGTAATGCAGAATCAAGATAAAAGAATCATGAATTACATTCCAATCAAGATGAATCTAAGTGGCGTGATTCCACCCATTTTTGCATCGGCACTTTTAATGTTTCCAAGTACAATCTTGCAAAGCTCATCAAATAGTGTTGTAATGCAAATTGCAGATTTTTTGAATCCTAATGGTTATTTTTATAATGTGCTAATGTTTTTGTTGGTTGTATTTTTTGCCTATTTTTATGCCTCTATTGTATTTAATGCAAAAGATATTTCAGAAAATCTTAAACGACAAGGTGGTTTTATACCCGGAATTCGTCCCGGTGAGGGCACCGCAAATTTTTTAACAGAAGTTGCTAATAAATTAACTTTTTGGGGTTCTTTATATCTAGCAATCATTGCAACTTTGCCTTGGGTTTTGGTGAAAGCTTCCGGTGTGCCTTTTTATTTTGGAGGAACTGCGGTTTTGATTGTTGTGCAGGTGGCAGTGGATACAATGCGCAAAATTGAAGCACAAATTTATATGAATAAATATAAAACATTAAGTGCGGTAGGATTGTAATGTCAATAGCGATTAGAAAACCTGCTGAAATAGATTCTCTAAGGGCTGCAAGTAGAATCGTGGGTAAAACATTGAACCATTTAAAAAGCCAAATTAAACCCGGTATTACCCTTAAAGAGTTGGATACAATGGGTGAGGATATGATTCGCTCTTGTGGTGCAACTCCTTCCTTTAAGGGTCTGTATGGTTTTAATGGTTCGGTTTGCACATCAGTCAATGAAGTTATTATTCACGGAATCCCAAATGAGTATAAATTGCAAGTTGGCGATATTGTTGGACTTGATATTGGAACGCAATTAAATGGTTGGTATGGTGATGCAGCAATTACTTGCGGAGTTGGCGAGATTTCACAAGCAGACCAACGTTTGATTGCGTGTTCTAAGGACGCTTTGTATTTTGCAATTAGCCAAATTAAAGTGGGAATGCATTTTAAAGAATTGAGTGCTTTAATAGAGCAATTCATTTTAGATTATGGTTATGTCCCTTTGCGTGGTTTTTGTGGGCATGGAATCGGTAGAAAGCCGCACGAAGAACCAGAGATTCCAAACTATTTGGAGGGGAAAAAAGCCAAGCAAGGCGACAAAATCAAAGAAGGAATGGTTTTTTGTATTGAGCCAATGATTTGTCAAAAAGATGGTGAGCCAAGAACCTTGGAGGATGATTGGAGTGTGGTTTCAGTTGATGGGTTAAAAGGAAGCCATTATGAGCACACGGTTGCAATCATTAATGGAAAAGCAGAGATTTTGTCTTTAGAATAAGCAAAGGAAAGGGAATATAAATGGCAAAAGATGATGTGATTGAAGTAGATGGGATTGTAAAAGAGGCTTTACCAAATGCAACTTTTCGTGTAGAGCTTGAAAATGGGCATATTATTTTATGTCATATTGCAGGGCGTATGCGAATGCACTATATTAAAATTCTACAAGGCGATAAAGTAAAATTAGAATTAACGCCTTATAGTTTAGATAAGGGAAGAATTACTTTTAGGTATAAGTAGATTTTAATAAGATTTTAAATATAATCCGCACTTTATTGCAAAAATATTTTTGCAGTTATAGTCGTTTGGGTGAATTTGGATAAGCCTTTGAGGACTATAAACTCAATGCCTATTTACTAGGAAGTGATAAAGCAATTTAGAACATTCCAAAGTGATAATTTTAGATTATTTTCTAAATTTATGCAAAGTATTTACAAGATATTTGTCTTGAAAAGTTAGGAGTGAGTTATGAAAGTTAGACCTTCTGTCAAAAAAATGTGCGACAAATGTAAGGTTATCAAAAGAAAAGGCGTGATTCGCGTAATTTGCGAGAATCCAAAACATAAACAAAGACAAGGATAAAAGGAAAAATAATGGCGAGAATTGCTGGTGTTGATTTACCCAAGAAAAAGAGAATCGAATATGCTTTAACCTATATTTATGGTATTGGCTTAAAGACTTCAAGAGATATTTTAAATGCTGTAAATATTTCTTATGACAAAAGGGTTCAAGACCTTGGTGAAGATGAAGTTTCTTCTATTGCAAAAGAAATTCAAGCTCATCATATCGTAGAGGGTGATTTGCGCAAAAAAGTTACAATGGACATTAAGGCTCTTATGGATTTAGGTAATTATCGCGGTCTTAGACATCGTAAGGGATTGCCTGTTCGTGGTCAAACAACAAAAAACAATGCAAGAACACGAAAAGGTAAGAGAAAAACCGTTGGTAGTGCATCAAAATAGGGAGTGAATAATGGCTAAAAGAAATGTAAATAAAAAAAGAGTTGTCAAAAAGAATATTGCGCGAGGGATTATTCATATCTCTGCCGCTTTTAACAATACAAGCGTAACTATCACAGATGAAATGGGCAATGTTATTTGCTGGAGTACAGCGGGTGCATTGGGATTTAAAGGAAGTAAGAAATCAACTCCTTACGCAGCGCAACAAGCGGTTGAAGATGCGGTTTCTAAAGCAAAAGAACACGGAATCAAAGAGCTTGGAGTAAAGATTCAAGGTCCCGGAAGCGGACGCGAAACTGCAGTAAAAAGCTTAGGAAGTATTGAAGGCATTAAAGTGCTATGGTTTAAAGATGTTACACCATTGCCACACAATGGTTGCCGTGCGCCAAAAAGAAGAAGAGTGTAAGGAGAGAGAATGGCTAGATATAGAGGTCCTGTTGAGAAGATTGAAAGAAGATTTGGTGTTAGCCTTGCATTAAAAGGTGAGCGCAGATTAGCAGGGAAAAGCGCGTTAGATAAGCGTCCTTATGGTCCGGGACAACACGGACAAAGAAGAGGAAAAATTTCAGAATATGGGATTCAACTTCGTGAGAAACAAAAGGCAAGAATGATGTATGGAATTTCTGAAAAGCAGTTCCGTTCCATTTTTGTTGAAGCAAATCGTTTAGAGGGAAATACAGGGGAAAATCTTGTAAAGCTCATTGAAAGAAGATTGGATAATGTCGTATATAGAATGGGATTTGCCACAACAAGAAGATTTGCTAGACAGCTTGTGGTTCATGGACATATTCTTGTAGATGGCAAAAAACTAAACATTCCTTCTGCGCTTGTTGGAGTAGGACAAAAAATAGAAATTTGCGAAAAAAGCAAAAAAAATCCACAAATTCAAAGAGCAATTGAATTAACAAAACAAACAGGAATTGTTCCGTGGGTAGATGTGGATCAAGAAAAAGTCTTTGGAATCTTTACGCGTCTTCCAGAGCGTGAAGAAGTGGTTATTCCAATTGAAGAAAGGCTCATTGTTGAGTTGTATTCTAAATAATTTGTAGGAGGGTGTTAAGTATGAAAAGCATTAAAACTTCTCCTCATGTTCCAACGAGAATTGAAGTAAAAGAGGTTGGCACAAATAGAATTCAAATTGTTGCATATCCTTTTGAGTCAGGATATGCTATTACCTTAGCGCATCCTTTGCGTAGATTGTTGCTTGGAAGTTCTGTTGGCTTTGCTCCTATTGCTTTGAGAATTTCAGGTGTGGCGCACGAGTTTGACTCTGTTCGTGGTATGGTGGAAGATGTATCACATTTTATCGTGAATCTTAAAACAATTCGTTTTAAAGGCAAAGATGAAGGTGAAAATATTAGTGTGGATTACAACTTCAAAGGTCCAAGAATCATTACGGGTGCAGATTTGGCAAATGATGTTGTAGATGTTGTTACTCCTAATATTCATCTAGCAACCATTAATGAAGATGCAGTATTAAATTTTTCTGTTGTTATTTGCAGGGGAATTGGATATGTGCCAAGTGAGGAGATAAGAAATCAAGTTCCAGATGGCTTTATTCCATTAGATTCTTATTTTACACCTGTTACAAATGTAACTTATGCCACTGAAAATATGCTTGTAGAAGACGATCCAAACTATGAAAAAGTAATTTTTGATATTCAGACAGATGGGCAAGTTGCACCTTTAACAGCTTTCAAAAACGCTTTGAGTGTTATGCATAAGCAAATGGCTATTTTTAATACAGAGTTAAATATTGAAGTGCCAGAAATTAATAATGGGAATGAGGATTCCCCAGAAATTAAAACTTTATTACAAACGATTGATAGTCTAAATTTTAGTGCACGTTGCTTTAATTGTTTGGATAGATTTGGCATTAAGTATTTGGGTGAGCTTGTACTTCTTAGCGAAGATCAAATTAAGAATATCAAAAATTTAGGCAAAAAATCTTTAGATGAAATTACCGCAAAGTTAGAGGAATTGGGCTATCCTGTTGGTAAAGAGATTCCAGAAGATTTAATGAGCCTACTTAAGAAAAAATTTTCTAACTAAAAGGATAAATAAATGAGACACGGACACGGATATAGAAAGCTAGGTAGAACTAGCTCTCATAGAAAGGCTTTGTTGAAAAATCTTTCTATTGCATTAATTGCGAGTGAAAAAATAGAAACTACACTGCCAAAGGCAAAAGAATTGCAAAGTTATTTTGAAAAATTAATCACAAAAGCAAGAAAAAATGATTCTATGGCACATCGTTTGGTTTTCTCTCATTTGCAACATAAAGATTCTGTGAAAAAATTGGTTAAAGAAATTGCGCCAAAATATGTTAATAAAAATGGTGGCTACACAAGAATCATTAAAACTAGGACACGAGTAGGTGATGCCGCTCCAATGGCAATCGTTGAATTAGTATAATGCTTTGTATCTTTACGCTTTAGAATCTTTATTTGATTTTTAAAGCGTAATAAACTTTTTAATCTATCCTTTTTATTTAAAACTCAAAATATTCTCTTGTTTTTTTAGAATTGCCGATATTGTAATATTGATTTTATACAAGGAGAAAATATGGCGGTGTTAATCGGTAATTCTTGGGTTTCACAAGAAGCTTACGACTATGTTAAAAGTCAAAATTCCAACAAAGTAGAGGCGGATACAAATTCTAACAAGACAGACACAAATACATTTCTAAGCGAACTTGTAGGGAAATATACAAATCTTCAATTTGGTGGCACAAAGGGGTTAAACAACATTAGCATTGACCCAAATATCTTGCAAAAAATGGCGAATGATCCTAAGGCGCGTGAGGAATATGAGGCGTTGATTTATGATATGAATGAACTTGCAAAGAATCCTGTTAGAAAAAACTTATTGGGTGGCGAAATTGAAGCAAGTGGATTTGTGATTAACGCCGATGGTAGCACGAGTGGTTGGGCTGTTAGTCGCTCCAAGAGTGAATCTAGCGAGAAAAGTTACATAGAAAAAATGTTAGAGGAGCTTGAGAAAATTCGCAAAGAGAGAGAAAAAAGAGAGGGTAGGCAAGAGGATTTTTCTGTTAATTTCACTTTGAATGTGAAAGCCTAAACTTTTATTAAGAATAATGAACAACCTTTCTGTTATTGCAAGGCAACGCCGAAGCAATCCATAATCATAGAATTAATTAAAAGCCAACCACTGCGTCATTGCGAGAGAGTGAAACGAACGAAGCAATCTATAATCTTATCAATCAAAAAATATTCAATGGCGAGATAAAAAAATATAGATTGCCACGAATGCTACGCATTCTCGCAATGACAAAGTGGAAGTTTTAAAGTAATTCAAAATTATAGATTGCAGCTCAAAGCGGGTGAGTTGCTTATGCAATGCACACCACGATTCCGCTAACGCGCAGAATCTCGCAATGACGAATCCCACGCAGTCATTGCAAAGCAACGCTGAAGCAATCCATAATCATAGAATTAATTAAAAGCCAACCACTGCGTCATTGCGAGAGAGTGAAACGAACGAAGCAATCTATAATCTTATCAATCAAAAAATATTCAATGGCGAGATAAAAAAATATAGATTGCCACGAATGCTATGCATTCTCGCAATGACAAAGTGGAGAGTGTGGATTGCCACGAAAATCAAAGATTTTCTCGCAATGGCGAAGTGGAAGCTTTAAAGTAATTCAAAATTATAGATTGCAGCTCAAAGCGGGTGAGTTGCTTATGCAATGCACACCACGATTCCGCTAACGCGCAGAATCTCGCAATGACGCCATTATGCCTTTGGGCGGAATGCCTTGATAATCTCCGCGTTTGTTTCTAGGTAACTTGCACCGATTAAATCAAGGCAATAAGGAATCGCAGGAAAAACAGCGTCTAGGCATTCGCGGATAGATTTTGGTTTGCCGGGCAGATTGACAATGAGGCTTTTGTTGCGGATTCCGGCACTTTGGCGCGAAAGAATAGCAGTTGGGACATATTTCAAACTCACTTGGCGCATAAGCTCACCAAATCCCGGAAGCATTTTTTGACAAACCGCTTCTGTGGCTTCAGGCGTTACATCGCGCGGGGCTGGTCCTGTCCCGCCTGTTGTTACAATCAAATCGCATTGTTCCTTATCGGCTAATTCTATTAAGTTTTGCTGAATTTTCTTAAAATCGTCCTCAATCACGCGATAAACACATTCAAAAGGTGTGATTAAGTATTGCGTGAGGGTTTCTTGGATTGCCTTGCCTGAAAGATCTTCATAGATTCCCGCACTTGCCCTATCTGAAAGGGTTAAAATACCGATTTTTGCCTTTTTTTTGCTTGTTTCTACCATTTAAGATTCCTTTATATTTGTATCAATCCATTCTAAAATTTCTAAGATATTGTTGAGGTTTAAAAGGGGTAGGGCGTGAGATTCTAGGCTGCTTTTGGGAATACTAGAGTCTGTGGCAATCGCTTGAATATAGGGCAAGAATCGCGTATCAAAGGAATCCCTTGCGACACAGATTCTAGGAAGTGGCAAGGTTTTTAAGCCCTCCACAAAAAGATAATCATAATCTGCAAATTGCTCCACAAGCGATTCTATGCTTAAGGCTTGGTGGAATCGCAAAGTGGTTTGTGTTGCGCCCAAGATTGCAACATCAGCACCCGTTTGATAAAAACGCGCAGAATCCTTGCCCTCTGTGTCTAAAACTGCCTTATCCTTTGGGTCGTGTTTGAGGATTGCAATGCGTTTATTTTGCGCCTTTAGATGTAGGGATAACTTCTCAATAAGGGTTGTTTTGCCGCTATTGGAATTTCCTGTAAAGGCGATGGCTTTCACTTAAAATACCTTTTTGGATTCTATGTTTTTCATTTAATGGTTATCACTTAGGATTCCGCTATGGGGTAGTCTATGACTGCGCTCTTTTGCATAGATTCTTTGCCCGTTTTTCAAATCATATTTCCAAATGGGAGCGCGATGCTTGAAATCTTCAATAAATTCCTCAAAAATATCCAAAGTTGCGCGTCTTTGTGAGCTAAAGATTCCTGCCATATACGAGCTTTGGTGGTTTAAAACATCGCCTCTGCTGTGCGCCATTTTAAGCACAACTTCGCTTTCAAGGGCTTTTTTTGCCCATTTTAAAAACCATTGCTCTAGTAGCGGAGGATAAATATCAAAACTCAAGCCCTCGCAACCATTCTCGGAGCGCACGATTCCGGTAAAGATTGCACTAGCCCCTAAATTCGCCTGTGCGCTTGAATCAATCCAATTTTGATAAATTACCGCAGTATGGAGCGCACCCTCAAAAATTTCTAATCCATCAATGTTTGTTTGCATTTATCCACCACAAACCGGAGGCAATAGCACAATTTTATCGCCATTTTTAATCGGTGTATCCAATGAAGTAACGATTTCATCGTTTAAGGCAATGGCACAATCCTTTAGCCAATCTTTCAAGTCTGGAATCGCTTGTAATTCTTGTTTTAACGCGTGAAAGTCTGTTGCTTGACTTTGAAAGGTTTGATTGCCAAGCGGTCCTAAAAATTCTACTTCAACCATTGTAAATTCCTACAATAAATCCATACGCTCTTCTTGTATCTTGTAGGGAGCTATTTGTTGATTGGGTTTAACTTCCTCTCTTGGATAAAATTTTCCCGGATTTGGTCCGCTAGATTTTACGCTTGGAGTTTTATTTACAGAGAGAATCTTACCTGTTTTGCCATCTACAAAAAACATAGAATCTTGAGGGTATTTTCGCATTTCTCTTTGCAAAGTTTCATCAAAAGGTGTGAGCGGGGGGACTTTGACAACGACTTTTGGTTCAGCAGCGGGGGCGGTAGCTTGAACAAAGTTATCTGCGTTTGCAAGTGTGCTTATGCAAAAAGTTGCGAGTAGGAATCTCAAAATAGATTTCATAAGTTTTCCTTAAAATTTAAATTTGGCTATAATTTTATAACATTTAAACAATAAAGTAAAGGAGAATTGCAATGTTAGAGATTATTGCAACACAAAATGCACCCCAAGCGATTGGTCCTTATTCCCAAGCGATTAAGGCAAATGGTGTGATTTATACTTCAGGACAGATTGGATTGAATCCGCAAGGAATCTTAGTAGAGGGCATTGAAGCGCAAACAAGACAAGTGCTAAACAACCTTAGCGAAGTTTTAAAGGCGGGAGGAAGCAGTTTGCAACAAGTTTTTAAAACAACGATTTTTTTAAGCAATATGGAGGATTTCGCGCTTGTGAATGCAATCTATGCGGAATTTTTCGGAGAGCATAAACCCGCTAGAAGCACGGTAGCAGTCAAAACATTGCCCAAAAATGCTTTGGTGGAGATTGAGTGTATGGCGTTAGCAGAATGAATATTAAAGTAAGATTGCCACGATTCCGCTAACGCAGAATCTCGCAAGGACAAAAAGCAAACCACCGCGTCATTGCGTTCCCCACTTCTGTCATTGCGAGGCAAAGCCGAAGCAATCCATAATACAGAATCTCGCCTTTGATAATTTTACTTCAGTTTAAGATTATAGATTGCCACGAAAATTTTTCAAATTTTCTCGCAATGACGAAGTGGAAGTTTTAAAGTAATTTAAGACTATAGATCTGTGGCTCAAAGCGGGTGAGTTGCTTATGCAAATGCACACCACGACCTCGGACGAAGTCTCGTAATGACGAGAGTAAAAATACGCAATAACAGAATTGTAAGAAAGTTCTGTGATTATGGAATCTTATTCCATAATCAACGATCTAAGAGTTCTACATAAATCTTTTTCTTATCGTCAGTGTATCTTGTGCTATAAGCCATCTCTCGTGTTACTTTCCCTCCATCAAAGATTGGACCTTTCAACATACCTTTGATAAATTTTTGTCTCATTTCTTGTGGCATTTTTGGATATTCTATTTCTAATGTTGCAGAGCAATAGGAACTTTTGCTTTGTTTGCTAACTTCTGTCGTCATAAAATCTACTAATGAAATGCGAGTAGCCTTGTGAGAGTAATCTCTTACATCAATAATATCCTTAAAAGAATCTACAAAGCCTAACCCCATTGCCATATCTATTTTTTCAAAAGTGAAATTGTCCATTGCCATTGCCATTAAGGTTTCTTTTGTTAAACCATTTTCCACAAGAAACCACTTATCTTCAAGCAAAATCTCTTTCACAAGACTAACCGCTATTTCATCATTGCATTTTGGCGCAGATTCAAAGCACCCACTCAATAGTAACCCACAAAAAAGAATCGCAATAGATAATAATTTTTTCATTGTTCGCCTCCTTGCAAGTATTGTTCTATGAGATTCACAAGAATCTTGGTTTGTTCTTGTAGATGAGTAGTAATTTCTTTCTTTTTCTTGCCGTCTTGTTCTCCATTCTCATTACATATATTAAACCACTGATTCTCTAAAGATTCATCAAAGTTTTTCTTGCCATTTTGTGTTGCAATCTTTTGCCAATACTCTACCCCATATCCTTTTGTTCTTGTAGCAAAAATACAGACTTTAATCTCACTTTGGAACATTTCACAAAGAATCTCATAGCAATTCTTTGTTTCCCTTTCAATATCTCCCGCACTGACAAACGCAAGGATATTGCCTTTATACTCCACCACAGCTACGAAATCTCCACCCTCAATATATCTGAAATCCTTAATCTTGGCATTTTCTAAAAGTTCCAAAAAACACCGAGTGATTGTAGTAGTTTTTCCAATATCCGCCCCACCTTTAACCTGTATAAAATGATTAATTTGAATCATTTTTTACCTCCTCTATGGCTTGATTCACTTTTTCAAGATTCTGATTTCTTAAAAAAACTCCAACTATCATCAAATCCATTATCCAAGCCGCAACATTTACCCAGTCTAAGAGCTGACTAACTAGAGCCATTGTCTCACTATAAAAAAGATCAGTATATAACCCAAACCCTATGGAAACGCAAGTCAGCGCAATCCTAAAGATTCCCCACGCCTTATCTCCTATGGCAAATCTTGCTACGCCCAATCCACCAAGCAAAAAATTATAAACCCAAAATACCAAAGCAGGACTTTTAAGCTTTGTCGCTTTAAGGATATTTATCTTATAATGCACTTTTTGTAACTGCTCTGGGCTTAGAAGTGCTAACTTATTATAAATATCCTCATTACTCATTATTGGATTAGAGTATTTATGCCCTTTAATAAAAGTCCTCCTATAAGAACCCACTTTTATAGGCAACCTGTTTTGAATCTCTGCGAATAAACTTTCACTCGTCATTGTTTCTCCTTTAATTTTTCACACATCTTGCGTGATTAGCATTTAAGACTTGAAGTATTTTTGATTGTAATTCTGGTGTTGGATTAGTTTCCATCATTTCCTTATAAGTCATACTATCAAATGCCGCATCTACCATACATTCACAACAACTCTTGCTATGGTTACACCCAAATGCTCCATTGGTAACACAATCCGCAACATAGATAGATTTTGAACATTGGATTGCATTATCCATATTGCTAAGAGATTGTGTTGCAGTCATTAATATCTTATTTTCTAATTCTCTATAAACCTCATCTGACAATTCCTTATTGTTGATTATCCAATCCTTTTCTTTAGCAGTTAAGCTATTAACAACATCATTTGTGGCAATGTTTGCTTGACATTGACACATTGCTTTTTCTTGTCCAACTTTATTATTGCATTCCAAAAGCATTTCTTGATAAAACTCGTTGCGATAATCCTCAATAGTGTTTGCAAAGACGATACTCTGCAAAAATAAGAAACTTAAAGTGAATAAAATCTTTCTCACCATACCTCCTCGTAATTTATAAATTGAGGTTGTATTTTTCCTTAATTTGTCTTAGAGAATATTTAAATATTAAATGTTTTTTAAATATTAAATTGAATATTTCAAGTGTTTTGAATAAACAAAATTTAATGTAAAATGAAAGAAAAAAAGCTATAAAATTAAGGGTAACATTTGACCAAAAAAACTAAACGAGATATGGCATATTATTTAGATATTGATGTTAGCACTCTATATAATTGGAGAAAATACAAACCTAATCTTTATCGCATTGTTATGCTTGGATTCAAATTTGATGAAGCAATAGAACAGAGTAAGAAAAATTATGAATCCCTTTTAGACTCGGATAATAGCATAAAAGATGAAATTGCTAAATTTAAGTAAGAGAAGTAAATTAACTTTGCTCCAACTTTCTATACTTTTGTTCTATATCGGGCGTGAGAAAATCTACACGACTGACATGCATAATGAGGAAATCCAATCCCTGATTAAATCTATTGACTCCCGCACTCTCCCTCAAATAAAAGAAGGAATAGAATCCAATTTGGTTTAAGATTCTATTCTTATTTTTCTAAGGTCCCACATTATAGATTTTGTAATGACGCAGTGGCAGACGCTTTGGCTTTTGTCATTGCGAGGCAACGACGAAGCAATCCATAATACAGAATCTTGCAATGGCAAAAAATAAACGCTCTATTTGCAAGTGCAGATAAATTGCTAACGCAATGTATGCTACGAAAATTTTGTAAATTTTCTTGCAATAACAAAATGAAAGCAGAGATATAATAGATTTTTGGTTATAATTCTCGGATTTTTAAAATTTAAGGATAAACTATGTTACTTTTTACCCCCGGTCCTACTCCTGTGCCAGAATTTGTCCGTGTTGCGATGAGTGAGCCTACCATTCACCACCGCACACCAGAGTTTGAAGCAATTTTTGCAAAAACCCGCACACTTTTAAAAGAAGTGATTAAAATGCCTGAAGTGTTAATGCTTGCAAGCTCTGGAACAGGAGCAATGGAGGCTTGTGTTACTTCTTTGTGTGCAAAAAAACTCTTAAGTGTGAATAGCGGAAAGTTTGGGGAAAGGTTTGGTAAGATTGCAAAAGCCTTTGGAATCCCAAATGTAGAAATTAAGAATACTTGGGATACACCGGCAAGTTTGGATTCTGTCTTGGAGGCTTTGAAACAAAACCCCGATATTGACGCATTTTGTATTCAAGCGTGTGAGAGTGCGGGTGGTTTGCGCCATTCTTATGAAATATTGGCGAAAGCTGTCAAGGAATTTAATCCCAATATTATGGTGATTGTAGATGCGATTACTGCTATGGGGGTAGAGGAGCTAGATGTAAGCTGTGTAGATGCCCTTATTGGTGGTTCACAAAAGGCGTTTATGTTACCACCGGGACTTAGTATCATTGGGCTAAGTCAAAAAGCAATAGAAAAAATTGAGGAACGCAATATAGGATTCTATTTTAATCTCAAAACAGAATTGAAAAATCAAGTGAAAAATACGACTGCTTGGACTGCGCCAACAACAATTATTATCGGGCTTTGCGCGTTTTTGGAAAAGGCAAAAAGCATAGGATTTGATACGATTTACAAGCAGACAAAAGCGCGCTCACTTGCTTGTGATAAGGCAATGGAAAGTATAGGACTTAAGATTTATCCGACTGTTCCGGCTTTGAGTATGACTTGTGTTTGTGATGAGGAAAGTGATTTGGTGCGCAAAACTTTAAAAACAAAATTTAATGTCAATATTGCAGGTGGGCAAGATCATTTAAAGGGTAAGATTTTTAGAATTAACCATATGGGAATGATTGATATAAGTGAAGTTTCTTGGGTGGTGAATGCAATAGAATTGAGTCTTGCAGAATTGGGAAGACATAAATTTAATGGAATCGCTAATGCTGTATTTTTAGAAAATTACTTCAAACTTTTGTAGGGAATTAAAATGAAAATTTTAGTAACAGGTACGGCGGGGTTTATCGGCTCATTCTTGGCTAAACGCTTATTGGAACGCGGAGATGAAGTTGTAGGGCTAGATTGTATCAATGATTATTATGATGTGCGTATTAAATATGGGAGATTAGCAGAAGCAGGAATTACGCAGGATTCCATTGCGGAAAATGCGTTGGTGCAAAGTAGCAAATATCCCAACTATCGTTTTATCCAATTAAAATTGGAGGACAGGGAGAATCTTTTTAAACTTTTTGAAAATGAAAAGTTTGATAAAGTTTGCAATCTTGCAGCACAAGCGGGTGTGCGCTATTCTTTGGTGAATCCTTATGCCTATGTAGAGAGTAATATTATAGGGTTTGTGAATATTTTAGAAGCGTGTCGGCAGTTTGGTATCAAGCATTTAGCCTATGCGTCTAGCTCCTCTGTGTATGGGTTGAATGAAAAAATGCCTTTTAGCACAAGCGATAATGTGGATCACCCCATTAGCCTCTATGCGGCAAGTAAAAAGAGCAATGAGCTAATGGCACATACTTATTCTTATTTATTTAACTTGCCTACAACGGGTTTGCGATTCTTCACGGTTTATGGTCCTTGGGGGCGTCCGGATATGGCGTTATTTTTATTTACAAAGGCGATTTTAGAGGGCAGGGCGATTGATGTGTTTAATCACGGGCAAATGCTAAGGGATTTCACTTATGTTGATGATATTGTAGAGGGTGTGGTGCGCGTAATAGACCATAATGCAGAATCGGATTCTAAATGGAGTGGAAAAGCACCTAATCCGCATAGCTCCAAAGCACCTTATAAAATTTATAATATCGGAAACAACAATCCGGTTAAATTAATGGATTTCATTGAGGCAATTGAAAAAGAACTTGGAATGGTGGCAAAGAAAAATATGCTTCCATTGCAACCCGGTGATGTCCCAGCGACTTACGCGAATGTGGAAGATTTGGTTAGTGATTTGGGATATAAGCCAAATACAAGCATTCAAGAGGGAATCAAAAACTTTATTCAATGGTATAGAGAATTTTACAAGGTTTAATCTAAGTGGAAGTTCTAAGTTGGATTGCACGAATCCACTGCAAAGTCTCGCAATGACGAATCCCGCGCAGTCATTGCGAACAAAATGAAGTAATCTATAGTCTTGCACACTTTAATTTAGCCACTGCGTCATTGCAAGGAATGAAATGACGCAACAATCCATAATGTAGAATCTCGCCATTAAGATTGTATTGAAAAACAAAAAATCTTACCTAATGTATTGCACAACTTAAGTTGATTTTTGGCAAAAACCTAATATAATCCCACTTGCCTTTCTTGAGACTTGTGCGATGGGCTGCTTGGATAATGCTTCAGGGTGGGAACACAGCAGAGCCTCCAAACTGCTTAAGTGCCGCAAGTATCTTAAGGGAGGTTTTCTACTTTTTTCTATTTTTTAGTTTGCAAGAAAATTCCAATTTTAAGCAGTATTAGATTAAAGTTTATTCTGTGGCTTTGGTGTTTTCAATGGATTCTAAATATTTGTAAATTGCTTCTATTTCACTTGAGGTTAGATAATATTTTGGCATAATCTTTCTACCTTTTTGTAGTGCATTTTCAAATCTTTCAAAGCTTAAATTATTGATACGCGCACCTTGTAGAGTTTTGCCTTTGCGTTTATGGATATAATTTGCAATTTGTTGTCCTTCGCCAAAATGTCCGTGGCATTCTACACAGCCGATTCCGCGAGGGTTGTTATAGAGCATTTTGCCATATTCTAAAGTTGTGATGAAGCTTTCTTCTGTATTAAGAATCTGAAAACTGCTAACTAAAACCAAAATCATTTTAAATACTTTTTGCACTTGCAATTCCTTAAACTTTTAAAAAACTTTTTTTACTATAATAACAAAATTATTTTTTAAAGGGTATTATGAATGCAGATTTTAGATGGAAAGGCTCTTGCACAAAATATTGAAAAAGAGATTCAAAAAGAAGTGGAATCTCTAAGCCAAAAGGGTATTACTCCGGGCTTAGCAGTAATGTTAGTTGGAAGCGATCCTGCCTCTCAAAGCTATGTGAATATGAAAGCAAAGGCTTGTAAGCGCACAGGAATCTACTCTATCACGCACGAAATGCCCGAGAATATTCAGCAAGAATCTCTCCTCCAAACCATTTCTATGCTAAACCAAAACCCGAATATTGACGGAATCCTAGTGCAGTTACCGCTTCCTAAGCACATTGATACAACCGCCGTTTTAGAAGCGATTGCACCCCATAAAGATGTTGATGGATTCCACCCTTTTAATATGGGACGTGTTTTTGCAAATCTTGAAAGCTTTGTCCCGGCAACTCCTATGGGAGTTTTGACATTATTGAAGTATTATAAGATTCCATTGCAAGGCAAAAATGTTGTGATTGTGGGTGCTAGTAATATCGTTGGTAAGCCACTTGGCGCATTGTTTTTGAATGAAAATGCCACGATTACGCTTTGCCATATTTATACGCAAGATTTAGCCAAACACACCAAAGAAGCCGATATTTTGTGTGTGGCAGTTGGCAAACCCAACCTTATTACAAAAGATATGGTAAAAGAGGGTGCGATTGTTGTGGATATTGGAATCTCAAGATTGCAAGATGGTAGAATTGTGGGCGATGTGGATTTTGAAAATGTTGCTCCTTTGTGTGAGTTTATTACCCCTGTGCCCGGAGGAGTTGGACCTATGACGATTGCTTCTTTGTTGCAAAATACATTAAAATCTGCTAAGCTTCGTTCTAATGTGCAATAAATATTTTTAAGGAAAGAAGAGTAATGAAAAGGATTTGGACTAAGCTTTATAATTTTGTGAATAGCTGGGTTGGTACGATTCTTATTGTTTTGGGTGTCATTTTCTTTGTTGCACAAGCTTTTGTAATTCCTAGTGGAAGTATGTTAAATACAATGCTTATTGGTGATAATTTATTTGTAAAAAAATATGCTTATGGAATCCCAACACCCACGATTCCTTGGATTGAGCTTAAAGTATTGCCTGATTTTAATGGCAATGGGCATTTAATAGAAGGGGAGCGTCCTAAACGCGGAGATATTGTGATTTTTCGTTATCCACAAGCTCCTAAAATCCATTATGTGAAACGCAATGTAGCAGTTGGAGGTGATGAGGTGCTTTATACTTCCAAGGGGCTTTGGGTGCATTTTAGTAGCGATTCTGCTTATCAAGATGTATCTACAGATACTTTAGAATTTAGGGGCAAGATTTTTTATTATGACCCTTATTTGGTATCGCATTTGGGAGTGCAATATTTAGATGTGTTTCCCGATGCTTTTAATCAGTTAGAGATTCTATCTAGTCAAGGCGAGTCGCTTGGTATGGAAAAAGTGCAGTTACAAAATGGTGAGATTGGATTTTATGCAAAAGTCAAAGAAGATGAGTTTTTTATGATGGGGGATAATCGCAATAACTCCAACGATTCGCGTTTTTGGGGTGCAGTTCCTTATAAATATGTGGTGGGTAAGCCTTGGTTTATTTATTTTAGTTGGGACGATGATTTTAAGATTCGTTGGAATCGCATTGGTAGAAGCATAGAATTTTTGGAATCACAAATGCAAAATCTTAATGTTGGTTTATTAGAATCGCAAGGAAACAATTAATGCTTGATTTGCCACTAAATTTTAAGATTCCTATTATGGTGGTTGCATTACTTGTTGCAATCATTGGACACGAGATTATGCACGGATTGGTTGCGTTAAAATTTGGCGATACAACAGCTAAAGACGCAGGACGCCTGAAGCTAAATCCACTACTTCATATTGATTTAGTCGGTTCTATCCTTTTGCCTAGCTTATTGTTTCTTTTTAATGCGCCTTTTTTGTTTGGTTGGGCGAAACCTGTGCCTGTTAGAATGGACCGCGTAATCTATAATGGGGGCTATTTTGGGGCATTTGCTGTTTCTGTGGCGGGTGTGGCTTATAACTTTGTTCTTGCAATTTTTGCCGCTTTATTGATTTATCTTTTTAATGGTGGAATTTTTGGAGGTTTTTTTGAATATTTTTCTAATCCAAACTTTATTGCCTTGCTCGTCCTTTATTTTTGTTTGCAATTGTTGATTTATAATGTCGTGTTAGGTGTGTTTAATTTGATTCCAATTCCTCCTTTAGATGGTTCTAATGCCCTTGCTTACCTTGGTTTAATGTTTAGGAGTGATTTTTTTGCTAGGTTGTTTGATAGAGTACCTCCAATGGTGGGTATGGTTTTATTGATGATTGTCTTAAGTACACCTTTATCGCATATTATTTTTGCACCTGTGCAGATAATTATTAATTTATTATTGTAGGAGAAGTTTGATGACGTTCTTTGTTGCAAGTGATCACGCGGGATTTACATTAAAGGCTTTTGTGGTTGAAACATTAGAGAAAATGGGGCATAGTGTAGAGGATTTGGGACCAAAGGATTCTAACCGCGTGGATTATCCAGATTTTGCGAATATTTTATGTGAAAATGTTTTGAAAAATGATAAAAATTTTGGAATTTTGATTTGTGGAAGCGGAATTGGAATGAGTATTGCTGCTAATCGTCATAAAGGTATTCGTGCAGCACTATGTAATGAGCCTTATAGTGCGGCAATGAGCCGTGCGCATAATGACGCCAATGTGCTATGTTTAGGTGCGCGTATTGTGGGTGAGGGTATGGTGGAATGGATTTTAAAAAGTTTTTGTGAAGGCGTATTTGAAGGTGGTAGGCACACTTGTCGCATAGGAAAATTATAATTTTAAGGAAATAAAATGGAAGCACAATTCACGAAATGGTTGTTTGTAACAGCATTTATTTTATTTGTTCTCTTTATGGTAGTTAAAACTTTCTTCTATAAAAGCATTGCACAAAAAGAGGAAAAAAATAGTGCTGTGATGAAGCTTACATTGCAAGAGGCTGAAATTTTAATCCGCAAACACCAATTACAACTTCAAAGGGCATTAGGAAATATTGATATTTTAACCGATGAAATTACTTCCTTAAGAAATGAGGTAAAAGCCCTCAAGCAAAGAAATTCCCAGTATCGCGTAGAGAGTGAAAAATACAAAAGTAAAATCAAAGATTTAGAACAAAAAATAGAAGCTTTATTATAAGATTCTTTACTCTTTGGATTGATTTTAAGAGGAGGATTCTGTTTTGTGAGAGAAAGCGAAACACTCCGCAATAAACTACTCCTCTTTAAATGCTTTCAGGCTTCAAAGCGTTATCTTTTCAAAATCTAATAAGCAAATTTACCTTAGAATTTTATAAAAATTTTTAGGAATCCAAAAGAGTGAAAAATTATATTTTATTTGTTGTAATGTTAAGTGCTATGGTAACAATTTCTAGCCTTTATATTACACAGCCTATGCAGCCTCTTTTTATGGAAGAGTTTGGAATCTCTATTGCACAAGTTACACTTTTTACTTCAGTTGTCTTACTTGCACTTGCTTTTGCCCCAATAGTTTATGGGTATTTGCTAGAAAAATTTGATACAAGAAAGGTGTTGTTTAGCTCCCTGTGCTTGATTGGAGTTTTTCAGTGCTTACTCTGCTTTGCTAGAGATTATGAGACTTTTTTATCTCTGAGGCTTCTTGAAGCATTGGTAATTCCAGCGGCTTTGACGGCGACTTTAACCACACTTATGCGTCTTGATGCGCAAAACATACAAAAATATGTCAGCATTTATGTTGCAGCGACCGTGTTTGGGGGCGTATTATCGCGCGTAGGTGGTGGATTTATTACTTCTATTTCTTCGTGGCAATTCACTTTTGCCGCACTTGGAATCACAACTTTAATTGTTGCGATTCTCTCTTTTAGGATTCCTCAAAGCTCACAAATGACTAATGCGAAAATTACTCCCAAGATTATTTTAGAATTGCTCAAAGATAAACGATACGCTATTTTGTATATGGGGGCTTTTTTGGTATTGTTTTGTTTTCAAGGCGCATTAAATTTTATGCCTTTTGAAATCAAAGCTCTCAATCCAGAGATTACCCCAGCGCAAATTGGCTTTTTGTATCTTGGGTATATTATTGGTATTATTACCGCTCTTTTAGTAGAACGTATTAAAAGATTTGTAGGCGGTGATTTAAAGGCAATTATTGTTGGTTTTATCATTTTTGGAATCGCACCTTTGATAATGTTAGTCAAGAATTTTTGGTGGTTATTTTTTGCGGTATTTGTTATTTGTGTTGGAATGTTTATCGTGCATTCCGTGCTATCGGCATTTGTTAATTCTATTTCTGTTGAGAAAAAGGGAATCACCAATGGCTTGTATCTTGCGTTTTATTACACGGGAGGTACGATTGGGACAACAATGCCAAGCTATCTTTATAATCACTTTGGTTGGGAAGTGCTTTGTTTGTTTTTAAGTGGAATCTTGTTTTTAAGTGCTTTTATTTTTTATAAAATGCGTTTGATTTTTAAGGAGGTAAAATGAATGGATTAGGCGAATATTTTGAATCAACTTTTAAAGAAATTGTGCCATTAGGGAATCTGCATATTTTGGATAGTGAGCGTGCAAGTGAGATTGTAGCAATTTTCTTAAGTCTTGATAGCCATACATTTAATATATTTTGGCAAAGCCCCGTACTTCAAAATCTATGTGAAAAATATTGTAAAACCTTGAGTTTTAAAGGAATCTTGCAAGTGCAATATACTCTACTTTTGAATATCCATAAAGCCTTTTTAAAAGAACCAAAATTCATACAAAACTTATTAAAAAAAGTTTTGGAAAATTTTGATTTGTTAGAGCAACACGGGATTGCTAAAGGTGAATTTTTTGAACAAATAAAAATTCATTTAGATTTTATCATTCATCAAGAAATCAAGGAATCTAGTTTAACCAAAGAGGACAAAAAATTAACTTTTGACAAGGATTTTTTGGAAGATTTTTTAGCGAATGGTTTGCAGTTGTTGGAGAAAAGGAAAGAGGTTTTAAAGACAATGTGCGCCCAAAACTTATTAAATCTTAATCCAAGCTTAGAGGAGTTGGAATCTTTATTGGATAAGCTTAGCAATCAGCATTTTTCTATTGGAATCACGGGAGTTTTAAGTGCGGGGAAAAGCACTCTTTTAAACGCGCTTTTAGGACAGGAGATTTTAGGTAGCTCTACGATTCCAGAAACTGCAAGTTTAACACTTCTTAAATACTCCAAAGTACCTAGTGCGCGTGTGAGTTTTTGGAATAAAGTAGAATGGGAGGATTTAAAATCCACAATGGAGGATTCTGTCCTTTGTGAGCTTATGGCAAATGCGGAATTTAAGGAATCCCTAGAAAAATATGTGCAAGATTCTACACAAAGCCTTGCAATTTCCCTGCAAGAATTACCTAAATACACTTCAGCAAACCACCCAAGCAAATTATGCAATCTCATCAAAGAAACTACGCTTTTTACCCCTCTGAAGTTTTTAGAAAATAAAGTTGAGATTGTAGATACTCCGGGACTTGATGACCCCATTGTGCAGAGAGAAGAGATTACAAAAAGCTATATTTTGGATTGTGATTTGCTAATACACGCAATGAATGCTGCTCAAAGTGCGACACAAATTGATGTGGATTTTATTTTAAACACCTTACAAAATGCAAATATTTCAAGGATTTTGATTCTGCTTACACACGCAGATTTATTGGAGAAAAAAGACTTAGAATCAGCCCTTAGTTACACAAAAGAAAGTATTGAGTCGCGTTTAATTCAAAGTATGCCAAAGCAGAGTGCAGGACTTTTATTACAACGACTTGATTTTATTGCTCTTGCAAGTTATCCTGCATTGCTTTGTCAGACCAATCCAAAAAAAGCGCGAGAATTGGGGTTTAGTTTAGAATCCTCTAATTTTAATGCGTTGGTGAATTATCTTGATCAAACTTTGCTAGGCAACAATAGCACAAAGGCAAAAGATTTAGTCTTTTTGGGTGCGCAAGGGTTTATAAGAGTGTTTCAAAAGATTCAATCTGCTTGTGCCTTAGAAAAAAGTCTGCTTTTTTCTCAAGAGAGTGAAATTCAACGATTGATTCAAGAGGCGAAATTGCAACAAGAGCAAAGCCTCGTTCAATTTGAGGAAACTAAAAAATCTTTTAATGGGGCAACAAAACAATTGCAAGATTATCTTGCCACATTGCAAAAGGAATTGAATCAGAAGCTAGAAAACTCGCAAAACCTTTTAAGTGAGCGGATTTTCGCCGATATTGTTTATGATTATGAGAAAGGTAAAACGCCAAGCTATGAAAGATTGCAAAGAATCTTGGATTTGGGGTTGAAAGATTTTTTGAGTGATATTTTGCGTTTTTGCACACAGAGTTTAGATAAGAAAATCACGCAAATACAAAGTCAGTTTGAAGCATTAATAGAGCCACAAGAAAAAGATTCTAGTGCTTTGGGCAATTTTCATCTCTATTTTGATGAAAGCATTTTGAAAAAAACTGCACTCAAGATTCTTAATCGGATTGAAAAATCGGTGCGAAAATTTGGCAAAAATCAAAAAAATGAACTAAAGAACGCATTGGATTTAGACTTTAGGGACGGATTTTTAGAGTTTTTTGAAATCCTTATTGCGCAAAGCAAAGTTTTAGAATCCAAATTAACAGATAATTTTAAAAAATTACTTGAGGATTTGGAGAGGACTTTAAATTCGGATTTAGAACATAAAGCCAAGATTTTAGAAAATGCTTTACATAACTCACGACAAAGCGCAGAAGAAAAAACGCAAAAGGAAGCATTATTGATGCGGTATGAAAAGGATTTGGAGGAATCTTTGCAGTGTTTTAGTGCCTTGCAAGATTATGCTACCAAAGGAGTTAGCGATGCTTAAGCAATATATCAAAGAATGCGAAAACTTAAAATCAAAAATTGCGCAAAAATCTCCCACTCAAAAGTTGATTTTGAGTTGTCAGAATCATTTGAATCCAAACGATTACACGTTAAGTTTTTTTGAATATTTACAGCAAAAAGAAGTTGAACCTATGCAGATTGCAATTGTTGGGCAGTTTTCAAGCGGTAAAAGCACTTTTTTGAACGCACTTTTAGGGCAGGATATTTTACCAACAGGTGTTACCCCCATTACTTCAAAGGTGTGCAAGATTTGCTATGGCGAGGATTATATTTTGGAGATTCTCTATAAAGACGGGCGCAAAGTGTTGCAAAATATAGATTTTTTGCACAAGCTATCGCGTGAAAATTCTCAAAATATTAATTATTTTTGTCTCTATGCCCCAATTTTATTATTAAAAGAAATTAATTTTTTAGATACACCGGGTTTTAATTCTCAAAATTCAGACGATACACGCACCACTCTTAAGATTTTGGAGAATGTAGATGGTATTATTTGGCTTACGCTTATTGATAATGCTGGAAAAAATAGCGAAAAAGCACTGCTTAAAGAGTTTATTACGCATTTTGCGCAAAAGAGCCTCTGTGTTTTGAATCAAAAAGATAGGTTAAAAGATGAAACAGAAGTGCAAACAAGCTTGGAATATGCTAAGAGTGCGTTTGAGGGGATTTTTTCTGCAGTGATTCCTATTTCTGCGAAATTAGCGTTAAAGGCAAGATTGAATACTCCGCAGAAATTTTTTGAAACCACGCTTTTGGATTTTGCGCAAACACTTCAAGCCTTCGCATTAAAGGTTTCTAATGAAGCTTGTGAGGATTCTCAAAGCCCTCAAAATGTATTAGATTCTTTGGGTAAAACTTATCAAGAGCTAGAAAGAAAGATTCAGCAAGAAACCCTTTCTTTGAGCACTCAAAATGCAGTAAAACTTATGCAAGATTCTAATATGCCTTTGATTTTTGATTTTTTAAATACAACCATTAAGCCTAAGGCAAATTTGGCTAAATCTTATAGCACACTTAAAAAATTGCGTGAAATGCACATTTTATTGCATTTGCAATATCATAAAATTAACCAATGTTATTTGATGTTGAAAAAAACTTTACAGAGAAATTTGCAACACTATATTGCGAGTTGTGGAATCTCTCAAGAAAAAGAGCAAAAAATATTCAATGATTTGTATATTAGCTTGGATTTATGGCTTGATACACTAGCGCAAAGAATCTTTAATGCGCTAGAGAAAAAACCCTTTAGCTTTTCGCAAAAAGAGAAGCGTCTTTTGGGGACTAAATCCATTGAAATAACCAAAGAGGTGATGATACTTCCCATAGAAAAGCTTCGTTTAGAGTTGCAAAATTCAGATACGCAATTAGTTAAAGATTATAAAGCATTAAGTGTGCAAATTAAGAAATTTTTAGATTTATTTGTCCAATCTATCGCTAAAAATACAGAGGATTTGAAGTTGGAATTGGCAAATTGGCAACACGATGCGCCCCAAAAGATTGAACTTTATCTTGTTGCCCCACAAAGTCAAGCTTTAAATGATTTGCGTATTTTTGCACAAAATTGTTATGAAAATTTACTTGATGATTTCAATAAAAACGCCCTCGTAGCAACTTCTTATTTAAGGAGTGAATTAGATGTTTTGAGTAATTTTTTAGCTTTAAGCTACAACAATGCAATAGATTTAACATTGAATCGTTTGGATTTGAAAATCAAAAATGCAATGACTAAACATAGTGAAAACCCAGAGGAGTTTGCTTTATTTAGCCCCACTTTAGGGAATGTGCGTGAGAGTTTGAATGATACTTTTTGCTTTGAACAATTCCAAGCCCGACTTTTTGGTCCAATGAATTGCTTAAAAAAGACTTATGCGCAGTTTTTAAATCAAAGCGAACAAACAACACAGGATAAAATTCAATTAATTGCACAAGCTTCTTTTGAACTTAAGAAAGAAATGGATAAAATTACACGAAATATCCGAGCAATTCAAGATGAGATAAAAGGCGTAAAACCTTGATAATAAAAAAGTGGAATTAGAATTGCTTAATTTGGTTTAGAGTTGCCAAAATGGCATTTATTAAGGATAAAAGACTAAGGAAAGTTTATGAAAGTAGAGCTCCTAGAGCCATACATTCAAATCAGCATTGAAAAAGAATCTCAATTTTTAAAACGTGCAGTGGATTTTGCTTATAAGCATTTTTCCAAAGCCTATCGCCTTTCAAGCTCTGTCTTGATTCTTGACGATGGGGAACGTTATAAAAAGGATTATTTTTTAAATTGGGCATACCATGTTGCTATGCAAGAGGAAGCCAAGAATGAGAGTGAGGATTTTCAAACCATTATTGATAGTAGTTATCTCCCGATTCGCATCAAGATGATTGAAAATCGTGCAATGCTAGAACATATCATTGTGTCTTTGCAGATTATTCAAAGCTCTTTTGGTAATTCTCAAGTTTGCTTAAGGCTTAATCGCCCAAGTCGCCTTGCAAGACGTTATCTAACCTCAAAATTTCAAGAATTTGTGCTAAGTTACACAAAGCAGGAAATTTTTTTAGAATCTAGTAGTCCTTATTTTTGGGAGAAGCTCATTGGTGCGCTTTCGCAAAAGATAATCCATAATATCGTATTGGATTTTGATTATGAAACCTTTAAGACGCATAATACTTTTGAATGTTTTGAGGAGTATTTGACAAAAGAGGAGAAAATCCTTAAAAAAAGTTACAAGATTTTAGGTTGTGGGTATAACGATGATTTTGAATGTGTGAAAAATCGTTATATTGAACTTGTTAAAATTTATCACCCTGATAATGTTTATGGGCAAGATAAAAAGATTATTGATGGCTATGCGGAAAAATTCCGTTTAATTAATGAGGCGTATGAAAAGATTAAATCTAATTTCAAGCGCGTAGCATAAGGAGTTAAAATGTCAGAGAACAATACACAAAAGAATCCCGATGAAAAAAGTCTTTCCGCTACAATCCCGGATAATATTTTTGATACCTTTGAGGAGTTTAAGGAAGAGCCAAAAACAAAACCAAGAGAAATTGAATATTCCCTAGAGGAATCCAAGGAGGATTCTAGTGGCAAAGGTCGTTTTTTTGCCTATTTATTTTTACTCTTTGTGTTAATTGCATTGATTTTTGGTGGAGGATATTATTTTTTAACTCTCCCTAGCGGACAATCCTTGCTGCATAAAGTGCAAGCTGCATTAGGATTCCAAGTAGAATCCGCACGAGGAATGGAATCGCAAATGGATTTAACTAGTGAATTTGCCAAAGATGAGGAGATTAAACGCTTACAAGAAGCACTCTATCAAAAAGAAAAAGAATTGGCAAATCTAGCGCAATCTGTAGATGGTTTGAGTTTATCTGTAAAAGAAATGCAAGATGCACGTAGTGCAGAAATAAATACAATGACAAGATTGCGCTATACGATTAAGCCTAAAAAGCAGATTATTACCGAGTGTTTTTCTATGAATGTGGGAGAATGGCAGATTCCGCAAGGCTGTATGCTCTCCATTGCAACAAAGGTGGATAAAGAATTGCAAGAGGATAAACGCGTGGTTGCCTTTGAAGTGCAGGGCATTGTAGATACGCGTCCTTATGGCGGATTGTCTCCAGAGCTTAAACAGGAGGGACTTGCGAGTTTCCGTGCGTGGAATGCGATTCGTGCAATTAATGCGAAACTTCCCAATGCTACCGTGTTTGAGGGTCCAAGTTTGCAATTAGAAGACAAACGCGGATATAGAATTAAAGCTTATTTTGTAGAATAAAATGAATCCTAATCCACCCATTCATACTTTGGGCGTCTTTTTGCGTCCCTCCACTCCAGAATTAAAAGCTTATTTCTTAGAGTTTCAAAGCTTGGCTTTGGGATTGGGATTCCGCGTAATTTTGGATTCTTTGAGTGCCGGAATGATTGGAATGCGTGGATTAAATTTTGAGGAGCTTTGCTGTGAATGTGATGCGCTAATTTCTATTGGAGGCGATGGCACATTGATTTCAACCGCAAGACGTTCTTTTGCTTTTGGTAAGCCTATTTTGGGGATTAATATGGGGCATTTGGGATTTCTTACAGATTTACAAAGAGACGAAGTAGAATCCTTTTTACCACATCTTAAAGAGGGAAATTACAATATTGCCAACCATATAATGCTAGAGGGTAGCATACAAAATGCAAAGAGTGATAATGTGAGTTTTTTCGCTCTTAATGACATTATTCTCACGCGCCTTGATGAGGCGTCTATGATTTATCTTAAGGCTTATATTGATGGAGAATATTTTAATTCTTATTATGGCGATGGATTGATTGTTGCTACGCCTACGGGTTCTACTGCTTATAATATTAGCGCGGGAGGCGCAGTAGTTTATCCCTTTTCGCATAATTTGCTTTTGACGCCTATTTGTGCGCATTCTTTAACGCAACGACCTCTTATCTTGCCAAGTAGTTTTGAAATTATAGTAGAGCTTGGTGAAGAGGGACGTTGTAATGTTGTCATTGACGGGCAGGAGACTAAGCCTTTGAAGTTTGGTGAGAAAATTGCGATTCGCGTTCAAAACAAAGGCGTAAAGCTAATTCATAATGCAAATTGGAATTACTTTAAGATTCTAAAGGAGAAATTCCATTGGGGAGATTTTGAATAATGCAAAAGTTGCTTATCCGTCAAATTATAATCAAGGGTTCTCCTGTTTTTAAAGAAATTACTTTTTCTCCAAGTGCGCATTTCAATGTTTTTAGCGGTGCAAGTGGAGTAGGAAAATCAGTTTTAATGGAATCTATCCTTGCATTGTTTGGCTTGAAAGAGTGCAATGCGCAGGTGTTGGAGGCAACTTTAGAATTGCAAGGATTCAAAGAGGAATTTAAAGGACTAATAGATGAGGGTGAAGTCATTTTAACGCTTACAAAAAAGGACAAGATTCGCTTTTTTCTTAATGCACAAAGCATTCCAAAAAAGAAAATTCAAGAACTTTTTGCTCCTTTTTTAAAGCACTTAAGCACCAAATCTGATGATGCAACAAGTTTAGAGAATCTGTTTTTAGTTTTTGATTCTTTTTGTTTGTCTAAAGATCCTAAGTATCCCGCTATTTTAAGTGCTTACAAAGATTCTTTTGTGCAATTCCAAAACGCAAGAGCAGAGCTTCAAAAAATACAAGAAGAGGCTTTAAAAGTGGAGGAGCTTAAAGAGTTTGTGCGCTTTGAAATCCAAAAGTTGGAATCTTTAAATCCTAAAAAAGGAGAATATGAAGAGCTTTTAAGGGTGAAAAAAGAAATCTCCAAAAAAGAAAAAATCAATGAGAGCTTGCAAAAAGTGCAGGAATTTTTAAGCCATACCTCTCAAGTTTCTTACTTTTTAAATCTTATTGGCAAAGAAAGCGATTCTATTTTAAATGCTTTGAATGAGTTAGAAGAGTTGTGCGCACAAGAAAGTGAGAGATTAGGGGAGTTAAACAATATTGATCCTGAAGAAATTTTAAATCGTTTGGAAGCATTAAGCGCATTAAAGCATAGATATGGTGGTGTAGAGGAGGCATTGGAATATTTGGAATCCAAAAAACAGGAATTAGCAAAGTATGAAAATTTGGATTCTCTCTTGAGAGATTCTCAAACGCATTTTGGGCAGACAAAAGAAAAACTGATACAATGCGCAAGGGATTTGCAAGGTGCGAGAGAGAAGCAAATTGCAAACTTTAGCGATACCTTAAATCAGGCTTTAAATTCCCTTAAAATGCCAAATGCCAAGGTAATGTTCAAGGGGATAGAAGAGGTGGAATCCTATATGTCTTTTGGTAACCAAGTGCTAGAAATTACATTGAATACTGCATTAAAGAATTTAAGCGCAGGGGAGTTTAACCGATTTCGTCTTGCCCTTTTGCTCACGCAAAGTGCGCAAGAAAAAAACCAAGCCGTTATTATATTGGATGAAGTAGATGCAAACCTAAGTGGAGAGGAATCGCAAGGTGTCGCCGAGGCATTAAAAAAACTTTCTTGTAGTTATCAAGTCTTTGCGATCTCGCACCAGCCACATATGCCAAGTTTAGCCGATACACATTTTTTGATTCAAAAGTGCGCACAAGGTTCAGAGATCTCTTTATTAGATAAAGAGGGTAGAATTTATGAAATTGCGCGTATGATTAGTGGTGATACAATCACAAAAGAAGCTTTGGAATTTGCTACTAAGCGGATTGGCGGTAAGTAATGAAAAATAATTTTGTATTTCAATAAAGTCTTACTATGAATCTTGCTATATTACAAATGTTTGCGGATCATTTACGACAAACTCCACCTCTAAAACTTCGTTCTATTTATAGAATCGCAGATAATTTATTTAAAATGGATATTGATGGACATTTGTTTTTTATGGATTTAAGCAAAGGTAAAAGTATGATTTTTGTCAGCAATGAGGAGATGATTGCTTCAAAAATCTATCAAGCCCCCTTTGATAAAAGTTTGCAAAAATATTGTTTTAATGCTTTGATTATAGGAGCAAAAACAGATGGCAAGAATCGTATCTTGCAGCTCATTTTACAGACTAAAAATAGCTATAAAACCTCACAAATTTTACTCCAAGCAGAATTTACAGGCAAAAATACAAATTTAATTTTATTGGATTCTAACCAAATAGTATTGGACGCTTTGAGACATATTACAAAGGAGCAATCGTTTCGCGAAGTGAGAATTGGTAAGCCACTTTTGGATTTGCCGCAACCTAAAGCCATATCTCTTGCGCAGCCCAAAGGTGAATTGTTGGATTTGCTTTTGGATAATTTTATTCAACTAAAAACACAAGAACTCCATACAAAAATCACAAAGAGAGTCGCACAGATTGCCCAAAAAATAGCGCACTTAAAGCATCATTTGGAATCTTTAGAGGATAAAAATGTTTTGGAGGAAAACGCAAAAAGAGAAGCGTATTTGGGACAGCTTATTTTGCAAAATCTTTATCTTTATCCTGATTTTAAAGGGAGAGAAATTTGTTTAGAAAATGAAAAAATAATTTTTCCAAGCAAAGCGCATTCTCTAAGCCATACAGCGCAGATTTTTTTTGAAAATTCCAAAAAATTAGCCAAAAAAGCAAAAAATATTCATCTGCAAGCTCAAAATTTGCAAGAAAAGATTTTATTCTATGAAAAATTGCTTAAAATGATACAAAATGTAACAAATTTAAATGATTTACAAATTTTAGAATCTAATTTGCAAAAAAAATCCAATGCAAAAGAGTCAAGACAAAAAATAAAGCTATTTGAAAGCTTTTTTATAGCAGGGATTAAGGTGTCTATTGGCAAGAATGAGCGGGAAAATATTGCTTTATTAAAGGAATCCAAAGCGGAAGATATTTGGCTACATATTCGCGGGATTCCAAGCTCACATTGCATTATTCATTGCGGAAAGGCAAAAATTTCTGATATAATCTTACAAAAAGCTGCACAGATTTTGGTAGGATTTACAAAGGATTCTGCTGAAAACTATGCAATAGATTATACAAAACGCAAGTTTGTCAAAATTACATTTGGCGCAAATGTCGTTTATGCAAAAGCGCAAACGATTCAGCTTAAAAAGGATTTGTATGGCTGTTTCTCCCATTGGTAATATTACTCATATTCATCAAAATGCACAAGTAAGTTCCGTTCAACACGCTAACTCACAGGTAAAGCTTGATTTTCAGGCTATGGTTAATTTGCAAGAAATGCAAGAGAGACAAGAAGAGATTAAAGAAGTGCGTCCAACAGAAGAGACGCTTGAAATCAATGATGAACGCGAGGGTAATGGTAAAGAGCCAGAACAAGAAGAGCAAGATAAAAAGCAAGAAAAGGATTCCCAAGAATCACAGGAATCGGATTCTATTCAGACAAAAGAAGACGGCACAATTATCCATTTAAATATTTCCGTATAAGACTTTAAGTATCATTTAAAATCCATCTGCTTATCTAATCTTTATAATCCATTCCATAGCAAGTCTTATTTTTAGAAAATAAAAAAGGAGGGAAAATGAATAAAATAAAATTTTATTCTAAAGAACGTAGTTGCAAAATCTTGAATATAGCAATTCCCTCTGGATTAAATTCGCTTTTGGATATTATCAATCTTTCCATAGATTTGTTGATGATTGGAACATTTGGAGCAAGTGCCATTGTTGCGGTGGGTGTAAGTTTAAACTTTATTATGCTGCTTTTTGCCTTTACAACCATTATTTTTGTGGGCAATAGTGCCTTAGTGTCAAGATTTTTAGGTGCAAACAATCAAGACGCAGCGAATGAGGTTGTGATGAGCTTGAGTTTTGCTGCATTTTGTTTTTCTCTGCCTTTAATGCTGTTTGCTTTTCTTAGCTTTGAAGTTTTTTTCTCTTGGATTGGGGTGGATTCTAATGCGCATCTTATTGGGAGCGAATATCTAAGTATTGTGCTTTTTAGTGTGCCTTTATTGTTGATAAAGCAAGTAAGTATTTCTGCATTTTCTGCAGCTGGGGCGACAAAATTACCATTTTATATCAAAATTGTTATTACTCTTTTGAATCTTTTGGTGAAATATACTTTGATTTTTGGATTCCTTTTTGTGCCTGCATTAGGCGTGATTGGAGCGGCGGTTGGAACTTTGATTGTTAATTTTTTAGAAACTTCTGCTTTGTTTGGCTGTCTTTTGTTTTACAAGAAAAGCCCCATTTCTCTTAGGGGTAGAATCAACTTTGATTACATTAAACGCGCTTTTGTTGTTGGGATTCCTAGTGGTTGTGAGCGTCTCTTTACGCTTTTTGCAATTATTGTGATGACAAAATTCGTAGCATTTTATGGAACTTATGATTTGGCGGGTTATCAGATTGCCACAAGAATTGAAGGGTTTGCATTTATGCCGGGATTTGGGTTTATGATTGCAGCAATGGCATTAATGGGGCAGAATCTTGGAGCAAAAAAACCCTTAGAAGCAAAGTATTCTACATTAAATACTTTACTTTTGGGTGGGATTTTTATGGGGGTTGTTGGGTTGTTTATGACTGCTTTTGCCCCCTTTTTGTCTAGTTTATTTAGTCAAGATCCCGCGACAATCCAAGCAAGTGTCTATTACCTAATTCCTATTGGAATCTCACAGATTGCTTTTGCATTTATTTGTATCCTTGATGGTGCATTGCGTGGAGCAGGTATTACAAAGATTACACTTTTAATTAATGGATTGATGATTTGGGGTTTGCGGGTAATGCCTTGCTATTTTATTGCGACAATGGGTTATCCTGTGCTTTATATTTATCTTTGTATTTGTTTGGAGACTTTTTTGCGTGCATTTGTTTATTGGAGGATTTTCCAAAGCGGTATTTGGAAAAACCAAAAGGTTTAATAGTTTATCAAAAGAGTGCCAAAAATAAGTCTAAGTTAGAAAAGATATAAAGCAAAATAACCCCCAAACAAAGCAAAAATGCCACCATAAATAGAATCTTTTTTTCAAAAGAAGTGAGCTTATCCCCACTTTTGCTAACAGAAAAGGCTGTGATTGCCAAAATCACGATGGATACTAAGCCTAAAATTCCAAGCACCATTGTAAAATTTCCAACTGAATTCAAATCACACTCCCAATAATAAATTTCTCTTGCTACTAAACTAAAGTATAACTTTTAATTATACATTATTATCTTGTAATTTTTAATGATTTTTATAAATTTTAGTGTGTTTTAACAAGCCTTAGTGTAGAATCTAGCCATTTTAATTTGTTGGAATGAGATATGATTGACTTAAAACTTCTAATTAATGACTTTGAAGGGGTAATGAAAAAGTTATCTAAACGCAATATTGATGCGGTTTTATTGAGTGCATTGCGCGAAAGCAGTTTGAATTACAAGCAAAAGAAATCTTCCCTAGAAGAACTACAAGCAACACAAAATGCTAAAACCAAATTGTTTGCAAAAATCAAGCAAGAGGGTGGCGATATTAATGCATTAAAAGAAGAGTGTGATTTACTAAAAGCGCAAATTGCTCTTTATTCCCAAGAGGTGGAATTGTGGGAAAATAAATTGCAAGAACTTTCCCACAATATTCCAAATATCCCAGATAGCAAAACTCCTTTTGGCGAAGACGAAAGTGAGAATGTTGAAATCAAGAAGGTATTAGAGCCTACACATTTTAATTTTAAACCCAAAGAGCATTGGGAATTGGCTGAACAAAATGGTTGGATTGATTTTGAGCGTGGGGTAAAACTTGCAAAAAGTCGCTTTAGTGTTTTTATGGGAATGGGAGCCAAGATAGAACGCGCACTGATTAATTATATGCTTGATTTTAATGCTAAACGCGGTTTTAGTGAGATAGGAACTCCAGCAATAGCTAATGCACAAACCCTCTTTGGCACAGGTCAGTTACCAAAATTTGAAAACGATTTATTTAAAATATCAGAATTTGAAGAGGAAGAAGTTTATGATAAAAATGCCAAAAAGGGACACGAGCTTTATTTGATACCAACCGCAGAAGTAACACTCACAAATCTCTATCGCGATGAGATTTTAGATGAAGAAACTTTGCCTTTAATGCTAACAGCCTATACGCCTTGTTTTAGAAAGGAGGCAGGAAGTGCAGGACGGGATACACGTGGAATCATTAGGCAACATCAATTTGATAAGGTGGAGCTAGTTGCTCTTACAATACCAGAAGAAAGCGATATAATGCAGGAGCGTATGGTTGCTTGTGCTTCAGAGCTTTTGGTATCTTTAGGGCTTCCCCATAGATTGATGCAGCTTTGTGGTGGAGACTTAGGATTTTGTGCAAGCAACACAATAGATATTGAAGTATGGTTACCCGGACAAAATTGCTATCGTGAGATTAGCTCCATTTCCAATACGCGCGATTTTCAAGCAAGACGCGCAAAGATTCGCTACAAGGATTCTAACAAAAAGAATAAATTGGTACATACATTAAATGGCTCAAGTTTAGCAGTTGGTCGCACATTGGTAGCAATTATGGAAAATTATCAGCAAGAAGATGGAAGCATTAGGATTCCTAATGTTTTAGAACCCTATTTGAGGTAATTTTATGCCAGAAAAGGAGGACAATAACCAAATTATCCAGCTTGATGACAGTTTTAGTGTTTTAGATGATATTTTAAAAAAAGAACCTGAAGCGACAAAGCCACCAAGTAAGCTTGAAAAACTTTTAGAATTTTTCAATCAACATAAAAAACTTAGCATTATCTTGTCGGTTTTGCTAGTGTTTCTTTTACTTGGGTTTATTTTTTTGATTGGTTTAGCCTTGACGCGCGAAGTCAAACCTCCTCAAGCGCAAACAAATGTTTTGCCTCCAACAGAGTTTAGCATCAGCAAAGGGGCAGACCTTATTACCGATGTTGAAAAACTAGAAGCACTCATTAAAAAAGCTAACTTTCTTTATATTAGTGGCAATAAGCAAGAGGCATTGGATTTATATGGTAAAATCTCTAATTATTCGGAAGGGCTTTCTAATTATAATTTAGGCGTTGCGCAAATGGAAGAAAAATCCTATGCTGAAGCATTGGATTCTTTCCAAAAGGCGATTGATGTAGGGGAAGACCGCGTAATTAGCGCATTAAATGCAGCAATTTGTTCTTTGTATTTGCAAGAACCTTTAAAATACCGCTATTATTTGCATCTTGCGCAAACTTATCTCCCCCAAGCGGGTAATTTGCCCATTTATTCCTACCTTTATACATTGACAAACTTTTATTTGGGTAATTATTTAGAAACATTCTCTTCCTTGCTTCATCATTCCTCTAACTATTATCAAGAGGAAAGCAATCAGCTTTTAGCTGCATTGTATGCGTATTTTAATGATAATTATAACGCCATTGATGCATTGAGCAAAAATGCCACCAATCCAAAAAACTGGTTCAATCTTGCTTTACTTTATGCAAGAATCGGCGATTATAATGAAGCAAACAAGCTTTTAACGCAGAGTATTGATAGCTTTGGAAGCACTTTAGAATCTGATATTGCACTTATGCTCGTTAAATTGCAACTAGCAGAGTATAGCCAAGCAGCGCGTCTTGCAAATAAATATGCTCAAAGAGAAGAGGATTTAAATCGCAACCCTTATCCTGTTAGGATTGCCTTGCGTGATGATTTTTTTGATATTAATGTAGCGCAAAAGCGTTTTTGGGGTGATTTTATCGGACAGAAGCTAAATTCTTATAATATCATCTTTTATTTTGCTTCTTACAAGGTTTTTGATGTAAAGGAGGCTTTTAATGTAATCCAAGAGGGCGGAATCAATATTAATATTGAAAATTTACAGGAAGCCAAAGAGATTTTATTGCGCGGACAAACTATTTCAAGAATGAATCGTAATATTGCAAATGCGATTTTAGAAACGCTCAATGGCAATATTCGGAATGCTAATGCCCTATTAACAGAAGTTGTAAATGCTTATCCCAACCATTCTATTTTGCATTATAATTTAGGGTTGAATTATGCACAAATGGGCAATTTTGATGCGGCTTATCGGCATTTTTTGCGTTCTTTTCACCTCAATCCTAAAGACTTGTATGCAGGAATTTTCTCCTTGATTGCTGCAAAATTGACTTATCGGGATACAGGGAGATTAGAAAGTGAAATTGGAAAAGAAATTGTAAATTTTCAAGGCAATGCTAAGGAGCAAGAGTTTATTAATGCACTGCTTAATTTTACGCGCAATGGTATCCCAACACCCTTACAATTCCTAGAAAATGAGGAAAGCAATATTGCAATTTATTACGCCCTAGATTTTGCGCAAGGAGTGCAGATGAACAACCAAACATTGCTAGTAAAATCTGCCGATAGATTGAAGAGTTTATACCCTAAAGACCCCATTAGTAATCTTTTAGCCCTTTTAGCCCTTAATTATCAAGATGAGCCAAAATCACTCGCCTTAAAATTGCAAACTTATTATCAAGATTCAAAAATCAATAAAGACCCTATTTATTATGGAGCGTCTGTTGTGCGTGAAATGTATATTAAAATTGCTCATATTATTGGAACTTTACATTATATTCAGCAAGATTTAGATATGCGTTTAATCACAGAGCAAAGAGATCCACGCGGTGTGATTCAGGCTTTAGCCTTAACTTATTTGTATTTGCAG
Source organism: Helicobacter rodentium ATCC 700285 (assembly GCF_000687535.1). Lineage (GTDB taxonomy): Bacteria > Campylobacterota > Campylobacteria > Campylobacterales > Helicobacteraceae > Helicobacter_D > Helicobacter_D rodentium. Next base: position 65,311 of record NZ_JHWC01000002.1, read on the forward strand.
GAATTTGAGAAATCCTTTACGCTTTATAATAGCTTGATAGATGATTTTAAAGAGCAGGATACTCAAACGCTTTTTTTGGGTGCGGTTTCTGCGATTGGCGCGGGACATATTGAAAACGCCGCCACACTTTTGCAACTTTCAAAACTAGAAGCACCAACCAACTATGAAACAAGAATCGCAAATGGAATCTTATTTTTACAAGAAAAAAATTTTTCTGCCGCCGCAACACAATTTACATCGGTTGCAGAATCCAAAATGCGCTCTCAATATTTTGATTTCAAAATTGATACCCAGCAGATTTTGCAAAACCCTTAAGGTTTAAAATTTACATTGATTTTATAGTGTTTATATAAAATGTCGGCTTTATTTTAAGGAGATAGTTTAAGTGCAACCTATTTTGCGTAAGATTTTATCAAGATATTTTGTGTTTTTGCCTCTTATTGGTTTGACATTTTTGGGTTGTGCTGCTAATTTACCAAAGGAATCAGAAATTACACAAACTCTACCACAATCTTTTCAAAACACTTCTTTAATTAGTGTAAATCCCGATTCCAAACCCATAGTTAAAGCAACTCCGATAGAACAAATGAAAATTTTATTCAATTACGATTCTGCGTTGATAAGCCTTTTTGAGATTGCATTAAGTCAAAATTTGGATTTGCAGATTATGAATGCTAGAATCCTACAAGCACAAGCGCAACTAAAAAGTGCTTGGGGAGACCTTTTTCCTAGTGTTGATGGAAGTTTAGGTGCGACGGAATCACATACGCGCACCAACACAACAAGAGTGCAAAAAACGCAATCTTATACTTCTCAGGTGGGTGCAACGCTTTCTTGGGAGGTGGATTTGTTTGGGCGTCTGCAACACGCAAAAAACGCCAAAGCTTCTCTTTATGAAAAATCATTGCAAGATTTGGAGAATGCTAAAATCACGCTTTTAGGCGATATTGCAAGTTGTTATTTTTCATTGCTTGAATCCTCTCAAAATATTGATTTAACGCAAGAAAATATCACGCATTATGAAAATGCCTTAGAGCTAACGCGCCTCAAAGTTGAAAATGGTTTGCTAGATAGCACCGAGCTTTTTGAAAAACAAGATATGCTAACAAATGAACAAAATACTTTAGAATCCTTAAAAAGCATTTTTGAGGAAAACAAAAATGCCTTATTGGTTTTGTTGGATAAAAATATGCTTCCCTTTGCAATAGAATCTCAAACATCGCCTAATTTTACGACAGAATTATCTTTGGATTCCATACCAGCAGAAGTTTTATTGGCGCGTCCTGATATTAAAGCAGCACTTTTTAGTCTCTATGCACAAAGTTACACAAAGGCAAACGCTAAGGCTAGTCTGTTTCCTGTATTGTCAATTAGCGCAAATTTAAACGAAATTTTGGATTCCAACACTCAAGCAAGTGGGAATCTTGCTTGGCAGTTAGCAAGTTCTCTTACCGCGCCTATTTTAAACCGCACACAATTAACGCAAAATTATTTTTTGCAAGATGCTCTTTTAAAAGAATCCTATTTAACGCTTCAAAAATCACTCAAAAACGCTTTGAGTGAAATTGAAAATACAAGCTTTAATGTCAAAAGCACAGATTTGCAACTGCAAAACAGCCAAAAACGAATGGAGAATGCACAAAATTATTTTGAATTTTCCTCTAGTCGTCATTTGGTAGGTTTGATTGACAGCCTAGAGCATTCTTTAAATGCGGCTTCTTTTAATAATTCAAAAAAATCACTCAATTCCGCAAAATTTGAGAATCTCAAAGCACTTGTCTTGCTTTATAAAGCCTTTGGGGGTGATTTGAATCTTGCGCAACAATCTGATTTTATCAACAAGGAATAAAATGCAATCCACAAAAGAAATTTTAATGAATTTAAATCCCAAAAAGGATTATAAAAAGCTTTTAATGCTTTGGGGCGGAATCTTTGCTTTTGCGATTGTGTGCATTGTGCTAGTTTATTGGTGGAAAACACGAGAACCCAATTATATTTATACAACCCAAGAAGTAACTTTGGGGGATATTTCTACAAGCATTAGCGCAAATGGCACACTTTCTCCTACGCACGAAGTTTCTATTGGTTCAGTCATTTCTGGAATCGTGCTTGAAGTGCTTGTAGATGTGAATGATAAGGTAAGCAAGGGGCAAGTTCTTGCAAAAATTGATAGCGAAAGCATTGAGCAAGACCTTTATCGTTATGAAGCGCAACTTGAAAGTGCCAAAGCGCAATTAAAAAGTGCAAAAGTAACTTTAGAGGAGAAGCGTTGGCAATACAATCAACTCCAAGACCTTTTTAAAAAAACAAAGGGCAAGACGCCCTCCAAGCTTGATTTACAAACCGCTAAAACCTCCTACAATGCAGCTTTAAGTGAGGTAGGGCTTAGGGAGGCAAACATTAAGGAGATTGAAACAGCGATTCGTTCTACGCAAGTGGATTTGAAAAATGCGCATATCACCACACCAATAGATGGTGTAGTGCTTAGTCGCTCCATTGAAGTAGGGCAGAGTGTTGCGGCAAGTTTTCAAGCTCCAGAATTTTTTATCATTGCTGAAAGCTTAGAGGAAATGGAGCTAAATGTAAGCGTATCTGAAGCCGATATTGGCAAAGTCAAAGTAGGGCAGAGTGTAAAATTCAGCGTGGATTCCTATCCCCAAAAAACTTTTGAAGCCCTTGTGGATAGAGTGAATTTTGGCGCAAGTGAAAGCACAGATAATATCGTGAGTTATGAAGCGCGTATTTATGTAAGCAATCAAGACTTATTGCTAAAGCCCGGAATGAGTGCGACAGCAGATATTGTTACAGATTCCGCCAAAAACGCGCTTTTAATTCCCTCTAGTGCGCTTTATTTTACTCCGATGACTGCCAAAGAGGAATCCACAAAGTCTTCATCAAAATTAAGCCCTTTTGGAATGCGTCCTCCACGCATACGAGGGGGTGGAAACAAACCGCAGACAAACTCTAGCGTTTGGGTGTTAGAAAATGGCAAACCTAAAGAAATTGAAGTGAAAGTTGGCATTAGCGATGGAATCTCAACGCAGGTTTTTAGCGATTCCATTCAAGCAGGGATGCAAGTGATTGTTGCACAAAAAGAAGAGAAATAATGTCATTCATTCGTTTGCAAAATATCCATAAAACCTATGGAAAGCCACCCAATATGTTTGAGGCATTGCGCGGAATCAACCTAGAGATTGTAGAGGGGGAATTTGTGGCACTGATGGGTCCAAGTGGAAGTGGCAAAAGCACATTGGCAAATATTTTAGGTTGTTTGGATAGCCCAAGTAGTGGAATCTATGAATTTTGTGGGGTTAATGTTTGCGATTTGAATTTGAAGCAAAAGGCACTTTTAAGGAGACATTATATTGGCTTTATTTTTCAAGGATTCAATCTTTTGCCACGTACAACTGCATTGGAAAATGTTGAACTCCCCTTGCTTTACCGACAAGTGCCAAAAAAAGAGCGCATTAAACAATCTATGCAAGCACTTGAAATGGTGGGTTTGGAGAAATGGTATAACCACCAAAGTAATGCGTTAAGTGGTGGTCAGCAACAACGTGTAGCAATCGCTAGGGCAATCGCCTCCAACCCTCTTTTTTTACTTGCTGATGAACCAACAGGAAATTTGGATACCAAACGAAGCATAGAGATTATGGAAATCTTAGAGCGTTTAAATAAGGATTCAAAAATTACGATTTTAATGGTTACACACGAGCCAGAAATGGCGCAATATGCCACGCGTGAAATTATATTTTTAGATGGCTTGGTGCAGAGCGATTCTGCATCTTTGCAAGGAGTGCAAAGATGAAGTGTGTATTGCGCAAGTTTGGGTGGGTGCTACGCCCACACGCCCACACCTCATTCTTGTGTCTTGCCCTTTCGTCCTTGCGGGGCAAAGCAGAAGTGTTTGTTGTGGAAGCAACCAACCTACACTTACAAATCCACAATCTAGCATACTTAAAATTTTATTATTTTGTCCTTACGAGATTCCGTAAGGAATCGTGGCAATCCATAATCTCGCACACCCAAGATTCCCCCACCTTATCTTTGCAAGGTAAAGCCAAAACATACAAATGTGAAGCATTTTCACCTGCTTTAGCGCAAATCCATAATCAAGCAAAAATTAGATTTAACAATGGAATCCTTACAAGCAAGATTCCACATTATGGATTGCCACGAAAATTTTTCAAATTTTCTCGCAATGACACAAAGCAAACCGCCTCGTCATTGCGGAGGCTTTGCCTGAAGTGCATAATCTGCAAAGATGTTGCCCACACTTGCAAATCCATAATCCAAAATCTTGCCTTGAACTTTGTATCTATATTTTCGCGATTCCAAAAAACCCATAACACGAGGAAGCTGTAATGATTCTAAATGCTTTTTTTCTCGCCTTTCGTCAGATTAGACGCAATTTTTTACGTGCACTTTTAACAATGCTTGGGATTATTATCGGTGTGGGGGCGGTTGTGATTATGATTACACTTGGAAATGGCACGACACAAGTAATTACCGAGCGTATGAGTAGTTTAGGTAGCAATATTTTGCTCGTTTTTCCAGCGCGGAATCAAAACATAGGTGGTGGCGGCAGAAAACTTTTTAGCCTAGAGAATATCAAAGCATTAAATATCCAAGTGGGGCATATTACACGCGCGATTGCACCCATTACCACAACTTCTGCTCTTGTGCAGTTTCGCCAAGAAAACACGCAAACACAAATTCAAGGTGTCAATCCCGATTATTTTGTCGCAACAAATTGGAATATCTCTTATGGTGCAACCTTTAGCGCACAAGATTATCGTGCAGGGAGTAATGCTTGTGTTATAGGTGCAAGTGTAAAAAAAAATCTATTTGATAAATCCTCCACGAATCCTCTAGGAAGTAGAATCAAACTAGGTAATATTGTGTGTGAATGTATTGGAATCTTGGAGGAAAAGGGGCAGGGAGCAATGGGAAATGACCAAGACGATGTGATTTTGCTACCTCTTAAAACCTATCAACGCAGCATCTCTAAGTCTAGCACATTGTATAATATTTCAAGGTTGATGATTTCGCTTAAGGATAATGTGGATTCCACACAAGCCACGACACAGATTTCTAGTGCCTTGCGCGAGATTCGCAATGTGCGTGAGGGGCAAAAAGATGACTTTGAGATTATGGATACAAAGCAAATCATAGAGATGATGCAAAACACCACTGCAAATTTAACGATTTTTTTAGGAGCAATTGCGGGGGTGAGTTTGATTGTCGGTGGAATCGGGATTATGAATATTATGCTAGTTTCTGTAACCGAGCGCACAAAAGAGATTGGTACGCGTCTAGCAATCGGCGCAATGCAGAGTGAAGTGCTATTGCAGTTTTTAATAGAAGCCTTGACACTTAGTGCATTGGGCGGAATCTTGGGGGTAATATTGGCGTTTGTGGGTTCGTTTGGAATCTGTTATGCTATGGGATTGCCTTTCAACTTTGATTACACAATCGCGCTAGTTGCTTTCGTGTTTTCTGCTTTTATGGGAATCTTGTTTGGCTATCTTCCTGCAAGACGCGCTTCAAGGCTGAATCCCATTGACGCTTTGCGCCACGAATAGATTATTTTCCCGCAAGGAGGACTTTGTTTTTTTGTGTTTGCACCTTACCCCCACTCCCCGCTCTTGCATTTTGCCTCTCTGTCTTTGTGAGGGATTTAACCAAAGTAATCTATAATCAAGCACACTTAAAATCTTACCACTTAGTCATTGCGAGAATGCGTAGCATTCGTGGCAATCCATAATCTAGCATATATTAAACTTTACAATTCCAAACTTTTAAGATTCCACAATGGAATCTTAAAGGGAGTGCATCATTATAGATTGCTTCGTCATTCGCTTTGTTCATTCCTCGCAATGACGGAGGAGTAACATATAATCATAAAGTGGAATCAAAATATCAAGAATTAAGATAATTTAAAAGCAAAAAAAGAATTTTGGAGTGTAGATTTAGGATTCCAAATGGAATCCTAAAGGATTAGAGCCTTGATTCGTAGCGGCGAAGCATATATAAGCGTTTGAGCATTTTTTTGCGTGCGCTGATTTTTTGCTTTTTGCGCTTTTCAGTTTTTGGTTCAAAGAATCTTCTTGCGCGACTTTCAGTTACAACAAGATTTCTATCTGCTTGTTTTTTAAACTTTCTATACGCATCATCAAAAGATTCGTTTTCTCTGACTTTGATACCCGGCATCTAAATCACCACCTTTGTGTAAAAATATACTTCAAAATTGAAGTTTGCAATTCTAACATAAAGTGTGCAAAAAATGTGAAAAAATCACACTATAAACGCAAAAATTTGATTCTTTTTACTATTTTACCCCTATATTGTGCTAATATTGCAAAGAGTTTTTAGGTTTTCAAAAGGAGTTTTTAATGGAACAAGTGCGTAATGTGCGGCAATATTTAAAAAAACGTTATGTGATGTATTTTATTACAACCATTCTTATCTTAACGATTCCATTTATTAGAATCAATGGGAATCACATTTTTTTACTTTCTTTTGATCATAAGCAGTTGCATTTGCTTGGTGTTGCCTTTGATATGCAAGAACTTTATCTTATGCCCTTTTTATTGATTTTAATGTTTTTAGCAATATTTTTTATGACGACTCTTGCGGGACGCGTTTGGTGTGGGTGGGCTTGTCCGCAGACAATCTTTCGCGTGTTGTATCGTGATTTGTTGGAAACAAAGATTTTGGGTTTGCGCAAAAGAATGGAGAATCGCCAATTAGAACCTGATATGAGCTTGGGAAGCAATAAGCTTAAAAAGGCGATTTCTCTTGTGGTTTTTGCTTTAGTTGCTTTGGTTGCAGCGTCTAACCTTATGTGGTATTTCGTGCCACCAGAGGATTTTTTCAAGTATATTCAAAACCCATTGGAGCATAAATTTTTGTTTATTTTTTGGTTAGGATTCACGATTGCACTCATTGTGATTGTTGTATTTATTAAGGAAAACTTCTGTATTTATATGTGTCCTTATAGCCGTGTGCAAAGCGTCTTATACGATAATGATACGATTATGACGGTTTATGATTATAAACGCGGGGGAGCTGTGTTTGATCCTAAAGGCATTAAACTATGGAAAAAACCCGAAGTGCCAAATGCAGAATGCACAGGTTGTGAAGCTTGCGTGAAAATTTGTCCTACACATATTGACATTCGTAAAGGAATGCAACTAGAGTGCATTAACTGCCTTGAGTGTTCAGATGCCTGCACGAAAGTAATGGGAAAACTTGGCAAAGAAACACTCATTTCTTGGACTAGCCCACAAAGCATTGAAGATCGCCAAAAAGTGCGCTATATGCGATTTAAGACGATTGGTTATATTGTGGCTATGGTGGTTGTATTCTCTGCTCTTTTGGTGATGAGTTCTAAAAAAGAGGATATGCTTTTAAACATCAATCGGCAGGAGCTTTATACGATTCGTGATAATGCGCGTGTGGAAAATTCCTATATTTTCTTGTTTCAAAATACACAAAGAGAATCTTATGAGTTTTATTTTGAAGTGCAAGGAAATGCGGATATTAAAATTAAACGCCCAAGTAAGCCATTCCTTATTAAGCCCGGCGAAAAATCTAAGCAAGTGGTGGTGCTTTATGCAGATAATAAAAATCTAGCACAAGATGCACAAAAAGATACGCATATTCCGCTAAACATTAAAGCTTATGCAATTGGTAGCGAAAAGCCTATTGAAGTATTTAGAGAAAGTGTATTTATCTATCCACCAAGCAAAGCATTACAATAGAGATTTTGCAGAATCGCAAAAGTGCAAATTTTTGCGGTTTTGGTATTTTGAATCTCTTGAGATAAGGGCATAAAGATGCAAAAAGCCGGAGTTTTATTTTTTCTTGTTATTTTTTCTTTGACATTGTTTGCTTTGTTTAAGCTTTATTCTCCCTTTTTAATGAACTTACTTATTGCCTTTTTGTTGTTTATTGCGACACAAAATATTTATTATAAAATTTTAGAGCATTTAAAATCTCAATGGGCTTCTACTTTTTTAATGACTTTTTTATTGGTAATCCTTTGTTTTTTGCCTATTTTTTATATTCTTTTAAATCTTGTTACTTTTGCTACAAATTTAGAATTGGGAAATTTTCATAATTTTCTATTGGATTTGCAAGTGCGTTTAGGGGAGTATGGAAAGGAAATTTTTGCGTATTTGCCGGAATTATTACAAAAAGAAGTGAATCATTGGTTGTCGCAATTTTCCTCTATTAACTGGGCTGAAGTGTTGAAGAGAAGTTTGGGGATTATCGCAAAAGTTTCTCAAAATAGTTTATATTTCGTGAGTGATACATTATTTATTTTAGTTTTTTTATTCTTTTTTTATTATTATGGTAGTGCGTTGGGTCGGTATTTTTTGGATTTGATTCCTTTGCAGTCTGTTTATATCCAATCACTTTACAATGAAGTTAGTGCGGTGATTAGTGTCGTGTTTTATTCCTCTATTTTATCTATGCTTTTGCAAGGCTTTTTATTTGGAGTTTTAATGGCTTTTTTGGGATATAATGCGCTTTTGTTGGGGGTTTTTTATGGTTTTGCTTCCCTTGTACCAATAGTTGGTGGTGGTTTGGTTTGGCTACCGATTGCTGGATACGAACTTTATCTTGGCAACTACACAAATGCGATTGTGATTGCACTTTATTCTGTTATTGTGATTGCAACGCTTGCAGATAATGGCGTGAAACCCTTTATTATTAGCTTTATCAATCGCGTATTTATTAAAAATCCTCTTAAAATTAACGAGATGTTAATTTTCTTTGCCATTATTGCAGGGCTTACAAGCTTTGGCTTTTGGGGTATTGTCTTTGGTCCTGCTATTACTGCATTATTCATTGCATTGCTTAGGGTATATAAGAATCTTATCCAAGAAGATTCCAATTCATAAACTAATGCCAAGAAATAATTTAGGATAGAAATGACAAGAACACTCCCGATTGATAGTTTTTTGAATATGGATTTATCGTTGATTATAGATGTGCGCTCACCTAGAGAATATGCAGAATCTCATCTTGTGGGTGCGCAGAATTTTCCTGTATTGCAAGATGAGCAATATCAACAAATTGGCACATTGTATCGTAAGGATTCCTTTGGGGCGAAAGTTTTGGGGGCAAGTTTTGTAAGCAATAATATCTCTAAACATTTGCTAGATTTAAAAGATAAGATTAGCCCTAAAAAACCTTTTGGAATCTACTGCGCACGTGGAGGTATGCGAAGCAATGCTTTTTTTATGGTGTTAAATTCCATTGGTTATCAAGTGGTGTTACTAGAGGGTGGTTATAAATCCTATCGCAAAAAAGTAGTGGAAACCCTTGAATGTTTGCCACCTCATCGTTTTGTTACACTTGTTGGACAAACAGGGAGTGGAAAAAGTGAGATTATTCAATCCTTTAAGGATTCTTTGGATATTGAGGGGATTGCCAAACATTTGGGTTCAAGTTTTGGTGCGATTTGCGGAGAGCAACCTAGCGTAAAGATGTTTCAAAATTTACTTTTTACTCGCCTGAAGTCTTTAGAAAATACACCTTTTGTGTTGGTAGAAGGTGAGAGTAAAAAGCTAGGAAAGCTTGTTTTGCCTACACCGCTTTATAAATCCTATCAGAATGCTCCTAAGATTTTAATCGTTGCTCCATTAGAACGCAGAGTGCAAAGAATCGTAGCGCAATATGGTAAAATTTCATTATCATTTTTTGAAAATTCTATGCAAAAGATTGCACCTTTTATGAAAAAGGAGTTTTGGTTGGAGGCTAAAAATGCCTTTTATAATGGGGATTTGGTACGTGTAGCAGAAATTTTGTTATTAGAGTATTATGATAAGGTTTATAGACAAGAATCCTATCTGTGTGCAATTCCTTATGAAAATCTTTCTCAAACTATCTTGGAGATTCAATCTTTTGCGAAGAAATTTTATAGATTGACCTAAAGGAATATTTTTGGATAATTATGAATATGGCGAGTTATTAAAAGGGTTGGAAATTAAGCGTCAAAATATAGAAAAGATTATGCAACCTAGTTGCTTGGAAAAAAGGATTGCAGAGATTACAAATCAAGAGCAGTTAAAGGAGTTTTGGGAGGACGCCAAAAAAGCAGGTGAGTTGCAAAAAGAAAAAAAACGCATTCAGCGTCAATTAGAAAAATATAATGCTGCAAAATCTGCATTAGAGGACGCAAAAGAATTGTTTGAACTCTCTCAAGATGATTTAGAGAGCCTAGAGTTATTGTTTGTGGAATCCAAAGAACTAGAAGAACAGATTAAAAATGCAGAAATTGAAGTAATGTTAAGCGGTGAGCTAGATGCGAATAATGCGATTTTTACTATCACTCCCGGCGCAGGTGGCACAGAATCGCAAGATTGGGCGAGTATGCTTTATCGTATGTATCTGCGATGGGCAGAGAGGAAAGGCTTTAAGGTAGAATTGCTTGATTTTCAAGAAGGAGATGAGGCGGGTTTAAAAGATGTGAGTTTTATTATTAAAGGTGAAAATGCTTATGGTTATGCAAAGGTTGAAAATGGAATCCACCGCTTGGTGCGTATTTCTCCTTTTGATTCCAACGCAAAGCGGCATACGAGTTTCACTGCGGTGCAGGTCAGCCCAGAGATTGACGATAATATAGAAATTGAAATAGAGGAAAAAGATTTGCGTATTGATACTTATCGTGCTTCAGGGGCGGGAGGGCAGCATATCAATAAAACAGAATCTGCGATTCGTATCACTCATACTCCAACAGGGATTGTTGTGCAATGTCAAAATGACAGAAGTCAGCACAAAAATAAAGCCACAGCTCTTAAAATGTTGAAATCTAAACTCTACGAGCTAGAATTGCAAAAAAAGGAAGCGCAAAGCGCAAATGAGGATAAAAGCGAGATTGGTTGGGGGCATCAGATTAGAAGTTATGTTTTAGCCCCTTATCAACAAGTCAAAGACTTGCGCTCCAATCTTGCGTATAGTAATGTAGAAGCTATTTTAGATGGTGATATTGATTTAATTTTGGAGGGTGTTTTGATTGCGATGAATGCGAAAGAATAGATAAGTCGTGTTATTTGCTAGATTATGGATTGTTTTGCGTCATTGCGAGAAAATTTGCAAAATTTTCGTGGCAATCTATAACTTTAAGCTGAAGTAGAGTTATCAAAAGGCGAGATATAAGATTATGGATTGCCACGAATGCTACGCATTCGACGAGGTAGTAGTATGTCATTGCGAGGAATGAACGCAGTGAGAGACGAAGCAATCCATAATGTGGAATAAAGAAAAATATTACAATGGAATCTTTAAAAGTTTGGAATTGTAAAGTTTAATGTATGTAAGATTATGGGTTGCCACGAAATTGTGCCAACTCCTCGCAACGATAAAGCAGTAGAATCTTTAGCCTATAAGCAAAAAATATAATGCTTAAAGCCTACAAGCACTAGAGATTCTGCAATCAAGATTAAAGCAAGGATAAAAATCCATTTGGGATTCCATAAAATTTCCCAAAAACGATTCCAGCCAAAAAAGTGCAATGTGAGAAAGAATACCAAAAAGCCGCTAATACTCCCACCAAATGCTAATCCCACTGCGCCAAAGTGCTGCATAAGCAAAAAGGAACAAAAAGTGCCAACCAAAAGAGAAAATGCAGAAATTTTAGCTGCAAGTGCTTGTTTGGATTTGGAATAAAGCCAAAGCGAAAAAATCCTAGCAAGTCCAAAAGGAAGCAACCCAATAAGATATGCACTAAAAACACTCGCACAGATGAGTGTGTCTGTGCGCGTGAATTTGCCTCTTTCAAAAAGCAACCAAATAATTTCGTTTTGCAAGAGAATACCACCAAGCGTGCATACACTAAGCAGAATCGCAAGTAGCCAAAAAGAATGTTTAAGCTCTTTTAGAGCTAGAGATTCTTTGGATTCTTTAATATATTTTGCAACCAATGGAAACAAAGCCGTAGAAGTTGCAATCGCAAAAATTGCTAAAGGGAGTTGAAAGATACGATTTGCATAATACAAATAAGAAATGCTACCACTTGCAAGAAAAGAGGCTAAAAGTGTGTCAATAAAAGATGCAAATTGCGCAGTAGAGCTTCCAAGCATTGCAGGAGAAAATTGTTTAAAAAATCCCTTCACACTTTTATTGATAGAATCTTTTTTGTTTGTATAAGAGATTTGCTTGGTGGATTTTTGTGGATTTGAAGCATTTTTTAACTCCTTAAAACCGACATATAAAAGCTTAAAGAATCCCAAACGATACATAGGATAGCAGTGCAATAGAATCTGCGCAACTCCACCAAGCAATACACCATAGCTTAAAATCAAAATAGCTTGATAGGATTCACTATTGTGCGCAAGAAGAAGTGCGATAATCATCGCAAGATTGAGGAGTGCGGGGGAGTAAGCCCACGCGGTGAAGTTGCGTTTGTATTGGAGCATTGCTCCAAAGAGTGTTACAATAAAAATCAAAAGTAGATACCAAAAATTAATGGCGACAAGTGGTGCGGTAAGAGCAATTAATTCATCAGAAAATCCAAAAGCTAGAAGCTTTGTAAGTGGTGCGCTAAAAATCCATACCAAAAGAGAGAGACAGATTAAAATACTACAAAAAAAGAAACCAATTTTAAGTGCAAATCCTCCACGAAATTGTGCATTAAAGAATCCGGGCAAAAAGGCTTGATTGAATGCACCCTCACCAAATACACGCCGAAATAAATTTGGTAATTTAAAAGCAACAAAAAACATATCACTATAAATGCTAGAACCAAGAATCGTAGCAGTGAGTAAGTCGCGAAAAAATCCAAGAATCCTTGAAGTTAAGATTCCGCTGCTATTAGTAAAAAAGGCTTTGAAAAACATTTTATTCTCTTTTTGCGCAAAATTGCGGTTTTTAATGGAATTTATAATAATTTAAGGGTAAAATAATAATTTATTTTTGCATAAAAGGTTTTAGAAATATGTTAAAAAAATCATTGCAGACATTTAGACCTTACTATGTTAATGAATGCGAAGATATTAAATTTGCTATTAAGCAAGTCTCATCACAATTTGGAATGGACGCAGATGGCTTTGATTTTGAGTTGCAATCTGTCGTAACTTATAAGAAAAATCTTTACGATTACGAATCCCAATTAATTCCTTTGCAGGAAGTAGATAAGTTTTTGAGCAATCGGGACAATATGTTAGAACCCAATCTTGTGATTCAACAGAGATATTGTATCTTAATTAAAGAAAGAGAACGTAAAGAAACGCGATTTCACCTAACAACAGACAAGGCTTTTAGTGAGGCGTTTTTGGTTTTTCATAGCGGATTTAATTGCGCTCAAGAAGATTTTGATAATATCTATACGCAAATCAGAAAAGGGAAAGCTTGGAACAAGATTTTATGTTTTAATGAAGAAAAAGAAAAGAAAGTATTGGAGGAATTTTTAAGAACCTTAAGCTATCCCCTTACAAAAGAAGTAAAATACAAGATTTCAAGCGGAGTAAATCTCACACCCAGCAGAGAAGGGAGATTAGAGTTTAAAAAAGATGTTGCAGGGAATTTTCAAACGGTTATAAAAGGCGATATTATTTGTGAATATCAAAAACCGCTTCAAGGGAAACCCGGACGCAATATTCGTGGAGAGTATATTATTCCGCAAAGCCCTAAAACCTTACACCAACCTTGTGCCTTGCGATACGATAAAGAAAGTATAGAAACACAAGAGTTGCCTTGCCTTGTCCGTTATTTGAGTGCAATCGGCGGGATTTTAAAATACGAAGATGAGTTTTTATATATTCGGGATACCTTAGAGACGGAATCTGTTACACTTAAAACCACCGGTTCATTGGTGGGTAATATCAATAGTGGCACGGTAATTAATATTACACAAAAAGATGCAATGAAAGAGGCTTTGGGTCAAGGAATGAAAATCCAAGCCGGAAAGGTAAATATTGAGGGTAATATTGGTCCTAATGCACAAATCAACTCTAAAGAAGTGAGCATTGGAGGATTTACACACCAAAATTCCAAAATCTATGCCAATGATGCGGAGATTGCGACACATAAAGGCTATGTCAAGGGTGAATATATCAAAGTAGAAATGCTAGAAACAGGAGTGATTGAGGGTAAAAAAGTAGAGGTAGATAAGGTTTATGGTGGTAAAATCTATGCTGAAGAGATTATTATCAATACCTTGCATTCCAATGCGTTTTTGTATGCAACAAAGAGTATTCATATTGGAAAAATGGAAAAAGGAGAAAATAAATTTTTTCTAGCAGCTAATTATAGTCCATCAGGAAAAGAAAAATATAATGCCCTTTTAAAGCAAAAGAATGAATCCATTAAAGAAGCGATTCGTATGACAAAAGAATTAAAAATGGAAAGCTTAGAACTTAAAAAACTTAAAGCTACAGCAGATAAGATTCGTGGCACTCTCATTCATTATAAGAATACTAAAACCACCCCTCCTAGCTATTTACTAACAAGGTTTGAGGAATATTATCAACGCGTGATTCTTTTAAAAAATAAGCGTCAAAAAATTAACGCATTAAGTATGGATTTTAAAAGTGCGCGTGAGGCATTAAATGTGTTAGATGAAATGACAGAAAATGCAACTATTATTGTTGAGAGCGGTTGGATTGGTTATAATGAAGTGCATTATGTCTTTTATTCTCCTAGTCGCGAATTACTCTGTATTCCTAAACCCGGAGAACCTTCTAAAGTCGTCTATAAAAATGATAAAATTGAATTGGTGCTATAAGGGGGAGTGATGATTATCGCATTAGAGGGAGAAATATTTTTAAAAGAACCCACGCGCATTGCATTAAAATGTGCGGGTGTTGTGTATGAAGTGTTTATATCCTTGCAAACTTCTAACCAAATCAACGCAAAAGTTGGGGAAAAGGTTGTTTTGCATACTTCTCATATTATCCGCGAGGACGCGCAAGTCTTGTTTGGATTCGTGGATTTAATAGAAAAAAGTTTGTTTGAGCGTCTCATTAAGATTAATGGCGTAGGTCCAAAAGTTGCCCTTGCGATTTTATCTACTTATAATCCTCAAACCTTTGCTAAGATTGTAGAAAGCAATGACATAAAATCTATGCAGAGAGTGCCCGGAATTGGTCCAAAGAGTGCAGGGAGGATTTTAGTGGAGCTTTCAGGTTGGTCTTTGGAGTTGGTGCAAGGTGGTGGTTCAAAGGTTGCAGAGGATTCTAATTTACACCAAGTGATTTTGGCTTTGGAATCGTTAGGCTATAAAAATGATGTGATTGCAAAAGTAACCAAAGGCTTGGAAAATGCCGAAGTGGGCGAAATGGTCAAAGTCGCCTTAAAGAAATTGCAAACTTTATAATTTAGGACAAAAATGGGAAAAAAATTGCATTTAATTTCTCTAGGTTGCACAAAAAATTTAGTGGATAGTGAGGTAATGCTTGGAGCATTAAAGGAGTATGAAAATACGCAAGATATTGCAGAGGCAGATGTCGTAATTGTCAATACTTGCGGGTTTATTGAAGCAGCAAAGCAAGAGAGTGTGCAGACAATTTTAAACGCGTTAGAATCCAAAAAAGAGGGCGCGATTTTGGTAGCAAGTGGGTGTTTAAGCGAAAGATATGCAAAGGAATTAAAAGAGGAGATTCCAGAGATTGATATTATTACAGGCGTTGGGGATTATGATAAGATTGATATAATGTTGCAATCGCATAAAAAGGGCAAAGAAATTTGCCAAAGCCAAAAGGGTGTATTTTTGCTCAATGAAAACACTAAGCGCGTGATTAGTGGTTCTACAATCCACGCTTATATCAAGCTTTCAGAGGGTTGCAACCAAAAGTGTAGCTTTTGTGCGATTCCAAGTTTTAAGGGTAAATTGCATTCCCGCACTTTAGAATCCACGCTAAAGGAAGTGCAAAATTTAGTCAAGCAGGGCTTTAGAGACTTCAGCTTTATTTCACAGGATTCTAGCTCATATATGCGAGATTTGGGAGTGAAAGACGGACTTGTCGCGCTCATAAAAGCCATTGATGAACTTGCTAAAAAGGGCTTAGAGATTCAAAGCGCAAGGATTTTATATCTTTATCCCGCAACAACTTCCAAAGATCTTATCAAGGCAATTTGCGATTCTCCAATTTTTCAAAATTATTTTGATATGCCCTTGCAACATAGCAGCAAGAAAGTCTTAAAGATAATGCAAAGGAGTGGGGAGTTTTTAAAGCTACTTGAGGCAATGCGCGCCACACCCAATAGCTTTGTGCGCACAAGTTTTATCATCGGACACCCCGGAGAGGGCGAGGAGGAATTTGCGGAGTTGTGCGCATTTATCCAACATTATCGCTTTGATAGAATGAATCTTTTTGGATTCTCTTGCGAGGAGGGGACTAAGAGTGCGCTTTTAGAGCAGATTCCACAAAAGATTATCAATGCGCGTTTAAAGGCTATGAATCGTATTTTTGCAAAGCAATATAAAGCGGGTTTAAAAGATCTTGTGGGTAAGGAAGTTGTAGCGATTGTGGAGGGGAAATCCACAGAATCGGAATATTTTTATAGCGCAAGGGATATGCGCTTTGCCCCCGAGATTGATGGTGAAATTTTGATTAATGATTCAAAAATAGAGGGAGATTTAAAGACGGGATATTATCGCGTTAAAATCACGGAAGTTGCAGGAGAAAATGTGCTTGGCTGTGTGCTTGGACGCATTTAATGCGCAGTTTAGACTTAGAATTTTTAGAGGATTTAAAAGCGGGAAAGAATCTTTTAGCCTTTTCGGGCGGGGTGGATTCTAGTGCCTTGTATTTTTTACTTAAAAGTTATGGAATCCCTTTTGATGTAGCGATTGTGGATTATGGAATCCGCAGACAATCTGCTTTGGAAGTTTCTTATGCGCGGAATCTTTGCTTTATGGACAACAAGCAATGTTTTGTGAAAGAGGTGCAAAAAATTCAAGGAAATTTTGAGAATGAAGCGCGTAAGGTGCGTTATGCGTTTTTTGAATCTTTAATCAAAGCACAGGGTTATACGCATTTAATTTTAGCTCATCAACTAAACGATGTCCTAGAGTGGTTTTTAATGCAATTTTGCAAAGGCACGAGTTTGGAGAGAATGCAAATGCCGCCCAAAAGCCAAAGAAGTATTTGGGATTTGGCAAAAGCAAAAACAATAGATTATTGGCTTGTGCGTCCTTTATGGAAAATAAATCGTATGCAAATTTTGCAATATCTTAACACAAATCAACTTTTTTATTTTGAGGATTTTAGTAATTTTGACACACATTTTACGCGTAATTATTTTAGGCAGAATTTTACAGACAAACTCATAGAGAAATTTACAAGCGGGATTGCATTCAGCCTAGAATTACTCCAAGAAAACTCAAAAGCGCAGCGCAAAAGCGAAATTATGAATGTGGAATCTCTTGGCAAGTGTTGTGTGTTGGAGGGGAAAGATTATCAGAATGTATTGGAGGAATTAGATTTTGTGTGCAAAATGTGTGGTGTATTGCTTTCGCGTGTGCAGAAATTGGAGTTAAAGGAGATTTTAAAATTAGAGCATTTTTCGCGAGTTTTTAAGCATAAAATTGCGATAGAAAAGGCGGGGAAGAAATTGTTTGTTTGTTCTTATTGCCCTAAGGTAGTAATTCCTAAGAGGGTGCGAGAGCAATATCGTTCTTTAGGGATTCCACCAAAGTTTAGAATCTTTTTATTTCAGGCAAAAATTTTGGGTGCAGAGCAAAAAATTTTGGATATAATTTTTCATTTAAGGAGTAAAGATGAGTAAAGTGTTCTTGTTAAAAGACGATGGAATTGGAGAGCGCGGAGAGCTTGGAAGAAAGCTTATGCTAAGCTTTTTAGGGACGCTTCTGACAATGGATAAACAACCCAAGGCAATGTATTTGCTTAATCGTGCGGTTTTGTTAGCCACGATAGATAGTGAGGGTGTAGAAGCATTGAAACATTTGGAGGAAAAGGGCGTGGCGATTTATTCTTGCCAAACTTGTTTAGGGCATTTTGATGTGCTTGATAAGCTAAAAGTTGGAAGTGTTGGAAATATGCAAAATACGCTTAATGCGCTACTTAGCGAGGATTCCATTATTACGATTTAGTAGGCTTTAGCAAGGGGGTTAAAAATTCTTGCAAGGTTTTGAGTGCGGATTCCTCGTTTATTTTTGTAAGCAAACAATCGCTTTTTTTGCTACCATTGCAACCATCTCTACCACAAGGCACACAAGGCAAGGATTCTTGATAAACAAGATGTTTGCCCATTCTTTGGATTCCTTTTGGAGAAGTGTAGGTGGATTCTAGGAGTGTATTATCCCAAGGACCCCAAGTTTTTGGAGAGGTTGGACCAAAAAAGGCAAAAGTCGGGGTATCGTTTGCCGCGCTTAAATGCATAACTCCTGTATCGACCCCAACAAATGCAAGGGCTTTAGAATTCAGCAAAGAAACTTCCGCAAGAGAGAGATTTCCATTAAAAGAAAGGGGTTTGGTTTGAGTAAGTTGCAGAATCTTTTGGAGTTTTTCAGATTCTCTAGGATCGTTTGAGGCTGTGAGGACACAAGGGATTTGGTAGGTTTGCGTAATAAAATCAATGATTTTTGCACAAAAGCTATCCGCTAAGCATTTAAACATCCAACTGCTGAATAAATGCAAATGCACGAAATGGTTTGGTAGTTTGGTGAATTTTTCACAAGATTGCGCTATGTTGGTGCTGACGCGTTTGTGGAGAATTGGAACTTTAAGTGCGTGTAGGGATTCTAAGTTGTAATCAATCGTGTGCGTTCCTTTGGCGATTAATTTTAAGGTGTAGATATTTTTTGACCAAAAGCTAGGCGGAGGAAATCCCACGCGAATCTTTGCTCTGCTCCAAAAACTTAAAAAAGCTGTGCGCTCCCCAGCACTCAATCCTATCACCATATCATATCTTTCTTTGGCAACTGCAAGGAGGAGAGAAGTTTCTGTGTAAAGCTTATAAAAGGGATTCTTTGGACGCTCAAGGAGATGGATTTTGCGCAGATTTTCACGACTGATTGCTCCCTCTGTGCCTTTATTCACCAACAAATCAATGCTACATTCTTCGCCATAATAGGATTTTAGATTTGGAATCAGTGGGCTAACAAGCAACACATCGCCGATTTTGTTTAGTTTAATGATTAAAATTTTCATATAAAATTCCTAATGCCTGTAAATTTCTGGATATTGGTTTTTAAATTTCTTATGAAACCATAGCCATTCTTTAGGATTTTCGCGAATTATTTTTTCCAAAATATCGCTTTGCAGTTGAGTTAGATTTTGAATATCGTCTTGCAAATTTTCTGTTTTTTGAAATTCTAGCGGAGGAAGTATTTTGATAATAATTTTGCGATAATCTTGAGAATAAGAAGCAAAGGCATGCACGATTTTGGCGTCATATTTGAGAGCCAAAATAGAGGCGATGGGTGTATGGCGGACATTTTTATCAAAGAATTTGACGAGCAATCCTTCGCTATTTGCGGTATTTTGGTCTGTTACGATTCCAACTGCATTGCTTTTGTTTAGGGCTTTGACTAACCCTAGCATTGCACCTTGTTTGTCTAGGATTTTTACTTGAAACTTTGAACGCGTTTTGATGAGATAAGCGTTAATTAAGGCACTTGGTGTCATTCTTGCTACTGCGACAATCGGGTGATTGAAAGTGCAGGTAAAAGCGGGTGTGGTATATTCCCAATTTCCATAGTGTGCTGTTGTGAAAATAATTTTTTCTCCCTTTTGAAGTAGGGATTCAATGATTTCTCCATTCTCAAAACAAGTTGTTTTTAAAATATGCTCTTTGTTGCTCACTGCCAACATAAAAAAACTAATGGAATTATAAACAAGATTGAGATAATTTATTTTTAGAATTTCTCGCTTTTTGGAATCCTCTAAGGCATTATTGTAAGCAAAATTCAAGTTAGCCATTAAATCAAATTTGCGTCTGGAATCTAGGCAGTAGAGGATAAATGCGATTCCTTTAGCAAATCCAAGCCGCAAACAATGGGGCATAAATAAGAAGAAATATCCCAAAGCTTTAAGACTAGAAAAAAAAGCCATTTCTTTAAGGAACAACAAAGGCTTCATTTGTTTTCCTTTGAAGCATTTAAGAGATGCAATGCAAGTTTAGAAACCTCTAAAGGTGCGATTGTGCGGATACTAAAGTCGTCCTTTTGGTAGTTTGCATCCGGATTTGCGCTTAAAAAAAGGTTTTGCTTGGTGTAAAGATTGAATCGGCTAGGAGGCGTTGCGCCAAAGAGTGTGATAGAGGGACATTTAAAAGCCCAAGCAAGATGTGTAATGCCCGTGTCTCCACCAATGACTAAATCCATTTGCGTGATAAGGCTTTTGATTTGGTTTAAATTCAAGTTTTGAATCGTCTGGAATTGTGCATTTTTGGGGTTTAGAATCTCTAGTTTTTCGCGACTTAGAAAAAGTGGCGTACAATGCTGTGCATTCAAAAGGAGTGCAAGTTCTACAAAGTGTTCTAAGGGATATGTTTTGTTTGGTTTAGAAGTCTCTAGCACACAAAGAATCTTTTTGCCTTGGGGCAAATCAAAAGGTGGGCAATCTTGAAAACCTAGAAAGATTTTTGGGTTTTTCAAGGTTTCTAGGGTTGGAATATTTAAAGAAAATGCACTGAATGCTAAAGTTGCATTGCGTAATAAAATATGCTCTCCATAAGGAATTGGGATTTTTTGGTGATAAAATAGTGTTGCAAGAGATTCTTTTGCACTTTGGAATCCGACAATTTGATTTGTTTTAAGGCATTTACTAAGAAAAGCGGATTTTAATAAGCCCTGCAAATCCAAAACAATATCATACGATTCTTGCCTAAGCGTAGAGTAAATGGCTTTTAAGCGATGAAAGTTTTTGGATTGAATGGATTGTTTAAGAGGGATTGGAATCAATTTGTCAATGTAGGGAGAATTTTCTAAAATTTCACTAAAAAGACTATCTGCATACCAATGCAAGGTTGTTTGGTAGGTTTTGTTTAAATCCTCTAAAAGCAAAGGCAAGACGCTTGCGCTATGGATAATGTCCCCCATAGCACTTAAGCGAACGATAGCAATTTTAAGAGGAGTTTTCATTGGCTAGTTTGATATTTTTGAATCCAAAAAAGCAATTTCCACAATTTGGCTTGGAAGGATTAGTTTGGTGATTTGTTCGCGCACGAGATAAGAAAATTTAGAATGTGTAATTTGCAGTGTTAAACCCTTGGGGCTTGAATAAAAGGCAAAATCAAAATCTTTTGGGGCTTGATTTTGACTTAAAATTTCACAAAGTCCAACAAAGAAACTAAGAATCCTAAGGGTTGTAATATCAGGCAATAAATCTGCATAGGGCAAAGAATCTGGAATTTTTTTAGAGGCAAATCGCACAAGAGTAGCAATTAATAAGCGGTCTTTATGACTTAAGCCATAGCTTAAAGCGTTGAATAAAATGTAGTTGCCGTGCCGACTTTTTTCATAAAAATTAAGTGCGACCCCGATATTGCATAGTTCTGCGCTAATGCACAAATGTGGCTGATAGGAATCGCTGACTAATTGATGTTTTTTTTGGGATTCAAAAAGCCTTAATGCTAAAGTCTTTTGTAGATTGGATTGCTTAAAATCACTGATAAAGCGGTCCTTTAAATTTCTCACGCTCGGATTGAAATTAGGAGGAAAATGTCCATTTTCATAACGCAGAAGGTCATTTAGAAAAACTCCCTCGCGCACCCCAACTCCGCTTGTGATAATATGTTTGGCTTCAAAATTAAGCAATGCTAGGTGAAAAATTAATGCACCACCTTGAATCGAATCAATCCTATCTTCTTTGATTCCAAGTTTAGGCAATTCCAATGGGTTGGTTGTGTAAATTTGATGAAAAAGATTAGCGTGTGCGTGGAAATCGTATTCAAAAGCGTGAAGGGTATCTAGTGGATAATCCGTTTGTTTTTGAATAACCTTGCTAAGAGCCCTTGCAGTTCCTCCAATTCCAAAAATGCGTTGATGTTTGAAGTGAGAGGGAAGATTAGCAAGGGTTTGCTGCACAAAATCGATTGCGCCTTTCAAGTCCCCTTTATCAAAAAATAATTCTTTTAAACGAATCGTTCCCAAATTCAATGAGATTTTATCAATAATTTTGAAATTTTCTATTAATGCACATTCTGTGCTACCCCCTCCAATATCAATTGTGAGACCTTCGTTGTAGGGCAAAAGATTAAGCGCACTTAATGCGCCAAAATAAGCTTCTTGCTCTCCGCTAATGACTTTGATTTTCAATCCAATTTCTCTTGCGAGTTTTAAAAAATCCGCTTTATTGGGCGCATCACGTACTGCTGAGGTTGCAACACATAGAATTTTGCGCGCCTTATGTAATTTTGCAATCCATAGAAAATCCTTTAACGCACAGATTGCACGCTCCATAGGTGTAGGTTGTAAATAGCCTTGATGTTCATAAGTGGATTCAGAGATTCTAACTTTGCTTTTGGTTTCATAAAGTAAATGGAATCCCAAATGACTCGTTTTTTTAAAAATCGCCATTCTAGCAGAGTTAGAACCAATATCAATAATTGCAGTAATTTGTGCCACTTTTTGCCTTAATCTTCTTGGTGAAGTTGAGAATGTTTAAACTTTAATTCTTCCAAAGTCTCTACATTATCTGGGTCTGATATAATCGCATCTACCGGACAAACAGAAAGACAAGCTGGTTCGTCATAGAATCCATAACATTCTGTGCAACGTTCTGGGTCAATCGTGTAGTTAGGGTCTCCCTCTTCAATCGCTTCGTTTGGGCATTCTTCGCGACAAGCATCACAGGCAATGCATTCTTCATTAATCATTAAGGACATAATTTCTCCATAATCTATCAAATTTAAAATGAGGTTTTTAACTAAAAAATTCTAAAGAATAACTTAAATATCATAAAATTAAAATCTTTGCGTCCAATGCTTGGAGGTGTTGCGTTTGATTTTGAAGTTCTTGCGGAATCTTGCTTAAGATAATTTTGTTTTTTGGAATCATTGGGAGAAGGGTGAAGTTGCCATTTAAATCCAAAATATCTGCTTTGGCAAAAATGGATTTAGTTAAATCCTCTTTGGATTCTATGCGAAAGATTCTCTCCAAGCCAATTTTTAGTGCGTAATCACTCAAATCTTTAAGTTCTTTTTGTGTTAAAAATTGAGGATAAAAAACAATACCATCTGTGCCATACACAAGGGATTCTAGTAGCTGGTAAGAATCCAAGATTAAAAAATCATAAACCAAAGGAATAGAAACATAGCGTCTAAGGTAAGTTAAATATTCTAGGGATTCTATGAAAAATCCACTCGCTTGATTTTCGTAATATTTTGCAGTTTGCAAAAATTCAGTTTGTGCTTTGGAAAGTAAATTTTGTGAGAAATAATATAGATTTTTGGGAGTAAAATCTATACTTTTCTTTAGGCTTCCATATAAGGGGCGCGGTTGATAGGGGGTATAGGCAAGTGCGCGTCCAAGCCATTCTTGAGGAAAGCTTTGCTTTTTTTTGCGAAGAGTTTGTTTGATTTTTGTGATTTCATTTTCACTAAAAGTGCGCAAGTTTAAGCCTTAAAAGCTGATTTCTTTAATGTCTGCAATTTCTAAAAAAGCTTTATAGATTTTTGCAATTAAATGTTTGCGATTGTTTTTAAAATCCTCATCAGGCGCATTGACTAGCACCTTATCAAAGAACCTATCTAGGATTGGGCTAAGTTGCAGCAAAGATTCTAAACGCGCAGAGTAATCCTCGCCCTTTAAAACACAAGCATTAAAGGCTTGATAAAGCTCTATCTCTTCTTGAGCAAGTAATTTATGCTCTTTAATTTCCAAAGCAGAATTCAAATTCACTTCTTTTGTGATATTTGCAAGTCTTTTGAATGTTTGTGATAAGAGGTTTTTGTCTTGATTTTTAAGGGTGGAATCTAGCGCGACAAGTTTTTGGAATATTTGCACCAAATCCCTCTCGCCTGTGGCTAAAACCGCACGCAATAAAGAAGTATTAAATTCCAATGTGGAATCCAATCTCTCTAAAATAAAATTTTCAAGAGATTCCAAATTAAAGGATTGATAAAGGGGGGCAAGTTTCTCTAAAGTGGTTTTTAGGTTAAAGGGTAAGTTAAAATGTAAGATGATTTTAATTACCCCATTTGCTGCTCTACGCAACGCAAAAGGGTCTCTTGAGCCACTTGGAATCTTAGCAACACTAAAAAGCCCCATTAAGTTATCTAGCTTATAAGCAAGAGCAACCAGTGCGCTAATGAGGTTAGATGGCAATACGCTTTCCTCGGAGTTTGGTAAATATTGCTCTTTGATTGCAAGTGCCACTCTATCATCATAGCGCAAAGCCTTTGCATAATAATAGCCCATAATGCCCTGTAATTCTGTGAATTCATATACCATTTCACTCATCAAATCTGCTTTGCTTAATGTCGTAGCCTGTTCTAAGATTTCAGTAAGAAGTGCGAGATTTGGTTCGATTTCTGTAAGCTGTTGTTCAAAGAGTTGGCTTAAAATCTGGATAATTTTGCGTTCTCGTGTTGTTTTATCCCACATAGAACCTAAGCCTTCTACAAAGATAACTTCTTTAAGTCGTTCAGGCTGAAAACCTGCTTTTAAATCGTTATGATAGAAAAAGAGTGCGTCCTCTAAACGCGCACGAAGCACTTTGATATTACCTTCTATAATTGCTTTAGAATCCTGTGCTAAACTATTAGAAACAAGCACAAATCCATTATAAAGCCGCTCCCCTTGATAGGTGGCAAAATAACGTTGATTGACTTTCATTGAAGTAATAATGCAGGGTGCTGGAATTTCTAAAAAATGTTCGCTAAATTCACCAAAAAGTGCAGTTGGATATTCTGTAATGCTTATAATTTCTTCTAATAATTCTGAATCCAATTCAACTTTAATGCCCTTTGTGTCTTCAATTTGTTGAATCTCTGCTAAAATTTTTTCTTTGCGTTTATTTTGATCTAAAATAACACCATTGTGGCATAAAATATCAAAATAATTTGGGATATTCTGAATATCATAAGGTTCAAAACTTATGTTGCGATGCACAAAAGTTTGCGCTTTGCTTTCTACTCCATAGAGATTTAGAGGGACAAGTTTATTATCCAACAAACATAAAATCCAAGAAATTGGACGAATGAAAGATTCCTTTAGGCTACCCCAACGCATTGTTTTGCCAAAATGTAATGATTCCAAAAAGTCTTTGATGATTTGCTCTAAAAGGTTGATTGCTGGAATTTGCGGTGCTTGTTTTTGGCAATACAAAATCTCTTTCCCTTCTTTTGTTATTGTGCTTACTTCTTCTTTGGTGATCCCACATTTTTTAAAGAATCCCAATGCGGCTGGAGTGGGCGCATTGTCTTTATAGGCAATGCTTAAGGGTGGTCCAAAAAACTCCAATGTTTCTTCTTGTTGAGATTTAGGAAAGTCTTGTGCAATCAGAACTAGACGTCTTGGCGTATAAAAAAAATCAAATTCACAAAGAAGTCGGTTTGCCTTTAGGACTTGTTGAAATTTACCTTTAATGTTTGGAAGCTCGGTTAAAAAAGGAATCGCAGGTAATTCCTCTGTGCCAATTTCAAGTAAAAGTGGGCTTGTATTTGATGTAGTTGCCATTATTACCTCTTAAAAAAAATTCCCAAATTGTAACAAAATAAATAGAATAAAAAGCTTTAAAATCCATAAATAATTGATTTTAGGATATAATGAATGTCATCAAATTAGCTCGGGAATAAGCAATGGAATGGTTGATGAATTGGAATGAAAATTACTCTCTTACGATTCTATTTTTTGGGCTTGCTGTTTGTTTTTTTGGCGTGATAATCTATTTGTTTTTGAATTATAAAAGACTTTTAGATAAAGTCAAGAATAAAGTGGAGCTTGAAAGCGAATTGCTAAATAAAAATATGCAAATTGAAAATTTCAGCAAAGAACTCGCTAATCAAATAGAATATGAAATCGCACAGAGATTAAAAAGCGATTATGCGTATGATTATCTATTTGAAAATAGCTCCAATGCCATTATTCTAACACAAGATGAGGACTTAAAAATTATAAAGCGTAATCACGCCGCTTTTGATTTATTTGGCAAAGAAATTTTAAATCATAATATCTTGGAGCTATTTAGCGATAAGGCGCACAAGAAATTTGTATTTGAAAAAATCGCACAACTCAAGCAGAGCAAATTGCGTCAAAATTTTCGGTTAAATTTATGTGTTTCTGATTCTGTTATTCCTGTGATTATCTCCATTTATCTTATGGGTTTTGCGCAAAAAATAACCATTTATTTTGCTTTTGTGGATATTTCAGATATTGCAAAACTAGAAGAGGAGTTGCAAAATAAACAGATTGCATTAATGCAAAAGAACAAAGAAGAAGCAATGGGAAAAATGATAGGCAATATCGCTCATCAGTGGAAGCAACCCTTAAACTCTTTATATCTTCTTTGTCAAAATCTCAAAGAAATGAATCAATTAGGGGAATTGAATAAAGAAAATTTGGAAAATTATATTCAAATAATGGCAAAACAAATCCATTTTATGTCCAATACAATGGATACATTCCGAGAATTTTACAATCCTAGCAAAAACAAAGAATGGTTTGAAGTTTATTCTACAATCAAAGAAATGTTGGATTTGTTTTATGGGCTTGTGGATAAAAGGATTCATATTAAAATGCGACCTTGTAAGGTAAAAAAGCAACTTAAAATTTATAGTAGCAAAAATGAATTGCAACAAGTGATGATTGTTTGTTTGGATAATGCAATTGAAGCAATTAAAGCACGATTAAAGAATGAAGTGATTAAAGAGGGGAAAATTTGTATTGAATGTGCGATGGAGCAAAATATTGCTGGAGCTAAGTTTTGCGTTATTCGTGTGCAAGATAATGGTGGTGGGATTCATACAGAAATTGCAAATAAAGTGTTTGAGGTATTTTTTACCACCAAAGAAAATGGTAGTGGAATGGGCTTGGCAATGGCGCAGATGATTTTGGATAAAATGGGGGGCAGAATCTTATTTGTAAATGAAAAAGAGGGAGTAGAATTTAAGATTGAGTTGCCAATGCAAACAGAAGTTGGAATTAAGACTAGCAAAGAAAATTAAGAAATAAATTCATTAATTTCTGATAAAATGATATAAAAATAGTTGGGAATTTATTAGGGAAGAATAATTATGCTAAAGACTATACGCTCTAAAATCATTGTGATGATTGTTGTATTCTTGTTAGCCCTTTTGGGAATGGTGCATTATAATTTGGCAAGTGGCTTTGACACTATTGCTAAGAGTAGTTCAACTAACGAGCTGCACCAGCTTAATGCAATGCTTTTTGAAGGTTTAAAAGTTGCGATGAATACAGGAGACCCGGAAATTATCGGTGGTTTTATTAATGGTTCTAAGAAAGTGCAAGGCATTACAAATATGGAAGTTTTCCCTTCTCAAGCTATTATTGAGTTAATGGGGTTAAAAAAGATTTACACTACGCGCCCAGAGATTTTGGAGGTTTTTAAGACTAAGAAAGAGTTGATTCAAACCTATCAAACTGAGAAAGACCAAGGGTATTTGATGGCAAAACCAATCATTGCAGAAGAGGCTTGTTTGATGTGCCATGCGACCTCTCAAGTGGGTGAAGTGTTGGGTGTGGCTGAAATGCAAATTTCAAGTCAGGAGTTAATGGATCGTTCTAGTGCAGTTCAAGTTAAGGTTATTCTTTGGATGGTGAGTGTAAGCGTTATTGCTTTGCTTGTCTTGTTGTTTTTGTTTAATCGTTGGGTATTTAATCCAATTTTGAATCTCACAAGTGTGGCTTACGACCTTTCACAAGGGGAGGGAGATTTAACGAAACGTTTGCCAATCAGAAATGAAGATGAAATTGCAAAAGCAAGTTCGTATATTAATGATTTTATCCAAAAAATTGACAATACGGTTGCAGATGCTAAAGATGCAAGTCATCAAAATATTTTGCAATCCACGCAGCTTTCTACTGCCTCTAAAGAAATTGATGAGCGGATTGAATGTTTGGTTAAGATTGTGGAACAAAGCACGAATCTTGGGAACAATATTGAATTAATGCTAAATGATTCTATGTCCTTGGTGCAAAAAAGTGCCCACGATATTCAAGAATCCGCAAATCAACTTTCTAGGACAAAGGAGCTTTTGTTGAAAGTTATCAATGAGGTGCAAAGCAATGTGGGTGTGGAACGCGATATTGCGGAACGTCTTGCACAAACTGCTCAAGAAACAGAAAAAATTAAAGATGTTTTAGCGATTATTGCGGATATTGCCGACCATACAAGTTTGCTTGCTTTAAATGCCAATATAGAAGCAGCGCGTGCAGGGGAAGCGGGGAGAGGTTTTGCGGTTGTAGCTGATGAAGTGCGAAAATTAGCAGAACGTACACAAAAAAGCTTGGGCGAGGTGAATGCGGTGGTAAATACAATTGTCCAATCTGTTTCTGATGCAAATAATGCAATGGGTGCAAATGTGCAAAATACGGTGCATATTGCAGATGCTTCAATAGAAAGCACGGAAGATTTAGAGACGAGTGTTAAATCGCTAGAAGATGCTGTGGAAGCTTCCTCGCAATCTTTACAGAAAACAAATGAGCTTTTTGGGGCAGTCAATGATATTTTAAGGCAAGTGGGCGAGGTGCAAAGGCTAACAGATGAAAATAGCAAAGCTGTGCATTTGATTGATGGAATCTCTAAGGAAATTTCTCAAAAAGCAAGTGCGCTAAATAGTCAGCTAGATTCTTTCAAGGTATAGTTTGGCTTTGGTAATATTTGACTCAAAGTCTTGAGTGGTTTTATAAATGATTATTCTAATTTGAGTTATAATTAACATAAAAGATTGAAAAAGGAGAGACAAATGCAAATTATGACAAATTCTTATTTTGGTTTGCAAAATTACTCCAATCATTTTAAAGCACAGGATTCTAAAGAAAATTCTAGCAACACAATGGAATCGCAAAATACACAATCTACTGATGAGGAATCAAAACAGAAGGACTTCACTGCTCCTGAAGCACCCAATGGTGAAAAATTAGATGAGGGCGAACAGCAATATGTGCGTGAGTTAGCTGCAATAGACGCAAATGTGCGTGCGCACGAAGCTGCGCATATAGGGGCTGGTGCGGGTGTCGTGAGTGGAGGAGCTACTTTTGGTTATACACGCGGACCGGATGGTAAAATGTATGCTACATCAGGTGAAGTGCCAATCTCTATGAAAGAAGGTAGAACGCCAGAAGAGACAATCCAAAATGCGCGTCAAATTGTATCTGCTGCAATGGCTCCTGCTGACCCAAGCCCTCAAGATTATAAAGTTGCTGCTAGTGCTGCGCAAATGGAAATACAAGCTAGAAGTGAGCAAGCAAGAGAACAAGCAGAGGAGATAAAGGAACAAACAAAAGATTCGGATAATACACAAAATACACAAGAAGTGGAATCTGCTTCCAAGAGTGCCGAGAGTGTTGCAAATCAAAATTCTTCTAATACAAATAATGCAAAATTTCAAACTTCTAACCAAGAGCAGTCCTCTAATAAGTATATTCAATATGCAATCAAGAGTTATGCTGCAAACACAACAAGTAATTCTTATACTCCAAGACTTGATATTGCTGGTTAAACTTGAATCTTGAAAACTTATTTCGCATTGGATATTGTTAAATAGATGTTTTTAAAAAGTTTTTTACAGACATTGCCTGTATTGATGGGGTATTTACCGCTTGGTATCGCCTTTGGTATCTTATTTTCCAAATTGCATTTGGCTTGGTATTTTGGTATTTTAATCGCAATTTTGATTTTTACTGGGGCGGGTCAGTTTCTGCTTGTTTCTTTGCTTGCAATTCACGCAGGATTCTTTCAAATAGCAGTCGCTTCTTTTTTGCTTAATATTCGCCATATGTTTTACTCTCTAGCTGTTACAGATGAAATCAAGAATTTTGGTATCTCCAAATATTATATTCTTTTTGGGCTTACAGATGAAACATTTGCTGTATTAAAAACAAACAAAGAAACACTCAATCTTAGCCCAAAAGAAATGGAGAAAAATTATCTCTATATTACCCTTTTTGACCATATTTATTGGATTTTGGGTTGTGCGATTGGAATCTTTTTGGGAGAGCAATTAGGATTCCAACCTCAAGGGGTGGAGTTTGCACTTACTGCACTCTTTAGTGTATTAACTTTAGCATTGTTGAAAAGTTCTAAAAACAAAAAACCTTTTTATATTGCTTTGGTTCTTGGTGTATTGGGGCTTGTTGTTTTTCCTAGTGAGCAGTTTTTGATTTTGAGTTTGGTATGTGGAATCGCTATTTTGTTGATTTTTAGAAAGTGGATTCAAAGTGCGCAGAATCTATCAAGCTCAAAAATGTCAAAGGATTAGCAATATGGAAATGCAAACAAGCGAGGAATTAAATATGTTTTATATTTTAGGAGCAATTCTAGCTGCATCTTTTGGCACGGCTTTAACAAGATTCTTGCCATTTTTTGTTTTAAGAAAGGCAAATAAATCATTATTGTTGAGTTATTTGCAGGAAACTATGCCTTTACTTATTATGACGCTTTTAGTCTTTTTTAGTTTAAAAGATACGGCTTGGAGTGAAACCTATGGGCTTTATGAAATCGGGGGAATTGCTTGTGCTGTTGTATGTTTTGTGTTTTCTAAAAATTCTGTATTAAGCATTTTTGCAGGAATTATTTTTTATATTTTTGCATTAAAAGTATTTTGAAAGGGAATTGAATGGTAAAAATTTATGGTATTAAGAATTGTGGAAGTGTTAAAAAAGCATTGAATTTTTTAAATTCCAAAAATATTCCTTATGAGTTTATAGATTTTAAGGTTGTTCCACCAACGCAGAATCTTTTAAATAATTGGTTGAAATTTGTTAGTTTAGAGACGCTATACAACAAAAAGGGGACAACTTACAAAAAACTAGGGTTAAAAGATTTGGCTTTAACGGAATCGGAGATAAAAGAATGGCTCATCAAAGAACCAATGTTAATTAAGCGTCCAGTAATTGAATGCAAAGAGGGCGTCATAGTGGGTTTTGATGAAAATTTTTATCAAAATACACAATGGTGAATTAAAAAGATGGAACTAAAAGATAAGGTTGTAATTTTCGCTCTATTGTTTTTTGGATTATTTTTTGCTGGTTGTGCTCAAAAATTAGATAATCCGCAAGAGATTGCGATTGCTTTGCCTGCGCAAGATTTAAAGGTTTTTACCCAAAAATCTCTTAGCTTAAATCAAGCAAAAAAATCTAGTTTAAAAAAGGAATATTTAGCGCATTTTTTCTCTCCTTTTAAAAGGCAGGTGCAACATAGTGCAGAGGAATTAAAATGGGGATTAAATGCAGCCTATAAGAATTTAGGTTTTGGAGAAAATTTATTGCCCTATGAGAGAGAGGAAATTGAATTGCTTGAATTTGAGGCAAATTTAGATGCTTATCCAAGCACAAAGAAGCCCGCTATTATTACACGCAATACAAACTTGCGTGTTTTGCCTACAAACAAGCCAAGATTTTATAATCCAAAGAAAGCGGGAGAGGGATTCCCTTTTGATTATTGGCAAAATTCTTCTATTTATTTGGGGACACCCGTGTTAATTACGCATTATTCGCGTTCAGGCAAATGGGCATTTGTAGAGAGTGGATTTGTCAGTGGGTGGGTTTTGAGCTTAGATGTTGGAATCTTAAATGATAATCAAATAAAGGAATTAGAGCAAACACGAGATTTTTTAGTAGTTACTCAAGATTTTACACCTATTAGAAATTACCATCAAGAATATTTAGAATCTGCGCGTATTGGAATGGTTTTGCCAATGCTTGGAAGCACTAAAAGTAAATATGAAAGTCAAATTTTCTTACGGGATTCTCGTGGCTATGCGCATTCGCTTAAAGTTATATTGAATCAAGAATCTTTTGCAAAATTTCCAATGAGTTTTTCTGGTTTAGAAGTTGCTAGTTTGGCTCAGGGAATTATGGGTGAGAAATATGGTTGGGGTGGTATGTTTGGCAATCGGGATTGCTCTATGTTTTTGCGTGATATTTTAGGTAATTTTGGATTCTATTTGCCTAGAAATTCACAGGCTCAAATGCGCTATGAAAATAAAGAAAAAAAGGATTTCGCTTTATATTTTGATTTTAACTCGCTAAACGCGGAACAAAAAATAGAATCTATTAAACAAAATGCGATTCCTTTTGGCACACTCCTTGGTATGAAAGGGCATATTATGCTTTATCTTGGGCAATTCAATGGGCAAATTTATATCCTGCACGATATTTGGGGATTAAGAACGCTACAAAATGAAACACAAGAGGGGAGAAAGATTATTGGAAAAATTGCCATTACTCCACTTGAGATTGGTAAGGATATACAAGGTATTGACCAAAAAAAATTACTAATTCATCGCATTTATGGTATGCGTAATTTGTTTTTAGAGAGTGAATTAAAGAATGCAAACCAATGAAGATAAAAAAATTATTGAATGCAAAAATGTTAAATTTTATTTTACCAAAGAGCAAATTTTGTATAATGTGAATTGGACGATTTGTGAGGGTGATTTCTGGGCAATCATTGGACCAAATGGTGGCGGCAAAAGCACATTGGCGCGTCTTTTGGTTGGATTGTTAAAGCCCACAAGTGGAGAGATAATTAAAGACAAAAATTTGCGTATTGGTTATGTCCCACAAAACACTTTTTTAAATCGCCATTTTCCTATTACAACATTGGAAGTTGTGATGATGGGATTTTTAAAACCTAGACTTTTTGGAGGGTTTTTGCCTAAAAATGCAAGAGAAATTGCAATGGAGAAGCTAAAGTGGTTGCGTATGGAATCTTATGCGGATAAAAAAATCGGTGAGCTTTCTGGAGGGCAACGTCAAAGAGTGCTAATTGCACGTGCATTGTGTGGGAATCCTAATCTTTTGATTTTAGATGAGCCAACAGCAAGTGTAGATCAAAAGAGTCAAAAAGAAATTTATGATTTATTGCGACAAATCAATCAAGAAAAGACTATAATAATGATTAGTCACGATGTATCGGTTTTGCTAGATTGTGCAAAAAAAGTTTTATATGTTAATAAAGAGGTAACAACACATAATTTGCCAAACAACATTAATATTCCTTGTGATATGAAAACAAGAGAGGAGCATTTTTGTGAGGTGGAACTTATGGGTTTGTGGAATTCTAATGGTAGGAGATGAAAATGGATAATTCTTATGATGTAGCAATTATTGGAGCTGGGATTTCTGGAAGTGCATTGTTTTATGCACTCACGCATTATACAGATTTAAAGAGAGTGGTTTTGGTAGAAAAATACGAAGAACCTGCCACTCTTAGCTCTAGTGGCAACAATAACTCTCAAACAATTCACGCAGGGGACATTGAAACCAATTATACCCTTGAGAAGGCAAAGAAAGTTTCAAGGTCAGCAAAAATGCTAGTTTCTTATGCTTTGTTTCATCAGTTGCAAAATAAAAGTATTTTTGAGTATCAAAAAATGGCGATTGGTGTAGGGGATAAAGAAGTGGAATTTATAAAAAAACGTCATGAAGAATTCAAAGAAATTTATCCGGAATTGGAATTTTTCACCAAAGAAGATATTAAGGAGATTGAACCCAATATCATCAAACTAGGAGATGGGAGCGATCGTGCAGAAAATGTTGTTGCTTCTGGAATGCGCAAAAGTTTTTGCGCAATGGATTTTTGCTCTGTGGCGCACCATATGGTGGAGCAAAGTGTGTTTGATGAGCATAAAGCGGTATTTAATTATCAAGTTATGGATATCATCAAGCAAGGAGATGGAAAATACACCATTCGTGCGAAAGGTAAAGAACCAATTACTGCTTCTTTTGTGCTGGTTAATGCAGGAGCGCATTCATTGTTTCTAGCGCAAAATATGGGATTTGGTTTGGATCTTGGTTGTTTGCCTGTGGCAGGTAGTTTTTTCTTTATACCGGGTGATAAACTAAGAGGGAAGGTGTATGCAGTGCAGAATCCTAAGTTGCCTTTTGCCGCAATTCACGGAGATCCTGATGTAGTCGCAAAGGGCAAGAATCGTTTGGGACCAACTGCTCTTTCTCTCCCAAAACTAGAACGTTTTAAAAGTGGCACTTATTTGGATTTCTTTAAAACTTCTGGTTTTGGGGAGTTGGCTACAATCCAAATTATGTGGGATTTATTTTCAGATAGCGAAATTCGCAATTATATTTTAAGAAACTTCTTGTATGAGGTGCCGGGTATTGGTAAAAAATTCTTTATCAAAGAAGCGCAAAAAATCATTCCTTCTCTTAGAGTGGAAGATTTAACTTATGCTAGTGGTTTTGGTGGAATCCGCCCACAAGTGCTTGACAAGAAAGCAAAAAAACTTGTTTTAGGGGAGAGAAAGATTAAAAGTGGAGAAGGCATTACCTTTAATATGACACCAAGCCCTGGTGCTACGAGTTGTATGCGTAATGCTCTAATAGATATGCTTGAGATTACAGAATATTTAAATGCTGAAATTAGAATGGATAGGATTAAAGCCGAACTAAACGAAGAGAGTTTGGAGTGGCTTGTTGATTGATATTTTAAACTATACTTTTGTGCAGAACGCACTTTGGGGTGCATTTTGCACGAGTATTATTTGTGGAATCATTGGAACGCTTGTTGTAACGAATCGTATGGTGTTTGTGGCAGGTGGAATTGCTCATAGCGTGTATGGTGGAGTTGGAATCGCAGCATTCTTTGGTGTGCCAATTTTGGCTGGAGCAATGGGATTTAGCGTATTTTGCGCAATCCTTTTAGCTTATATGCTCTTGTTTGCAAAGGAGCGTTTGGATTCTCTTATTGGCTCATTGTGGGCATTTGGTATGGCTTTGGGTGTGATTTTGGTGGAACTAACACCGGGTTATAATAAAGATTTTATGGGGTATTTGTTTGGAAGTATTTTGAGCATTACAACCAATGATCTTTATTTTATGGTATTTTTTGGTGTTTTTCTCATTGTTTTTGTAGGATTTTATTATCGCATTATTTTAGGAATCTCTTACGATAGTGAATTCACACAACTTCAAGGCATTAATACAAAAGTCTTTAGTGTGTTTTTGATGATTTTAATTGCTTTGGGGGTTGTGATTTCTATGCGCTCGGTTGGCATTATTCTTATTGTTGCG
The DNA here is from genome assembly GCF_000687535.1 of Helicobacter rodentium ATCC 700285. Lineage (GTDB taxonomy): Bacteria > Campylobacterota > Campylobacteria > Campylobacterales > Helicobacteraceae > Helicobacter_D > Helicobacter_D rodentium. The sequence continues at coordinate 100,445 of NZ_JHWC01000002.1, forward strand.
CTTTTGAGTATTCCCGCTTATTGTAGTGAAATTTTTACATCTTCTCTTGCTAAAATGATGTTGGGAGCAAGTTTTATTTCGTTTGCTTGTATGCTATGTGGAATCCTTGTGGCTTACCTTTATGACTTACAAGCAGGAGCGAGTATTGTAATGATTCTAGCTATTTTTTCATTTATTTTAATGACTTTTCATTATTTTTTTAAACGGAAATTTCAAAGGATTTAAGGGGTTTTTATGCAAGAAAATGAGATACAAAGTGAGCTTAAACGCAACCAAACTATTGCAAACAAAGCAGTGAAGATTTCTCTTATTGCTTGTGTGATTATGATTATTTTTGCATCGCTTAGTTTGTGGATATTATTGAATCAAATTACTGCAACTGCTAATTTAGTCAAAATGCAAAAAGAATATGAAATTCGTCTTGAAAGTTTAGAAAAAAGCCTTAAATAAACATTCATCAATTTTTCTTATTACCTTGTGATAAAATTTTTGCTAAGATTTTAAAAATTTTAAAAGAGTTGCAGTGAATAAGAATCTTTTATTTTATATTCTATTAGTTATAGCAATGATATTTTGGGGTGCATCTTGGTCTGCTAGCAAAGTAATGGTGAGTTATATTGGAGCAGATGTCATAACCTTTTGGCGTTTTTTCTTTGCATTTCTTGCTTCTGTTCCCCTTGTGATTTTACTAAAGATTCCATTGCGTATGGATACACATTCATTTAAACTCTTGATATTAGCCGCTTTATGTAACTGCTTATATTCTTTGATGTATTTTATTGGTTTAAATTATGGAAGTGCGGGTAAAGGAGGTGTGCTTGTAACAACATTGATTCCTATCTTTGCCTATCTTTTGAGTTTTATCGTTGCAAAATTGCAAAAAGATTCTAGTAAAATGATGAAGAATAATGAGATTTTGGGATTGTTTTTGGGTGTGATTGCTGGGACTTGTCTCTTGAATTTGGGAAGTTGGCAAGAGCTTTTTGGCAAATTTAATACTCTTTTTGTGTTTTGTGCTTTGGATTGGGCGGTTTTAACGCTTATTTGTCGTAATATTGGAATCCACCCCGTGGCAATTAATCTTTATATTACCTTTTTTAGCTTATTGCTTTTTTCCCCCATTTTTATCTTTCAACCTGCAATGCTTGAAATATTTTCCTTTGATGCAAGATTCTGGTGGATGATGTTTATTGTTGCGGTATTATCTACAGCGGTTGGGACGAGTATTTATTATATGGGTGTTGCGCGTGTGGGCGCAGCACAGGCGAGTTCCTTCAATTTACTTATTCCTGTTACTGCTCTTTTGAGCAGTTTTGTAATTCTAGGGGAGATTCCAAGCGTTTTAACGCTAATTGGCGGGAGTATAGCAGTATTTGCTGCTTACTTAATCAATCTCTATCAGCCAAAACACTTTGGATTCAAATCCAAAAATTAACCTATAAAATTCTCTTTACTTGCAACAATCCTCAATTTCTTTTAAAATCCTGTGGAGTTTATCTATCAACCTTGCAGCAATAATGAGTTGTTCGCTAGATTGGATTGCAATGTCTTCGCTTAAGTTAAGTGTATTTTCTATATTCTTGCGTCTTTCTTGGGCGATTTTTGCATAAACAAGTTTGTGCCGAATCTCCTCGCTAATATTTGTCATTTCTTCGTTGATAAGATCGCTCAAATGGATTGCTTGTTGAGAGGTTTCTTTGGTTGTTTCTATGCGTTGTAAAAAGCGGGAAAGATTTTGTGAAGCCTGTGAAAGCTCACTTTCCCCCTCTAATTGGATTGCTTCTGCAAGATTATTGTCAAGTTTTCCACTTGCTAGAAGTCGTGTTTTATGCAAGAAGTGTGCTAAGTGTGCCTTGATATTTAAAAGGTTATAAACAGAATAAAGTGCGAGCAATATCATAATAAAAGCCACAACATATTGGAATTTTTCTAAATAGGTGCGTAGTCGGATTGAAATGTCAGAATAAAGACTCACCGTCCAATCAATTTCGTTTAAGATTGCGGTATTTTGTGAAGTAATTTGCTTCAAATCCTCTACTATACGCTCTTGTAGTTTGAGGACATTATCAATATGATTAGAATAAATTTGCCAAAATTCATAAGCTTCTTTTATGGAGTTTGCAAGTTTGGGAATGCGCTTATGGGTTGGGTTTTGATAAAAGTCTGTGATAATGCTATCGTAAAGATAATAACTTTCTTTAAAAGCCTGATAGGATTCATCGTCCCAAATATGAAAATAGCGCATCATAAAATACGCTATCCGTTGCGTGAGCATTCTTTGTCGCCCAGAATCATCAATGAGTTTTGCAGACATTTTAGATTCCACCATTGACTTGACGATATTATCCGAGAGAAGTAGCATTTTTGTGTTATTTTCATCTAAAAATTTTCTATCTTTATGGAGGTGATTGGAAGTTCGCTTGAAATCTTCTACCAATGCCTTAAAGGTTACCCATTGCGTATTGATTGCCTCTAGCTTTGAGGCAATAGTTGTGTTAGTGGGGGGATTAATGTTTTTTTGCTCATTCCCAAAACGCAATGTGTGCAGATTGGCTTCAAATTCCTCTAAGGCTGCATTTAATGCGGTATAATCTTGGTTATTTTGAGAATTGATAATAAAAATTTCTTTGGTAATTTTTTGTGTAAGCATTCGTTCTTTGCCGGCAATATTGATAATGTAGCCATCTTGGATTCCAAGTTGATTGATAAAAATCACAGATAGAATCATCGTAGAAATACAGAGTGTTGTGAGAATCCCAAGTATGATGAGACGTGTTACAATTTTTGTCATTGTTAATCCTGTTTGAAGATATTGTAAAGTTTTTGCGGATTGATGATTTCAATTTTCCCTTGTTTGTTGGTAATTAAAATATTATCGCGATGAAGTTTTTTAAGGGTTCTGGAGAGTGTTTCGGGCTGAATATTCAAAAAGATGGCATTATCTTGTTTTTTGTGTGCATTGAATTTGTCTAAATCAAAATAAAGGGCATAAGCAATCTTTGCAGTGCTGTCAAAAATCAGATTTTTTTGGATTACTTCTTCAAAAAGTGCAATTTTCTTTTGGGCTTCTTTGAAGAATAAAGTTAAAAGACGTGGATTGGATTCTAGCAATTTAGTAAATTTCTCTCCATCAAAACAAGCAACAATGGAATCTTGCATACATTCAATATTAGCAAAAGAAATGAGTTTGCCCTCTAAATTAAAATCTAGTAATAATCCATTTTCTAAAAGTCCCAAGAAGACTTCATTTTCAAAACGATTGACTTTGTAGAGTTTTAATAAGCCTTGACAGAGAAAATACAAACAATGCACTTCTGTTTGTTCATAAAGCAAAATCTCTTTGGGTGCAAAAGTTTTGAATGTTGTAATGCGGTTTAAATCCTCTAAATCTCCTTTGGAAAGTGTATTAAAGGGCGCAAAAGATTCTAAAGTTTCAAAGTTTCGCAAAGAGAACCCCATCAATTCCATATTTTGCGATTTTTTCAATTTCCTCTTCGTCTTGTATGCAAAATAAAATTTTTGCATCAAAGAGATAGGTTTCCGCGAGTTTTTGTAAAGATTGAGCAAGGTTTAGATTTGTGCAAAGTAGGAATCGCACATTTAAATTTACTAGCAGTAGAGATTCTTTAACGCTTGTAACGATTTTTGAGTAAGTTATTGCATTATTACTGCAATAGTGTGCAAGAGTTAAGGTTTTCTCTAAAGAATCGCAAGTTAAAACCAAAAAATCTGTTGGCAATGTCTGGGCAATTTGGTTTTGAGAATGCACACAAACAATATTTAAGGATTCAATACAGGGGTGATTTAAAATAAGCATTCTTGTCCTTTACTTTAGTTTGGCGCATTCTTTGGAGCAATAGTATTTTCCGTCTTTAACAATCACTTCCTCACTAGAGACATAAGTGCCACATTCTGCGCATTCAAACATAATGGAATCTTGTGTTGATTGGAAGTCATTTTTTGTTGGTTTCTTGGGATTTTTACGAAAAAAAAGCAAATATATGCCAACCAAGAATAAAATCAATAAAAAAAACTTTAACATTTTAAATTCTCCCCTAAAATGACAAGATAATGCAATAAGCCCTTTTGAAAATGTGTATATTTTAAACCTTTTGGAATCTCATTTTCAAAGTTTGAACCTTTATAGAGTAAGATGGTTGTTTCTTGTGCAATGTGCTTACCGCACTTTTCTAAAAAAAATTTTATGTTAAAGGTTGCCCTTGAGGTAATCAGGTTTGGCTTGGTTTCTAACTCTAACGATTCTATTTTTTTGCGCTGAATTGTAAAGTTTTTTAGGTTTAAATTTGCTTTAACATTTTGCAAAAAAGCTGCTTTTTTGGCATTAGGCTCACAGAGAATTGTAGGAATCCCAAGCACAATTCCAAGAGGCACACTTGGGAAGCCATTGCCACTCCCAACATCTAATAGGCTAGTTTTTGTGTGCAGATTCAACTCCTTTAAACTCAAAGGATAGAGGGAGTCTTGGATATTTTTTTGAATGCTTTGCGAATCTTTTGCTCCACTTAGGCTATGAATCGCATTCCAACGCAAGAGTAAGTTTGCATAGGATTCTAATTGTGCAATTTGAGAGGGTTGGAGGGTTTGTAAAATTTGCTTCATCATAGAATCAACATTCCATCGCCATAAGAATAAAAGCGATAGTTTTTTGCGATTGCTTCTTGATAGAGTTGCTTTGTCTTGTCTAGCCCTATAAAGGAAGCCACAAGCATTAAAAGAGTAGTTTTTGGCAGATGAAAATTAGTTAAAAGTGCATTGGTTTTGAGAGGTTTGTTTTGGGGATGTAAAAACAAATCACATTCTCCACTTAGTTTCCCATTTCTAGCAAATTCTTCAATCACGCGTGTAGCGGTTGTTCCAATGGCGGTAATATGGGAGGCAAGTTTAATTTTATCCGCAGAATCTTGCGAGATAAAAAAAAGTTCTTTGTGCATTTTGTGTTCTAAAATATTTTCTACGCTTACACCTATAAAAGTTCCAGCACCAATATGCAATGTTACCTCTGTGCTTTGAAAGTTTTGTTTTAGATTCTTGTAAGATTCCTCGCTAAAGTGCAAGGAAGCAGTTGGTGCAGCAATCGCGCCTAAATGTTTTGCAAAAACGCTTTGATAGTCTTTTTTATCCTCTTGTGTTGCTAGTCTTTTCATATAAGGAGGCAAAGGAATATTTCCAAAATTTTCTAAAAATTCAAAAAATTCTTCACGATTCAAAGGGGATTCTAAAGCATTGTTTGAAATCCTAAAAAATTCTGCTTCTTTAAAGCCTACACCCAATGTATTTTCTTGAATCTCTTTTAGGATTCTAGCAAAAACTCCTCCTTCAAAGGCGATTAAATGTCCAATTTTTAAACGTCCCCTAAATTGCATTAGATAGACATTGGGTGCAATTTCTTTATGAAAAAGTGCTTCAATTTTTGCACCTTTTGTGTTAGGGTTTTTAGAATCTTGCACGGCTTTTGTGCCATAGAGTCTTGCGGGTAAAACTTTGGTATTATTAAAAACAAGCAAGGTTTCTCGTGGTAGAAAGTTTGCAAAATCTTTGAAAGTTGTATGCGTGATTTTATCGCTTCTGCGTTCATAAACTAGAAGTTTTGCCGCTTCTTTTGGGATAATAGGGCAGGTTGCAATGCGCTCTTTGGGTAAAGTGTAATCATAGCTTTCAAGTTGTAATTCACGCATTGGTTTATTCTATCTCTTCTTCAGGCTTGTAAGGATTGACAATTTTAGCAATAACAATGGATAATCCATAAAGCAAAACAAGAGGAATCGCCATTAAAAATTGTGAAAGCACATCAGGTGGCGTGAGGATTGCCGCAAGAATAAAAATAAATACAATGGCGTATTTAAAGTATTCTTTCAAAGTTCTATCTGTAACCAATCCAATTTTTGCCAAGAAAAATGTAACTACAGGCAACTCAAAGGAGATTCCAAACCCTACCATAAGCTTAGCAAAGAAACTCACATAATCTCCAATGCTCGGAAGTGCGGTGAAGAGTTGAGAACCAAAGTTAATAAGATAATCAAAACCGATAGGGAAAGCGATATAGTAGGCAAAAGCGCAACCGCATAAAAAGAAAAAAGTGCCAAAGATTACAAAAGGCAACACAAATTTTTTTTCATTATCATACAATCCCGGAGCGACAAAAATCCAAATTTGCCAAAAAATAATTGGCAAAGCAAAAATAAATCCACTAAAAAACGCTACTTTAATCGCAGTAAAAAAAGCCTCTCCTACTTGTGTGAAAATGACACTTTCGCGACCTTTAGGAAGTGCGTAGCTAAGAGGAGCAACCATCCAATCCAAAATAAGTTCCCAAAAATAAAAAGAAGCAATAAAAGTAACAAGGAGTGCAAGAGTAATCCGAATCAGGCATTTGCGCAAATCTTGAATATGAGGCTTTAAGTCTTCAAACATTTTCATTCCTTGTTGTTTGGGATTCTACATTTTCTCCCTTTGGTGTTTGAGTTAAGTTTGCTCCAAACTCCAAAGTTGTTTTATTAAGCTTATTGGGTATAACTTCTTTTGTCGGCAAGGAATCTAAATTTTGCAATGCAGAATCCTTAGGAATCTCTTGAGTATTTTTTGGGATTGAAGTTTTTGGATTGTCTTTATGGGTGGAATCTGTGGGGGATAAATCTTTTTCTTCCAAATCTAAATTAATATCTTTTAATTCCAAATCTTTGCTTAGTGTTTGAATATCTTGTGTGATGCTATTCTTATAAGCTAGAGCTTCTTCTTTTATTTTACTTATATTTACTTCGCGCTCAATACTATCTTTGGCTTCGTCCATTGTTTTTTTAACCGCTTTAAAGAATTTTGCTGCATCCACTAATGCCTTGGGCAGTTTTTCTGGTCCTAAAAAAATAATTGCAACCACAGCAACCATTAAAATTTCAAAAAATCCCATTCCAAACATTGTTAAACCTTGTCTTTTTATTCGTTTTTGCTTGAAATTTGCGATTCTATCTAATTTTGGAATAAAGTGTGCTTAGAGAAAGTTAGATTCTATTTTAAGAAGAGGTAGACAATGAAACAGACGACATTTAAAAAAATGTTAATTTTTAGCTATTTTGCTTGTGTGGCGGTTTTCTTTAGCGGGTGTATTTCGCCAAAGACGGACGCATTCTTGCTGGGTGCTGGAATCGGAGCAGGAGTAACGGCGTATTTTATGAAGGGTGGTAGTATTGCAGGGTATAGCGCACGTTCTTTTCAAAATATGGGAGAAAATAGCAATTCGCAAACCTTGTCAGATTCCTCTATTCCGGCGGATTTAGAGTGGTATTATTTGGAACAAGAAATTTTTTCTGATATACAATTATCTAAACAAAATGAGAATGTTAGTTTGTTTTAATAAGAGTTGATAAAGTTAAAGAATTAAGTTGGGATTGACTTTTATTAAAAATATGGGCTTGGATTGGAAAGGGTTAATAGCACTTATGAAGTTGGCGACCCTTGGAAGATTTGAACTTCCGTGTATGCCGTGAAAGGGCATTATCCTTGGCCACTAGATGAAAGGGTCGCGGGAATTTTAGCATAATTTCTTGAACTTATGCTAAGTTTATATTAAAATTCTGCATTCTAAAAAGAATCCAAAAGGCATAAAATGTCATCTCTACCTTACAATTTCAGCCATCAAAATACGACTTTGGTTCATATTTGTTGCAGTGTAGATAGCCATCATTTTTTAACGCAACTTAAGAAACTTTATCCTAACAAGTGTTTTTGTGGATATTTTTATAATCCAAACATTCACCCTTATGAAGAATATGCTTTGCGTTTAAGTGATGTTCAACGCAGTTGTGATATTCTTGGGATTCCACTCATTGTTGGGGAATATGAGGATAAAAAATGGTTAGAAAATGCTAAGGGATTAGAAAAGGCTCCAGAAAAAGGTGAGCGGTGTAGTTTTTGTTTTGATTTTCGTTTAATCAAAACAGCAGAAATTGCCACAAAAACGCATTGTGTGGAATTTACAACTACCTTACTTGCAAGTCCAATGAAATCTCAACCCGAGCTTTTTGCACAAGGAGAAAGGATTGCTAGAGATTGGAATCTTGATTTTTTACCTCTTGATGTCCGAAGTAAGGGTGGCACACAAGCACAAAATGAGTTAGCAAAGAAAGCGAAACTTTATCGTCAAAATTATTGTGGTTGCCTTTTTGCGCTCAAAGATCAACGCAATAAATCCAATAAAAACCCCCTAGAGCTTATATCCTCTTTAAGTGCGCCAAGAGAAACCAGAAATCTCCCTGCTTTGCGATTCCATAACTTTCAAACGCGTAAAAAACTAGAGGAATCCAATCAATCCTATCAAATCATTAAGCGCAAAGTCCTGCGCTATCAACTCACCAAAGGCTTACTGACAAATAACAATCAAGCCATTCCAAGTTTTATTTGCAGTTATTCTTTTCTCTCTAAGCCCACCAAAGCAAAGATAGAGTTTTGGCATAAAGGAATTGGATATGCAAATAAGGAGGGGATTTTGTTGCTTTTGTTTGAGGAATTTAAGGAATTTTTACAAGTTGCAGATTTTGATACACTCTTGCGTGTTGGAACAAGTGAAGAGGCACAACTTCTTTTGCGCCACAAACTCTATTCAAAAGGTTTTTCTACTTCTCCAATTCTTATTGTAGAAAAACCTATTTTGCAGGATTTTATGCTTGATATTTCCTACATAACGCAAGAAGAAGTGTTGGAGGATTTTATTTCTTTGTAAAAAATTATCAAAAATGCTAAAATTTTGGCTTCAATTTGGCTAGAAAGGATTAAAATGTTTGAACGTATTGAGGGAATTTTGCGTGAAATTGAAGAGGCACAGGCGGAGATTCAGTTGCTTTTAGGATTAGCAAAGATTTCTTTTGTGGATTATATTATGATTAAACGTGGCTCACAAGATATGCCCGATGAGCTTGGTGAATGGAATCTACAACAAATTGACAATGAGGTTTCTCGGTTAAAAGAAGCGATTGATACGCTCAATAAAATTAAGCGGGAAGTTCTTACTTGGTAAAGTATAATGTTTAAGGATTGTTATGTCGTCTAATATTCAAGAACAATTTACGCAAACAAAGCATTATTTTGCACTTGCTAAAAAAGATTTTTTCACTCCTTATTTGTTAAGCCTTACATTTTTGCCTTTATTTTTTGCCTTTATTTTTTGGAGTGTGATTCTTTATATTTTTGGTGGTGATTGGTATGCAATGCTTTATCAATATCTGCGTTTGGATTTAAATCTCTCTATCGCTTGGCTTACTTGGATTCAGAGTGGTTTGGATTATATTATTAAGATGACACTTTTTGTCTTTTTAGCCTTTTGTTTTTTAATCTTTTCACTCTTGCTTACGCTTATGATTTGTTCTTTTTTAGCTCCTTTTGTTGTTAATTTTGTGCGTAACAAGCATTATCCTAGCCATTCACTTGATGGCAATACTAGTATGATAGTCTCCTTATTCTCTTTGTTTGGAATCTATTTATTGTATTTTTTGTTTCTAATCCTTTTATTGCCTCTTTATTTTGTGCCATTTATTGGCTCTTTTGTGATTTTATTACCAAATTATTGGTTGTTTTCAAAAACATTAGTCGCAGATGTTGGTGAGGGAATTTTTGAAAAAAAACAACTCAAACAGATAAAAAGAGAACAAAAAAGTAAAATTCGTGGCATTACTCTACCTTTGTATGGTTTAAGTTTGATTCCGATTCTAGGATTTTTTGCTCCTGTTTTTGCGCTCACTACTTTGGCGCATTTATTTTTTAATCTTAAAAACAATTAAACTTTAAGGAATGCAAATGGAAATGCAATTACAGATTGAACGCGCAGTGTTAAACTCCATTTTGTTTGACCCCGAGCAACTAGATTTTATTGCAGAATCTTTAGCCGCAGAGGATTTTGCTTATGCACCCCACCAAAATATTTTTGCTGCAATGATAGAGCTTCGCCACACTGACCGCCCGATTGATGAAGAGTTTATTCTTAAGCTTTCTACTAAAGCACACCCCATTGCACAAGAGGAAATTTTAAACATCCTTGCAACCAATCCCATTAGCGATTTGAAATCTTATATGAACGAAATTTTAGAGGCTTCCATTAAGCGCAAATTGCATTCTTTTGCAATGAAAATTAACCAAAGCACAAAGGACGAAGGAACAAGCACAAAAGAAATTATAGATTATTTGCAAAGTGAGCTTTATAAAATTACCAATACCCACGAAGTGAAAGAATTTAGGGATTCTGAAAAAATTATTGAATCCACTTTAGAATATATTGCAGAGATGAAAAGGCGCGGAAATAATCTATTGATTGGCATAGATACAGGATTTGCAGGTTTAAATAAAATGACAACAGGATTTAACAAGGGGGACTTAATCATTGTCGCTGCGCGTCCTGCAATGGGGAAAACAACCCTTGTGTTGAATATGGCACAAAAAGCATTGGATATAGGAAAGGGGGTAGCGTTTTTTAGTCTTGAAATGCCAGCAGAACAATTAATGCTAAGAATGCTCTCTGCAAAAACCTCCATTGCTTTGCAGAATTTGCGTTTGGGAAATTTGCAAGATGAGGAGTGGAGTAGGCTAACAAGTGCGGCAGAAGTGATGAGTAAAGCTCCTTTGTTTATTGATGATAATGGTTTGCTTACGATTCATCAGCTAAGAACTAAACTTAGAAAGGTTAAATCCAAACACCCAGAAATTGGACTTGCTGTGATTGATTATTTGCAACTTATGAGTAGCGCAAACAACAAAGATAGACACCAAGAAGTGAGCGAAATTAGCCGTGGGCTTAAAATGATTGCAAGGGAGTTAGAGATTCCAATCATCGCGCTTTCACAACTTAATCGCAGTTTAGAATCCAGAAGCGACCGCCGCCCAATGCTTTCAGATTTAAGAGAATCGGGATCTATTGAGCAAGATGCGGATATTATTTTGTTTGTTTATCGTGATGCGGTGTATAAGCAAAAGGACGAGAAAGAAAAGGAAGAAGCGGCAAAAAAGGAAAATAAAGAGTATAAAAGCACTTATATTCCACGCAATGAAGAAGAAGCAGAAATCATTATTGGCAAACAGCGCAATGGACCAACAGGCACAATAAAACTCACTTTTCACAAGCATTGTACGCGTTTTGTGGATTTAACAGATTCCAATCCAAGCCTTGAAATTATTTATGAACAAACTGCCCAAAATACACAAACGCAGTTTATACCACCGGAAAATAATACAAAGACAAACTCGGATTCCATTGATATGCCACCCATTTAAAATGGGCATAGAATCTAAACCGCAAAGTATTTTGCTTCGCGGTGTGGCACAATCAGTGCAGAAGTGGTGGCTTCGGGTGTCATTTGATAAGTTTGACTTAAGAGAATCCCAAAGGATTCCGGATTTAATAGCTTAAACAGCCCCACACTAAGTGATAAATCAGGACACGCAGGGTAGCCAAAGGAATATCTCTGTCCGCATTTGGAATCCAAATGCAATTCCTGCCTCACTCTTGCGTGGATAAAATCTGCTAAGCTTTCCGCTAAATCTACCCCTAAAGCGTGGGCTAAATAGTATTTATGGTATTCCCCCTTTTTGTAAAGGCTTTCTTCAAAAGGCGCAAGATTGTGTCCGCTTGAAACCAAATGCAAGGCGCAAATATCGCCTTTGGGGTTGAAATAATCCCCCAAGCACAAATAAGGCTTTTTGCCACTACGTGGGAACAAAAAGGATTCCGCATTTTTAAAATCCTCTGTTGCGCTTAACTCTAAAATTAGCCCGTCCTCCAAGCGTTGAGGCTGTCTAGTGCGTGTGTGAAAATACCCATATAGCACGACAGGTTTAAAAATCTCTTTTTGGATAAATTCCTGCTTCAAACGCTCCAAAGTCGGCTCTAGCTCGTTCTTTTTTAACGCTTGATATTCCTCTTTTTTGAGTTTGCTATAACCCCAGCGGTGTTTGAAAAGCAAGTCTTTATCCAAATAATCAAACACGGAATCTAGCATTGTGGAATCTAATTGCAAGGATTTTACGCCAAAAAATGGGGGATTATAGGAATCATAAGTAAATTCCAATTCGCATTTTGTGGGCTTTGGTGTGGAATCCTTCTCTAAGGATTTTGTAAGCTTTTTTGCAAGTCTCGCTTCTTTTCTAGCAAGTTTAGATTCCGCACTCTCCGCATTTTCTGCAACTTTAGCCCTATCGCTTGGCAGGGTTAAATCACTAAAATCTCCGCTTTGAATGATTTGCATTGCTGCGACACTATCAAAGGCGTCTTTGCAGTAAAAAATGATTCCGTCATAATTTGGCTTACAATATTCCTCCACAAAATTGCGATTGAGTGCCGCACCACCTAGCATAATAGGAATTGTGATTCCGCGCCTCTTTAGCTCCTCTAAATTTTCCTTCATCACCAATGTAGATTTCACGAGCAATCCACTCATTCCGATACAATCTACTTTTTGGGATTCTATCACCTCTAAAAACTTCTCTAGCTCCGCCTTGATTCCGATATTAATCACATTAAAGCCATTATTGGTTAGGATAATATCCACAAGATTCTTGCCCACATCATGCACATCGCCCTTCACCGTGCCAATGACAATCGTTGTCTTATGGGAGCTTTGTTTCTTGAGTAAAAATTCATTCAGATAATCCACGCTCTTTTTCATCACCTCCGCACTTTGCAGCACAAAGGGCAGTTGCATTTCACCATTGCCAAACCTCTCTCCTACGATTTTCATCGCGTCAATAAGAATTGTATTAATGATAATCTCGGGATTAATGGAATCCTTAGCGGTGGGTAAAAGCTTTTGCATAGCCACCCAATCGCCATTGATGAGGTATTTTGCGATTCTTTGCTCTGTGCTTAGATTCTCCTCTTCTTTGGAGCTTTGAAATTGCATTCCCGCTTTAGATTCAAAATGTTTGATGAATGCATAGAGAGGCTCACTCGTGTGTGAATGGTTGAAAATCAAATCCTCACAAACCTTAATATCTTGCGATTCCATTTGCGCATAAGGAATCAAATGTGCAACATTGACGATTGCCGAAGTCAGCCCTTTTTGAATTGCGTGGTGCAAAAAGACGGAATTTAAGCAGATTCTACCTTCTTTGCTTAATCCAAAGGAGATATTGGACAGCCCAAGTGTGCTTCCAGCCTTTGGGTAGAGGCGGCTTAGCTCTGCTATGGTGTTTAAAGTCTCCATTCCTGCGGTGAAATATTCCGCATCACCGCTACCAATCGTAAAGGTAAGCGGGTCAAAGATAATATCCTCCTCACGCAATTTATGCACATTTTTTGCGCGTTCCATCATTCTTTTTGCGCATTCAATTTTGCGTGAAAATGTCTTACACATTCCCTTTTCATCAATCGTCAAACAGACAAGGGCTGCACCGAATTTTTTTGCAAGGTTTGCGATTTTATCAAATTTTTCTATGCCATCTTCAAGGTTTGCAGAGTTGATAATCGGACGCCCACCGATTAACTTTAATGCAATTTCTAGCGCATTAACTTGCGTGGAATCAGGCATTAGAGGAAGTGGAATCTTGGTAGCATAGCGCGAAATTAACTCTTGCATATCGTGGCTTTCATCGCGTCCGGCAAAGGCAACACTCACATCTAAGCAATGCGCTCCGCTAAGTACTTGCGCATTTCCCACGCTTAATGCTCCCTCGTAATCCTCCGCAAGGAGCAATTCACGGAATGCCTTAGAACCTGTGGCATTGGAACGTTCCCCAATCAGCAAAGGAGCGGGTTCTTGCTTTAATTCCAACGCACTAAAGAGTGAAGCAATGCTAGGCTTGTAATTTCCTTTTGGCGGGAGCGGAATCGCATTTTTGGTTTTTTGTGCTAGTAATTGAATATGCTTTGGCGTTGTCCCACAACAACCTCCAAGCAAGGCAACACCTTGAATCTCCAAGAAACTTTTTTGAATTTCGCTAAACTCCTCTGCTTCCATAGGGTAATAAGTTATGCCGCCGCGATTTTGTGGAAGTCCTGCATTGGTATGGATAGAAATAGGAAACTTACACACTTCGCTTAAAGCGCATAAATGCTGACGCGCTAAATCGGGTCCAAGCCCACAATTCATTCCCAAAGACAACAGCGAGAAAGGTTCTAAAATGTGAAAAAGTGTCGTAATGTCTGTGCCAATGAGCATTGAACCATTGGTTTCAATGGTTACCGAAACCATTACAGGAATCTTGGGCGCAACCGCTTCACAAGCGTGCAAGGCGGCTTTAATTTGTAAGGGGTCTTGTGCGGTTTCTAGTAAAATCACATCAGCACCCGCTTCCTTAAACCCCTCTACGCAAGTGCAATAGCCCTCAAACATTGTGTCATAATCAATATGTCCTAGACTAGGTAATTTCGTTCCGGGTCCTAACGATGCCGCAACAAAAAGCGCGTCTTGCTGATTTTCTAGCGCATTGTGCGATTCCAAGCTTTGTCTTGCAAGTTGCACCCCGATTTTTGCAATCTCTTTGCAACGCGATTCCAACCCATATTCCGCTAAAACCCAAGGCATTACGCCAAAAGTATTTGTTTTTAGGATATTCGCTCCTGCTTGTAAATAGCTTGTATGAATGCTTGAAATCACATCGGGAGCAAAAAGATTCAATGCCTCCGAGCAGCCCTCTAACTTCTCTCCCTTTGCGTTTTCTCCCCAAGATTCTATGGAGTGTTTTTGAATCTCTGTTCCCATCGCGCCATCAAGGATTAACACGCGCTGTTTTAATAATTCTTGAATGCCCATTTAACGCCTTTTTGTCGCACGGCTTAGCCATATCCAAAGTCCGCCTAGCAAAATAACCACAAACACAGGAGCGATCGCAGGATAATCCCCGATTAGCTCCAAAGCTTTGATTAAAATTCCGCCTGAAAAATATCCAGCTATTCCAATGCTTATGCCCCAAATTACTGCACCAATGGCATTATAAAGATTGAATTTCAGCAAAGAATAGGGAGTGAGTGCGATTGCAAGAGGCACAAGGGTTTTGAATCCATAAATGTATTTTTTAACCACCAAAATCACTGAACCATACTTGCGCATAAGTAAATGCACCAAAGCGAGTTTGCGCCTATGAGACGCTAGGTAGGGTTGCATCATTGCTTTTTGATAACGCGCGAGATAAAAAAGCAACCAATCGCCTAAAAAGTTTGCCACACACGCAACGGCAATGCTTAAGGTTAAATCCATTTTACCCGCAAAGCTTAAAATACTTGCACCCACAAGGGCGATAAATCCACCGCCAAGAGAGTATAAAAATAAAATGGCATAGCCATATTTTGCAATTAAATCTATTGTTTCTTGCATTATTTTCCTTAAAAATTCCATTTTCAAATTTAAAAACAGAACTTTAGCAAAAATTTTATTTTTAGTATAGATTCTTTGCAAATTTTTAAATCCTTTTTGCCTACCTTGTGGGGTTAATTTTGTGTCATTAGTGGGAGCGATTAAGGTGTAAATAAAATTAAGAGACGCAATCTGCTTATCTTTTGTTGTCGTGTTTTGCTACTGCGTCATTGCGAAGCCCTTTAGGGCTTTGGAAATCCATAATGTGGAATCTTACTTAAAGGCTAACTGCCTTGTCATTGCGAGACTTCGTAGAAGTCGTGGCAATCCATAATCTAGCATACCCTGTATTTTCCTAATCTTGTCATTGCGAGGAATAAGTAGAGCGAATGATGAAGCAATCTATAATCTTGCACTTTTTAGAGATTTCATTGTTTGATTTACTTTTTGCCTGATTAATAGATTGCCACGATTCCGCTAACGCAGAATCTCGCAATGACAAAGTGGCAGACGCTTTGACTTCCCATCATTGCAAACAAAGTGAAGCAATCCATAATCTAAATTGTAACGACAAAAAGTGGCAGAGTTTTCTAATAAGCAATTCATCTCTCCAAGTCTTTATGTAAGATATTCAATCACGATTAAACAAAAACTTTGTAGAATTGCGCAGAAATTTCATTCTTAAAAGGTAATTGACTATGAAAAAACCGGTTGCTGATAAAAAAGCCATTAAGCAATTTTTTGATTTTTGCAAAGAAAATGAAGTGGAGTTTATTGATTTTCGCGTTACAGATATTAAGGGTGTTTGGCATCATTTTTCCTTTAGTGCAAGCTCTATTGATGCAAGTAGTTTTGAGGAGGGGATTCCTTTTGATGGAAGCTCTTTTCCTGCGTGGCAACCCGTAAATAAGTCGGATATGATTCTAATCCCTGACCCCGTGCGTTATTTTATAGATCCTTTTACTGCAGATACAACTGCGGTTGTCTTTTGTGATGTGTGGGATATTTACAAAGATGAACCCTACGAAAAATGTCCGCGTAGCATCGTTAAACGCGCAATGAAGCATTTAAGTGATAGCGGAATCGGAGAAGTGGCATATTTTGGACCAGAGAACGAGTTTTTTATCTTTGACTCTATTAAAATGAAAGATTCTGTGAATTGTCAATATTATGAAATTGACACAGAGGAGGGAGAATGGAATCGTACCAAAGAATATGAGGGAGTGAATCTTGGACATCGCCCCGGCACAAAAGGAGGTTATTTCCCTGTTGCTCCTGTGGATTCTATGGTGGATTTACGCGCAGAAATTGTTAAAGTGTTAAATCAAATAGGTTTAGAAACTTTTATTGTGCATCACGAAGTGGCACAAGGACAAGGAGAAGTTGGGGTCAAGTTTGGTGATATGCTTGAGGCAGCGGATAATGTGCAAAAGTTAAAATATGTTGTTAAAATGGTTGCTCATTTGAATGGTAAGACGGCAACCTTTATGCCAAAGCCGCTTTATGGGGATAATGGAAGTGGAATGCACACACATATTAGCATTTGGAAAGAGGGCAAAAATCTTTTTGCGGGGAATGCCTATGAAGGTTTAAGTGAAATGGCGATGTATTTTTTGGGCGGAGTTTTAAAACACGCAAGAAGTATTGCAGCCTTTACCAATGCTTCTACAAATTCCTATAAACGTTTGATTCCGGGTTTTGAAGCACCAAGCATTCTAACATATTCCGCACAGAATCGCAGTGCAAGCATTAGGATTCCTTATAATAGTGGAGAGAAGGCAAAAAGAATGGAGTTTAGGTTTCCCGATGGCTCTAGCAATCCTTATTTAGCTTTTTCAGCACTTTTAATGGGTGGATTAGATGGAATCGTAAATAAAATTAAACCCGGTGAGCCAATGGAAATGGATTTATTTGAATTAACATTAGATGAGATTCGTGAAAAAGGCATTAAGCAACTTCCGCATACTCTAAGAAGCGCGATTGAGGAAATGCTTTTAGATAAGGAGTTTTTTAAAGTAGGAGAAGTCTTTAGTGAGGAATTTATCCAAACTTATAAAAAATATAAATTTGAAACAGAGATTTGGCCTTGGGAGGGAAGACCACACCCCTTTGAATTTATCACAACTTATAGTTGTTAAAATTTCTACATTATGGGCTACAAATGTTAAAATCTATAAAGATGACTTTTGTAGTTTCATAGAATATTAGAATTTAAAACAAAAATTTGCTATAATTTAAAAATTTATCTTTAAATATTAAGGCTTGAATTATGGAATCTCAAACAGCAAACCTTTTAAGTAATTATATGCCAATGGTGCAACGTTATAAATCACAATTTGCATCGTTTAATACTTTACTTGGCAAGACAACATTAACAGGCAAAATTAGCTCACTTGATATTGCAGAGAATCTCTTTGAATATATGGAAAGAACGCAAGAGAAATTTGAAAATCTCCAAGACAAGCTGATTGAAACTATTTTGGAGCAGAATTTTTTAAATTCTTATGAGGAAGCGGATACTTCTGTAAAAATTATTTCCGAAATTTTGAATCTCTATTTTCACAATCGCCACGAGGATATATCCACGATTGCAAAAAGTCAATACTTGTTACAGAAGTGTTTGGAATTTGAATCCAATAAGAACGATGCTGAAAAGTCTAAAGCTACATTAGAAGCAATTGTAAATTATCTTAAAAGGTTTGGTTCTAGCGGTGCCGTTTATAAGGATATTATACTTTATACTAATGAGGGTACACTGCTATCTTCTGTTGATTTAGGGCAAAATTCTGTTATTGCTTATAAGACAAAAGTAACACCTGTCCTTGAAGCGCGTAGCATAGAATCTTATGGAGAGTTTTATCAAAAGGTTGATTTTTACAATACAAAGGAAAAGAACGAAGAGGAGAGAACCGAGTTTTTCTTTGTTGTTCCATTGAGACCAAACAAAGAACAAGCACCTAATATTGTAGCTGTTTTCGTAATAGATATTCAAGACGAATTTAAAGATATTCTTGAACGTTTCCCTTATCGCTTACCACAATCCAATCTTGTAATCATTGATAAAAAAAATCATATTTTATTGTCTGATAATATGCGTGTATTTTCAAGTGGGCAACTATTGAATCTTAACAAACACAAAGATTATACATTTTTAGAGTATCGTTCTAAGGTTTGTATGGTTGCATTAGGGGAAATTGGTAGTATGGGCTTTTCAAGCATTACAGAACAATGGCGTATATGTAGAATCGTGCCACTTTATATTGCTTTTGATAGAAAAAAACAAACAGATTACAAAATTGATCCCTTTTTGCTAGAAAATTCTTTACTCATCACAAAGGATTTAGATATTGTGATTGCAGAAAGTGAAAATATCAATGAAGAATTGGGCGATGTGGTGATTAATGGTGAAATTATTGCTTCTAAAAGCCATTCTTATGCGCTTAATCCAATTTTAAATAATATTAGGATTCTAAGCGAAGAAATGAATACGCTTTGTGTGCAATCTACCGAAGAATTGCAAAGAGGCATTTACAATGCCCTTTTTAATGTTATTGGCTATTATTCTAAATACTCTACATTGGTTACAGATGGTCTTTTTAGAGAATGCGTGAAGGATTCTAATTGGATAAAGAATGCAATGGAATTTAAAAGCTATTTGCAAGAATATGCAGAGGGTAATCTTACGCCAGAAACACTTGCAAATACAAAAGCTCTTTTGGAACGTTTAAAAGGGAATTTCAGCAACTTTTACAATATTATCCTCTTTGACAAAGAGGGCTATACACAGCAAAATGCGTTAGATAATATACACTATAATGCAAAAAAACTTGGTATTATGGATCGCTTCAATGGTAGCAATATTGATAATCTGATTGTTTCTAATTATGAGCCAACATTATTTTATGACGATAAGAAAACGATTCTTTTTTATAATGCAATTAAAGGAGATAATAATCGTCTATTAGGTGGTTTGCTCTATGTTTTGGATTTAAAAAAGATTCAAGAATTTTTGGCAAATGCTTTGCCAAAAAACTCTGCGATTCTCTCCGATAAGAGTGAAATCTTTAGTGTTGCATTTGATAGTCAAAAGAATATTCTTGCTTGCACAAAAGAGGATTTCAGTTTTGAAGATTACAATTTAAATGAAAAGTTTGACCTCAAAAGCCTCAAAAGCTTCAAGCAAATTATTCAAATTGAGCAGAAACATTATCTTGTTTGTAGTGAGGCTTGTAATCCCGCCCAAAGTGCTTTTGCAGAATACACTAAACATGCGCTTTATGTGATGATTTTTGTTGCGGTTAAAAAAGAGGAGAACGAAGAATATTTACAAGAGGAACAACCAATTCAAGAAGCTCAAGCTAACAAGGCTTAATATAAGATTCCTTTAGGGAATCTGAATGAATCCAAGAGTTGCATTGAGTGCTAATCAATCTTTAGCACTGCTAAAAATGCTTCTTGGGGCAATGCTACCTTACCGATTGCTTTCATACGCTTTTTGCCTTCTTTTTGCTTTTCAAGGAGTTTGCGTTTGCGCGTAATGTCTCCACCATAACATTTAGCAGTAACATTCTTTCCCATAGATTTCACGGTTTCACGCGCTATAATTTTATTACCTACACTTGCTTGAATCGCCACTTCAAATAATTGACGCGGGATAATTTCTTTCATTGCTTCTACTAACTCTTTACCTCTCTCATAAGCCTTAGACTTTGGCACAATGATACTTAGAGCATCTACGACTTCATTTGCCACGCGAATATCCAACTTGACCAAATCCCCCTCTTGATAATCTAGCGGCTCATAATCAAAACTCGCATAACCTTTCGTGCAAGATTTTAATTTATCATAGAAATCCATTACAATTTCATTAGTAGGAATCCAATATTCTAGTAAAACGCGTGTTTCTTGCAAGTATTCCATTTTCTTTTGGATTCCGCGCCGCTTACTCAAAAGCGTGATGATATTGCCTAAAAACTCGCTAGGCACGATAATAGTTGCGCGTACATAGGGTTCTTTGATTTGCGCAATTTTTTGTTCTGGTGGCAACTCGCTTGGATTTTGAATATACACGACTTCGCCATCTGTTTGGGTTACTTCATAAACCACCGTTGGGGCGGTGGCAATCAAATCTAGCCCAAACTCGCGCTCCAATCGCTCCTTAATCACCTCCATATGCAAGAGTCCTAAGAATCCTATGCGGAATCCAAAACCAAGCGCAACAGAAGTTTCAGGCTCATAAGTCAAACTAGAATCGTTTAGCTTTAACTTATCTAGCGCATCGCGTAAATCCTCAAATTTATCTGTATCAATGGGATAAATCCCTGCAAAAACAAAGGGTTTTGCGGGTTCAAACCCTGCTACGGGTTCTTGTGTGCGCATTTTAAAATCCGTCATTGTATCGCCTACAGCAATGTCGGTTACATTTTTAAGCCCTAAAACTACGATTCCAATTTCTCCGCATTGAATCGCCTTTGTTTTTTCTTGACGCAAAGGGTGTGGATACATAAGGTCTAAGACTTCGTGATTCTTGCCGCTCCCCATAATATAGAGATTTTGTCCTACTTTAATGCTTCCATTAAAGACACGCACAAGAGCTAACGCGCCTAGATAATTATCAAACCAAGAATCATAAATGAGTGCCTTTGTGGGAGCATTAGAATCACCTTTTGGAGCGGGGATTTTTTCTACAATGGAATCCAAAAGCTCCTTTATGCCGATATTTGCCTTTGCGCTAACTTGCAAGGCGTTTGTGCAGTCTAGCCCAATGGTTTGCTCAATCTCACTAATGACGCGCTCCACATTAGCAGCAGGTAAATCAATTTTGTTTAGCACCGGGATAATTTCAAGGTTGTTTTCTAGGGCAATATAAACATTGGCAATGGTTTGCGCCTCTACACCTTGACTTGCATCAACAACAAGCAATGCACCCTCGCACGAGGCAAGAGAACGCGAGACTTCATAGCTAAAATCCACGTGTCCGGGCGTGTCAATGAGATTTAAAATATAATTTTCTCCCTTATAGTTGTAATTTAGTCGCACACTTTGGGCTTTGATTGTGATGCCTCTTTCTTTTTCTATTTCCATTGTATCCATTACTTGCGCACTCATTTCTCTTGTGCTAATCGCCCCACAAGCTTGAATGAGGCAATCGGCTAAAGTGGATTTTCCGTGGTCTATGTGGGCGATGATAGAAAAGTTGCGAATCTTTTGCATTGGAATCCTTTGTGTGCTTCAAACAATCTAAAGGCGGAATCTTAGCAAAATTACACTTTAATCTTTTTGAGTGTGTTGTAATTTTATAAGTTTTGCATTACCCACTTTATTACAAGGCATTACCCCCCCCCCACCTTGTCATTGCGAGGCGTTAGCCGAAGCAATCCATAATTTTGCATAAAATAATTTTTGCAATGGAATCTTTAAAGTAGTGCATTATTATAGATTGCCACGATTCCGCTAACGCAGAATCTCGCAATGACGCAGTAGCAGACGCTTTGGCTTCCTGTCATTGCGAACGCTAGTGAAGCAATCCATAATGCGGAATCTCGTTTGTAAAGCTTCCATTGCAGAGCTTTCTTTATGCAAGATTGTGGATTGCCACGAAAATTTTTCAAATTTTCTCGCAATGACGAAAAACAAAAACGCTCTGTTTGTAGATTTATAGATTGCCACGATTCCGCTAACGCAGAATCTCGCAATGACGCAGTGGTAAGTTTTTGTGTAACATTATAGATTAATTTAGCTTTACCTTGTAATTGCGAAGTAGGGAGCTTTAAAGAAGTGCAGAAATTTTGCAATGAAATATTGGAGTGTGCTATAATTCCACCTTTAATTTTTATTTTTAGGCATTTTATGAAAATATTTTCAATCTTCACCAAACCGCTAGAGTTCATTACAAAAAATTTCAAGGCATTCGTCTTTTTGCTTGTCGTTGTGCTACTTTTTGCTCCAAAGGGCGAAGAAGTAAAGCAAGATGCTAATGTTGCTAGAATCAATCTTTATGGTGCAATTTTGCAAAGTGATAGTTTCTTAGAGGAGTTGGAAAAATTAGAAAAAGATTCCAATATCAAAGGAATCTTGCTTGTCATTGATTCGCCCGGTGGCGCGATTGCTCCAAGCGTAGAAATCTCTGAAGCTATCAAGCGCGTGAATCTAAAAACTCCGATTGTGGCTTACGCGCAAGGAGCAATGGCGAGTGGAAGTTATTTAGCAGGAGTGTGGGCGGATTCTATTGTGGCAAATCGTGGCGCACTTCTAGGCTCTATTGGTGTAATTATCAATGGCGCAGACATTAGCGAGTTAGCAGATAAGCTAGGAATCAAACCGCAAACCCTTAAGGCTGGAATCTATAAAGAAGCGGGGACTTTTATGCGAAAATGGGATTCCAATGAAGAGGAAATGCTAAAAGGCTTACTAAAGGAGCAATACCAAATGTTTGTGGAGGAGGTTGCAACGGCGCGTAAGATTGACGCGCAAAAAGAATCAAGCTTTGCACAAGGCAGAATCCTAAGCGCAAAAAGTGCGCTAGAGTTTGGATTGATTGATAAAGTTGGGAATCTCTATGATGCGCAAGATTTGTTGTTTCAAAAGGCAAAGATTCAAGAACCCAAATGGTATAAAGAGGAAAAAGATAAAATTGAAATTTACTTAGAAAAAATCTTTGGTGATAATCTCGCACTTGGAGTGCAAAATGGAATCGCACTTGCTTTGGAGCAGTTTTCTAAAATTTGGCTAAAGGGCAACTAATGCAAATGGTATTAAAGATTCAAACACCCGACCAAAAAGGTTTAATTGCAGAAATTACGCGCGTTATTTTTGAGTTTAATTTAAATATCTTAAAGAACGATGAATATGTGGATAAAGAAAATAATCTCTTTTTTATGCGTTCAGAAATGGAGGGGGATTGCGAGAAAGAATCACTGCAAAATCAAATTCGCTCTCTACTCTCCCCACAGGCGCGTGTAGAAATCTTTGAGGCAAAGAGAAAGAAAATTGTGATTCTATGCACCAAAGAAAACCATTGCTTGGGGGATTTACTCATTCGTTACGATAGCGGGGAATTGAATGCAGATATTTTAGCGGTTGTGTCTAATTACACGCTTTTAGAGCCACTATGTCAAAAGTTTGGTTTGCCTTTTGTCTGCATTCCAAGCGAGAATCTAACGCGAGAAGCACACGAGGAAAGAGTTTTGGAAGTGCTAGAAAGATTCCCAAGTGATTATATTATTCTTGCAAAATATATGCGAATCCTAAGCCCAAATTTCGTTCAAAGGTTTGAGGGTAAAATCATCAATATCCACCATAGCTTCCTCCCGGCATTCATTGGAGCAAATCCTTACAAACAAGCTTATGAACGCGGGGTAAAAATCATCGGTGCAACCGCACATTTTGTGAATAACGCCCTAGATGAGGGACCAATTATTTATCAAGATATTACAAAAGTCAATCACGCAATGGATTGGAAAGAAATGCAAAAAAGCGGACGCGATGTAGAGAAAATCGTCCTTGCTAAAGCTTTGAATTTAGCTTTAGAGGAAAAGATTTTTATTTACAACAATAAGACGATTGTTTTTTAGAATCTCGCAGTTTTAATTAAAAATTAAGCAAATTTTAAGTAAATTATCACCCTTTTTTAAACAATGTAAGGAGAAAAAATGAAATTTCTAAAACTTAGTTTGGCGGCTTGTGTTGCAGTATGTGGAATCGCAAGTTCTGCAAGTGCGCAAGATTTGGAGGAGGCTATTAGGGGAGTAGATGTAAGCGGTATGTTGCGTTATCGTTATAGAGATGATAGATACACCGATAGAAATTATGAGAAGAACAATGAAGACAAGGGAGCTGCAAGACATCAATGGCGTGCAGAAGCGTTATTTAAAACTCCTGTAATGGACGCAGTGTCTATGAATCTAAGTGTGCGCTACCATAACCCAGAGCAAAATGTAAATCACGGAAATGACTTTCCGGGTTTAGGTAAAGGGCTTGGTTCAGGTAAAGATGGTAGCTTTGGTGTAGGAGAATTTAATATCGTGATTACTCCAAGCTTTACAAACACTACGATTAAAGCAGGGAAAATGATCCTTACTACTCCTCTAAACGACCCATTAGATGATAGGGGAACAGGTATTTTGGCGATGAATTCAGACTTAAACCATTGGACATTTGTCGGTGGGGCATTTGATTCTTGGAGTATTGATGATTTCCAAGCGGGTTATGTTGGCACAGCAGCAGGCAACAATACCGGAGGTTCTATCACCAAGCCTCTTTATACCATTGCGGCATTAGGGAATTATGAAACAAGCGTAGGAAACATTGGAGCGCAGATTTGGGGATTCAAAATTGATGATATTTTAGATAGCGGAATGTTTTTGCAACTTGGATTTAGCAATAGTCTATTCCATATCACAGGACAATATGCGTTTGCAAACCTAGACAATGATAGAAATCATTTGCTTTATCAAGCAGCTTATAACGACAGAGTGCGTGGCGGAGCAGACCTTTATACAATTGAGGCAGGAGTGCGATTCCACGATTACGATGTGCCTCTTGCACTAAAACTTGGCTATATGGGTAACACACAAGATTCCTATGCGGTGTCTTTGGATAATGAGGGAAGCTTTAATAAAGTAGGGCAAATTTGGTTTGAAAACAATGCAACAGGCGTGAGTATCTCTACACTTCCAATTGAGGGACAATCAATGCCTAACAATCATCAAGGCAATTCGCTTAGTGTTTTCTATGGTAGCTTGAATTACGATATTTTGGATAATCTTAATATCGGCATTGAATATGTCAATGGGACAAATGAGCTAAAATATAGTGCGACAAACAGAGGAGATATTGATTTCCAAGAAATTACACCTATTATTAAATGGCAATATACAAAAAATCTAGCATTTAGCACTTATTATGCAATGCTAACTACGGATAGGGATAGAAGTGTAACTCCTAAAAGTGTAAATGGTGGTGCGCCATTAGCCACAACTGCTCCAGATTCCGAAGACAGAAACCGCTTACAAGTAGAAGTGCGCTATACTTTCTAGGATTCTTAATTTCTTTGTGTGTGAGGATTTCCAGTCCCACACACTTATTATTCCCTCTATGGAATCTTAAAGACGAGATTCTTAATTGTGGGTTGCCACACTCCGCTATGCTTCGTTCGCAATGACACAGCAAGAAAACTTAAAATATGTAAGTTTATAGATTGCCACGAAAATTTTTCAAATTTTCTCGCAATGACAAAAAACTAACACCTTGTTATTGCAAAACGTAGCCAAAGCAATCCATAATCAAGCATAAAGTAATTTTTGTAATGGAATCTTTCAAGAAGTGTAACATTATGGATTACCACGAAGTTGCGCCAACTTCTCGCAATGACGAAAAGTAAAATGCTCTGTTTGCTTGATTATAGATTTGCGCTAAAGCGGGTGAAAATGCTACGCATTTGCACGCCACGAAAATTTTTCAAATTTTCTCGCAATGACACAATGGCATACTTCTTTGGTAATAACGAAATACCTTGCGCAATCCTTGCAAGTTTTATATTCTCTATGATAAAATACAAGAATTTTTCATTATTTAGGTAGCGTATGAGTTTTATAAAGGTTTTTTTAAAAATTCTAGTTGTTTTTGGGATTATTTTTGGGGTTGGAATCGCAATCTTTATGATGCAGCTTTATTCTGAAGTCCGAAACGATACAGATAAAATTGTGAATTATAAGCCACCCATTGCGACACAGATTTTTGATAGACAGGAACGATTGATTGCAAATATTTTTGAAGAGGAATTTAGATTTTATGCAACTTTTGAGGAGATTCCCCCTCGTATCATTGAGGCTCTTTTGGCGATTGAGGATACTTTGTATTTTGAGCACCCCGGAGTGAATATAGACGCAATTATTCGTGCAATGTTTAAGAACATAAAAAGTGCGCGTTATGCAGAGGGTGGAAGTACGATTACACAACAACTTATTAAAAATGTAGCTTTGACGCGTGAAAAAACGATTGAACGCAAATTGAAAGAATTTCTTTTGGCATTGCGTTTGGAAACGATTTTGACAAAGGAAAAGATTTTAGAAGTTTATTTGAATCATACTTATTTTGGACACGGATTTTATGGAATCAAAACCGCAGCACTTGGATATTTTCGTAAAGATATGGAGGACTTAACCTTCAAAGAAATTGCAATGCTAGTCTCTTTGCCACGCGCTCCAAGCTTTTATGACCCGACAAAAAACTATGATTTTTCCTTAGGGAGAGCCAATAATGTTTTGCAAAGAATGTATGAAATAGGTTGGATTTCACAAGAAGTGCTAGATGCGGGTTTAAGTGAGCAACCAAAAGTTTATAATGATACATTGACGCAAAATGTCGCTCCTTATGTTGTAGATGAGGTGCAAAGGCAACTAGCAGGAGTTGAGGATTTAAAAACCGCGGGTTATAAGATTTATTTAAATATTGATTTGGATTATCAAGAGATAGCACAAGAAGCATTGTATTTTGGCTATGAGCAGATTTTATCACGACACAAAGACGATGAAGCCTTAAAAGAAAAGCTTAATGGTGCTTTTGTGGTGTTAGAGAATAAAACAGGAAAGATTCTAGCACTTGTTGGCGGTGTGGATTATCAAAAAAGTAACTTTTCACGCGCAACACAAAGTAAGCGACAAATTGGTAGCAGTGTAAAGCCATTTTTGTATCTTAGTGCTATCAATTCCGGATTAGCGCAAAATTATCAGATTCCAGATATTGCACGCACTTATGAATACAGAGTGGGGAATGTGCGCAAAAAATGGCAGCCAAAGAATTATGGAAGCTCATTAAGTGGTTTTATTTCTCTTAAAACCGCATTGACAAAATCTTTGAATCTTGCAACAATCAATCTCGTAGAGGAAGTAGGATTTGATAGAATCTATAATGAAGTTTTAAACTATGGTTTTGAAAATGTGCCAAAAGACTTGACGATTTCATTGGGAAGTTTTGGGGCTTCACCACTTGAAATGGCAAAAAACTTTATGGTGTTTTCAAATTATGGTAAAGTTATCACACCAATGCTCGTGGATAGAATCGTAGATATGAGAGGGGATATAGCGTATTTTAGTGGGGAAGAGCGTGAGTTGAGTAAGCCTAAGCAGAGTTTTTTGATTGTGGATATTTTACAAAATGCTGTGAATGTTGGCACAGGTAGGCGAGCGCGAGTAGAGGGTATTGATCTTGCAGGGAAAACAGGCACAACAAATGACAATGTAGATGCTTGGTTTTGTGGCTTTTCTCCTACCCTTGAAGCAATTGTATGGTATGGAAAAGATGATAATACGCCAATGGGTTATAGTGAAACAGGAGGTGTCGCTCCCGCTCCCGCCTTTTCGTATTTTTTTGATAAAATATTAAAAATTGATCCCGGATTGGAGCGTAAATTTTCTATACCACAAGGTGTGCAAAGTCGTGTAATAGAAGGTGAGAGGATTTATTACACAGATGAATCCCCTATCAAGTATCAGCCAAAAGTTAATCACGATTCTATTATTTTTTAAATTTTGGTTTAGTTTTAAAAGTTATGGATTGTGAAAAATATAAAAAAGGAAAAGTTTGAAGCAATTTTTTATTCGTTTGTCGCCCTACATCAAAGAGTATAAGTTATATTTATTTTATTCTGTTGTTGGAACTATTTTAGTTTCAGGTGCAAGTGCCGCAAGTGCCTATCTTGTAAAGCCTGTTTTAGATGAAATTTTCATCAAAAAAGATGTAGCTATGCTACATATTCTCCCTTTTTTAGTGGTATTAGCTTATTTTGCTAAGGGGTTTGGTGCTTGGATTCAAACTTATTTTATGAATTATGTAGGACAGGATATTGTGCGTAGGCTAAAAGAAATTCTTTTAGATAAAATCTTGACTTTTGAAATGGAGTTTTTTAATCGTTATCGGAAAGGGGAATTGATTTCGCGCATTACAAGTGATATTGGTGCGGTGCAAAATGCGGTTTCAAGCTATCTTATTGAGGGCATTAAAAATGGCTTGACTATGATTGGGCTTGTAGCAGTAGTGATTTATCAAAGCCCAGAGTTGGCTTTTTATGGTCTTGTGGTAATGCCTTTGGCTCTTTATCCTATCTCAAGAATCGCAAGAAGTATGCGTAAAAATTCAAAAAAATTACAAGAAAAAAATGCAGATTCTTCATCTAAACTGATTGAGATTTTTAATAATGTGGAATTGATTAAAGCAAGTGCAAGTGAAAAAATAGAATGCAAGATATTTTCAAAATACAATAAAGAAATATTTAATATTTCAATGAAGACCGTGCGTGTATCTGAATTAACTTCCCCTCTAATGGAGACTTT
The DNA here is from genome assembly GCF_000687535.1 of Helicobacter rodentium ATCC 700285. Classification (GTDB taxonomy): domain Bacteria; phylum Campylobacterota; class Campylobacteria; order Campylobacterales; family Helicobacteraceae; genus Helicobacter_D; species Helicobacter_D rodentium. Next base: position 129,063 of record NZ_JHWC01000002.1, read on the forward strand.
AGGTGCGATTGCACTTGCGGTTGTAATTATTATTGGGGGGCAGAAAGTTATTAATGATGAGATTACAGCAGGAACTTTTTTCTCTTTTGTAACGGCACTTTTTATGCTTTATACGCCTTTTAAGAGTTTAAATAATTTATACAGCAAGATTCAAATTGCTTTTGCTGCAGGTGATAGAATCTTTGAAATGCTAGATAGAAACGCAAAAATTCAAGATGGAAACAAAGAGTTTAACGAAAAAATACAGAAAGTTGCCTTTAAAAATGTAGATTTATTTTATCAAGAGCAACAGGCGTTGAGTGATATAAATTTAGAAATCAAACGGGGTGAAAGCATTGCGTTGGTTGGTAATAGTGGAGGAGGAAAAAGCTCTTTTGTGAATTTGCTTTTACGACTTTATAGCCCAAGCAAAGGGGAAATCAGTATTAATGGAGAGGATATTCGGAGTTTTACACAAAAGAGTTTGAGGGCAAAGATTGCCATTGTAACGCAAAGGATTTTTATTTTTAACGATAGTGTGGCACAAAACATTGCTTATGGTGGAAAAATGGACGAGGAGAGAGTTAGATTAGCCTTGCAACAAGCAAGGATTTTAGAATATGTAGAATCCCTGCCTAATGGGATTCATACAATGCTAGATGAGTTTGGTGCAAATTTGAGCGGCGGTCAAAGGCAAAGAATTGCTATTGCGCGTGCGCTTTACAAGGATCCAGAAATTTTAATCTTAGATGAGGCGACAAGTGCGCTAGATAATAAAACAGAAGAGGAGTTTAGGGAGGCACTTAGGGGCTTGTTAGGGGATAGAATCGTGATTATCATAGCGCATAGATTCTCTACTGTCTCATTAGCGCAAAAAATTTATTTTTTCCAAAAAGGAAAAATCATAGCCAATGGAACACAAGCGGAATTGCTTGAAAAGTGTGAATCCTTTAGAGAATATTATAAAAGTATTTAAAACTTTAACTTGCTTTATGTTATAATGATGAAAATTTTTAATTTTAAGGTTTGGAAATGTCAAATTTATCCAATGTTGATCAGATAACTAATTTGCACAGAAACAATGAATTGCAACTTTTGTGTTTCAGGCTTGAAAAAGATAAAGATTTGTATGCAGTGAATGTGTTTAAAATCCGTGAAGTTGTCAAATATCGTGGCGAAATCACGGTGGTTTCTCACGAGGGAAGCTCCTTAGTAGATGGGCTGATTACAATTCGGGAGCTTACAATTCCTTTGATAGATTTGCGTAAGTGGTTTTATTATGATTCTACGGATAGAACAAAGAATCTTGAGCCTTATGCAATTACGCGTGCGCCGGGTGATGATGAAGTGGTGATGATTTGTGAATTTTCCAAATGGACTGTGGGTGTTAAAATCTACGAAGCAGATAGAATATTAAATAAAAAATGGACAGAAATTGAACAAAGTGCAGGAATTGGAAATTCTGGACTAAATAGCAAGTTAGTTAGCAGAACACGTTATTTTGATGGGCGTTTGGTGCAGGTGGTGGATATTGAAAAAATGCTTGTAGATGTATTCCCGTGGATTGAAGATGAGAAAAACGATGAAATGAACAAAATCAAGCAAATTTTGACAGATAAAGAAGTTTTGATTGCAGACGATTCTCCAAGCGTTATTAAAACAATGCAGAATATTCTTAAAAAGATCGGTGTTGCGCATAAGGCATTTGTCAATGGACAGAAACTATTGGATTATGTTTTTGCTGATGGAACGGATATTTCTAGAATTGGGATTGTGATTACAGACTTAGAAATGCCAGAAGCAAGTGGATTTGAGGTTATCAAGCAAATTAAAGCAAATCCTCTTACTGCAAAAATCCCTGTGGTTGTTAATTCTTCTATGAGTGGGAGTAGCAATGAGGATATGGCGCGCTCACTGAATGCAGACGAGTTTATTTCCAAATCCAATCCTATTGAGGTAGAGGACGCTTTAAGACGTTTTATGCTTAAATAATTTTTAAGATTCCCTCTTTTTGGGAGAGGTAATTTGGGTGGAATCCTCTCTTTACTACAAAGATTCATTTTGTTTATCAATTACAATGATAGCTTTTATAATGTTGAATCCAAGATTTCTTGCAAAGAGTTTTTTAGTGCAAATTCTTTAAAGGGTAGAATGTGGTAGGGTGTGCCTAGGTTCTCGCCACATTCTTTATCGTTTAGCGATAAAATCAAGAAAGTATCGCAAAATTCGCGCTCTTTAATGATTTTGTTTAAACGCATTTGGAAAGATTGCCCTTGAATAAAAGGCATACAAAGAATCCCAATGGATAAAGAGGGTAAATAAAAATCTAGTTTATCTGTGTAAAAGATTGTTTCTTTGAAGTGATAAAGTAATTCCAAAAAAACCATATTTTCAAATAATAATGCAAAATTTCGCTCATAAGAAACGCAGTTTTTTAGTGTGAAATCCCAAAAATACAATTTTTTGGGTGCGGATTGATGTTCAAATTTTGTAAGCCAAAACAAAATTTTGTTTTCATTTAAGTTTTTGCAGTATTCATAAAATCTATCCTTGGATATTTTCTTTTCTTTTTTGAGTTTTGTAAAGATTTGGTAAATAGAGACTTTCTGTCCTAAATGCAAAATAAGGTTTTGTAGAATCCAAAAGTTAGTAGAATCTCCTGCAAGTATTTTTAAAAATTCTGCCTTTTTGTATTCGTTGAGACTTTCTGATTCCAATAAATTGCCGAATTTCAGATAAAGATTCAAGCTATCATTTGTAGAGATTTTGTGTATTTGCGTAAATTCTTGAAATGTAATGGGTGGAATCTCTACAAGGGAATAGGTTTTATCTATCAAAGGAGATTGCGAAATGATTGTAATTTGCGGTATAAAAGCAATCTGCTTTAAAAGTGTGGGTGAAAAAATAGAAAACTCAAAATGGTCTAGGATTAAAATATCAATTTTTTCTTTTTGGAGAAAATTTGGCAAAGAATCTAAAAAATTATAATGGTTAAGATGAGAATCCTTTAAGTTAAGATACATTTTTTTTAGAGTATTGAATTTTGTTTTAGTATAGTAGTTTAAGATGGCTTCTGTTTTGCCAATGCCTCTAGCACCATAGACACAAGTTTTTTTGCCTAAATTTAAGGGTATATTGCGGTGAATTTTACTTAAATTTTTGGGATAAGATTCTAAGATTCTTGTTAATTCCATAGCTACACTTTCTTGATTTTCTCTGCAAAATTATAGCGCAACCTTCATTGGATTTAGCTACCTTGCTTGTGTGGTATAATCTCATATTCAAAAGGAAAAAAATGAAAGCAAAAATTTTATTACTTGAAGATGATATGGCATTGCAAGAAATTATTGCTGAATGTTTAGAAGAAGAGGGTTATGCCGTGGTATGTTGCAATAATGGCATAGAGGCAACAAATAAAGCGTATGAAGAGAATTTTGATATTTTATTGCTTGATGTAATGGTGGAGGGGCAAAGTGGCTTTGAATCCTTGCGCTCTCTCCGTAAAAGTGGCAAAGAAACACCCGCAATTTTTATCACTGCCTTAAATTCTCTAAAAGATCTTGAAATTGGTTTTAAAAGTGGGTGTGATGATTATTTAAAAAAACCCTTTGAATTATCCGAATTGTTGCTTAGAATTGAGGCGCAACTAAAGCGGAGAAAGAAATTAGAGATTTTTGAGTTTGAAAATGGATATAGTTTTGATTGTGCGGAGGAGATTTTGTATTATCAAGGCGCAATCGCAAAAATTCCAACCAAAGAAAGAGAATTATTGAAAGTTTTATTGCAAAATGAGGGGCATTTTATAAGTTTGGAGCAAATTTATTCTTTGCTTTGGAAATATGATGAAGAACCAAGCGAACTTAGTCTGCGCGTGTATATTAAAAATCTGCGTCAAATTGTTGGCAAGGAGCATATTATTACAAGGCGAGGCGAGGGCTATTGTTACAAGCTGAATGTGAGCAAATAATGGAAGAGAGAAAAACGGCATTAAAAATCTTAACGCTTTATATCTTAACAAGTTGTATCTTTTTGGGAATTGTCTTTTATGGTTGGTATCAGAAAGAAAAAGCGGCAATTTTAGAATCTAAAGTTGCAATATTACAAGAAAATGCACACGCTTTAATCGTCAATCTCTATGAAAGATTGCAGACGGATTCTAAGCCTATTCAAACATTATTTGATGACACTTCTAAAGATTTTCAAATCCCTTTTATGATAGCGTCTAGTGCAGGGGAAATTATTTTTAGCTCCTCATCTCTTGAAAAAAATAAGATAAAGATGAATGCGATTCTATCCACGCAAGAAAAGCAATTTGCATTCACGCACAATAGACATCGCTACGATAAAATAGCAGTCTTTGGGGATACGATGTATTTAATTACGCAACCTATGGGAAGGAAGTTTTGGCTTCTATTGCACCAAAAGTCGCAAGAGAATGAGGAATTAAACAAAGAATCCCAAGCTTTGAATTTACAGACAAAGGAGAGATTGTATTTGATTTTTCTTGTAGGCGGGGTTCAAACGGAAATTTATGAGCTTTTAGGCTCAATGTTTGGATATTTTTTGGTAGTATTGGTTGCTATTAGTGTTGTGGCTTATTTTTTGGTTTCGCTTAGTTTGAAACCTTTGAGAAAAAAAATACAATCATTAGATGCTTTTATTAAGGATTCTACACACGAGATTAATACACCTCTAAGTGTTATTTTAATGAGTGTGGAACGCATAGGAGTAGGAGATTTAAGTCAATCGCAGAAGCGTAAATTTGAACGCATTGGACTTGCGGCGAAAACCCTAAGCAACATTTATCAAGATTTATTATTTTATAACTTTTGGGATACAAAAGAATTAAAAATAGAAAATATCACAATGGATATGCTTTTGAAAGAAAGACTTTTGTATTTTGAGCCTTTCTTTCATCAAAAAAAGATTCAAATAGAGTTTATGTCAGAGGATAATGTGCGACTTAGGGCAAATACTAGTCATATTGTGCGAGTGGTAGATAATCTCTTGGACAATGCGTTAAAATATACTCCCAATGGAGGTTTAGTTAAGGTTCAACTTGGTAGGGATTTTTTGAGTATTCAAGACAATGGGTGTGGAATCCAAAAGAAAGACTTAGAAAAAATTTTTGAACGATATTATAGGAGCAATTTGCAACAAGGGGGATTTGGAATCGGACTTGCACTTGTAAAGAGGATTTGTCAGATGTATGGGATAAAAATTGTTTGCCATTCTCAAGAGGGTAAGGGAAGCGAGTTTGTGCTAAGGTGGTAGTCAATATTGCAGAGATTCTGCAAAAGATTAGACTTAATGGATTATGACGAAAAGCTAAAGCTTTTCTCACAATGGCAAAACCTACCACCTCGTCATTGCAAGGAATAGACGCAGTGAGAGACAAAGCAATCTATAATCTTATATTAAATAAGGCAACGGAACTCTTAAGATCTTGGGTCGGCTATTTTGCCTATAATAGCACTTTTAGCTGCAACGGCGGAATTAGCAAGATAGACTTCAGAGTTTCTTGCACCCATTCTACCGACAAAATTGCGATTGGTGGTGGAGACGCATCTCTCATTATCGCCTAAAATCCCCATATATCCGCCAAGACAAGCTCCACAAGTTGGGTTGGAGATGAGCGCACCTGCTTCAAGGAGAATGTCAATATAGCCTAATTTGTGTGCATCTTTATAGATTTGCTGTGTGCCGGGCGTTACGATAAGGCGCACATCAGAATGCACTCTTTTGCCTTTTAGAATCTCACTTGCGATTCTTAAATCACTCAAGCGTCCATTGGTGCAACTCCCGATAAAGACTTGGTCAATTTTCAAATCGTCTTTCACGGCTTGTGAGATACTTTTGCCATTGCTTGGTAGGTAAGGATAAGCAATCACGGGTTCTAGCTTACTTACATCAATGGTAATGGTGCGCGTGTAGGAAGCATTGGAATCGGAGAAAAACTCTTTTGGCTTGGTGCGTAAATTGGGACGACTTGCTAAAAATTCGCGCGTAATGGAATCTGGAGCGATGATTCCGCTTTTTGCACCGGCTTCAATCGCCATATTGCAAAGTGAGAATCTATCGTCCATACTCAAGTGTGCAATTGCATCGCCACAAAATTCTAAGGCTTGATACAACGCGCCATCTACACCGATTTGGCGGATAATTTCCAAAATCAAATCTTTGCCATAGATATGTGGTGCGGGTTTGCCGATAAACTCTACTTTAATGGAATGTGGCACTTTAAACCAATTTTTGCCCGTAATCATTGCATAGGCTAAATCCGTGCTTCCCATACCGGTGCTAAATGCGCCAAGTGCGCCGTGTGTGCAGGTGTGAGAATCCGCTCCGATAATGACATCGCCACTGACAACCAAGCCCTTTTCTGGTAAAAGCGCGTGTTCAATTCCCATATCCTTTTCATCAAAGAAATTTTTAAGCTTATGCTTTTTAGCAAAGTCTCGGCTGATACGCGCTTGGTTTGCGCTTGCAATGTCTTTTGCAGGAATGAAATGATCCATTACAATGCAGAATCCATCGGGATTTGCAAGTTTTTGCGCTCCACTCTCCTCAAAAGCTTTGATAGAAAGTGGCGTTGTAATGTCATTGCCAATAACCATATCAATAGGGGATTCTACAATATCCCCTGCATACACTTCTTTGCCCGTGTGGTGTGAAAAGATTTTTTCTGTGATTGTTTGTTGCATTGTAACTCCTTTTAACATTGGATTTGTGTTTTAAAATAGTCTTGAATCCTTAGGATTTCTAACTTTTGCGCATAAAAGCTGTTAGGGTTTGCTACCAAATAAGCACTGACTTCCATAATGATTTCATCAATTTTGAGATTATTTTGACGCATTGTATCGCCTGTTTCCACTAAATCCACAATCGCATCTGCCATTCCTACAAGTGGTGCTAACTCAATAGAGCCATAAAGTTTGATAATTTCTACACTCATTGCTTTTTGAGCAAAGAATTTTTTGGTAATATTTACCATTTTTGTTGCAATTTTTAGATTGGGATTGGAAAAGTCCATTTTGTAGTGGTTTGGAGAACCAATAGCAATTTTGCATTTTCCAAATTCTAAATTTAGTAAGCGGACAAGAGAGTTTTGCTGCTCCTCTAGCACATCTAATCCCACTACACCAATATCGGCAGCTCCTCGTTCTACATAGATTGGAACATCTTGATTCCGCACGAGCATAAATTCAAAATTCCCTTCTGTTAGAATCAGTTTGCGGTCTTTGAAACACAAAGGTTTATTGATGAAACTTTCAAAAATTTGCAGTGTTTTATCTGCGATTCTACCTTTTGGAAGTGCAACTTTTATCATACATAAATTCCTTGTGAGGTAAAGTTTTCATTGATGGCTTTTTGCATTCCTTTAAAGACAAGCAAATCATCATAAAAACAATCTTTAAAGAATCGCGAGAGAAATTTTCCATCGCCACCCGTGAAATGAATTTTTTTGTTTTTAGAAGTTTGTTTAAGCACTAATACAATAGAGTTTAACATACCATAACTTACGGCATCACGTGTATTTTGGGGAAAGGTATCTAAGCCCACTGCTAAGTTCATTTCGTGATCCAATACAGAAATGCTACTAAACATTTTGCGGTATTGCGCGATTCCGGGCATAATAAATCCTCCTAAATGGATACCCTGCTGCATCACATCTACCGTGATAGCACTCCCAGCATCTACAATCACTCCATCGCTAATGGCTTTACAAGCTGCGATTCTATCAATCCCTAAACCTTTGTAGGTGGTATCAATGTTCATATAAGGCGTCAAATCAAAGCAACGAGGATGTGCATAAAGCAAGGCATTTGTTGAATCTTCATTGACGCTAATATACATAATAAGCTCTTTAGAATCTTTAGGCGTTAGTTTGTTTTTTTCTTCTTTCCAAATTCTGCCGCGATAATAAAAATGCAAGAATGTATTGCCAATATCACAGAGAATCATTGTGCCTCTATTCTACTTTTAAAATTTTATTGCCAATAAAAATTTCGCGCATACCAGAGAATGTAGGCTCATCAATTGTATCTGGAAGTGTGAATACTGCACTGCTTTGTAATGTATCATCTAATGTAATAAGATACCCTTGTGTTTCTAAAATGACGATATTTCTTCCGTGATTAGCGGCGGTAAAGTGAGCAAAAGGAAATTTAACGCGATGTTTTTCATTTAAGTCTTTATCGGTTAAGATGACTTCCCCTTCGCTAGTAAAAATAAAGATTCTATCTTCAAAAAATAAAATATCTTTAATATTCGCATTGAATGTACTAATGACGCTTGGGCTAACAGATATAATGCGTTTAGGAGTAGCTGCAACCATACGATTCCCAATTGCTTCTAAGAAGATGACATTGTTAAAATATTTATCACCATTTACAACAATATTACGAATCATTTGCATATTGTTCCTATCTATAATTACAAGTTTTCCATCTAGGGTTGGCACAATTACAATATCACTTAAAAAATAAGGTGCAGCAATGAGCGTATTGCTTGTGGGGGCTAATGCACTATCTTGCTTGTAGGCGATTTGACCTCTGTTTAAATCGTATAGCACAAAAGTATTGTTATCAAAAATTACCGCAATGAGTTGCCCATTCATAGAAGCACTAATGGGAGTATTGTCAAAAGCGATAGAAGTTTGTGTATTGGTTTCTTTATCAATAAGCAAAAGGGTTTGATAAGCTCCAGCTAGATAATAATCTTCTGTTTGATTAAGGTATCGTGTGTCTTGTGGTAGAAATACATTTGGAATTTCGGAATATTTTGTGATAAATTGCCCATTTTTTAATGTTGCACCATCACGCACGATAGAAACTATGGGAGAGGGAATAGAACCGCTAAATGAGACTGCGCCTTTGATTTCATCTTCTTTGGGCTCAAAATAATACTTGGAGCCACAACCGCTAGATATAAACAATAATGCAGTAAGACAAAAAATAAATAGAATCTGATGTTTAATAGAATTATTTACCATTGTTAATTCCTTGAATGCTTAAGTGTTCAAGCGCGTTGGCAAAGTCTCTCACGGGGGAATCGTTTTGGATTTTGGATAAAATCACTTTTGCCTCTTGTGTTTTACCTGCTTGAATTTCTAAAAAAGCAGCCTGTAAATACCCAAAGTCGCCAGATTCTTTGGAATCTAGTGCGTTTAAATTTTGACTTAAAGACGCATTTTGTAATTTTGAAAATTGTGCAATAATGGAATCTTTGGAAGATTCCAAAGTCTTTAAAGTTTTTTCGTCATTGGTTTTTAATGCTTCTTGAAAAAGATATAAATCGTAAAGTTTGCTTTTAGAGTTTTGAAGCGCAAGGAGCGCATTTTCATCGCCCTTTAAAGCCTTTTTGTAAAGACTAGAAATCTCTTGTTGTTTGGTTTCTTGGTAGTAATTATTGCCCATATAGCCAAAAATTAATACAAGTATAATAATTGTAAGCGCAATGAGTGTAGTTTTATACCGCTTAAACCAACTTTCAAAACGGATAAGACCTTCTAACATTTTTTCATCGTTATTCATTTCTTCTTTAATGAAATCTACATTTTGTTTTAAACTCAAAATTTCTCCTTCATCGTAATGATTTGTATTCTATTTGCCTGTGCTTCCAAATCCGCTTTCACCGCGTTTGGTTTTATCCAATACTTTAACTGACTTAATCTTAGCTCTTTTGATTCTGCAAAATACAGCTTGTGCGATTCTATCGCCTACATTAATCTTGAAATCTTCTTTGCCTAAATTCATTAAAATAACTTTGATTTCTCCCCGATAGTCTGAATCAATTGTTCCGGGTGAATTTAAAATTGTAATTCCATATTTTAAAGCTAAACCGCTTCTTGGGCGCACTTGCACTTCGTGATTTTTAGGAAAACTAAAGCTAAGTCCCGTAGGAATCAATGCCCATTTACCTGCCTCTAGGGTTACATTTTCACTAGAACAAAGGTCAAAACCCGCAGCTTCTTTGCTCTGATAATCCGGTATCACAGCACTTGGAACTAATTTTTTAATTTTTAACTTTGCCATAGAAAAACCTAAAATTGGATTGTTTTATAACAAATATCTAAGATTTCATAATCCACTCGCCCTTTTGGTAGAGTAACACTCACTTCATCGCCCACGAATTTGCCCAAAAGCTGCTTTGCTAAAGGTGAATTGTATGAGATAAGCCCTTTTTCTGGATTGCTCTCTGTCGCACCCACAATGGTATAGGTAAATTGCTCCTCACTCTCCAAATCCTCTAGCTTAATGGTGGAGCCAAAACTCACTTTATCGTGCGTTAAGGTTGCAGGATCAATCACGCGCGCTTCTGCAACGAGTTGCGTTAGCTCATTAATCCGCGCGTCTAAAAAGAGTTGTCGCTCCCTTGCTGCGTGGTATTCTGCATTTTCTTTTAAATCCCCGTGTTCCCTTGCGGTATCAATTTCAATAATATTTTTTGGTCGTTCAACTTCTTTTAGGTTTTTAAGTTCAGTAATTAATTTATCATAGCCATATTTTGTCATAGGCTCCATAGGATTTCCTTAAGAGTAAAATAATTTAGATATAGTAAAAAAAAGAGAGTTAAAAAGCCCTTTATTTTTATAAAATTTTTGTGAAATTTTTGATTTTTTTTGCACAAGATTCTGCGCTACCATTGGCTAGGTACTCAAAGAGAATCTTTTTTTGTTCAAAAAAATGATGATAATCAAACAAGGTATAGGCGTTTTTCAGATTTTCTACTTGGACATTGTTTTGCAAAAATTCTGGAATAATTGGAAAAGTAGCGGGATTGGGATTGTTCTTTGGAGAATTAAAGTAATGAAATTCTAAGAAAATATTGGCTAGTCCTATGTAATTTAATCGCACTAAAGCTTTGGCAATAAGGTAATCTAAAGGCTTTGCTTTGTAGGCTAGAATAGTTGGAATCCCAAGCAAGGTGGATTCTAAAGTTGCAGTTCCACTACACACAAAGGCAAATTCGCTTTTTTTTAATCCAAGATAAGTATCAAAAGAGAGTTCAAACATACTTAGGTCGCCATAAATTTTTGTTAAATCGCATTGATTAAAAGCTTTAGGGATAATTAAAATTACATTTTTGCCTTGAGATTTTAAGATTTTAGCAAGTTTTTTAAAAATTGGAAAAAGTGTGCGGATTTCACTCTTGCGAGAACCGGGCATAAAAGCTATGTTTTGTGTATTTTGTCGCGCATTAAAAGAGTAGGGAATCTCATCAAGTAAAGGGTGTCCCACATAAGTAATGGGAGCAGTTTTGGGATAAAAGTCCTTCTCAAAAGGCAGGATTCCCCATAATTCATCGCAAATTTCACTTAATATTTGCGCACGTTTGGGTTTCCAAGCCCACACTTGTGGCAGGATATAATAAATGATGTATGGTAAGTTTTGTAAATGTGTCGTGGAGGCAAGTTTGCGAATTGCTTGAATCAAAGGAATGTTAAACGAGGAGGAATCCATAAAGAGCGCAATATCACACTCAAGAGCAATATGAGCTAGTGTGCGTTTGGCTTTGAAGAAATTAGGAATCAGTTTGAGTGCATCAACAAATCCCATAATGCGAAAAGAATCTGGATTATAGACATTTTGAAAGTTGTCTTGAATGTCAGGGATTCCACCTTTATCCTCTTTGAGGGATTGTTTTAATAATGTGCTATCAAAAATTCCATAAAGAGTAAAAGGAATCCGCATTTGTTGCAAAGATTTCAGCAAATTAACCAAATGCAGGTTTGCCGAATATTCTATGGCGGAGACAAAGAGTTTTAATGTTTTCATAAAGTATCTTTCAAATACATTTATTTTTGTTTCATCTTGTGAGAATCTTTAATATCCTCTGATGGTTTTTGTAGGTCTTGAATTTCTGAATCTAATTTTAAAATCTGCAAATCCATTTCTTTGAGTTTAGCTTTTAGTTTGATAAGCAAGTCAAAAAATATAGTAGCAGATTCTAAAGTTACATATTCTTTGGCAGGGTTAGCTAGTAGGCGTTGGTGTTTCTGATAAGAAACTTCTAGCTTTTGTAAGGCTTTGGGACGCACAAGAGAATTTTTTTGCAATAACTCTTTTGCGGAGCTTAGAATCTCCTTTAGTGTTTGAGATTGTTTGATAAGGGTTTTGGGATTTGATATGTTAGAATGCAGTGGTTTATCATCAGAATCTAAGGATTGAAGTTGTTGCTTTTTTGATGCAATTTCTTCTTTTAATGCTTTGTTTTTCTGCTCTAACTCTTTGTTTTCTGCCAATAACAACGCATTTTTTGCGGATATATCATTAAAGGATTCCATTAAAGAGGCTTTATCTTTTTTTAAAGCATCAAATTCTTCGTTAAAACGTTTTTTTTCTTCTTCAAAAATTGTGTAAATTTGCCACGATTCTTTAATTTCGTCTAGTTTTTTAGTGAGTTCTTGTAGCGCGGAATGGTTTAACATTAACAATCCTTATGATTTTTAAAAAACCAAAGAAAAGCAAACATAATTCCCGATGTTTTGGGATAGGATTCATCTAAAATAAAATCATAAGCTTCTTTTTTGGGAATAAACACCACCTCAATATTTTCATCATCTACGCCACCCCCCTCATTTTGATAACACGATTCATCAATGGTTGCAAAAAAAAGCGTTTGCTTACTTCCAGCAAAACCAACAGAGCTATAAAATTCTGTAATTTTATGGATATTTTCTAAAGGAATCGCATAACCGCATTCCTCTAAGATTTCTTCTTGCGCAATTTCTTGAAGAGACTTTCCCTCTTTGTCTGTAATTCCTGCACAAAGCTCAAAAGTGTAACCCAATTCAACTTTGAGATGAGAAGTTTGACGTATATTTTCTTTAAGATAAACTGCGGGACGAAATTGCTTAACCACCACAAAAGAATCTTTTGGTTTATGGTAGAGCAGAATCGCTACACTATCGTGTGCTTCAATGATGTCCCAACTGCGTTCCTTGCCGTTTTCACAAAAAAGCATACGTTTGGGTTTGATGTATTTAGAATTCTCACAACTGCAAAAGCGAATGTTGGAAATATCTTTAGGTTGCATTAGTTAAAATTCTTATCGTCTGCATTAAGATAAACAATGTAGCCATCTTGCATCTTTTTGAATGGGGTTTGATTTTCAATACCCTCTGCTAAGGCTGTATTTAATGCTTTTTGATAAGCTTTTGCTGTGATTAAAAACCCCTCTTTTTCTTTGCCTTGAAGCTTGGAGTGAGCAATTTTTAAGTGTTTTACAGGATTTACGGCACTGCCATTTTTATAAAGTCCAAAATGCAAATGTGGTCCCGTGCTAAGTCCCGTGCTGCCCACCGTTCCGATTTGTTTTCCTTGTGCGACACTGACTCCTGTGCGGATTTTTCTGTCAATTTTGTGCATATGCGCATAAAGTGTTTTGTATCCATTTTCGTGTTGAATAATTACCGTTTTTCCATAACCGCCTTTAGTTCCAGCAAAGATTATCTTTCCTTTTCCTGCTGCGCGGATAGGAGTATGACGCGGTGCTGCGTAATCTGTTCCTAAGTGAGGGCGTTTATATCCAAGAATTGGGTGTTTTCTCCCCATAGAAAAATGGGAAGAGATGCGTTTGTAGTGTAAGGGGATTGTGAGTAAGTATTTGCTTAAATTGTTTCCTTTCAAATCATAAAATTGCCCATCTTCGTGGCGAATAACATATTGATGACGTTTGCCAATATTTAAAATAGAAGCTTTAATGTTGGGTGAGCCAAAATTTTTTCCTAAACGATATTTACGCTCATAAATGATTGCTAATTTATCGTTTTTTTGTACTTCACGGCGAAAATCCACACTTCCTTTGTAGGCGTGGATAAAATCACCTGCTAGAAATTTGTCTCCTGTGAGCTTGATAATATCATTATAAAGAGAGTTTTCAACAGAAAGCGCAATTGTACGTTCTTCTGTAAAATAAGCCACAGGAATTGCTCGCATACCATAGGACTCCCCTTGCTTGAATATGTGGAGTTGGGAATTTTCATTAATAGGAATGAGGGCTTGAAGCAGTTTGGAATCTTCATAAAGCGTATAAAAAGTGCTACCACTGATAATTTCATCTGCAAGTTCTTTATCCTCTGGAGCTAAATCATAATAAACTTTTAAAGGAATCCTATTTTTTTCAAAAAATGTAAGAAGAGTTTGTCCTTGTTCCCATTGGGATTCTTGAATGTTTGCTGCATTGGCACTCAATAGACCAAAAGCACTAAAAACACAAAAGGTTTTACCAAAGTTTTTGAAAGAATTTTTAAGAAATTTTATTTTAGAAAGATTAAGAAAACGCATATTTTTATCCTATTATCTTTTGTTTTATGTCTATATTTTTTAGGGAAAAAGGATTATAGCACAAAAGGTGCGTTTTGATACAAAAAATATAAAAATTTACTATATTTTTAAGAATAAAAATGTAGGATTAGGATTTAAAAAGCATTTTTTATGAATTTTAAGGAGCTAGAATGAAAGATTGGTTTGTGCCATCAATGGGCTTTGGACTCTTTATTTATTTTATGCTTTTTGTGATTTTGTATGCAATTAAAATTGGCGGTCCTGATGTTCCACTATATGGTGATGGACAACAAATTGCTCCACCAAAATCCGATACAGAGAAGTTTTTACAAGATGTTTCAAAAAGTGTTAGAGAATCATTTTAGTTTTTTGTAAAATAGCCGATATTATTGGAAATATTTTTTAGAAAGGAGAAAAGATGATTAGTCATTTGATGAGTAATTCGGCTTTTTCAAGCGCGGTTAATCAAGTGAATAATAAAAATACTTCACAAATTAACAATACTAAAAATGAATCAGTCAGTGAAAAACCTCAATCAGTACAAAGTGCTAAAGATTCTAGTAATGCTAGATTAGAAGAAATTAAATCTGCTATTAAAAATGGCACTTATAAATTAGATTTAAGGGGGAGTGCTGAAAAGTTGGCACAAGAATTGCTTAGATAGGAGATAAGTCTATTTTTAGGAGTTATCTCATGTCTGTGCAGTTTTTAAAAGATGCTTTAGAGGATATTAAAGCACTCATTGCGATTACAGAGCAAGATATTGCGGATATTAAAAACGCTAACAATGAAGCTATTTTTGCGAGAATCCCTCAAAAAGAGGAATTAACCGCATCTTTCATTCGCAAAAAAGAAGCCTATGCTAAAAGTATAGAAGAGCGTCTGCGCACGGAATACCCCAATGCAACCTTAGAGGATTTAACCTATGAGGATAAGCAGAGTTTACTAGGAGAGGGTGCTAGTGAATGCACCGCTGAATTACACGACCAATTAGAAATCCTAAAAAATCTTAATTATCGTTTTGGCAAAATGTCTTTAGCGGTTTCTGAATTTTATACCTCGCTATTAGGAAAAATTGTTCCCGTTGAAGAACGTGGTTACAAAAAACAAGCTTTAGGTAATGCATCTTTTTTGCATACCGAAGTTTAAAAAGGGGGTAGGTTATGGGTGGTTTGCTTTCATCTTTAAATACCCCATATACCGGTTTAACCGGACATCAAGTAATGGTGGATACAACAAGTAACAATATTGCAAATGCGAATAATGAATTTTATTCAAGACAGGTTGTAAGAAGCGCAGCGGAAACCCCACTTTGGAAACAAAACTATGCTTTGGGACAAGGGCTTGACATTTTGACGGTGGAACGTGTGCATGATGAATATAGCTATATGCGTTACAAAAAAGCAGCTTCAGAAAAAACTTATTATGATACAAGTTTTGCAGGACTTAGAGAAGCTTCTTCTTATTATCCTGAAATTGATGGAGTAGGGATTTATAACGATTTGCAGAATTATTTTAATGCTTGGAAAGATTTATCTACTAAGGCAGGTGATCCAGCACAAAAAATTGCATTAGCAGAACAAGCTAATACATTATCTAAAAACATTCAAGAAACACGAAAATCATTGGTTTATCTTCAACAACGATTAAACGACGAAGTTAAAGTTGCAGTGGAGGAAGTGAATCGTCTAGCAGAACAAATCTCTATTATTAACAAGCAAATCAATGAATATGAAAATCAAGATTTATACAGAAAAGCAAATGATTTGCGGGATTTGCGCGACCAATATGAATTTGAAATCAACAATTTAATTGGTTGTAGCGTCTTTAAAGAGGAAGTGAAAGGCAGTTGTGCAAATATAAATATTGCGGATTTTGATGAGGATTACACTTTGACTATTGGGGGAAGATCTATTGTGGATGGGGAATCTTTTCACCCTCTAACTCTTGATAATTCTCAAAATGAAAGTGGAATCTATACTATTAAATATTTGCGTAGAGACCATAAGGAATACAATTTAACCAATGTATTAAATGAGGGAAAGGTTGGAGGTCTTTTGGATTTGATTCGCACCGATGAAGTTTTTAATTGTCAAGGGACTTTAGGAAAGTTGCAGGTTTATATTAACGACTTGGATACTTTTGCGAATGGAATCATAGAAGCAACCAATAATATTTATGCGCAATGCTCCCAACTAGGTGCGCGTAGTGATAAGCTTTATATTAACACGCAAGATGCACTAACGACAAGTGGTTACAATGTGCGTGAGGGGAGCTTTAAAGTTGTAATGTATGATAAGCAGGGCAACGAATTAGGAGCGCGTGAAGTCAAGATAGATAATCTTACGAATATGCAAAGCGTGATTGATCAGCTCAATGCAAACCTTGACGATAATTTAGATGGCAATGCCTTGAATGATTTTGATGATAGATTCCAAGCGACTTACAACAACGATACGCAAACTTTTGCTATTACTTCTAAGAATCCTTCAGAGGAAATTTACATTTCCATTCAGGATAATGGGACGAATTTTGCCGGTGCATTTGGCGTGAATCGTTTCTTTGATGGTAACAACGCAAGTAATATAGAGTTAGCGAATGCTTATCGTGAAGATCCAACCTTGATACGCGCTTATCGCGAAGCGGTAAATGGTAACTTTGAAGTAGCCAATATGATGCAACAACTTCAATACGATAAAATCACCTTTACAGATGTCTATGATAGGGAGGAGAGATATGAGACGATTAGTGGGTATTTCCGTTTTATTGCAAGTAAGGTCGCTTCACAAACAGAGGGAACGCAAGTAACGCAGGAAACCAAAGAAGCAGTGTATAGTTCAACCAAAAAAGAATACAAGGCGATTTCAGAAGTTTCCGTAGATGATGAATTGGTGAATCTCATTAAATTCCAAACAGGTTATAGCGCAAATGCAAAGATGATTTCAGCTATTGATGAAATGATTACCACTCTCTTAGGCATTAAGCAATAGAATCTGCATAAGGATTCCTTTGTCGCCTAAGCTACCCTTTTTTGACACACCCCTAGAAATTTATTACAATCCTTGGCACGGCTGTGTGCGCTTTAGTGAGGGTTGTAGGAATTGCTATGTTTTTGCAATAGATTCCATTATTGGAAAAAACGCTAAGGAGATTTATAAAACGCGTAATTTTTATTTGCCTATTGCCAAAAGACGCAATGGAGATTATAAGATTCCAAGTCATTCAAAAATTTGGTTATGTTTTAGCAGTGATTTTTTGCTAGAAAGTGCTGATGAATGGAGGGATCCTGTATGGAAAATGATTGCAGAGCGTCAAGACTGCACTTTTATATTTTTCACCAAGCGCATTGCAAGATTTAGAGAATGTATCCCTAGTGGTTGGGGTAGGGGGTATCCTAATGTGATTGTGGGTTGCAGTGTGGAATCCCAAAAAGAAGCTAATGCGAGGTTGCCTCTATTTTTGGAATCTCCCATTCTAACGCGTTGGATTATTTGCGCACCGCTTTTAGAAAATATTGACTTAACGCCTTTTTTGGATTCTAGCAAGATTGCAGAAGTTAGTGTAGGTGGAGAATCGGGATTGAATGCTAGAGTGTGTGATTTTGCTTGGGTGCTGTCTTTACAACGACAGGCAAAACTTGCAGGAATTACATTCCGTTTTCATCAAACAGGCGCAAATTTCATAAAAGATTCCAAGCTTTATAGGATTCCAAAGAAATTACAAAGGATTCAAGCGCAAAAAGCAAAGATAGATTGGATTTCTGATAAATGAAGACAAAATCTAAGTATTTAAGAAATGAGTTTGGTTTAGAGATTAGTCCGAAAAGACACAATTTAATTTATAACCTAAACGAGAATGGTTACGGATAAGGTCGTAATAGGTTTTGCGGCGAATGCTATTAATGTGCATACGCAAAGAATCCATCGTCATTTGTTGTTCTTTCCAAATTTGGTTATGAAATTCCTCGTAGGTTACAGGATAGCCATCTGCATTGATGAGTAAGTCTAAAATTTGGCATTCCCTATCTGTTAGTTCAAAAACCGCAAAGCCTTTTAATATGGATTTATCTCTTCTGCGATAAAAGATCCCTTGTCCTAAATCCATTGTTTGTTCTTTATGAAGTTGTTTGTTGATTCCTAATAGGAGAACAAATAGCTCTTCTAAATCCACAGCCTTTTTTATCAATGAACAAGCGTTGAGTTTAATCATTTCGGTAATTTTTTCTTCATCGCTATAAGCAGTCATAAAGATAACGGGAATATTTGGATTGGTTTTTCGTATTGTCTTAACCATCGCGATTCCGTCTATTTTTCCTCCTAAATTAATGTCTGTGATGATAATATCAATAACATTATTTTTAAAATGTTTTAAACCAATTTCACCTTTTTTGGCAGTTAGAATCTTGCGACAGCGACGTTCTAGCGGAATCTTTAGTAAATCTAATGCGACCGGGTCATCTTCTACTATTAGAATTGTTAAGTTACCAAGCGGTTCAAGTAAAGAAGGCAGCATTTTTGTCCTTAAATTATTCCAAAATATAGTTCTTGAAATAATTGAATAATTGTAAGAAAATAAAGGTAAAATAACAATAAAAGCTATTTTACATTACAAGGGCAATTTTTGTCATTAAATGTTTTTAAAAATTCACAATATAGACAACTTACGCTTCGTTTTGTGCAAATGATAGGAATGGTTTTCTTTTTTGCTTCTGTGCGAAATTTTTTCATTGTGTTATGGTTTAAAAAATTAGTAAGCATTACCAAACAATCTATATTTTGAGGTAACACTTTATGGTTTATGCTCTCTCTCCTTCCGTCCCAATGCGTAATAGACTGACAACCCAAATTTTTTAATACCGCTCTAATGGGAGTAATTTCATCACCACCAATAACTAAAACAGACAATCACGACTCCTTAATTTTGTATGATTTTAATATTTATATAAAATGATAATCAATATCAACTTAATATAAAATAAAAATAATTATTACTTTATATTTGATTTATTAGATAATATTTTGCTACAATTAAGAACATTATCTTGATAAAATCATAAATAAGGATTCCTAAGTGAAAAAATACAAAGAATCTCTCAAAACTATTTTGGACAGATTGCATTTATCTATTAAAAAAAATAATCTCAAAAATTCCAAACAACGCGAATTTATACTCAAAGCACTCTATGAGGACGGAGGGCATTTAAGTCCTGAAGATATTTTTGGAATTATCCGTAAAAGTTGCGCGAATGCTAGTATTTCTTCTATTTATCGCATTTTGTCATTTCTTGAAAAAGAAGGTTTTATTAGCTCTATTGAAGTGGATAAGAGTGGAAAACGTTATGAGATTGCAAGTGGGCTACACCACGATCATATTATTTGTGTAGAATGTGGGAAGATTGAAGAGTTTTGCAACAACGAAATTGAAAGTCTGCAAATAGAAGTTACAAATTCTTACAACGCTAAACCCGTAGGACATGATATGCTGCTTTATGTAGTATGTGAAAAATGCCTTAAAAAATCTGAAAAATAGAATCTTAATGTTTGTTTCTAAAAAGTATTCAAACTCGAAAGCTTTTTAGCATAACATAAAATTTCCGGGCGATATTCAAAGTGCATTGTATCATAATGCCACCAACGCCCACCCCAAATAAAGTTTTCATTTTCAAAAGCCTCAATGATTTCAAGTGGAATGGTGGCAACAGATTGAGAATCGCTTAAGGTTTGATTCCTTAAATCCCATAGCCAATAACGCGAATTTGCCACATTAATATCTATCGCAATTCCAAAACTATGTGCGCTTATGTTTTGAGAATTGGCAATTTTGCGCCACTTAAAAGTGCCACCGATATTTTGCAAATAGATTCTAAGATAAGGATTGGAATCTATCAGTTTTTCCAAGTGATTTTTAACGCGTTTTAATGCGTCATAAGCACCATTTTTTGTGTTGAATAATATTTCCGTGCCATCTAACCAAACAAGAGGTTTTAAATGCTGTTTGACTTCTTTTTCATTTGCTCCATAAAGATGAGAAAAAAGCGTAATATCACGAATCCTAGAGCTATCCTCGTAAGGCATTTTTGCGAACTTTCCAAGTGGGTAGGGAAAGGTGAAAGAATCTACAAGTTGTGCGTTTTTTAAGTCTTTTTGGTAAGTTAGTGCAGTTGGGGTTTCTATGGATTTTGATTGGAGATTCCAACTTATATTTTGCCCCTTAAATCTTAAGACATTTTGTGCTTCAAGGTTGAGTGGATTATAGTGTTTGATTAAGCAGTGTGTGGCAATTTTTGGGTTAAATTCTGGAATCTTGGAGCTTTGCGATTCTGCGCTAAGAAGAATCTGACTAGCTAAAAGACTTGCTAAAATGATTTTAGAGGACAAATTTAATCCTTGAATCGTAATGTAGTTTTGCAAAGATTGCATCGCGTTCTTCTTGGCTAGACACAAGAACTTCTATATTAATGCTATGATATTTGCCTTTACTGCTTTCTTTAGCAGGAGAGTGGATAAATTCTTTATCTATTAACTCTAATGCGGCTAGATACAATTCCTCTTTGCTGCTACCAATAATGCGGTAATGCCAAGTGCAGGGATATTGAATCTTTTGCTTCTCTTCCATTAATATTCCTTTATTTTTCTTTTAAGGTGTTAAAAATTTCTTGCGCCCATTGTGGAATCTTACTAATTTTTTGGGTTTTTGAATCCATACAAACAAGTGTAATGGTAGCGGAAAAAATTTTTTTAGGAGTTGTGGGATTGGTTAAATAAATGTTTTGCAAAAGCGTTAAAGAAGCGGATTTTTGCTCTAGGATTTGTGTTTTGACTTCCAACAAATCGCCAAGCTTTGCGGGATAATGGAAGCCAATTTGCATATCCTTAACAACAAATCCGATTCCATCTTGCAAAGGTGCGATTCCTTGTTTGAAAAATGCTTCACTGCGTGCGCGTTCGCAATATTTTAAATAGTTTGAATGATAAACGATTCCACCACAATCGGTATCCTCGTAATACACTCTTATTTGCATATTTTTCCTTTTAACTTTGTTTTATTATAGCAAATTAAATCCAAAAAATTCACACAAGATAACGCACAAGAATCCAAAAAACAAAAAAGGAACGAAAGGAATCTCTGTTTGTTGTCTGTTTTTATAGCGTAAAAATAGCAAAACAAAAAGTGCCAAGTTTGCGCCAAAAAAGATTGCTAAAATTCCTCCTAATCCTCCAAGCCCTGCGCCAAGTGTGCCAAAAACGATAATATCTCCTTCTCCCAAGACTTCTTTGCGGGTGAAACTGCCCACAAAAAGCCGCAAAAAACTTGCAATCCCCATAAAACAAAAAGCAAAGAGTAGAGATTCTGCCCAAGAGATGCCAAGCAAATTTGGAGGTAATGTTACCGCACCATAGCTTATGCCAAATGCTAAATTTAAGTAATTTAAACTATCTGGAATCGCTAGGAATTCCCAATCAATAACGCTTAAAACATAAAAACATAGCAGAAGCCAAAAGAGAACAATGCCAAAAATTCCAAGCCACGCACAACAAAAAACCGCTAAGATTCCACCTAAAATTTCACTTAGTAAGTAAAAAAGAGGAATCTTAAAGTTGCAATGGCGACATTTTGCGCGACAAAAAAGAAAGGAGAATATAGGAATCTTATCTTTCCACTGAAGTTTTCTTTGACAATGTGGGCAGAAAGAATACGGAAAGATTAGGCTTAAAGAGCGTGGAATGCGATAGATTAGAACATTTGCAAAAGAGCCAAAACTAAGCCCAAAACAAAAAATCAAAAACCACTCAAACCATTCCATAAATTGCACCTTTTTACTACAATTTTACCTAAATTTTATAATATTTTTGCAGATTTTCTCAACTTTGCAAAGAAGTGGTAGAGGAAAAATAGAGCAAAAACTTCTAATGTTTTCTATGAAAAAAGTAAATCAATTTTTATCTTGAAAGGAGGAGACTTAAGAGCGGATTAAAATTAAATTTTTTAAAATGTAACTAAACTTACAAAAAAGAGACACAATGAAAACATTAGAATAAATTAAGGCAATGGATAGGTGGCAAGGAAGTGCTCTTGAGGACGAGTTATTTGCACTTGTTTTAACAAATGATATAGAAAGAGTAAAGGCATTTTTACAAGAGTATCCCTTGCAAGAGAGTTTTTATGAGGCAAATATTAAAGACGGCACATACAAGCTTTTTTTATTTCAAGTAGAATATGTCATTGCCAAAGCAGCAGTGGCGTATGAAAAATATAAAGACCCTGCAATGCTAGAGTTTTTACAAGAATGGGGGCTAAGGATTGATTACCACAGCAAATTCGCGGATAATGCCTTGACAGCATACATTGGATATGGTGGCGAGGATGAAGTAGTCATCAAATATCTTGTAGATAAGGGCTTAACTTGTGAGAAAATAGCATCTGATTCTGGCTGGAATCCTATGCATTATTGGGCTAGGCATAATAATTATAAGGCTCTTAAAATAGCCATTACAAAAGCAGGAGCAAATGTAGATGTGTTAGACGGATCGGGAGAAACACCTTTGTTTCACGCTGTAGAAGAATCTCCAAACCACAAAGCTACTCAGATTCTAATAGAGCTTGGGGCAAATGTGAATTATTATGTTGGAGCTTTCACTCCCTTAGATAAAGCACAAGGAGCTAGAAATAAAAAGCTTCTCAAAGACGCAGGGGCTAAGAGTGCTAGGAGTTTTCGCAAGATTATAGACGAGGCATATTTGGCATTTGGGGTAGATCTTAACAATAGAAAGAGTTTTGATGAAAATTATCATAAATTAACAGACGAGCAACACGCAGAAATATATAAACTCATCAATCAAGGAATTGCTGAAATGATGAGCAAAGGAAAATAAGACAAAAGCAGGTAAAACTACAAACAAATCCACAAAGGAAATCAAAAAATGAATGAAAACATAAAAATCAATTTTGCCAAAGTGCGATTTCACATCAAGGAATTTCAAAAGGTTTATATACTAGGGGGTTGCTCTCTAGTATTTTATGAGCCTTATCATTTACAAGCAAAAGGGAAAAGCGATGGAGAAGAATTTGAAAATGAAGGTGGAAAAAAAATCCACAAAGAACAAGAGATTGTAAAAATGAATTCCCAAGAAAAAAAGGAAGAAATCATTAGCAAAGAAGCTGCGAAAGCATATGCTAAAGAAATTGACAAAGAAATCAATGCTCTTACAGAAAATACTTACAAAGAAAAAATAAACACACAAAGTCAAGAAAAGAGAAAAGGCAAATTTAAAGACTATGATATTTTCTATGATGTTTATACTAGTAAGGAAAACAAATATAAAAGTGTAAATAAAACATTAGGATTTAATCCTGATGGCTTTGAAATAGACAATGGAATTGTAGAGGTTGAAGCGGAGTTTTTTCAAAAATGTTTTCAAAAAGGGATTTATCATCTTATCCCGCGATTAGTTTCTAAACAAAAAGATAAAGATTTGTACTTTGACCCTATGCCTTTAGAGGATAAAGGCTTTGTTGTTACTGATTTTCATAGCACTAAAGAAAAAGAACTCACTTTTCAAAGAAAAATCGCTGAAATAAAGAATCCAGATTTAACCTTGCAAACACCTAAAGAGTTTCATAGAATGTTGAATGAAAATAGAGATTTCACACAAGAGGATAAACTAGCTCAAGCACAAGCTATCCCAAAAGCGCGTGAGTTAAGAGTGAGTGAAATGGAGAAAACCATATTAGAGCAAGATAAAAGCTTAAAAGATATAATAAACGATAAAGAGGAATTAAAGAAAAAGATTAAAAATCTACAAGATAAAAAAGGAAAAACAAGTCAAGAAACAAGCCTATTAGGCAGACTTAAATTCTTATTAATGAACAAGAACAAGGCTGAAGATTATAAAAACATCGTTGAAAATTTTAAAAACAATGAAGAACCAATCCACTCCAAAAACATAGGCGATACAGGAGAATGTGTAGCTTCCTTACTCTTTGAGAAAAAATCTACTAGACATTTATCTAATAGGAGAAAATTAGATGCAAATTTCAATACTAATGGATTTAATCATACGATTCCAGATTTTCTAGTAACTCTTAATGATTATCCTGCCTTAGTAGAAGTTAAGAATGTCCAAACTCAAAGCCTAACAGAACAAATTAGTTTTGAATTAAAACTCGCAAGAGAATATGAATTAGATTATTTATTTTTATGTAATCATTATACTCAATTAATGGATAATATAACAGGTTTAGCAGAATTTAATTCAAACGATGCAAACCATACGGGTTCTAGGAAAGGTTTTATATATCATAAACACGCCAACAGAAGCATAAAAACAATCTTTAAAGAAATCTATCTTCATCACATTAAAGGAGCAGCACCTAATAAGACAATGGTTAAAAGATTAAATTTAAATGATTCTAATAAACTAGAAGAAGAATTAAACAAAAACAAAAGCTTACAAAAAGTTTAAAAGGATAAAAATGTCGTATCATTTTGCACTTTTTGGTGGTTCTTTTGACCCGCCACATTTTGGACATTTGCGTATTGTAGAATCAGCATTAGCAGAGCTTGAGATTGATAAACTTTTTGTTGTGCCAACCTTTCTCAATCCTTTCAAATCTAATTTTTACTTTTCTCCAAAAGCTCGTTTGGAGTGGCTTAGGATTCTGTGTCAAAGTTTGCCTAATTCGTTTAAAGATAAGGTGGAAGTGCTAGATTATGAAGTGCGTCAAAATGCACCTGTGCCAACTTATCAAACTTTGCAATTTATCCAACAAACCTATTTATCAAAAGGCAAAGTTTATTTGCTAGTGGGTGCAGACAATGTAGAATCTCTTTCTAAATGGAAAGATTTTGATAAACTTAAAAAGAGCGTAGAATTTGTTATAATTCCGCGCAAAGGTTTTAGGATTCCGCAGGAATTTAAATCTCTATCGTTTCGCACAATGGATATAAGTTCCACAGAGATTCGGAATAAATTGGCTTGTGGGGATTTTGAAAGTTTATCTTGCTTAATCCCACAAGCAATATTGGAATTAATATTAAAGGAAATGAATTGCAGGACAACAGACAAGAAGTAGTTAAGGAAATCTGCCATATTATAGAGGAGAAAAAAGGCGAAAATATTGAAGTTTTTGATTTAAAAGAAACGGATTATTTTGTGGATTTTGTTGTGATTGCCACCGCACTTGCAGATAGGCATTCTCTAGCTCTTTTAGAGGAGCTAAAGAAACAATTAAAGGCTAAGGGTGAGAGTTTTTTTCATATTGATGAGGAGAATCCAAATTGGATCGTCATAGATTTGGGTGATGTGATTGTTCATCTTTTTACGGAAAATCAACGCAGAAAGTTTAATTTGGAGGAATTTTTACAAAAAATCCTTCAGAGAAAAGAGGATAGAAATGTATAAAAAATTAACCCAAGAAGAAGAGCGTGTTATTTTACATAAAGGCACAGAAGCACCATTTAGCGGAGAATTTGAAAATTTTTTTGAGATAGGAGTTTATCATTGCAAACAATGTGGGTTAGCATTATACGATTCTGTTAGTAAATTTCATAGTGGTTGTGGCTGGGCTAGTTTTGATGATTCTTTACAGGGGGCAATCAAAGAGCAATTAGACGCAGATGGCAGACGAACGGAAATTGTTTGCGCAAATTGTGGCGGACATTTGGGGCATATATTTATGGGGGAGGGATTCACACAAAAAAATACCCGACATTGCGTAAATTCTATTGCATTAACTTTCACAAAAAGCTAATATGGAATAAAATTTGCTTCATATTTCTTAAAAATAAATCTAGCTTTGCTTAGATAAATAAGGATTTAGGTATGCGAATCGGAACTAGCTCAAGATATACAATTATGCAATATCAACAAAACAAGACACAAACTAGTTTAGATAGAACTTTATCCCAAATGAACGGATTAAAGATTCAATATGGGTATCAAGGAACTTCTATTTTTAACAAAACTTTAGCATTGGATTATAATCTTACTACCTTACAACAAAGCCATTCACTCGCAACCAATGCTTTAACTTACACAAAGCATACAGATACAGCATTAAGTGATTTGACAAAAAATATGGACAAATTTAAAACCAAGCTTGTTCAGGGCGCAAACGATATTCATAGTGAAACTTCTCGTCTTGCGATTGCTAAGGATTTAAAGTCTATTAGAGATCACTTTTTAACCCTTGCAAATACTTCGGTGGGGGGTGAATATATTTTTGGAGGCACAGCTACGACATCAAAGCCTTTTAACGCTGATGGTAGTTATAATGGAAATAATGCAAGCTTAAATGCATTGCTTGGCTCCAACAATTCAGTTACTTACAATATCACAGGGAAAGAATTGTTTTTTGGTTCAGATAATGATAAGAATCGTGTGATTTCTACCAACATTCCCAAGTTTAATCAAAGCAAACTTAATCCAAAGATTATGGACCCTTTACACCCAACAGGGGTGAGTGAAGAAGTGCATATTACAGCAGAAGATACTTTGCGTGATTTAGTGGGAGACAATGACGCAGATGCTAGTAATAATCCCCCAGAAGTCTTTTATATCACAGGACGTAGGGCAGATGGCACGGCATTTAAATCCAAATTTTCTATGGATGTAGCTTATACGGATAAAAATCAAGCCTCTACAGTGCAGGATTTGTTGGATAAAATTGGAAGAGAGTTTGGTAATACAGAAACAAGCAAGGCAGTAGAAGTAACACTTAATAAATGGGGAGAAATTGAGATTAAAGATTTAACAGGTGGGCGTTCTAACATTGAATTTTATATGGTTTCTAGCAGTTACCAAGATCCTAACAATACCATAGCTGGGGGTGGAGATGGAGTTGGAACACAGGATATAGATACCCTACTTGGTAGTGGCGTGAAAGTGAATACTTATGTGCAAAGCCCATTTATTGGGACATTTTCTAGTGAAAATATTGCTTCCATAGAGGATTATAATGATCATCGTCTCCATACGATTCCAACAACATTTAGGACGCATACTAATGAATTAGCAAAGTCCAATACTCTGTTACGGGATATTTTTCCAGCAGGAGTGGATTCCATTACATTGAGCGGTACAGGCGCGAATATAGCATTGGATACAGCGGGTGCAGCAGTAGCTCCTACAAATTTCACAATCACTGCAACATCAACCGTGCAAGATTTAATGGATCAAATCAAAACAACTTATGGTGCGAATGGGGCAGATGTAGATGTGCAATTCTCGGAAGGAAAAATTGTCGTAGTGGATAATAATGTATCTAAAAAGAATCCACCTGACCAAGACGATAAAGAATTGCCCTATATTGGAGATAGCTCCCTTAGTATTACGCTAACTGCCAATGATGCAGCAGGCAATCCTATCAATGGATTCCGCAATGATTATAGTGTGGAATATGATAGAGTGGGATTCTCTCGCAGTGGTGGCACACTTAGCTCCAATGTGTCCCAAATCGTGCGCTCCACGAATGAATATGCGGATATGGATACAAAGTTATCAGAAGTTGCAGGAGTAGGGCTTGATGGACATATTTATAACTTTGAGGTTAAAGATGTCAATGGTATCCCGATTGAGGGTAGGATAGAGTTTAGAAATACTGGGAGTGTGCTAATTATTGATTCTCCTGCAGCAATGAATGGCGTCAATATTGCAAATATTGAGATTCCAATTTTGCAAGCCAATGGAAACCCTCCGCAAGTTGCCGGAAGTGCAACACCGGCTGATGATGTAACTTATCAACAATTAGCCGATGTAATGGGAATTGTGATGAATCTTAGCAATTCTAATCCCGGAGATTTAACCAATGTCTTTAATGCGGCGGCAAACTTCAACAATCCCGCAGAAAAGCTTTCTTATGAGACAATGCTAAGTCAAGCAAAAAATAATGTATGGATTGGCTTAGATGTCAATGGGCAATTACAATTAAAAGATCTCAATCGCATTCCTACGCGTATGGAGTTTATGCTTTATGATAATCAAAGTAGTAATTTTGCATTAGACGCGAATGGCAGAGTTACTCCTGCAATTCACCCGGCATTAACTTTTCAAGCCAACAATGCTGTTATTGGCGAAGATCCACATGTGAATTTCTTTCAGCAAATTGATGAGATTATTAAGGCGGTAGAAGATGGGGTTTATCGTCCGGGTTCTGATCAATATAACGATTCTATGCGGAATCCCGGAATCCAAAATGCAATAGCGATTTTTGACCATTTAGCTGATCATATTAATAAGGTGCATACGAAAAATGGGGCGCAGGGGAATGCGTTTGAATATTCCATTGAGCGCACGGAAACCTTGATGGTTCAGGTAAAAACTTTGCGAAGCGAAACCATTGATACAGATTTTGCAGAAACTTATTTGCAGTTTTCAACCCTCACACTTGGATACCAAGCAATGCTCTCAAGCATTGGCAAGATTTCACAACTTTCTTTAGTGAATTATGTATAGGAATTTCTTGTGGATAATATCAACAGAAGTTGTTTATTCACAAGAAGCGAATCATTTTCTAGTTAGATTATTTTGGGAGCTATTTTACATAGAATCCCAAAGGATTCTACTATTGTAATTTAGGCAGTAAGAAGCTTTTGGATTGTTTGTGCATTAAAAGAGTTTTTAAAAGTGTCAATGCGACTTTCAAATGGGTTAAACAACAAACGATTCATTTCTTTTAAATTCTCCTCATTGAATCCTTTCAACAAGGAATCTACAAGATTATTTTGTTTATCTTCTTTGGTATAGAGGCTATCAAAGGAATCTCTTGCAGCTTCAATCTTTGCAAAGTTTGCTTCTACTTTTGCCCAAATTTGAGAGACTTTATCGCTTACGCCATTGCTCGCAGTTTGTAAAGAATTGAGGCTAAAGGACATTTTGACTTCAAGACTTGTAATATTTGCCTTCAGTTCAAGGCTTGTGAGACTAGCCATAGGGACGCGTTCAAACAATCCTGTGATTCCATTTCCTAATGCACTAAACATCGGGATAATGCTGTTTTGAGGTAGATTAGAAGCAGAAACGCCCATTCCTTGATAAGCCTTGTTTGCAAGGATTTGAGAAATACTTTGCCCACCTAGAATCGCATCGTTTGTTGCTTGGTTTTGCACCGCTTCGTCTTTAATTTTCTCACTGACTAAATCAATATGGTGGATATTTCCAGTGTTTCCATTATTAAAGAGAAAATCCGCACTCTTGCGTTTAATGCCTAGTAAATCTCCACTTTCCCCTTTCATTAACTCTTCGCTTTCTTTGGGGTTTAGATAAATCACTCCCACACCTTTTTCGCCAAGTCCTACGAGTTTTCCCTCACCATTGCCATCGGGTGTCCAGATTCTTAGTTTATCATAGATGGGGTCGTCTTTGTCAATCTTGCCATCGCCATTAGAATCATAAACGCTTAAATCCTTGAAGCCATCGCCACTTTTTGTGCCAAAAAGCTCATTTCCATCGTTGATTTTACCATCACCATTTTTGTCTAACGCTAGGAATCCAGAGCCTTTTTTAAGGGTTGCAATTTGGTCAGGCGTCCCATCGCTATCCAAGTCAAAGCGCATTTTTGTATCGCTTAACTCTGTACCATTTCCCTCATAATCAATCACAAGCGGATCAATGATTTTTTTATTAACCCCTTGTGGAATATTTTGTGTCGCATTGGGGCGACTAATTTGCAAGTTTTGCACAAAGCTTTGTGAGATTCCAATGTTAATATCCAATTGTTTTTGTGTGCCATCGCTTGCAATAATTGTGCCTTGTATAGAGACTTCTAAGGATTGAGAGAATCCTTGAGAGAGGCTAATGCCACTTCCTAAAATTCTTTGCTCCAAACTTGTGTTAAAAAAAGATTCCAAAGTCATTGTGGTATTTGTGGAGTTGTTGCCAGATTTGTTGGCAACACTAGAAAAGACATCTTCCCACATTTTTAACATTTCATCTTTAATCTGCGCAACTGTGCCTAATGCCCTATCCAAAACAGCTTTTTGAAAATCGCTTAAATGATTGCCTATTAAGCTTGTGCTAGAAGTAATGTTGGAAGCTTGTCCATTGCCATCTTTGTTAATTGTAGATTGTGGAACGCTATTTGCTTGAGTGTTTGTAATCTCTTTTGCATTCTTTTGATTCACGCTTGATTGGGTGTAAGAAGTGTGTGAAAACTGAAAAGTTTGCAAAGAGAAATTTGCATTGGTTTGCATTTTGTCTCCTTAATTTTGATTTCCACCTATATCGGCTATTTTCTAAAAAACTAAAGAGAAAATATAATTTTTATCCAATCTTTCTTTTTGTTGCACTTCAAAAATCCCTAATTTTACAGCGATTCAAGCTTTTTTAAAGTAAGATAATTTTTAAAAAATTTATAGATATTACTTTAATATTAACAAAAAATATTAACTTATAAGTTTAAATTAAATTTTATTTTAGTAGAATTTCAAGCGTAAATTTTAAATAGAAAGGAAGATTCATGTCTTACACACAAGATGTCATTCAGAAAGTCCAAAAACTCTATCCTGACCAAGTAGAGTTCCACCAAGCGGTTAAAGAAGTTTTAGAGTCCATTGAGCCCGCGCTTAAAAAAGATAAAAGATATGAATCTTATAAGGTGCTAGAGCGCATCGTGATTCCAGAGCGTCAAATCAATTTCCGCGTTACTTGGGAAGATGATAAAGGTGAAATTCAAGTCAATCGTGGTTATCGCATTGAGTTTAGCTCCTTGCTTGGACCTTATAAAGGCGGTTTGCGATTCCACCCTAGCGTAACAGAGGGAATTATTAAATTCTTAGGTTTTGAGCAAATCTTTAAAAACTCTCTCACAGGTCTCGCAATGGGCGGCGGTAAAGGCGGAAGCGACTTTGACCCGAAAGGCAAAAGCGATAGAGAAGTAATGCGATTCTGTCAAGCGTTTATGAATGAATTGTATCGCCACATTGGAGCGCACACAGATGTTCCCGCCGGAGATATTGGAGTAGGCGGACGCGAAATTGGTTATTTGTTTGGACAATACAAGAAATTAACCAATCTTTATGAGGGTGTCTTAACCGGTAAATCACTGCTTTGGGGTGGAAGTTTGGTGCGCACAGAAGCTACAGGATATGGAAGTGTGTATTTTGCGCAAGAAATGCTAAAAAATAGTAACTTTGGTGATTTAGAGGGCAAAACTTGTTTAGTTTCAGGAAGCGGAAATGTTGCGATTTATACGGTGGAGAAACTCCAACAATTAGGGGCGAAACCTGTAACAATCAGTGATTCTAGGGGTATGATTTATGATGAAAATGGCATTGATTTAGCCTTGTTAAAAGAGATTAAAGAAATAAGACGCGAGAGTTTGGAATCCTACGCAAAAGAACGCGGTAGTGCAAAATGGACAAGCGTAAAAGATTATCCAAGCGACCATAATCCTCTATGGACGATTCCAGCGTTTGCGGCGTTCCCAAGTGCAACACAAAACGAAATTAACGCAAAAGACGCACAAAACTTATTAAACAATGGTTGTAAATGTGTCAGCGAGGGTGCAAATATGCCTTCTACGATTGAGGCAGTGCATAAATTCCTAGACGCAAAAATCTGCTATGGTCCGGGCAAGGCAGCTAACGCAGGAGGAGTAGCGACAAGTGGGCTTGAAATGAGCCAAAATGCAGCGATGACAGCTTGGACTTTCGAGGAAGTGGATAATAAATTGCACAATATTATGAAAAATATCTATGCAAATGCGAGTGAAACTGCAAAAGAGTTTGGCGAACCTACAAACCTCGTGCTTGGAGCAAATATTGCAGGGTTTAGAAAAGTTGCTAATGCGATGATTGAGCAAGGTTTGTGCTAAGCTTTGCGGGTTCTTATTCTACTTTTTCTCTCCTTTTTTCTTTGGAATCTCTCCTATGCGGACGAGATTCCAAGATTTTCTTTTTACCAACCCCTTAAAGAAACAGAATTACAGCAATTTTTAATGAGTGAAAAATTTGATGGTGTGCGTGGAATCTGGAATGGAAAAAGCCTCCAAACGCGTAAAGAAAATGTGATTGTAGCACCAAAATTTTGGATTCAAAACTTCCCACCTTTTATCTTAGATGGTGAGTTGTGGTTAAGGCATAATGCCTTTGAGGAGACGCTAAGTATCGTAAGTAGCGCGATTCCAAAGGAGGAGCAGTGGAGGCAAATTACTTTTCAAATCTTTGATGTGCGTGGGGTTTGTGAGGATTGCACTTTGCAGGAACGCCTACAACTTTTGCGCAAGTATTTAGAGCGGAATCCTAACCCATTTATCCAAATCATTCCACAGATTCCGATTCAAAATAGGGCGCATTTAGAGGAGTTTTATCAAGGCATTTTAAAGCAAGGGGGTGAGGGCGTGATTCTCCGCAACAATGCGATTCCTGAACTTGGATATAAATTAAAACCTTTTTTAGATTCTGAATGTGTGGTGGTGGATTACACACAAGGCAAGGGGAAGTTTGCAGGAAAAATGGGAGCGGTGGTGTGTGAGGCGGAGATTCTAGGGAAGAAAAAACAATTTAAAATCGGCTCGGGATTCAGTCAGCGCGAAAGAGAGAATCCACCCAAAATTGGCACAATGATTACTTATAAATATCAAGGCTATACCAAGAATGGAATCCCGCGCTTTCCTGTGTTTTTGAGAGTTAGGGGAAGTGGAATCTGAAATGCGTTTGCCGTAAATAAACTTTAAATGCTTCTTATATTTTTGGTAGAATTTAATACAAATAAGTGTAAAATGCGCCTTTTAGTAATATTTTATCAAATCCTTAGGACTATTTTTGAGAATTAAAAATTTTTTATTTCAAAGCTTTGCGCAAATCTTTTTTCCTATTTTTTTAGTATTGTTTTTTATTGCTTCTATCGTAATTTTTATTCGCATTGCAAGCGTTACCTTTGTCGTTAAAATCACTTTTATTGAATTATTGTCGCTTTATTTTTACACACTTCCTACAATGTTATTTTTTGTGATTCCACTTAGTTTTTTTATTGCTTGTGTGCTTGGATTGTCGCGTCTTAGTTTTGATTATGAGTTGCCTGTTTTGTTTGCGCTTGGAATGAATCCGAAAATTATTGTTAAAATTTTTCTCCCCATAGCAATATTGGCTAGTTGCAGTTTGCTTATTTTGTCCTTAGTGCTTACACCGCTAAGTGATGTAGCATATCGGCAGTTTTTAGAAGAGCGCAAGAGCAATATTAACATCAATTTACAAGCCGGTGAATTTGGTCAAAAATTGGGTGAATGGCTTGTCTATGTGCAAAAAAGTGGGAGCGATAATAATGTATATGAAAATATTGTTCTTTTATCTCTAGCAAAAAGCGGAAAAGAAAATAGAGGATTAATCTTCGCAAAAGAAGCAGAAATTTCTAATTCCAATGGCACAATGGAAGTTGTATTAAAAGATGGTAAAGTTTATCGTAAGCCTAATGAAAATATTGAGCAGATTCATTTTGAGCAGTTGATATTAAGAAATGCTATCGATTCTTTAGATAAATCTCACATAGGAGTTATGGAGTATTGGAAAAGAGCATTTTATTCCAATGGAAGACAAGAAAAAACAAAGAGAAATTTAAGTATGTCTATTTTACTTTCACTTTTTCCTGTTATTAGTCTCTTTTATTATCCTCTCTTGGGTATTAAAAATCCTCGTTATCAAAAAAATTATACAATTTTACAGGCTATGGCTGTTATAGGGATTTTTTATGCCTTGATGTATTTGTGTGCTAGTTATATTCCTTTTATTGGTTCGGTATTATTGCCGATTGTTTGGATAATAAGTGGTTATTGGTTATATCGGCATTATATTGGACGATTTTATTGATTTTTAATATGGAATCTAAACAGGATTTATCAAAAGATTCTTTTAAAGTTGCAATGAAAATTGCATACAATGGTGGATTCTTTTTTGGGTTTCAAAGTCAAAAGAATGTTTTAAGTGTTAGTAGTGTTATAGAATCTGCATTGCAAAGTGTTGGAATCTTTAGTAGGTTTGTAGGGAGTGGGCGCACAGATAAGGGTGTGCATGCGAGTGCTCAAGTGATTTCTTTGGAGATTCCCTATTATTGGAGGGATTTGAATTGCTTAAAACAGCATTTAAATGTTAAACTTCAACCTTTTGTCAAAATAAAGCAAATTTGGCGTGTTTCAAAAGATTTTAACGCAAGATTCTCTGCTAAAAAACGCGGATATTGCTATGTTTTAAGCAAACAAGCCTCCCCTTTTTTGAATCCCTTTAGTTTGCCTTATTCCATTCAGAATGTTGCATTATTAAAACAAGCCTTAGAGCTTTTTGTTGGCACATATGATTTTAAGACTTTTATGAAAAATGGGGGTTGTGGAGATTGCGAAGATGAAGAATTAGTAAAAACAAATAAAACAAGAGGACAAAGTATGCGCACAATTTATAGGGTGCGATTGTTGGAGAGGAAGAATTTCTGGATTCTATCTTTTTGGGGAAATGGATTTTTGCGCTCACAAGTTCGTTTGATGGTTGGTTTTTTGCTAGAAATCGACAAAGGAAATTTAGGTTTAGAAGAACTTAAAGCGCAGTTAAGAGGAGAAAAAATTTATAGAATCCCTGTTGCGCCTAATGGATTGTTTTTAACGCGTGTGGATTATTGAGAATATCTTTGTATAAATTACAAGATGGAAGAATTAAAAGGGCTTCAAGCCCAAAAAAGTTTTGGGCTTAAAAAACAAGAATCGTTGATTATAATTCTGGTTTTGGTGTTTTGTCTGTTGAAATAGGGAATTGTGGATAAGTGATTGTTGGTTTCTCACCACTTAAGCTTTTCAAGAAAGTAGCGATTTTCTTAGCTTCAGCATTTGTGATATTGATTCCAAGTTGAACACTTCCCATTTCTTTAATTGCTTCATTTAAATCCCAAATTGCTCCATTGTGGAAATAAGGTGCAGTTTCAGCAATATTTCTTAGAGTAGGAGTTTTTACCATACCATTGGCATCGCCTTTGAAATCTCCTAAATTTGCAAATTTATATTTTCCTGCAACTTCAAATGCTTGCATACTTCCTCCTAGATTCACTCCTGTGTGGCAAGCTGCACAGCCTTTATCCAAGAATAATTGCAAACCTTCTTTTTCTGCTTTAGTTAATGCTTTATCGTCCCCATTTAAAAATGCGTCATAGCGGGAAGGAGTAAGAAGTGTGCGCTCAAAGTTTGCAATCGCATCGGCGATGTTATCAAATGTTACACCGCTTCTACCATAAACTTTTTTAAATTCTTCTTTGTATTCTGGTAAAGAGGAGATTTTTTCAACCGCTAGTTTTGCAGGTGTTGCCATTTCTGGTTCTGCCTCAATTGGTCCTTTTGCTTGGTCTGCTAAATCCCCAGCGCGCCCGTCCCAAAATTGTGCAGAATTTAACACAGAGTTATAAACGGTTGGTGAATTTAAATGGTGAGGGTTTGCCACCCATCTATGTCCAATAGCTGCTGCAACTCCGTCTGTTCCGCCTAATCCAAGATTGTGGCAAGTGTTACAGGAGATTAAACCGCTTTTGGATAAGCGAGGTTCAAAATAAAGTTTTTTACCCAATTCTGCTTTTTCTTGTGAAAATTTGCTGAATTTTACCCCAAGCTCTGTTAGCATTGTATCTACACCAGCTTGATCTTTTGGCAGTGGGACTAAACCGCTATCTTTTGCTTGACTAAGAAGATCAGCTGCACTAAGTGTAAGAGTGGAAGCAACTAAGATTGACGATAATGAGACGATAAGACGTTTCATCTAAAATCCTTTTTGTGAAAGTTTAGATTGTAAAACAATCTTGAAAATTTTATTTCAATCAGACTAAAATATTAATTAAAAGATAAAAATTTTTATTTTATTAAGTTTTTTAAGGAGTGAATATGGATAGTTTTGGGGTTAATGGCAAACTTTAAGTTTTTTTAGGAATCTCAAGGATTCCTAAAGTTTAATTTAGAATATAATCTTCAATGAGATTAAAATTCAAATAGCGGTAGATTTGAGATTCTTTGCCCTCTAGTTTTTTAGGAATCAAATCCAAATATTCCTGCTTACTTGGGATTCTACCAAGCAAGGCACAAAGTGCTGCTAACTCCGCGCTTCCAAGATAAACTTGCGCACCTTTTCCCATACGATTGTCAAAGTTTCTTGTGGAGGTAGAGAAAACAACCGCTTCATCTCTCACACGCGCTTGGTTGCCCATACATAAACTACAACCCGGAATCTCAATCCTTGCTCCTGCTGCACCAAAGAGTGAATAATACCCCTCATCGGTAAGTTGTTTTGCGTCCATTTTTGTTGGAGGCGCAACCCAAAGCGTTGCTGGAACCATTCCCTCATCTCTTAGGACTTCACCTAATGCGCGGTAGTGCCCGATATTTGTCATACAGCTTCCCACAAACACTTCATCAACCTTGTGGGGTCTTTTAGAATCGCTAAGGATTTCGCTTAATGTCGCAACATCATCAGGGTCATTTGGACAAGCAAGAATTGGCTCTGTTACTTGGTTTAAGTCAATCTCAATGACTGCGGCATACTCTGCATTGGAATCCGCTTTTAAAAGTGTAGGGTTATTAATCCAATCTTGCATTTTCTTAGCTCTACGTTCTAGTGTCTTGGCGTCTTGATAACCTGCTTTAATCATTGCATTGATAAGTGTAATGTTGGATTTTAAATACTCAATGATTGGTTCTTTGTTTAATGCCACCGTGCAGGCTGCTGCGCTTCTCTCTGCACTCGCATCGCTTAATTCAAAGGCTTGTTCTACTTTTAAGTCTGGCAAACCTTCAATCTCTAGGATTTTTCCGCTAAAGATATTCTTTTTACCCTTTTTTTCCACCGTGAGTAAGCCTTGCTTAATCGCATAATAAGGAATCGCATTGACTAAATCACGCAAAGTAATGCCCGGCTGGAGTTTGCCGTTGAAGCGCACAAGCACGGATTCTGGCATATCAAGAGGCATAGAACCCGTAACCGCTGCAAACGCAACCAATCCACTTCCCGCAGGGAAGCTAATACCAATCGGGAATCTTGTATGAGAATCCCCGCCTGTGCCGACCGTGTCGGGTAAAACCATACGATTCAACCAAGAGTGAATAACGCCATCTCCGGGACGCAACGCAACACCCCCACGACTACTCATAAATTGCGGTAAAGTCGCGTGAAGTTTAACATCGGCTGGTTTTGGATAAGCTGCGGTATGGCAGAAACTTTGCAAGACAAAATCCGCACTAAATCCCAATGAAGCAAGTTCTTTTACTTCATCTCTTGTCATTGCTCCTGTGGTGTCTTGACTTCCCACGGTTGTAACAAGGGGTTCGCAATAAGTTCCGGGCAAGATTCCCTCTACTCCACAAGCGCGTCCTACCATTTTTTGCGCTAATGTAAAGCCTTTTGCATTAGATTTTGGAGATTGCGGTTTAGCAAAAATCTCTTCTTTTGGTAAGCCTAATGCCTCTCTCGCTTTTGTGGTCAATCCGCGT
This sequence comes from Helicobacter rodentium ATCC 700285, assembly GCF_000687535.1. Classification (GTDB taxonomy): domain Bacteria; phylum Campylobacterota; class Campylobacteria; order Campylobacterales; family Helicobacteraceae; genus Helicobacter_D; species Helicobacter_D rodentium. Next base: position 166,775 of record NZ_JHWC01000002.1, read on the forward strand.
CCAATGATGAGATTGATTCTCCCACCTGCACGGATTTCATCGGCTAATGTGGTTGGTTTAAAGTCAAACTTAGAAACCACTGCACCATTTTTATGAATCTCACCTTTAAAAGGATAAATATCAATCACATCGCCCTCGTTGAGTTCGGTTACAGGAGCGATGATTGGGAGACAGCCGCTATCCTCGCAAGTATTGAAGAAAATAGGAGCAATCACGCCTCCAATGACTAATCCACCTGCTTTTTTGTTTGGAATATAAGGAATCTCGCGCCCCATATGCCATACAAGCGAGTTACAAGCGGATTTTCTTGAGCTTCCTGTTCCCACAACATCGCCCACATAGACAAGTGGGTGTCCCTTTTTCTTAAGCTCCGCGATTCTACCAAAAGCATTTTGTGTGCGGCTTTTCAACATTGCTTGTGCGTGAAGTGGAATATCGCTTCTTGTGAATGCGTCTCCTGCTGGGCTTAAATCATCTGTGTTAGTTTCGCCATCTATTTTAAATACCGTAGCAGTGATTTTCTCTTCTAATGCGGGTTTGTTTAAAAACCATTCTGCTTTTGCCCACGATTCTAAAACTTCTTTCGCGTAAGCGTTGCTTTTAGACATTTCTACAATTTCATTAAAGGAATCATAGACGAGTAAAGTGTTTTTTAACGCCTCTGCCGCAGCCTTTGCGGAATCTTTATCGTTAGATTTTAATGCTTTGATGAGAGGTTGGATATTGTAACCGCCAAGCATTGTGCCAAGTAATTGGATTGCAAAAGTCTTAGAGATTCCCTCTACGCTCACTTTGCCCTCTGCAATAGAATCCAAAAACTCTGCTTTAACCTTTGCTGCTTCATCTACGCCGGGACTGACGCGATTGGAGAGTAGCTCTATTAGCTCTTTTGTGCGTTCGCCTTTTTTAAGCAACTCTATGACTTCTAAAGTTTGCTCTTTGCTTAATGGTAGCGGTGGAATGTTTTGTTTTGCACGCTCATTGACTAATTTATCATATTCTTCAAAAAAACTCATTTGTTCCCCTTGTTTAGTAATGTCAAATCTAATAATACAAAATTTTCCATTTAATTATGCACATTTAGATAAATTTTTTTTAATCTTTTTTCAAAAAATGTGTAAAAATGTGTAATTTTTCATTGTGGTTTAATGAGTATTTCTTTAAAATATTTTAAATTATCTTTAATCAAAGGAATCAAAGGCTTCCCTAATGCCTCACCCTCTCTTAGAATCAGATATTTGTGAATGTAGCCATAAAGGAAAAGTAATCTTTCCCTCTAGTCATAAAAACTTCTTACTTGTAACAGAAGCAGGAATCTTAACTCCAAGTGATTTAAGTAAAGCAAAGATTATAGGTTGCACGAATCCTATCATCAAAGGAGGACCTTGCACTAAACTTGTAAGTATTCCAGAATCCATTACTACAAATCTCCTTATAATAGAGAATGAAAAAGCAGTCTTAGCAGAATGTATTTCTCAAGTGCTAACCGATAAAGGTTCTCCTATCTTTTTACAAGGAGAACCTAAAGCAAAAGGAATCCTAGAAATAGAACGAGATTCTATACAAGAAACCAAACAACACATTCAAGATTCTAACTCCTTTTATCCTTATCACTCCTCTTATCCTCATCTTGCAAGTAAGGATAAGAATGCAGGAGTAAAAGAGTTAAGGGAGGGAGAGGAAGAGAATCAAAAAGAAGAAGAGAATTTAAAAGAAATTATTTTCCCACTCAAAGTAAAACCCTTAAACGATAAAGGTTTGCCTTATGATTGGAGTATTAAAAACCCAACAGATATAAAAGCTACTCAAACAATTTATGGGCGAAATAGACAGGGCGGAAAAAGAAAACACGCAGGAAGGGATTTATATACAGATTTCTTTGAAAGAAATGTTAAAAATCCAAAATCCAATATTGAAATTATTGCAATAGCTAATGGGGGAGATTCTTGATGTAAAACATTTTTACTATGAAACTTACCAAGTTACGATTCTACACGAAACTTCCAAATATGGAAAATTTATTGTAAGATATGGAGAGTTAGATAAAGATTCTATTTTGGTCAAAATAGGGGATAAAGTAAGTAAAGGGCAAGTGATTGGCTATGCTGGTTTGATGTTAAAACAAGGTGTTTCTATAAATATTGTTCCCAATAAACAAGTAATGATGCTCCATTTTGAATTTTATAAAGATGGTAATAGAAAGGAAATTGCAGATAAAGATACTTTAACAATAAGCGGTAAGAATCTTTTTAACAGAAGAGAGGATATAGCTGACCCTTTAGAGATTCTACAAGAGGGCTATAAAAACACTTTTGGTAAATAATATTAAAGGAGGAGAAATGAAAAGAATATTTTTTGCTTTACTCTGTGCTATTTATGTTTATGCAAATCCTGCACCCACTATTACTATAAGCTGTGATGAAAGCTACAATAAGACAATATGCGGTGATGATTATTTATGTAGTGCAAGCAAATGTTTTTACAAAAATATTTCAAACATAGAAGAAGCTTTTAGATTTTATATCAAACAAAAAATACAAATACAAGAATCTCGCAATGAAGCAGAGTATCAAAACACATATTTGCTTGTGCTCAAGTATATGCTTAATATTCCTTTGCCAAAGATTAATGAGAGTAGCAAACATACCGCTAATATTCAGGATTATTATGCCGATAAATATGAGTCTCAAAATAGATGCGATTTTGAGTTTAAGCGCACAAATGATAGTTTAATAATAGAGTATAATGCTTGTGCCGAAGAAGAGCATTCCCTTACCTTTATACAAAAAACTGATTGCATTGAGGTTTTAACTACAATGGTAGCTTTATAAATGAAAAATGATTGCATTTGAAACAATTAAGAATCTTTATTCCATTGGTATTGGTTGGGTAGTATTATATTTTATTGAGGCAATTTATCAATGGAGAGAATGAAAAAGCAGTCTTAGCAGAATGTATTTCTCAAGTGCTAACCGATAAAGGTTCTCCTATCTTTTTACAAGGAGAACCTAAAGCAAAAGGAATCCTAGAAATAGAACGAGATTCTATACAAGAAACCAAACAACACATTCAAGATTCTAACTCCTTTTATCCTTATCACTCCTCTTATCCTCATCTTGCAAGTAAGGATAAGAATGCAGGAGTAAAAGAGTTAAGGGAGGGAGAGGAAGAAAATCAAAAAGAAAACAATATCCTGATAGATACCCTATCAACAACGATAGTATAGGGATTGAAGTGGTGGGGAGGTGTTTTAATGCTATGGAAGAGAAAGTAAAGATTGGTCTTAACTATACTCAATATAGCGGTAAATAGCAAAATACTAGAAAAAGAACAAAAAGATTCCATCACAATTCTAAGATAATATATAATATAAACAATAATAGTATTTATGGACACGGAGAAATTTTAGCACATAGAACAACAAATGAGGGGAATGATTTGTATGATAAGTAAAGGGATACTTGTTTTGTTTATATCATTGGCTACTGCGGTAGCGCAAACCAATTTGCTTAATGGACAAACGCTTAAAGAATTAAACATTGTGTTAGAAATTATAGGGGTTAATGAGTGGGAGAAAACAACGATTCTTTTTGGAGATGAGATAAATACAGAATTCTTTGGAGATTATCCCTTGGAAGTTAGCAAGATTGATAGTCCTTTTATCTTTATCCTCTATCAAAAAGGCAAAAAGCCCTATGTGATTCAAGATATTGTAATGTCAGAAGATGAAATCAACACTTACTTTAATATCACAAATCCTAAGTATTATAAAAGGGATAAATAATGTCCTTACAAGGAACCTTAGAAATGTGTAGGATTTTATTTTGGTTATGGGCGTTAATCAGTCTTGACGGGCGTCATATAAATGTGACATTGCTTAAAAGAAGACTGATAATTTATTGATTATGCTTATGGAAGATGGTTTATGTTTTAAAAAGCAATGTTTAAAATATTTTTGCGATTTTACTTTTTGTAGATGTTCCATTCCTGATGAATGGTGTAGTTATGAGAATGAGAAATTCGTGTATGAATAATCTTTTGGAGATACTAGAATATGAAATTAAGAAATATTTTAGTATTAACTAGATTAAAAATTTAGTGATTTTTAATGATTAATATTTTAAAGTATCTATGAAATAAAATAATAAAATATGATAAGCAGCACTTCAGCATTGCTTTACAGAATTATTACTCTTTATTTTAAAATTATATTTCAAGGATTTAATTATGAAAGTGATTCATTCTATCACAGAAGCTATTGGTAAGACCCCGCTTTTAAAATTGCAAACATTGTCTAAGGAAGCAAATGCAAATATTTACGCAAAATGTGAATTTTTGAACCCTAGCGGTTCTGTTAAAGATAGAATCGCATTGGGTATGATTGAAGAAGCATTAAAAAATGGCACAATCAATCAGCAGACTACAATTATTGAGCCAACAAGCGGAAATACTGGAATCGGACTTGCTTCTATTTGTGCAACAAAAGGCATTAAACTAATCCTTGCAATGCCGGAATCTATGAGTATTGAGCGCAGAAGATTAATGGCGGCACTGGGTGCAAAACTTGTTTTAACCCCAAAAGAGCAAGGAATGAAAGGTGCGGTTAATCGTGCGGCAGAATTGCATAAGGAGATTGAAAATTCATTTATTTTACAACAATTTGAAAATTCTGCTAATCCCAAAAGTCATCGTGAAACTACCGCATTAGAGATTTTGGACGCTTTGGGAAAAGTAGATGTGCTTGTTTCTGCAGTGGGTACAGGAGGGACATTAAGTGGCGTAGGTGAGGTATTAAAAGAAAAAAATCCAAAGATTAAAATTATTGCAGTAGAACCCATTAATTCCCCTGTGCTTAGCGGTGGGCAACCCGGACCACATAAGATTCAAGGAATCGGAGCAGGATTTGTTCCAAAAATTTTGCAAACAGATTTGATTGATGAAATCTTAAAAGTAGATGTGGAGTGGGCGATTGCAGAATCTCGTAAGGCAGCGTTGCAAGAGGGGATTTTGATTGGAATCTCAAGCGGAGCAAATTTATGGGCAGCTAGAGAAATAGCCAAAAAATATCCCAATGCCAATATTGTAACATTCCTTTGTGATACAGGCGAGAGATATTTAAGTACGGATTTATACGAAGCAGGGGAGTAATTTTTGTTATTAATGTCTTGCAATATGATATTATAGCAATATATTTGGAGCATAAATTTTAAGGTTTTTTGCCTTATTGGCTTTTTTGAGCGTTTTATTCTTCTTGTTTTTAGGGGGCTGTGTTGTCCCCCCCCCCTTTTTTTTTATCTATTTATATTGTAATCACTTTATCCATATATAAACTCCCTATTATTTTTTGCAATTCAAAACCAAAGTAGCACAAACTTAAAATATTGATGAATATTGGTAACATTGAGGATTAAAATTTTTAACTTTTTTCATTATTTATTGACAAGGAAAAACAAATTTGTTAGTCTTAAAGACACCAACTAAATTAGGAGGCTATTTATGAAAGAAATTCAAGAGGTAAAAGTTTTGGTTGCAGATCCTTCTGCGTTGGGTCTGTTTGGTTTAGCGGTGATTACTTTGGTTGCTTCCTCTAGTAAGCTTGGAATTACCTCTGGGGTTTCTTTGGTGATTCCTTGGGCAATTTTTCTTGGCGCAACCGCACAACTCATTGCGTGTTTAAATGATTTTAAACACAATAATACTTTTGGGGCAACTGCTTTTGGTGCGTATGCACTTTTTTGGTATGCAATGGGAATGACTTGGTTAATGCAGTATGGCGTTTTTGGTGAGAAGTTAGTAAGCAGTGCAGATACAAAACAATTAGGGTTTGCTTTCTTGGCTTATTTAATTTTTACATTATTTATGACGATTGGTGCGTTAAAAACACATAAAGTTTTATTTCTCATTTTTGTTCTGATAGACTTTTTGTTTATCGGATTGTCTTTGGATTCCTTTAATGTTCTATCAGGGTTTGCGCATAGTTTGGCGGCTTATTCTGAATTTGGCATTGCTTTATTGTCTTTTTATGGTTGTGGTGCTTCTGTGTTAAATGTTCATTTTGGCAGGATTGTTTTGCCTGTGGGGAAATTCCAATAATCCAAAAATGCAACATAAAGAATCCTTGAGTAAATTTTGCTTAGGGATTCAAGTTTCTTTTGAATAAGAACCTTTTGGAATGCTTTTTGCTTGGTTAAATCTTGAAAAAGGAATTAAAGTTTCATCAAGGATAGAGTTTTCTTAAAAAAGAGGTATAAAATGTCTTATTCTTATTCAAAACAATTTGGTGTGAAGTCTTATGTGGCAGGTGTGAATTATTCGGATTGGATGAAAGAAACTCTTAATCCAGAAAATAAGTCAGCAGAGAATGAGCGGTTGAGTATTACTTCAAGCCAAGAGGACTATTTCAAGAAGCAAAGGTTAATCCAAGAAGCCATAGCGCAGTTGCAAAGTCAAGGCAGTGTAGATGCAAAAATTGCAAAAGAAGTAGATGTAGAATCCTTGAAAAAAAGCTTAAAAGACGCAGAAAATGTAGAATCTAATGCGCTTGGCATTGGTGAGGGGGCTGAATCTAACAAGGCGAGACAGCAAAGCCAACTTAATGCGCAAAATACTACACTAAAATCTGCTGCAATCAATGCGCTAGATAATGCACAAAATACCGCATCTAATGCCTTACAGGATTCCGCGAGTTTGAAAGAGGATAAGGAATCTAAAAAAATAAAACAAAATATCCAACAATCCGTGGAAAACGATACATTAGCTAAAAGAATGGCAGAACGGACAGAGGGATTTTTTGATAAACATATTTTTACCACCTCTCCTATTGCGCCAAGTCAAACAAGTGAGCAAGACAAGGCAGCTTACAATCCTCTAGCAATCAAGGTGGAATCCGCAGAGGATTCTACAAACAATACACAAGCAATCCTAGCGGTGAAATTTACCGATGAGGTAAGAGGTGAAGAGGTTAGCGTTCCATTAACGCAAGAAAATGCCGATAAATTAATAGAGCAATTTGGAAGCATTGAAGTGGCAAGTGATTATGTCAAGGGATTCTACTATGATGCAGCCTACAAAATGGGCTATCTTAGCAGTGATACAGATGGTGATGGCAAGATTAGCTTAGAGGAGGGTGTGAATCTCAAAACTCTTGTGAGCTTGATGAATGGGGAATATTCCTCTGTGTCTGAAAAGTTTGGCGGAAATGTGGAAGCGCAAAAAAAAGTTTTAGAACAAATAGGGTTTATTGATAATCTAGCAGATTTTATTAACCATTCTATCTCTCAAGATAATAATTTTGATGGAGGTTTGAGTTTAAATGAGATTCTAAATGGCACAAACGAAGCAGTCTTCCTTAAAATGGCACAGGGTGAAAATTCAAGCAGTGTAGAAGTGCTTGTGGTTCAGAGCTTCAAAATAGATTTAAATATGGATTCTATTAACGATACTTTGTTGAATCTTGGGGCGACTGCAGAGGATTCTGCGCAAATGTTTGATAATAAAAAGATGAAAGAACTATTGGATATGAGTTATTTAGAATCCTTAGATGAAGTAGCGCGAGAACAATTCCTTAAAAGTGAATTGCTTTTAAAAAATATATTGGAAAGCGTATGATAGCGTTAGAATCTCTTGCAGTAGAGATTCTATGCTTTGGATTGATTGCTCTTGCATTGTGGTTTTATAAGCGAAAATTGAAAGATTAATCCTAATCCGCAGAGATTGTAATATTTATAATCTTATCCCCTTGTTTAATAGAATCTAGGACTTTTAAACTTGCTTCATCTTCAATCTGTCCAAACACAGTGTGTTCTCCATCTAAATGAGGCTGTGGCGCAAAACAGATGAAAAACTGACTTCCGCCTGTATCGCGTCCGGCGTGTGCCATAGAGAGAGTGCCTTTTAAGTGTTTGTGGGGATTGTTTTCTAGCTCACATTGGATTCTGTATCCCGGTCCTCCTCTCCCGCTTCCCTCTGGGCAACCGCCTTGCGCGACAAATCCCGCAATCACGCGGTGAAAGTTTAGGTTATTATAGAATCCGCTTTGAGCTAAAGAGGCAAAGTTTGCCACCGTATTGGGTGCTTCGTTTGGAAAGAGCTTTATTTTCATTTTACCTTTTGAAGTTTCAATCACCGCATATTCAAGCTTTGCTAATTCCTCTTGGGATAGGTTGAAAGTTTTTAATTCCATATTTTAAATCCTTAGTGTAAAATTAAAAAGTTTATTGTAGTATTTTAAGATTTAAAGAATCCAAAAAGGCAAAAGAATGGCAAAGATAATTTTAGCGTTGATATTTCTTACACTAGGCGCATATGCGAAATATCCTTATTGGCTACGATATGGCGTGAAAATAGTCGCAGAGTTTGAAACTCTAAACAAAAGCAACCCCTATTATGTAGAAGGATATGGGTTAGCTATCAATGAGAATCTCATCTTGACAAGCGCGTCTAATGTGTATAACACTACAAGGGCGAGAGATATTGTGCTATACCATACAGAAGTTTTGGGAGAGCCTATTGAGTGTTTAAGCCACGCAAAAATTCTAGCATTAGATGATAATTTGGATTTAGCTGTGCTTGAGACAGAGAAATTTACAGATATTTACTGCAATGTTTTGCCTGAACCAAATTTCCGCGCTTTGAGCTTTGGGGAGACTTATTTTAACCTTTTGAGCATTCCGCCTAATTTGCCACTTAGGGACGATTTAGAAATTTCTTTTTTTAAAGAACACGATTGGTCGCAGCTTATAAGAGAGAGAAAAACCTTAAAAGAGTTTTTGGAATTTGGAAAGAGTGCCGATGAATCAAAGCTTAGCAAAGGAATGCCACTTTTTGCAGAGAACGAGTTTCTAGGGTTGCGGATTTATCCGATTCCTAATGCTAAGAGTGAGAGTTTAAAGATTGGAATCCTAACACACAGCGAGATTCTAACATTTTTGTGTAAAATTCAAAGTGAAACTTCTGTGTTAGCAAACAAAAAAGAGTTAGCAACATTTTGCAAGTCGTGGGTTGATTTGCAAAAGTAAGCGTTTAGCAAGATTAAAGTGAAATTTTTATAGAATCGCGCATAAAAAGTTTTAAAAAGGGAAAGAATGTCTGACTTGCTGAATTTAAATCAAGATATTCAAAATGTGAATATTGAGGATTCCATTAAAGAAAGTTATTTGGATTACTCTATGAGCGTCATTGTTGGACGCGCATTGCCTGATGCAAGAGATGGGCTAAAGCCTGTGCATAGGCGTATTTTGTATGCAATGTATGAGCTAGGCGTTACTTCACGCGTGGCTTATAAAAAGAGTGCGAGAATCGTGGGTGATGTGATTGGTAAATACCACCCACACGGCGATACCGCTGTTTATGACGCATTGGTTAGAATGGCACAAGATTTTTCTATGCGCCTTGAGCTTGTAGATGGACAAGGAAATTTTGGTAGTATTGATGGCGATAGTGCAGCGGCTATGCGTTATACCGAAGCGAGAATGACACAAGCTGCCGAGGAGCTTTTGCGGGATATTGATAAAGATACGGTGGATTTCTTGCCAAACTATGATGACACTTTGCAAGAGCCAGATATACTACCTAGTCGTTTGCCAAACCTGCTGATTAATGGTTCTAATGGAATCGCAGTGGGAATGGCGACAAATATCCCACCACACCGCACCGATGAGATTATTGATGCGTTGGTGTATTTGATTGATAATCCAAAGGCGGAGTTAGACGATATTTTAACCTTTATTGAGGGTCCAGACTTTCCAACAGGTGGGATTATCTATGGCAAAAGTGGAATCAGAGAGGCTTATGAAAGTGGGCGTGGGCGCATTAGAATCCGTGCCAAAACACATATTGAAAAAACCAAAACAAAAGACATTATCGTCATAGATGAGATTCCTTATCAAGTGAATAAAGCAAGACTTGTAGAGCAGATAGCAGAATTAGCAAAGGAAAAGGTAATTGAGGGAATCTCTGAAGTGCGTGATGAATCCGATAGGGACGGAATCCGCGTAGTTGTGGAATTAAAACGCGAAGCAATGAGTGAGATTGTGCTAAATCATCTCTTTAAATCTACGCCAATGGAATCCACTTTTGGAATCATTTTGCTTGCTATTTACAACAAAGAACCAAAGGTTTTCACGCTTTTAGAACTGCTAAATTTATTTCTTTCTCATCGCAAGAGCGTGGTGATTCGCCGCAGTATTTTTGAGCTAGAAAAGGCAAAGGCGAGGGCGCACATCTTGGAGGGCTTGAAAGTCGCGCTTGAAAACATAGATGAAATTGTGGCGTTAATCCGCGCAAGTAGCGACCCAAAGGTTGCAAAAGAGGGCTTAGTCAGCAAGTTTGATTTAAGCGAGATTCAAGCCCAAGCAATTTTGGATATGCGTTTGCAGAGACTTACAGGTTTGGAGCGCGACAAAATAGAGAATGAATACCAAGAATTGCTAAAAGAAATTGCAAGATTAAATGCGATTCTAAAGAGCGAGGAGAAGCTTAACGCAATCATTAAAGAGGAATTATTAGAATCTAAAGAGAAGTTTTCAACCAAGCGAAAAACCGCGATTGAAGAGGATTATGATAGCATTGATATGGAGGATTTGATTCCTAATGAGCCTGTGGTGGTAACAATGAGCCACCGCGGCTATGTCAAACGCGTACCGGTGCGCACTTATGAGAAGCAAAATCGCGGTGGCAAAGGCAAAATTTCTGCAAATACGCACGATGATGACTTTATTGAAAGCTTCTTTGTCTCTGATACGCACGATACGATTCTATTTATCACGGATAAAGGGCAACTTTATTGGTTGAAGGTTTATAGGATTCCAGAGGCAAGTAGAACAGCCATTGGTAAAGCGGTAGTCAATCTCATTAATCTAAGCCCCGATGAAAAGATTATGGCAACGATTACGACAAAAGATTTTAACCCCGATAAATCCCTTGCGTTTTTCACAAAAAATGGAATCATCAAGCGCACGAATTTGAGCGAGTTTAAAAACATTAGAAGCGTGGGCGTTAAAGCAATTAACCTAGATGAGGACGATGCGTTAGTAACCGCAAAGATTATTAGCGCGGATATTAAAGAAATTTTGGTGGTTACTTATGAGGGAATGTGTGTGCGCTTTGGTGTGGAGAATGTCCGCGAGATTGGACGCGTAGCAAGAGGCGTTACAGCGATTAAGTTTAAAATGCCAAAGGACTATGTCATTGGCGCAACTGCAATTATTGACGAGAATGAAGAGATTTTAAGCGTGAGCGAGAAAGGAATCGGAAAGCGCACAGAAGTCAATGAATACAGAATCACGAATCGCGGTAGCAAGGGCGTGATTGCGATGAAACTCACAGCAAAAACAGGTAAGCTTGTTGGAATCGTCAATGTAGATGAAAAAATGGACTTAATGGTGCTAACAAGCAGTGGAAAGATGATTCGTGTAGATATGCAAAGCATACGCAAAGCCGGACGCGCAACAAGTGGCGTGATTATCGTCAATGTAGATGATGATAAGGTTGTCTCCATTGCAAGATGCCCAAAAGAAGAAAAGGAATTGGACGAAATAGGGACAGAAGATGATTTGTCTGGGGAAAATAGTTTAGAGTAATGTTTAGGATTCTATGTGGGATATTATGCTTTATGGGTATCATCAATGCTTCAGAGTATATTTTCTCTTATAGAATCGCGGTTAAAAATGGAATTGTTTTGAATGAAAAATATGATTTCTCTCCCTCAATGGTGAGTGCAAATATGCTAAAGCAAACAAAGCACCCTTATAAAAGTTGCGAAATTTCACACAATGCAAAAAGTGAAAAGGCATTGTTAAAGGATTATAAAGCTAAAATTTTAGAATGTTTTTTTAATTGGGGTGTGCGTTTAGAGGATAGGAGCGAAGTGCATAATTTACGCGGAAATTCTCTAACATTTCTTGTGATTCCACCCACGCGCATTAAAATTGAGTATAGCAGTGGAATCGCAACGCTTTATGCGTTGGTGCGCGAGAAAAGAGGGATTGCTTGGGATAAATTTACCTTGCAAAAGTCAAGAGATTCTATGCAAAAGGAGCAAAAATGAAGTTAGCCATTGTAGAAGATGATATTAATATGCGCAAATCTTTAGAGATTGCTCTAGGTGAATATAGTGAGTTTGAAGTTGTGAGTTTTAAAAGTGCTAAAGACGCACTAAAAAAGCTTGATGATAGCATTGATTTAATTATTACCGATATTAATATGCCACAAATGGACGGCTTGGAGTTTTTGAAGGTCTTAAATGGACGCTATGAGGCTTTGATTATCACAGGAAATGCAACTTTGGGTAAGGCGATTGATTCTATTCGTTTGGGCGTGAAAGATTTTTTAACCAAGCCTTTTGAGATTGAAACTTTGGTAGAGGCGATTCATCGTGCAAAAAAAGCCCAAGAAGTAATGGAAAAAGTGGGTAAGCCCAAAAAAGGCGAGAAAACAAACGATAAAAATGCAGAAAATAAGCAGTTTATGGCAACTTCTCCTGCATTGGAAAACGCCTTAAAACTTGCAAACAAAGCCGCTAAAACAGACGCTTCTGTTTTGCTGCTTGGAGAAAGTGGCGTGGGCAAGGAATTGTTTGCAAATTATATTCATCAAAATTCACCAAGGGCTAATGCACCTTTTGTGGCTTTGAATATGGCGGCGATTCCAGAGAATTTGTTAGAATCCGAACTCTTTGGCTATGAAAAAGGTGCTTTCACGGACGCAACGGAGGGGAGGGCAGGGAAGTTTGAGGTGGCAAATGGGGGAAGTATTTTTTTAGACGAGATTGGAGAAATGCCAGCCTCCCTACAAGCGAAGCTTTTGCGTGTATTGCAAGAAAAGGAAGTGGTGCGTTTAGGTAGCTCAAAGCCCATTAAAGTGGATATTCGTTTTATCGCAGCAACCAATGCAGATATTCAAAAGAAAATCAAAAAAGGCGAGTTTAGAGAGGATTTGTTTTTTAGACTGCAAACAATTCCGATTCATATCCCGCCTTTGCGCGAGAGAGCGGAGGAGATTATACCGCTTTGTGAATGGAAGCTAGAGCGGGTCAATGCGCAATATGGAATCGGGATTAAAAAATGGGGAGAGGGCGCAAAAGAGCAGCTTTTAAATTATCGTTGGCCGGGCAATATCCGCGAGTTGCTTTCTGTGATTGAACGCGCAGCGATTTTGTGCGAAGGGGATTTGATAATGCCGGAGGATTTGTTTTTAAGCTCACGCGAGAGTGGCGGTGAGAAAAAAATTGCAAACTTAGAAGAGGAGTTAATTTATGAAGCTTTAAAAGCAAGTGATTCTGATGTAGATAGTGCAGCGGAGTTGTTAGGACTTAAGAAAGAAGTGCTACTTGGCAAAATGCAAAGATACAAGATTCAACTTTAAAGGAGAAAGAATGAGAAAATTTAATATTGCAGTGGTAGGCGCGACAGGCGCGGTGGGTGAAGAGATTTTTAGAGTGTTAGGGGAGCGGAATCTACCCATTAATAAACTTGTGCCATTAGCAAGTGCGCGAAGCGTAGGCAGAGAGGTGGAGTTTCAAGGTGAAATGCTAAAGGTAAAGGAGCTAACCCACGAGGTTTTTGAGGAAGAAAATATTGAGATTGCTTTCTTTTCGGCAGGTGGAAGCGTGAGTGCAGAGTTTGCACCTAGCGCGGCAAAAGCAGGTGCGGTTGTGATTGATAATACAAGCCATTTTAGAATGCAACAAGATGTGCCACTTGTCGTGCCAGAAGTCAATCCGCAGGATATTGCCTTGTGGGAGAAAACCGGGATTATTGCAAATCCAAACTGCTCCACGATTCAAATGGTGCAAGTGTTAGAGCCATTGCATAGGGCTTTTGGGATAGAGCGCGTAGATGTTAGCACTTATCAAGCGGTTTCGGGCGCGGGTAAAAAGGGAATGGAGGAGCTTGTAGTGCAAATGCAAAAATTCTTTGATTTTAGTTTGGAATCTTGTGAGCCTAAGGCGTTTCCACATAGAATCGCACTGAATGTGATTCCACATATTGATGTATTTTTGGGTAATGACTACACTAAAGAAGAAATGAAAATGGTCAATGAAACCAACAAGATTATGCATAGCGATTTTGCAGTGAGTGCCACTTGTGTGCGTGTGCCTGTTTTGCGTAGTCATAGTGAGGCAATTACGATTAAATTTGCGCGCGAAGTGAATGCGAAAGAGGCGCAAGAAGTGCTAAGCAAGGCTGAAAGTGTCGTGCTGATAGATAATCCACAAGAAAAATCGTATCCTATGCCAATCATTGCAACCGATAGAGATGAAACTTATGTAGGTAGAGTCCGCGTGGATAACTATGATAAGAGTATTTTGCATCTTTGGTGTGTGGCAGACCAGATTCGTGTAGGTGCGGCAACAAATGCGGTGCGGATTGCGCAAAAATGGATTGCAATGCAAGGGGAATAAAGGTTAAGAATGGAGATACATTCCATTTTATTTGTATGTTTGGGAAACATTTGCCGCTCTCCCTTAGCAGAGGGAATCGCAAGGGAGATTGCAAGAAAGGCAGGATTGCCTTTGCGTTTGGATTCTGCAGGGACGAGCGGGTGGCATATTGATGAGCCACCCTGTGAGCGTTCTATTATGGTAGGCAAACGGCACAAAATTGATATTTCTAATCTTAAAGGGCGCAAAGTCAATGCGTATAGCGATTTAGAGTTTGACTTAATAATTGCAATGGATAGGCAAAATTATAGTGATTTGTTGCAGCTTGGCTTTCCGCGTGAGAAACTTGCTTTAATGGGAGATTTTGGTTTAGGAGGGCAAGAGATTCCAGACCCTTATTATTTTAGAGATTTAGATGGCTTTGAAAAAGTTTATTCTATGTTAGAGAGTGCTATTGCAGAGTTGATTGAGCGGATTTTAGATAAAAGGCTGTGATTCTCTGTCTTTACACCTTGCTTTATGGCTATGTGTTTTTTATTTGTTAAGGGCTTTGCTTGAAGCAATCTGTTGTAATGAAAACTTTAAAGAAGTGTAATATTGTAGATTACCACGAAAACCCAAAGGTTCTCTTGCGATGACAAAGTGGTAGTTATCTTTGTGAATGCTATGTTTTAATCCATATTGTCATTGCGAAAAGCTTTTTTATAAGTTTATAAGAAAAACTTATAAATTACGCTTGTAATGGTTAAAAACCCTGTGATAAATACGAATGCGTCTAAAAAAGGATTTTTGTATTTCTTGAGTTTCTCTACACTCCAAATCGCAAGGATTGGCATTAAAAATAAAATTGCTGCAATGATTGGACCTCCTAAATCCTCAATAAAACCTAAAATACTTGGATTAAGATAGGCAACAAGAATAATTGTAACATACATAAATAAAGTGCTAAAAATTCTAATACCACGGATATTAGGTTCTTTTCCGCTTATCTTGATTGCTTTGCGCACGATTCCATTTAAGCCTTCAAATGCACCAAAATAATGCCCAAAAAATGAGCTTACAATCGCTAAAAATGCGACAAGTGGTGCTCCTAAAGCGATAATGGGTGTATTGAATTGGTTTGCAAAGTAAGAGAGAATTGGGATATTGGCTTCTCTTGCTTTGACAAAATCCTCTGTGTTGAGGCATAAAATGCAAGAAAATACAAAAAACATCACAAAGAAAAGGAGTAAAAGTGCTGTGCGAAATAGAATTTGATTTGCTTTTTCTTGCGAGTTGGGATAAACCCTGCGCACACTAAGCGTGAAAGTAGAGATGGCAGGAGAGTGGTTAAAGGCAAACACGAGTACGGGCAAAGTAAGCCAAATGACTTGAACAAAATCTCCCAAACTTGGTATTGTCTGTAAGGATTCTAATTTCCAATGCGGAATCAAATAAAGCGAAAATGCGAAAAGCACAATACAGAGAGGATAAACCAACGCATTACAGGCTTTTGTGATAAGTTCTTCTTTGAGTAGCATTACGCTCATCATCGCGCTTACAAGGACAAAGGCAAGTGAAATCCTAACGATGGGGTAAAGTGTTTTTGTTGTTTCATCATAAAGGCTTGTTAAATGGAGTTGATTTATAAAAAAACTTGCAAAGGTGTTCGTAATTCCTACTCCATAAGCAAGGCAAATAGGATAAATAGCGAAAAAATATAGAATTGTAATAAAAAAGCTATTTCCGCGCCCCCAATATTCTTCTGCGGCGTGTGTGATGTCGTGTTCTGTGTTTTTGGATTCATTGACGAAGCGACTAAGAGCGCGATGAGAAAGCCATACCATAGGAAAAATTAAAAAAGTCATTACCACCACAGGGTAGAATCCACCTGTTCCTGCGCGAATGGGCAAAAATAAAATACCAGCTCCCACCGCTGTCCCAAAGAGTGAGAGTATCCAGCGCGTATCAAAAGAATTAAGTCGCATAAGATTCCTTTGTCAAAGTAAAATGAAAGCTTATAATGCCAAGAATCTGCTTAAAGTTATAGCAAAAACTTTTTTAACCTTATAAAGAAAATTTATAAATTTTCTTTATAAACATTTAGGGCAGAGAAACTCTGACTTGTTGGCATTATTTCCAAAGTATTAATATTGATATGTTGAGGCAAAGTGGCAACCCAATAAACCGCTTTTGCAATATCTTGTGGCGTGAGGGCATTTGCGCCTTGATAGAGTGCGTCTGCTCTGTCCTTGTCTCCTTTGAATCGTACAAGTGAAAATTCACTGCCTCCAGCAAGTCCGGGTTCAATATCACTTACACGGACATTTGTGCCACTTAAATCTGCACGAAGTCCCAAAGCAAATTGTCGCACAAAAGCTTTACTTGCCCCATACACATTGCCACCGGGATAAGGATAAAGTCCTGCAATTGAGCCAATCATAATGATATGCCCTCTTTTGCGCTCTACCATTTGAGGTAGAATCAAGTGTGTGATGAAAGCAAGAGCTTTAATATTGACTTCAATCATTCTTTCCCAATCTTTAAAATCGCATTGATTTGCACTTGCTAATCCAAGTGCAAGTCCTGCATTATTCACCAAAACATCAATTTCTTTGAAATCTTGTGGTAGGGATTCTATGGCTTCTTGCAAAGAGGATTTATCGCAAATATCGCAAGGTAGAGCTATGCAGTGTGGAATCTCTTGTATGAGGGATTCTAATCGTTCCTTGCGTCTTGCAAGTGCGATAACTTTATGTCCCTTGCTACCAAATTCTTGAGCAATTGCGCGTCCAAATCCTGAAGATGCACCTGTAACTAGGATATTCATAGTTTTTCCTTGTTTGAGAGATTTTGTTTGTATTATAGGAATGTAGTTTTAAAATTAACTTAGATTTTTGGTTTGGGATTTTTTCATAAAACAAAAGCAGAAAGATTAGGAGATGAAATTGTGGGATTTATGCTAGATTATGGATTTGCAAATGCGGGTAAAATTCTTGCGGATTGTGCTCCACGAATGCTATGCTTTCTCGCAATGACGAAGTGGGTTATTTGCGAAGACAAGAGGTAATTTTTTTGTAATGTTCTTTGATTTCAGACTCTTTTTCGCGCTCATCTTGTGGAATCTTATCCATAATTTCTTTTGCCTTTTTGCAATCTTTAAGTTTGTAATATCCCCAAGCTAAAGAATCCAAATAATAGGTATTTTGAGGTTCTTTATCTAGCGCAAGTTGCACATATTCCATTCCCTTTTGGATTCGTATAGAATCTTTGAAATCGTGTTCAATCATCAAGTATCCTAAATAATTCCAATACAATGCTTCGTCTAGTTTTGATGCGGAAGTTTTGAGGTTTTTTTCAATCTCTGCTAATTTAGTGAGCGTGAAAGATTGCATATTTTCGTAGCTCATCATTGCATAATACGCTAAATAATTTAAATCTTGCGTATTTTGGTAAAGTAATTGCGCTTGTTTAATACTGCTAGGAAAGTCGTTTTGCAGACGATAAACTTCTAGCAAGATTTCATCACGCGCGTCAATTTTTGGATTTTTTAGCAAAAAGGTTTTGGCTAAATCTAATCTTTTGAATTTAAAATAAATCTCTAATGCAAGTTTTGCATAATTTTGGTCTCCAAAGGATTCGTAAAGTTTTGTATAGATGTGCGCAGCTTCAGGATAATTTTTGGATTCTGTATAAATAATTGCAAGTTTTTCTCCGATGAGTTTGGAAGTTCCATACATTCTAAGATGCGTTTCATAAAGCGTGATTGTTTTTTGTGGTTGCTTCAAGAAAAGCAGGTAAATTGCTCCAAGTCTATCTAGCAACAATTCATCGCGCGTTAAAGAGTAGGCTTTGCTTAGTGTTTGCGCTGCGTTTTGAAATTCCTCACGCAAAAAATAAACAGACGCTAGAGTTTCGTAATTTTGTGCGCTTTTGTTGAGAGAAAGCATTTTTTTTGCTTCTTTTAATGCGTTATCAAAATCCCTTGTGCTTGTAAGAATCCCAACCAATGCTCCACGCACTTCCTCATCTTTTGGATACTTGGCTAGATATTCATAGGCTTGTTTTTTTGCATTCTCAAAATCTTGCTGGGCAACAAGAATCCCTAAAATTTCTTTTAAGTAATTGTTGTCTTTTTTGATTGCGTAAGCTTTACTAAAGGCTTCTTTTGCGCTTTGGAAATCTTGAGAATCCAATGCAGCGTAGCCTTGCATAATATAAATATCCTCTGGATTTTCCGAAAAATTTGTATTTGCAAAAGAAATTTTTAAGTCGTTCCTAAAACAACCAACAAGCACTAAAATCAAGAGAAAAGTAATGCCAAAACTTAGAAAAATTTTATTTCTTAACCACCACACCGATACATTCCTTTAATAAATCTGTCCAATTTTCTTTGTAACAATCCCAAAATGGGAATTTTACGCATTGCATAGGTCGCATCTCATAGATTTGACATTTACCATTTTTAAAAAAGACACAAGAATATGCGCCATTATCCTCTAAAATTTCCCGCAAAGAATAGCGATAACCGACTTTTTTGACGAAATTTTGACAAAATGTGCTAAATTCAAATCCTAAAAACTCCGCGATTCTTTGTATCTCTGTTGGAGTTACAAAAATATAGCCACTCTCGCCTGTGCAACATTTTCCTCCGCATTGTTCGCATTTGTTTGGGTCAAAACTAAAGGAAAAATTGGAATCTTCTAGCATTTGATACTCCAAGTATTTGTGCGCTTGTAGATTTCAAGCACTTCTTGCGAAAAATCCGCACCTTCGTGTGTAAAAAGTGGAGGTAAAATCTCGCATTGGCTTTTGGAATTTTTTTTAGCGCGGCATAATATCAAAGTTGCGCTTTTATCTACCTTTGGATAGACAAAACGCAAACAAATTGGACGAATTTTATAAAAGTTTAGCACATTTAGGAGATGAAAAATTGCTTTTGGGTCATAGCAAAAGATAAATTCTCCTTGTGGTTTCAGTAGAGAATTAACCTTGCAAACAAATTCTAAAAAAGGTAAATTTTGTGAATAGCGTGCGCTAAAAATATCTGCATTTTGCGATTTTATCACTCCATCGTGATAAAAGGGTGGGTTGCTTAAAATCACATCAAAGGATATTTGCGGAGAATTTTTAGAATCTTTTTGTGTTTCTTTGTTGAGGCTAGAAAAATTGTATTCTAAAAAGTCTGCACAAATAAGATGCGCTTTGGTTTTGTTAATGCGCAAATTGTGTGCGCAAAATTCTGCTATTTTAGGATTCTTTTCTATCATTGTGAGCTTACACTTGGAATCCCTTACGCAAAGCATTCCTAAGATTCCACAACCCGCTCCAACTTCTAAGATATGGTAGCGATGTCTTAAAAAAGGAAGCGCAAAGTCATACAGAAATAATGTATCGCTGTTATAACAATAGCCGTTTTTGGGTTGATAGATTTGCATTGTTTTCCTTTAAGGAATCACTTGAATTTTTAATGTAAATTTTGCTTTAGATTGCATATTTTGGATATGCAGAGTAATAGAATCTGAAAGAACTTGATAATTTAAAAGTGAGTTGCCTCGTTTTATGTTTTGTGTAAAACCGCTAGAATTTATTTGTTTGTTTTGTCCTAAAAAGATTTCATTGCCCAAAAGAGTTGCTCTTAAATCTAAATCGCTAAAAGTATCCTCTCCAAGCAATCTCCGCATAAAGGATTCTTTGGAATAGCAAGTTTGGTTGAGACAAACTTTATTGTTGAAGCATTCCATTTGCAGTAACAAATTTCCTGCATTGAAAATCTCTAAAGTTGTGTGGTCGGGATAATCTTTGATGAAACCTAAATCATAGAATTTAAAATCTTTTGCAGAGAAAAAGATTGTCTTTGAAGTAGAATTTTGTAGTTTCTGGGGTGTTTTGGCACACCCAAAAACTACAAATAAGCTTAGGCAAAAAAATGCTAACTTTAAAATTGTTCGCCTGTTAAGATACGATACCATCTTTTTCCATCAAGTTTAAGTTCCATACTGACTTGGCAAAGCCCGTCTTTATAAACCGTTTCTACAATCTCTGCATTACGAATCACCGCTAATACTTTTGTTTTAACGGTGGAGTTCTTCAATACCATATCACGCACGGTGTCTTGTGCATTGACGCGGATTCCATACATTTTTTCACCGATTTGTCTATAAGCATCTACGATTGCCGCGCGTTTTGCTAGGGCTAGAGCTTGTGCAGGAGAAAGTGTAGATTCTGGTGCAACACCCATACCGATTGCGCTAATTTCAATAATGCTTGAAGGGGTAATGATAGGTGCATTTGGAATCACAATATCGTCTCCACCCACTTCAATGCCTTGCAAACCTGCTGGAGAATTAGAGTTTCTGCCTTGTGAGCTTGCATAAGGGCTAGGATTGGTTGGTTGATTATTAGCTGTCATCGCAATGGTGTTTCCTGCATTGCCGATTGGGCTAATGGTTTCACTGCTTGATGCAGAATTAATTTGCTGTGCCGCAAATAAACTACTCGCTAAAAGCGTTCCCGCTAAAACTAATGAAATTGATGTTTTTCTTGTCATTTCAATCCTTTTTGACATTTGAGATAAAAACTTTGAAGCAATTAGTGTTCCACTTTTGATAAAAGCACTTCTCTTAAATGATTCATCATTGCTTCCATTCCCTCTATATAAAGCTTTTGTGCTTCAATCCAAAGGTTTTGCATATTGTCGTGGGGTAAATGCAAACTCGCTAAAGCAATGGCGTAGAGAAAATGGCTTAAAGTCCCACCAAATAGAATCCCAACAAAAGGATTAGATTTACCTTCTTTAGAAATGATTTCAAAGATTTTATCTAGTGCGATAAAAAGATCTTTTTTGGATTCTACTTTGATTTTAAAGCCATCTTGAATTTTGTTTTTAAAGGCTAGAATCTCAAAAAAGTATTTTTGTGTTTCTTTTGTATAGAAATTTTCTTGTGCTGGGTCTTTAAATAGTGATTTGAGGTTTCTGATTTCTTGGGCTTTGTCAATGGGTTTTAGCTCAAAATCTTGATAATGCACCGCTTTTGCTCCCGTGATTTTTGCTCCGTCATTGAGGTTTAAAATATTAAAAGGTTTCAATGCCCTAAAAGCCTCTTCTAAAGCAGTGCGTGAGAGTGAATAGAGGGCGTCTGAATAAATATCATTACTAAAATTTCCTGCTACTAGGTAGGCATCTTGTGGAATCTCTGCTTTTTCCTCTCCATAATAAGAGTTTTGTGCGTGTTTTTTCACTCCTTTTTTGTATCCACAATCTATACCGCATAAAATCACATCGCTTCCTAAATAACTAGCAAGTGAAGCCCCTGCATTTCCCACTAATGGTGCGGTGAAGCGCACTTTAAAAAGAGGAGAATTTAAATCTGCAGCACTGCTACCATCGCGTTCAAAGAGGTAGATTTCTTTGGCAAGTTGTTTTGCTTTTGGGTCTAGCACAGAAGCACAAAGTAAGGGAATCTCTCCTAAGGGCGCGGCTTTTAACACATCATCTAAATAATCGTGTCGCTCAATCTCTATTTGAAAATCTGGCGTGATTCCTGCATTCAAAAGTGGTTTTAAGGCGGTTCCACAGCTAAAGAGAATCATTCTATCTTGGTTTTGCTTGATGAAAGGGAATAGAAAGTCTAGGCTTGGACCATTGCCTATCACGCAGATTGGTGCATTAATGCGCTTGGGTTCAATCAGCATAGGACAAAGCGGAAAGTTTAGTTTGTTAGTGATTCCGCGCATTTCATCTTCAAAAGTTCCCCAACCGCGTAAGGTTTGCGAGTGCATTTCAAAAACGATTCCACGCGCACTTTGGTTGAGTGGCGTTTGATACATCATTAATTCAAAGCGGACAATGGAGGTGCTGATTTTACGCGTTAAAAAGAAATGATTAATATAATCCCTATTTAACATACTTTCTAAAAATATATATCCCGCCCTATGCTCTGTCTTGCTAAAAAGTAGGGCAAAATCCACAAAAAAACAAGCAATTCTAAAAAGATCAAAAGATTCTTCAAAAATGAAAAAGTTATGAATCTTTGTGTAGGTTTCTGCTAGGATTTGTAAAAAAATTCCACCACCTAAGCCAAAAAGGTTCAAACTTGGCAGAAAATCACTCGGCAAATGATAGGCTGAAACTCCCCCATTATCCATAGCAAATTCAAGGATTCCATTAACTAAAATCCCGCTATAAGGAAATTTTTCGTTCATCATTTCCGCACGCGTTCCATAAATGCGATTCCATTTATCGTTGATGGGTGGATTGTATGCGCAATTTTTATGCACCTCTAGCATACTAGATTTTCCCTCAACGATAGGAAAAAGAAAACTATTTTGCACAAAGTTTAAAATATTAATCCCCTCTTTGCCAATATAGAGTTGATATTCTTGTGCGGGTTTTTGCAGGGATTCAAAAAGACTTGGATAATCTGTTTGAAAAAAGATAAGATTTTGTTGGAATCGCGCAGTTAGAAAGGATTCAATTTCGCTGTAACTGCTATTTTCTAGGATTTCTAAAATACCCTTGTAAGATTGGTTTTGGTTTGCCATTAAGATTCCTAAATTTTTAATGACGCATTTTAGCAAAATTTTAAAAAACCTAACACAAAAAAGCAAAATTTTTAAGTTTCTAGTTTATAATGCTTGTTTTAATTTTTTCAAAGGCGACTTTATGCAAGATTATAAGATTTTTACTGGAACTGCGCATCCGCAGTTTTCTCAAAGTGTTGCAGAGAATTTGGATATTGAGTTATCAAATGCGGAAGTAACGCGTTTTAGCGATGGAGAGATTGGGGTTCGTATTTGTGAAAGTGTGCGAGGTAAAGATGTTTTTGTGATTCAATCTACTTGCGCACCTGCAAATGATAATTTGATGGAATTACTGATTATGATAGATGCACTCAAACGCAGTTCGGCAAAATCTATTAATATCATTATGCCTTATTTTGGTTATGCTAGACAAGATCGCAAAGCCGCCCCTCGCGTTCCAATTACTGCTAAACTTGTGGCGGATTTGTTGCAACGCGCTGGAATTACGCGTTTAGTTGCTATGGATTTACACGCAGGGCAGATTCAAGGATTCTTTGATATTCCTGTGGATAATTTATATGGTTCTATTGTTTTTAAAGACTATATTATCTCCAAGAATTTCAGGAATCCTATTGTGGCAAGTCCTGATATTGGTGGGGTGGCACGCGCTAGATATTTCGCAAAGCTTTTGGGGTTAGACATTGTGATTATTGATAAAAGACGCGAAAAGGCTAATGAGAGCGAAGTAATGAATGTTATAGGGAGCGTAGAGGGTAAAGAGGTAATTTTGATTGATGATATGATTGATACTGCGGGGACAATGGTAAAAGCTGCAAGTGCATTTAAGCAAAAAGGGGCAGTAAGCGTGATTGCGCTTGGCACACACGCAGTCTTTAGTGGAGAAGCCTATCAGAGAATCCAAACAAGTGAAATTGATGAGGTAATTGTTACAGATACGATTCCTTTGAAGCAGAATTGCGAGAAAATTAAAGTTTTAAGCGTTAGCTCACTTTTTGCAGAAGTTATTAGAAGGATTAATAAAGATGAAAGCGTTAATTCACTTTTTGTTTAAATGTTTGTTGGGGATTTTAAGCTTAGGAATCTTGGTAAATGCGCAAGAGGAATCGCAAAAGATTCAAGCAGTGCTAGAAACAACTTCAGGAAAGATTACTTTAGATTTATTTCCGCAAGTTGCACCAAAGGCGGTAGAAAATTTTGTAACGCATATTAATGAAGGCTACTATAATGGAACGATTTTTCATCGCGTGATTCGTAAATTTATGGTGCAAGGAGGAGACCCTAGTGGCACAGGAAGCGGGGGAGAATCTATTTGGGGGAAAGACTTTGAAGATGAGATTGTCAAGGGTTATGCCTTTGATAAAGCAGGGATTTTGGCAATGGCAAATGCAGGAGAAAACACAAATGGTAGTCAATTTTTTATCACAACAACACGCACTCCACATTTAAATGGTAAGCACACGATTTTTGGAGAAATTAGTGAGGAATCCAAAGAAGAGAGTTTTAAGACTTTGCGCAAAATAGAATATACGCCTACCAATTCGCAAGACAAGCCAATTAAAGAGCAAAAAATATTCAAAGCTTATATTGTCCAAAGCACATTGCTACAGCAAACAGAAAAACAAAATAAGGAATGAAGGTGAAAGATAATCCTATCTTAATCTTTTTGTTTTATAATTCTTCGTTTAATTCTTTAATTTGGAGATAATTTGCAAACACTCCACCAAGCTTTATTATTAAAAAAGCTCTACTTATTGCAATCTTGCGGATTTGATTTTTGTAATCCGCAGTTTGTAACACCTGCACAAAGGGGGTTTCAGAGCCAAAACCAACAAGATTTAAAAACTCTGATAGAATCTTGTAAGTTATGTGTGCAAAAATCCTCTCCTGCTTGCGCAGGATTGTGTAATCCGTCTTCTCGGTTGATTTTTCTCACACTTTCTCCCTTGTTGGATTCTCAACTTCGCTTTGCTTCCAAAGCTGCACAGATGTTAAAAAATATTATTGAACGCGTCTTTTGTTTGAGTTTGCAAGAAGTATCTATTCTTTCGCTTTTGAAATGTGAGATTCCGCAAAATGCGCAAAAAACTTGTGTGGAATCGTGTATGGGGTATTTGCTAAAACAACTAGAGTTTGCACAAAGCAAAGTGGTAGTTTTGTTTGGTGCAGACACATATTTTTATTTTACACAAGATGGTAGCAATTACGAACAAGTGCAAGGTAAATTGTTTGAATGGAATCATCTAAGCCTTTTTCCGACTTTTAGTTTGAATCAACTTCTTAGGCAGCCAGAATTAAAAGTTAATGCACATAAGGAATTGTTGAATCTTAAAGAATTGTTGTCAAGGAAAAATTAAATGGTATTTAAAAAAGTCTTGAAAAAACTATGTATTGGTTTGATGGTTGGTATATTGGTGTTGTCTCCTTTTGCTAATGCAAGTGGCAAATATCTTTCTCCATTGCCTATTCCCGATATGGAGGTTTTAAATATAGAATCCCAAAAATGCAGCAGTGGTTGTTTGAGGGATTTTTTAGCAAATGAGCAGTTTTTTTCGTTTATTGCAAACATTAACGAAAGCAATCAAAACAAAGATTTAATGGAGCAGTTGGATAAGCTTCTAGCACAACTTGCAATCTCTGAAATTCCTTACTCCTTAGGAATGCAAAAATCTTTGTTTAATATTGCCTTACTACTTCCGCGCAAGTCTATTGGACGCTATTCTACTACAACGATGAATACGATTTTGAGTTATCTTTTGATTCAAAAAGGGCAGTTTAACTTTGAAGTGTTTGATTCTCAAAGTGAGACATTAGAAGATTTACAAGCGACATTGGATACAATTTACTCTAAAGGTCATCATCAAATTATTGCAATCTTAACTCAAGAGGGCGCAAACAACCTAAATGCAATCAATCCGAGTGTCTCTGTGTTTATTCCTAGTGTGCATAAAACTCAAATTCTATCCGATTCCAACTCCGCCAATCTTGTATTTGGTGGAATTAGTTATGAAGCGCAAATTCAAGAACTATCAAGAATTCACCCCTATGTGAATGCGGCAAGCTTCTATGACTCTGGAATTATTGGAACGCAGATGCAACAATATACCAAAGCGGCAAATGAAAATTTAAAATATTCTAAAAGTTTTAGTTTGAAGCAAAGCGCAGATTTGCCAAAAGAAATTAAATCTTTAAGGGGAGTTTTGCAGGGAGCAAGAATCTTTTTGAATACTCCCATTGCAAACTCTAGTATCATTCTTTCGCAATTAACCTATAACAATATTCGTCCCAATGGTGTTTATTCCACGCAGATTAATTATAATCCAAGTTTGCTCTCTATTACGCAAGAACGCGATAGGAGAAATATGTTTATTGCAAATTCTATTTCCCCTCTTGATAGTTTGTTGGTAGAACAGGCTAAAATGTTAAATGTGGATTTGGAATATGATTGGATTAATTATGCTACTGCTTTTGGGATTGAATATTTTTATCTTAAAAGCTCACGCGGTGCAAAAAGATATTTTAAAGAAAGAATCAAAGATAATCAGGTGCAATATAAAATAGAGATTTTAACACCTGCAAATAATCGTTTTGCTCCACTTTAAAAATTGATGAATCTTTAAATGTCAAGAAAGTTAAAGCTTCCAGCAGGTTTTCCTGCTGAACTTGCAATCAAAATTGTCCAAAAAAGGAATTTTAGACATTTAAGAATGCGCTTTGATTGCAATACGACTCTAATCGTGAATTTGCCAAAATATATTAGCCAAAGAACTTGCGAAGAATTTATTGAGACAAATTTACAATGGATTCTTATGTATTTTGAAAAAAGCCAACAAGCACAAGAGGATTTAAGAATAAATCAGTTTTATCTTTTTGGGCAATGGATAGAATTTGAAGCATTAAAGGTATATTTAGATAAGAAATTTATTACAGTTTTGCAAACAGTATTGCAAAAATGGGATTCTAGTTTAGAGAATACGCAAGAATCTTTGCTTGTATATAAACTTTGGCAGGTAGTAATGCAAGGGGATACTTTGCTTATGCAAGATTCCGTGAAAGCAAAACTCCAATCTCTTTTGGTAACTCTTTATAAAAAAGCATTGGAATCTTATGTTGCTGTGCGTATGGAGGAGATTTCACAAACAATGCAGCTTTATCCTCATCGCGTGAGTTACGGGAGGAGTTATCGTCAATTAGGCTGTTGTCAATCAAAAAAACAATCCATTCGCTTAAGTTTGCGACTTGCGCTTATGCCGCTTGTTTGTATAGATTCTGTAATGATTCACGAGTTAGCACATTTGCGCTATCCAAACCATCAAAGAGATTTTTGGAATCTTGTATGCAAATTTGATACAAATCCTCAAAGCATTAAAGAGTGGTTGCGCATTAATGCTTCTTTGAATGCACGACTTTATCAATGTATTTTTAAATAAAAGGGGTTGTTATGCAAGAATCTTTTTTGAGCCAATTAAATAATGCGCAGCTTGAAGCAGTCCAAAGCATTGATGGTGCGCTTTTGATTCTCGCAGGAGCAGGTAGTGGAAAGACAAAAACGATTACCACTCGACTTGCTTATTTGATTGATTGTGTTGGGATTCCACCAGAATCTTGTTTGACGCTTACCTTTACAAACAAAGCGGCAAGTGAAATGCAAAAACGCGCCCTTTCTATGATTGAAAACATCAATTCTCACCCACCTTTACTATGCACTTTTCATAAATTCGGTTTATTGTTTTTGAAATTTTACATTTCCTATTTGGAACGCAAGAGTAATTTTATCTTAATAGATAGTGAGGATAGCAAACGCATTATCAAGGAATTTAATAATGATTTAGCACCTCTTGCGTTGGTTGTGAGTGAAATTTCTCGCTATAAAAATTCCCAAATTGCTCCTAATGAAGCGTTAAAGAGCGCACATAGAGAGATTTATCAGCATATTGCAAAGGTTTATGAATCCTATCAAAATTTTTTACTTCAAAAAAATATGGTAGATTTTGATGATTTATTGCTACTTCCTTTGGAGATTATGCAACAAAACCCGCAGATTGCAAAGGAAGTGAGTGAAAAATATCAATACATAATGGTAGATGAATATCAAGATACAAATTATTTACAATATCTGCTTTTAAAACAACTTTGCTCTACGCACCAAAATCTTTGTGTTGTGGGGGACGATGACCAGAGTATTTATAGTTGGAGGGGAGCAAATATCCAAAATATTTTGCAATTTAGCGAACAATTCAAGGGAGCAAAGACGATTAAACTAGAGGAAAATTATCGTTCCACCCAAGCGATTTTAAAAGCCGCCAATCGGCTGATTGCCAACAACAAAGAGCGGTTAGGCAAAGAATTGAAAGCGACTTTAAGCAAAGGAAAACCTGTGGAGGTTTTGCATTCTCTTGATGAACAAGCAGAAGTGCGTAAAATCGCAAAAGTCATTAAAGAATTGCTCCAAAAGGGAGTTTTAGTTCGAGATATTGCGATTTTGTTTCGCGTCAATGCGCTTTCTCGCTCATTAGAGGAAGGGTTTAATCGAGAAAATATCCCTTATATTTTGGTGGGAGCGATTCGGTTTTATGAGAGAAGTGAGATTAAAGATGTGTTGAGTTATTTTCGTGTATTGGTAAATTTAAACGATGATTTTTCTCTTGTGCGGATTATCAATAAGCCCAAAAGAGGGATTGGAAAAACCACGATAGATAAATTAGTCTCTCTAGCTCAAGAATACAATACAAGCATTTATGGGTTGTTAAAGGATACAGACAAGGCTCAAAGTGTGCAAAATGCAATCAGTCAAAAAACTCACCAAAAGATAAAGGATTTTTTTACTACCTTGCAGGAATTACAAAAGAGTCTTGAGGAATCAAGTTTGGGTTTTTTAGATGAATTTGAGCATAAAATTGGGCTTTGTGAGGCATTAGGTAAGACAAAGGAAGAAATTGACCGCGTGAGCAATATTGAGGAATTTTATGGTGTTTATCGTGAGTTTATCAAGCAGAATCCTACAAGTTCATTGGAAGAATTTTTGAATGATTTAGCATTAAGAAGCGATCAAGAAGACACTGAAATGCGACAAGAGAGAAAGGGAGTAGAGGGAGTGTCTTGTATGAGTGTGCATTCTAGTAAGGGATTAGAATTTGATTATGTTTTTGTAATTGGCTTGGAGGAGGGATTTTTTCCAATGACAAGAGAGGATAGCAGCTTAGAGGAGGAGCGGCGGTTGGCGTATGTTGCATTTACGAGGGCAAAAAAGGAATTGTATCTAAGCTATGTAGATTCTAGATTCTATAAAGGAAATCGTGCGAGTTTGCGACCTTCTAATTTTTTGGTTGAAAGTGGTGCAAATCAAAGCAATCCAAAAGAATCACAAATTATAAAAAGCAAATCCATACCTCTTCAATCTAGCAAGGATACAGATAGCTTTAAACAAGGAGATTGTGTAATACACAAAATTCTAGGCGCAGGAAGAGTGGTAGAGGTTAGCCAAAGTGGCGAGGAAACCAAGCTTAAAATTAATTTTGGCGGTTTGGTGCGTGAAATTTTTAGTAATTATGTAACTAAAGTATAAAATAAATCGTTTATTAATCCATTGTGGAATCCTTTTTGCTAGTTTAATTTTTAAATTGATATGGAGGATTTTTAATGATTCGGATTTTATTATTTTTAGCCTTGATTACTTCACTTGGCTTTGGTGCTAGTAATGCAGAATCTAGCGGGGGATATTATGCACCACAAAGTACTTACCACCCGCTTTATGAGCAAAGACGCAATCGTCTTTTGGGCGTTTATGGGAGTTATACTAAAACAGATTCTGATGCAGATTTGCATATTGCAGGTTATGAGTCTCAAACGCATTCTTTGAGTGAAAAGCAGTTTGGTTTTGGTGTGCAAGCAGGTTATCTTTTGAGCGAAAACTATCGGATTCTAGCAAATTTTGAACATTATTTGAAAAAAAATGGTTTTTCTTATCAGCTTCTTACAATCGGGTTTGCTATTACTCCAAAGATTCCAAATACATTAAATTGGCGTGCATTGCTAGGCGTCAATGCGGGTTTAGCACAAGGAAAATTTGATAGTGGTAGTTTTAAGATTGAAGAGGAATCAATGGGTTCTCTTGATTATACGGGATTTACTTATGGTGTTAAAGCGGGTGCGATTTATGCCTTGCAAAATGGCGAGTTAGAGTTTGGCATACAAGCAAGGAGGATAAATTTTGGCGAAGAAGCAAGTTCAGTCAATATTCAAGGCAATGAAACAAGCACAAAGCTAGATTTAAGCCAAACATCCTCTGTGGGCGTATATATGGGATATAATTTCTTGTTTTAATCTTTTTCTCTGTCATTACGAGGAGCAATGCAGCAAAGTAATCCATAATCTAGCATAAATGAAACTTTGCGATTCCATATTTAAAACAATGGAATCCTTAAAGTGGTTCAATAGTATAGATTGCTTCGTTTTGATTTAATGATAAAGTAGGCAATAGATATGCAAAGCTATGGATTGCGAACGAGACTAATGCCTCTTGCAATGACAAAGCGGAATCCCTAATGTTCCTCTAAAAGCGCAATGGTTTCTTTAGAGGATTCTTCAATTTCCTCAAAAGTTTTAATGATGGTTTCTGCGTTTTCTTTTGTTAAAGGTTCTTTAAGTTTTTCTAGTGCTTGGTTTGTATTTTGCAGCAAGGCAACTTTAGTGCGGTTAAGGTTTGCGATGTCCAAATTTCCAATTTGACCAATAGAATGCTCATCATCTAAATATTTAGAAATTGGATTGATTGCATTAAAATCACAAGTTTCTTGTTTTAGATTGAAGCTTAAGTAAAGGTTGGATTTATAGACGATGTGTTCTAGCTTGGAGACACTCAAGAGTAGTTTGCTTGAGAGTTTATTAAAGACTTCTTGGAGTGTTGTGGTGATTTGTTCCATATTATTAAAGATGTGGTTGAAGTCTGTAATGGATTTGTGTGTAGAGTTAGCAAACTCTGATATTTTGTCAAAATTATCTTGAATCTCTGCAATTTCTTGTTGCATTGTCTGCACTACAATAGAGATGTCGTTGGTAGCCTTTTGTGTTTTTTCTGCTAGTTTTCGTACTTCATCGGCAACCACGGCAAAACCTCTCCCGTGTTCTCCTGCTCTTGCCGCCTCAATATTAGCATTTAACGCAAGGAGGTTTGTTTGGCTTGCAATATCTGCAATGATTTCTACTACGGAATTAATATCTTTAGACTTTTGCGTAAAGCTTTCTATTGTCGCTAAATTTTCATTGATAATATCCATTAGCTTATCAATGGATTCTGTGATAGAGAAAACATCTTGTTGGGAATGTTTTGCGGCTGTTGCAATGTTTGTAACATTTTCATTTACAATTTCCATATGCTGCATATCGCCGTCTAAATCAGAGGAGATTTTTGTAAGATTTCTATTTTGACTGCCTAAGCTCATATCCATAAGGGATTTAGCAAGTGCATTTTGGATATTATCCTTTGCATTTTCTTTAATTTTCAACAAAGCCTCATTGATTGCATTAATATTTGAGATGAATGCTCCCTTTAAGCCCTGTGGAAATGCAAGACGAAAATATTTACCTTCTTGTGAGCAATGAATAGCGGTTGAAATTTCACGCATAAAGGCTTCTAGGTTGTCTGCTACATTGTTGAGGGTGTTTGCAATCGTGCAAAGGTCTAAATCTCCCTCCACCCTCAAAACACGCGCCTCAAACTTGCCTTGTTGATAGAGTCTTGAAACTTGCAATATGGTTTGAATGAGTTTTTCTCTTTTTCTAAACTTAATAAAAGCCAATGAGAACAAGACACAAAGGAGCGCAAAAATTGCAAGATGAATGCTAATGCCTCTTAAAAATATTTCTAATACGATTCCAACTCCGCTTAAAATAATCCCGCTAAGTAGAAAGATTTTCATCGGTAACCCCTAACTTTTCCTTTGTTTTGGAGGTTAATCATTAATTCGTCCCAAGAGATTTGATGTTGTTTTAAAAAATCCAATACAAATTGCACTCCTGCTTCCATTCCCTTTTCCTTTTCAATCTCTAAAAGTTTTTGATAAATGCCTTTTAATGTTTCCACTCCCTCTTTGCTGGGTCTTCTGCGAACGGAGTAGTAACCAATAACTTTACCATTTTCATCAAAAGAGGGAGTAATATTAGCAAAAACCCAATAAGTTTTTGCACTCTTGGATAGATTCATTACAAAGGCGAAAAATTCCTGTTTTTGCTTTATTATGTCCCATAATAGTTTAAAGGCGCAACGTGGCATTAGGGGGTGGCGGATAAGGTTGTGTGGTTTGTGTAAAAATTCCTTTTCGCTAAATTCGCTAAAGCGCACGAAGTCTTGATTGCCATAAGTGATTCTGCCTTGCAAATCTGTTTTGGAAGTGATAAGTGTATCATCGTTTAGGAATATTTCGTTGTTTAAGTCAAAAGTGCGTGTTGGATTCATAAGAGTTACTCTCCTAATTTTAAGAGTTAATATTATAATTATTACGCAGATTTCATAAAATAAAGATAAAAAGAAACTTAAAACTGATATTTTTGTGATTTTGTTGAGAGAATCTTTGCAAATTAGAGTAAAGTTAAAGCAATTTCTGTATAATTTTGCAGTAAAAATTATTTAAGGTTTATTGCAGTGTATCTACAAAAAAACAATAAAAATATAGAATTTTTAGACCCTAAAAAGGCGTTAGAGCTTTATGAATTGGATATTTTTACGCTTGGCAAAATAGCAGATTCTATTAGGCAAGATTATTTTGGCAAAAAAGTATTTTTTAATTCCAATCGGCACATTAATCCAACCAATGCGTGTGCGGACATTTGTAAATTTTGCGGTTTTTCTGCACATCGGAAGAATCCCCATTCTTACACAATGGATAAGGGGCAGGTTTTAAAAATCGCTAGAGATTCTATTCAAGCAGGGGCGTTGGAGCTGCATATCGTAGGAGCGCATAATCCTAATTTAAATTTAGAATGGTATTTAGACCTTTTTAGGACACTTAAAGCAGAGTTTCCAGAGATTCATATTAAGGCACTAACCGCTGCGGAAGTGAATTTTTTAAGTCAATTAAGTGGCAAAACTTATGAGGAAGTTTTAAGATTAATGGCTGAAAATGGTGTGGATTCTATGCCCGGCGGAGGGGCAGAAATTTTTGATGAAGAGATTCGTGCTTTTATTTGCAAGGGTAAAGTAGATTCTACAAATTGGTTAAAGATTCATAGTCTTTGGCATTCTTTGGGTAAAAAATCCAATGCGACAATGCTATTTGGGCATATAGAATCGCGAGAACATCGCATTGACCATTTGTTGCGTCTCTATCATACACAAGAAAAAAGCGGAGGATTTAATGCCTTTATTCCTCTAGTTTATCAAAAAGAGAATAATTTTTTAAAAGTTGAAAATTTCCCAAGCGGACAGGAGATTTTAAAGACTATCGCGATTTCTAGGATTTTGTTGCCTAATATTCCACACATTAAAGCTTATTGGGCAACTTTGGGCTTGAATTTAGCCCTAGTAGCGCAAGAATTTGGTGCAGATGATATTGATGGCACGATTCAAAAAGAAGCAATACAAAGCGCAAGTGGTAGTAAAAGTGCGAATGGAATCTTGAAAAATGAATTGGTAGCACAGATAAAAGACGCTGGATTCTTGCCTGTGGAGAGGGATAGTTTATACAATGAAATTCGCACTTACACATAAATCAAAACAACAAAGGAGAGAAAATGCAATATTATAGTTATGAAATGTTCAGAGAAGATATGAAAGATTTGGTGGATAAAATTGATTTTAATCCTGATGGGATTGTTGCAATTTCTCGTGGTGGGCTAACAATGGCTCATTTCTTAGGAATCGCATTGGATTTAAGACGCGTTTATACTATCAATGCTTCTTCGTTTTTTAACAAAATTCAGCAAGAGATACAAATTTCTAATATTCCAGAAATTGGGGGAAATCAACGCATTTTAATTGTTGATGAAATCGTAGATACAGGCACAAGTATGGAGAAAGTTTATAATATTTTAAAAGAAATCAATTCTAGTATAGATTTTAAAACGGCGTGCATTTTTCACAAGCCAACAGCAAGTTTTAAACCAGACTTTATTTTGCGTGAAGTGAATGATTGGGTAGAATTTTTTTGGGAAGTAGATATTGTCAAGTCTATGCGAGAAGGGCAAAAATAAGTATGCAAAAGCATTTATGGGAGAATGGCAATGTGATTTATGGTGATTTGAATCGCCAAACGAATTCTAAAATTAACTTTAGGGGCAAAGATAACATTTTGTTCTTGGGCAAACAAGCGACTTTAAGCAGTGCCGATATTAACTTTATGGGCAATAATGCGTTAATTTTTATCGGGGATAGTTGCTTTAAAGGGAAAATCTTGATTTTTACAAATTGCTTGTGTTACATAGGGAATGCTCTTGGGCAGAGTGCTGCTAATATGTCTTTAAATATCACAAGCGAGAGTTATTGTATTATTGGTAATGACTGCTTATTTTCTTGGGGAATTTGCATTGAAAATAGCGACCATCACCCAATTTTTGATTGCCAAACACACACCTGTCTTAATGTCTCTCATAGGAATTGTTTGATAGGAGATCATGTGTGGGTGGGGCAATGGGCTTGGATACTTAAAAACACCTTTTTAGCAAGTGGAAGTATTATGGGGGCTAAAGCAGTTGCGACAAAAACCTATTATTCCAATACTGCAAATGTCGGAATCCCTGCAAAGCAAACAAGAAAAGGAGTTTTTTGGAATGGAAGTTTAATCAAGGATTCCACAAAAGAAAAAATCAAACAATTAGAAAAAGTTCAAACCGACAACTTCAAATTCATCTACCAAAAAGACTCTTTCCTCTCTCCCAAATCCATAGAAGCAAAGTTAGAATCCTTACAAAGCGCACAAGAGAAATTAGAGTTTGTCTATGATTATTTGTATTGCAATACAAATAAGAATCGTTTTGCTTATTTTGAAAATTGTCCCTTTGAGATTCCTTTACCCTCAATGACAAAACAATTTAAAAAATTAAACTTTGAGATTATAAAATCTCCAAAGCTAACTCCTCAAGTAGCTCCAGCTCCAAATCCTCTCCAAGAACGCATCACTCATCTTGAATCTATCCTCTTTGGCACAGCAACAACAAGAATCCAAAATCATCTTAACTACCAACTAGGACAAATCCTTATCCAAGATTCTAAATCTCTTTTTGGAATCTCTAAACTTCCTTTTAAGATTCTACTTACGATTCTAAAACACAAAAACAAA
>NZ_JHWC01000003.1 GCF_000687535.1 Helicobacter rodentium ATCC 700285
CAACTTACTTGCATTAAATGCAGCCATTGAAGCAGCAAGAGCAGGAGAACACGGAAGAGGCTTTGCAGTTGTTGCGGATGAAGTAAGAAAACTAGCAGAGAGAACAGGAAAGTCTTTAAATGAAATAGAAGCAAATGTCAATGTGCTTGTGCAAGGTGTCAATGATATGAGTGAATCCATTAAAGAACAAACCGCAGGTGTTACACAAATTAATGAAGCCATTGCTCAACTAGAATCTGTTACACAAGATAATGTCAGTGTTGCGAATAACACCAATGATATTACATTGCAAGTCAATAGCATTGCTGATGATATTTTAGAAGATGTGAATAAGAAGAAGTTTTAAGGAATTATCCTTAAGGCTTCACGCTTCGTCATTATAAAAAATAAAACATAAGGACAGAAAACCAAAGTGTCTCTTCTACATTCTTGCGTCCCTCTCTCTGCTATTGCGAGGAATGAATGCGGTGAGAGACGAAGCAATCTATAATGTTGCACTTCTTTACACACCTCTCTGTCATTGCGAGATTCTGCTTTAGCAGAATCGTGGCAATCTATAACTTTGGATTATTTTAAAGATTCCATTGTGAAAGTTAATTGTTATTAGATTATGGACTGCTTCACTTCGTTTGCAATGACAACGCAACAATATTTGCAAACACAACTTTAAACCGCGCTAAAGATTCCTACGCAAACTCCACCTTAATATCGCAAATTTTCGCGCGATACATACTCGTGCTAACAACCATATCTACGCCACTTTGGGCAAATTCTCTGACATTTTCTTTTGTGATTCCACCTGTGGCACTAAAGCGCAAATGCGGAAAATCCACCCTTAAACCTTGCACAAGCGTTTGCAATTCACTTGGCGCAAATCTCTCGCATTGTAGCACATCAACGCCAAGCTTTGCGCCCAGCAATGCCTCCTCTTGCGATTCCACCTCCATAATGATTCTATGTTCTTTAAAGGTATTTTTGAGATTCTTAAAGGATTCCGCAAAGTTCTCACACGCTTTTGTATGTTCTTTAAAAATCAAAATGCTATCGCTAAGCCCCAAACGATGAGGAATCCCACCGCCACAAATCAAAGCCTTTAACAAAAGCTTTTTAGCAAAAGGCATATTCTTGCGCGTTCCAAGCAAGGCGATGTTGGGCTGCACACTTCTTGCAAGATCAAGCATTTCGCGCGTATAAGTTGCCGTTGCACTTGCATATTCTAAGAGGTTTTGCAGGGTTTTTGCTATTTTAAAAATCTCCACTCTTTTGCCCACAATTTCTAAAATCTTTTCTCTTGCCTCCACGCACACGCCATCATTAACGCAGGATTCCACTTCTAACCCAAAAATCCTAGCAATCCGCACACATTCCTCCATACCGCTCACCACGATTCTGTCTTTTTTGGGATAGAATCGCACCTGCCCATTGCTGCTAATTTGCAAACCAAAAGTTGTATTATCCAAATAAGGCACATCTGCACTCACAAGCTCCACTAGCTCATTATCACTAAAATAAATCATCACATTCCTTACCTTGAGATTCAAACGCATTATATAAAAATAAATATAAATACTGCAATCCAAGCTAAATGTAGAATCTTGCCCCAAAGGGCTGTGGAATCTCTCAAGATTTTACGATAAAATAACCTTTTAAACCGCAAAGGAGGACACGCAATGGCATTAGAATTTGAATCCCTACCGCTCAAGGACTTCTTAAATGCATTTTATAAAGAATAGTGGAGATTCTGATTGAAGCCAAAAAACCCGATACCGCAGAAATGTTTAAGGCAGATAAGCCAAATTGCAAAGCCCTGCACGAGTGCATTTTGTATTATTTTAGGGAGCGCGAGAATGGCTTAAATCGTAATACAAACATTCAATTTATCATTATTACGGACTTTTATCAATTCTATCTCTTTGAAGCGGGAGAATTTAAGCGGTATTTTTATGATAACAGCAAAATTAAAAAACTCTATAAAGATTTAGAATCGCCACAAAATTCAAACATTAAAACCCAAGAGGATTTTTATAGGGAATTAAAGCCCATTTTAGAGGAATACCTCGTGGAAAACAGAGAGGGCGATTTATTTAATATTGCGCTTAAAGGCTTGTATTTTGACTTGCGCAACGACAAACACCTAAGTATTGCGCACAAGGTTCTAAATAGAGATTTCTTGCACCGCGAATACAAAAGAGACCCCAACGCGCTTAATCCGCGATTCTATAAAGAACTCTTGCATATTTTGGGATTAAAGGAATTTGACAAAGGCGGTAAAATCACGATTGAACTTGATAGCACCCAAAGCGTAAGTTTCGCTAAGCACATTGCCTCTAAATTGGAATCCCACAACAAGCCTAGCGATTTTGAAGCGGTGATGAGCCATATCTTAATTTGGCTGAATCGCGTGTTGTTTTTAAAGCTCATTGAAGCAAACTTGCTGCACTTTAACAACTTTAACAAGGATTTGCGATTCCTAAGTGGCGCAAAAATTACAAGTTTCAAGCACTTAAGCCACCTTTTCTTTGAGGTTTTAGCTAGAGATTATGCGGCTAGAAAACAGGGGGGGGGGGCGATAAGGGCTTTAACTTCCTGCCTTACCTCAACTCCTCGCTTTTTATTAAGGATAATGCGCTAGAGATTTTGGATATTGGCGCACTAGATGATGATTTAACAATTCAAATCTTTGAATCCACGCAAACCACACATAAAGCAAGAGAAAAGCAAAGATTCTTAAGCTATCTTTTTGATTTCTTAAACGCCTTTGACTTTGGCAAAGAATCTAACGAGGATTCCGCGCATAAAGACTTAATCCGCTCTAGTGTGCTAGGAGCAGTCTTTGAGA
Organism: Helicobacter rodentium ATCC 700285; assembly: GCF_000687535.1. GTDB lineage: Bacteria > Campylobacterota > Campylobacteria > Campylobacterales > Helicobacteraceae > Helicobacter_D > Helicobacter_D rodentium. The sequence goes on from NZ_JHWC01000003.1 coordinate 2,840, forward strand.
AGCTGAATGGCTACAAGGAGGGTAGTTTCTACACGCCAAGTTTCATTACAGGCTATATGTGCAGGGAATCTCTAAGCAAAATTGTGATTGACAAGTTTAATGAAGCCTTTGCGTGGAACGCACAGAGCCTAGAGGATTTGTGCAAACAAATTGATAGGGACTTTGGGCGTGTGGAATCCCAAGCAAAGCGGCTTTTAGAAAGTATTAGAATCTGCGACCCGAGCGTGGGTAGTGGGCATTTTCTTGTTTCTGCACTCAATGAAATGATTGCGATTTATCACAAATTAGGGCTTTTGGGGGTTGGGTATAAAGATTTGCAAATTAAAGACGATGAAATCCACCTTACTACCAAAGAGGGCGAAAAGTTTGCTTACAAAAGACTACAAGATTCTAATCACACAATCCAAATCGCACTTTTTACGCTTAAAAAATCTATTATTGAAAACAATCTCTTTGGAGTGGATATTAATCCCAATTCGTGCAATATCGCAAGGCTACGCCTTTGGATTGAGCTACTTAAAAATGCTTATTATCTTAACTTTTCTAAAGATAAAGATTCTAAAATCCATAAGCTCCAAACTTTGCCAAATATTGATATAAACATTAAGTGTGGGAATAGTTTAATCTCGCATATTGACACGAATACCACCCTAGAAAACTTCACTGGAAACTTGCAAAATAGGCTAATTGCGGCAAATAAAAAGCAAGATTTATTTTTAAATCAAAGTTTAAACAGCGAAATCAAAGACATTGAGAAAAAAGCCCAAAGCAAATTTCAAGAAATGCGCGAAAATGCAGAATCTTATAAAAACGAAGGCAACAAACAAGCTGCAAAAGCCTATAAAGACACCTACGAAAATGCCTATCAATACCTTTGTGAGCTTTTCAAGCGCAACTGCGATGAATATATTAACTTTCATCAAGTTTTAAAGGATTTTTTTCACAAATATGGCTATATCAATCTAGCACAACTAGAACTAGAAACAAAACTCCAAATAGAATCTTATGTGGAATTTTTTGATTTCCATAAAAGCGTGGATTTTGAGAGAAAAACATCAAGGGAGATTCCACAAAAGGAGCTAGAAAACCTCCTAAAACTTATGCAAATTTATGAGGAGTTTAACAAGCAAGAGGCTTTTGAATGGCGTTTTGCCTTCCCTGAAGTGCTCGATTCTAATGGAGACTTTTTGGGCTTTGATTTGGTGATTGGGAATCCGCCGTATATCAGAATACAAGGTTTGAATAAACAAATTTCAGAAAAATACAAACAATCCTACCAAACAGCAACAAAAAATTATGATATTTATGTGCTATTTGTCGAAATGGGATTAAAAATTATAAAATCCAATGCTTCCATTAACTTTATTATGCCGCACAAATGGTTGAATGCAGATTTTGAAGAAGGACTAAGAAATCTTGTTCAAAACAAAGCTGCAAAAATCATTCACTTTGGGGATTTTCAAGTTTTCAAAGCAAGCACCTATACAGCTTTGCATTGGTTTAATCATCAGGCAAAGGATTTGCAATTTATCAAATCTCCCGATTCAATTCAAACAGAGCAAGAAATGACAGATTTTCTAAATTCTATAACTCAAGAGGATTTGAGAATATTCGCACACAAAGATTTAGATTCTAAAGTTTGGAATCTTAGCAGTGATAAAACGCAAAATATTTTAATGAAAATCTTTGAATATTCTAAAGCTAATGAAATTTTTGAAAAGATATATTCAGGACTTGCCACAAGTAAAGATAGTGTGTATTTTTTAGAGCAATGCAAAGAAACTTCCAAAGGATTGATAAAAGGCTATTCTAAAGAACTTGACTTGATTGTAGAGATTGAATCAGATTTTGCAAAGCCTTTGTTAATGGGTAGCAGCTTTCATCGCTACGAAAAGTTAGAATCTGACTTGAGAGTGATTTTCCCCTATTTTAAAGAAACGGATTCTAAAGGCAAAGAAAAAATGAGCCTGTATAGCGAGCTAGATTTACAAACACATTTCCCTAAAGGTTATGCCTATCTGAAACAATGCGAACAAGTTTTGCGAGCAAGAGAAAATGGGAGATTTGATACAAATAAATAGTATCAGTTTGGGAGAGCACAAGGGTTAAAGGGAGAAAATATAGAAAAGTTACTTTGTCCAGATATTTGCAACAATACACATTTTAGCTTAGATTTCACGGGCAAATTTTATTTCTCTGCTACTATTTACGGATATATTCAAAGTGAGGAATTTAAACATTTAAATTATAAATACTTATTAGCTGTATTAAATTCCAAATTGACTTGGTGGTTTTTGCAAAAAACAAGTGTTGTTATGCAGGGAGGATTTTACAGAATCAAACCAGCCTATATAGAAAATTTTTGTATTCCCAATCTTGCACCCAAAGAACAAAAACCTTTTATCGCTTTAGCGGATAAAATCTTAAAACTCAAAGCCAAAGATTCCACAACCGACACAAGCAAACTAGAATCCGAAATTGATTCTTTAGTGTATAAACTCTATAATCTCACTGAAAATGAGATAAAAATCGCAGAAAACAAGGAGCACAAAAATGATTAAAAAGATTTTTTATAGTTATTCACATCAAGACGAGAAATATTTGAGTGAATTACAAAAATATTTAAAACCTGCTATTGAAGATTATCAAATTGAGGTATTTATTGACAAAGATAATATTAGGTGTGGTGAGCCTTTAAATGAAAAAATTATGCAAAATCTTAGCAATTCGGATTTAATCATATCGTTGATAAGCGCAAATTATCTTGCTTCAGAATATTGTTTAAAAGAAATGTCAATGGCATTGGATAATAACAAATCTTTTCCTGTTATCCTCAGTCATTGTGATTGGAAAAATAACGAGTTGTTAAAAAGTATAAAAGTATTACCAAAAGATGGTAAGCCGATTATTGATTATACTAATTCTAGCGAAGCATATCAATTTATTGCTTCAGAATTTCGCCAGAAAATACAAAAAGACTCAAACATCATCGCTCTAAAAGAAGATTTCAAAAGCAAGCTTGAAAAAATAAATTTCCTACACCCTAATAAATCCAAAATAAGCTTGAGTGATACTTTTGTTGCCCCGAATATAAAAAATTCATCTGATGAAAAAAATAAAGAAAATATTTTTAAGATTGAAGAAATTTTAAAAAATGAAAATTATAAAGAAGTTTTGTTTTTTAGTCCTTTTTATTCAGGTAAAACTTCACTATTAAAATATGTGTATCTATTGTTATTGCAACAAGATATTTATCCTTTGTATATTCAAGGAAAAAATATTGTTAAAACAAAGTATTTTGAAAATGACATTAAAAAATGTTTTGACGAGCAGTATAATGGAAATTATGATATATGGAAAAAAGTTAATCAAATTTATTTTTTGATTGATGATTATAATCACTCCATCAATAATGGTTTTATTGTTCATCTAAGAGAATTTTGATAATGCAAGAATTATAATAACCATAGAACAAGAAGAATATTTTTCTTTTTTTAAAGACTTTCCACATTTTACTACTTTTAAAAGTTTTGAATTAAAACCTTTTAATAGACAACAGCAAGAAGAAATAATTAAAAAATGGCTTATACTTAAAGATGAAAATATTCCATCAAATTTCTATAATGAAGTTGATATTGTTGAGGATAAGATTAATAATATTGTTTCATCTCAAATTATTTTACCCAGATACCCCACAAATATTTTGCTTATTTTACAAACAATTGACAATAAAACAAATGATATGAAGATTACAAGTTATGGGCATTGTTATTATGCTTTAATTTTAAATTATCTTGTAAAAAATGGCATAACCGAAAATGATAGTATAGATACAAGCTTAAATTTTCTGTCTGAATTATCCTATAGCATATACTCCGCTAAAGAAAGTTATACCAAACAACATTATAATAACTTTAAGAAAAAATATAAAGATGAATTTATTATTCAAGATTCGATTCTGAAGAGATTAGAAAATGGAGATTACCCCATTTTACATATTAAAGATAATGAAATTATAAGATTTGAACAAGATTTCATATATTATTATTTTTTAGGAAAAATTTTAGCGGAAAAAATATCAACAACAGAGATAGAATCTTTGTGCGAAAATATACATCAAAAAATAAATATGTACATAATAGTTTTTATTATTCATCATTCTAAAAATATGGAACTTATTGATGAGATTATTCTACGATGCATGTTGGTTTTAGATAAAACAAAAGAAGCAAGCTATCTCAATGAGGAAACACCAAATTTTATTCAAGAATTAGATATACCAAAACTAATTATGAATGCAACAAGTATTGAAGAAAATAGAACTATTGATAGAAAAATTCAAGATGAAAATGAGATAGACTATAATAAATTAGAAGAAGAGGAAGATGAAAATGAGATATACAAAGGGATAAAATTGTCCGAAGCATTAAGTCAAATATTAAAAAACAGATCTGGATCTTTTGCTAAAAACAAAGTTAAAGAAATCGTAGATGCACTTATAGGACTTCAATTAAGAGTCAATAAAATGATATTTGAAGTGTGCGAAGATAAGGATTTTGAAAAATTTATAATACAAAGTTTAAAAGAATATTTCAAGAAAAGTGATAAAAAAGTCTCTGATGATGAAGCTCAAAAATTTGTTAAACATCTTGTAGCTTCATTAAGTGTAGGTGGTAATCTTGGAGTCGTTAATGGCACGTCATTTTTAGTATATACAGATAATATCATAGATGATTTGGAAAATCTTATCGAAACAAATAAACAACCTTCAAGGGAAATTATTTTATTTTTAACAAGTATCAAAAAGGGAATTACCTCAAAACATCTGAAACATTTAGAAAATATGATTCGACAACATAAGAATAAAAATTTCTTTGCCTTTAAAATATTATCTCTTTCTATACAATACTACTTAAATACGCATAGTATAGATAAGACAACAGAATTTAAAATATGTAAGATGTTATCATTGCCAGAAATGAATCGTGCAGCGGACAAGTTATTAGATAAGATTCATTCAAATTGATTTGATATATCCCCACACCCCAAAAGAATCTTTAGGGGAAAAGTGGAGTCCAACAACTAAATTTTCCTATACGGAGCTTGTCCGACTTCGTAGTAATTGTTACCCTCTGCGTCAATCGCGACAATAGCGGGGAAGTTTTCAATCGTAAGTCTAGCAACCGCTTCAGGTCCTAGCTCGGGATAGGCTAAAACCTCGTATTTTGTGATACATTTTGAAATCAGTGCCGCTGCGCCACCCACAGCCACCATATACACCACGCCGTGTTTTACCATAGAATCTATGACTTCCTTGCTGCGATAGCCCTTGCCAATCATTCCGTGAATGCCTTGCTCAATGATTGTCGGCGTGTATTTATCCATTCTCCCACTTGTCGTAGGTCCCGCTGAACCAATCGCATTGCCCGGTTTTGCGGGAGTGGGTCCTAGATAATAAATCGTCTCACCCTTTAAATCCACAGGGAGTTTTTCTCCACGCGCTAGAGCTTCTGTCAATGCTTTATGCGCCGCATCACGCGCACAGAGAATCGTCCCGCTAATCAAAACGCTCTCCCCTGCTTTAAGACTTTTTGCTACTTCTTTGCTCAAAGGTGCAGTAATTTTTTTTGGTTCTGACATTTTTCCCTCCTTATAGCTCAATATCCGCGTGTCGCGCAGCGTGGCAGTTGATATTCACCGCGACAGGAAGCCCCGCAATGTGTGTAGGATACCATTCTACATTAACCTTAAACGCCGTAGTTGTCCCGCCTAGCCCTTGCGGTCCTACACCGGTGCTGTTTGCAATTTCTAGCAATTCCTCTTCAAGCTTTGCATAACGCGCATCGGGATTCTTAGAATCTATTTCACGCACTGCGGCTTGTTTTGCTAGAAGTGCTGCTTTTTCCATTGTCCCGCCGATTCCAACGCCAATCACCATAGGAGGACAAGCATTTGGTCCTGCAAGTTTCACTGCTTCGGTAAATACTTTTTTCACGCCCTCAATGCCATCGGCTGGGACAAGCATTTTTAGAATGCTCTTATTCTCGCTACCAAAGCCTTTTGGGCAAACTTTTAAGTGCAATTTATCGCCCTTGATGATTCGCGTATGAATCACCGCAGGAGAATTGTTTGTCGTATTTTTGCGTTCATAGAGTGGCTCTTCTACGACAGACTTACGCAAATAACCCTCTGTGTAGCCCTTTTTGATTCCCTCATTAATCGCGTCCTCAAGGTAACCGCCCACGATATGCACTTCTTGTCCGATTTCTACAAACACCACGGTCATACCTGTATCTTGACAAATGGGCATCATATTGCTTTCTGCAATTTTGCCATTTTCAATCAGTGTATCTAGGATATTTTGCCCTAAAGTAGATTTCTCGCTTCCTTTTGCCGCACTAAAAGCGCGTTTAATATCTGGTGTTTGAATACAACACGCGTCAATGGCAAGTTTCGCAACAGCAGATTTAATATCTTCGTATTGCACTTCTCTCATAATTCCTCCTCATAATCTCATAAAATGCTTAAGATTTTACTCTACTCTATGTAAAAAATACTTTAAAGAATTGGAATCTTAGAAGCTTTGATTATAATGCTTCAAGATTCCTCCACTTGGTAGTTGAGAGAGATTTGTTAGAATCTCGTGGTGTGCATTTGCGTAAGCAAATTCACCCGCTTTAGCGCAAATCATCTAGCACACCCACGACTCCTCCACCTTGTCATTGCGAACGCTAGTGAAGCAATCCATAATCCTGCAAATAAAAACTCTCACCTTGTCATTGTAAGGCAAAGCCGAAGCAATCTATAATCTCACAAAATTAAATTCGACAATGGAGTCTTTACAAGTGAGATTCTGCATTATAGATTGCTTTGTCTCTCACTGCATTCGCTCCTTGCAATGACGAAGCGGTTAGTCTTTTGTCATTGCAAAACAATTAATAACAACTATCCCAAATACCCCGCGAACATTGCGAAAATATATCCAAACACACAAGAGCTAAACACGCCAATCAATCCGGGCAAAATAAAGCTATGATTGATAACAAACTTACCAATATGCGTTGTGCCACTTCTATCAAACTGAATCGTAGCCAAGTCGCTTGGGTAAGTTGGCAAAATATAATACCCATAGCACGCAGGAGCAAAAGCCACGATGATTGCAGGATGCACACCAATTCCCAATGCTAAAGGCACAAATGCGGCAATCGCAGCGGCTTGTGAATTAACAAATTTTGAAATGAGCAAAAGCATAATCGCATAAGTCCAAGGATAATCTTGCACCACGCTTCCTAGAGCAGCTTTCATCATCGGAGTATGCACCGCAAACATTGTATCTGCCATCCAAGAGATTCCAAACACCGCAACAAGCGCAATCATACCAGAGCGAAAAATTTCATTTTTGCCAATTTTACCTGCATCTACTTTTGTGAAAATGAGCAAAGCAGAACCCGCAAGAAGCATAAACATTTGAATCGTATCCACCATACTCATTGGCTTACTTACGCCTTTGACTTCAAAATGCGGACGCAACTCTGGAAACGCACCCAAAATCGCAACGATTGCGATTGCGCCTAAGAAAATCCACATTGCCGCCCATTGAACGCCCGGAAGTTTCACGCCAAGCAAGGTTTTAGAATCCCCATAAACATACTTTTTGAATTCCTCATCTTTTAATCTCTCTTGAAACTCCTCATCTTTATCCAAATCCTTGCCTCTAAACCAAGAAAAAATCCCAACAACCAAAACACCGCACAAAGTCGCTGGAATCGTGATTTTAAGCAAATCCACATAGCCATCAAATCCCGCTAAATGTGTTTTAGCATTGAGCAAAAACGCAGTGAGGGATACAACTGCCACAGATACCGGACTTGCAATAATTCCCATTTGAGAGGAGATAGAAGAGGCTGCCATTGGACGCTCGGGGCGGATTCCATTTTTGATTGCAATATCATAGATGATAGGCATCATTGTATAAACCACGTGCCCTGTTCCGCAAAGAATCGTCAAAAAGCAAGTTACAAAGGGGGCTAAAATCGTTAAGAATCGCGGATTTCTCCTTAGGATTCTTTCTGCGATTTGTAGCATTACATCTAAGCCACCACTTGCTTGTAAGGTCGCACTTGCGACAACCACCGCTAGAATCGTAAGCATAACAGAAACTGCGGGTTTACCGGGCTGCACGCCAAAACCAAAAGCCAAAACCAAAAGCCCAACGCCACCTAAAAGCCCGAGTGCGATTCCACCCTTTTTCGCTCCATAAAACAAACAAATAAGAACAATAATTAGCTGAATGCTAAATTGCGTTCCTTCACTTAAGGACATTAGAAATTCCATATTCCCACCTTTCAAGATAAATTAACGCAGAATTATATTACAAAAAGTAGCAAAAATTTACAAATATCATAAAAATTGTAAATTATTTTTAATAATTAAATATTTTTTAATAAATTAGTAAAAAAATATTTAAATTTTTGTATGTAATTCTATTGCGTCATTGCGAGGGCTTTGCCCGAAGCCTAAAATACGATGTTTAGAATCTATATGATTGGCACATATTGCTAAAGATAAAAATAAAAGCTAGAGCAAGGTTGTGGAGAAAAGTTAAAGCCAAATATTTCTGAATTTCGCTTTCAACTTTTGTGTAAATTATGCAGATTAAGCAGTAAATTTTAAACAACATTCCCATTTCTTTCTTGAAACTATTTTCTTAAGATTTATTGTAAAATACGATGAGGCAAAGAGAAAAAGGACAAGGTTTGGAACAAGATTTAAAGCCAGAGCAAAAGGCAAGAGAAGAGATTGATAAGCTTTTATCACTAGCGGGATTTGAGTTAAGAGATTTTAAGGATTGCGCTTTAGGGGATTCCACGCCCAATGTAACCCGCAATTTTGCCATAAAAGAATTTATCCTAGAAAATGGCACAAGGGCGGATTATTTGCTTTTTGTCGCAGGCAGAGCGTGTGGAGTGATAGAGGCGAAAAAATTTTCTTTGTCTCTAAGCGGGGCAGAAAATCAAGCCAAAAATTATGCTTATACTCTCCCTGCGCATATCCCCACTTTTCAAGATATGTTGCCCTTTGTTTATACGAGCAACGCAAGTGAGATTTATTTCACAGATTTACGCGAACCAAGCCCACGCGCAAGGAGGATTTTTGCCTTTCACACGCCAAAAGAGCTAATAGAAAAGCTTAACTCTCCTCATTCTTTGCGCGAGAGAATCCAACAAATCCCACCACTAAGCAGTCAGGATTCCAAAGCCTTATGGGCTTGTCAAAAAGAAGCCATAGAGGGCTTAGAAAAATCTTTGCAACAAAACAAACAAAGAGCCTTAATCCAAATGGCAACCGGTGCGGGCAAGACCTTTACCGCTTGTAATTTTGCTTATCGCCTGCTAAGCATTGCAAAGGCAAAGCGCATTTTGTTTCTTGTGGATAGAAACAATCTTGGCAAACAGGCGAAAAAAGAATTTGATAATTTCAGCCCAAGCACAGACAAGCGACATTTTAGCGAGATTTATAATGTGGTGCATTTAGAGACAAATCACATTCCTAAAGAATCCAAAGTCGTGATTACGACAATTCAGCGGCTGTATTCTATTTTGCGTGGAGAGAGTAAGTTTGATAGTGCAGAGGAGGAACACTCCGCCTTTGAAAATGAGGATAAAGAGACAAAAGAAGTTGCCTATAATCCCCGAATTGGCATTGATACCTTTGATTTTATCGTTATTGATGAATGCCACCGCAGCATTTATGGGCTGTGGCGACAGAAATCTTTAGAATTAAAACGCGCATTAGTGAGCAAGGAAGCATTATTGAAGCAAATGCAGAATTTCAAGTGCCATTCCGCGATAAAGACACGCGAAAAATCGACTATGAGAGCTTAGAGGAGGATTTAGAATACTCCAAAGCAGATTTAGACCGCTCCGTGCTTGCTCCTAGCCAAATCCGCACGATTTTAGAGACTTATAAAAACAAAGTCTTTGACCTACTTTTTCCCGAGCGTGAGCGCAGCTTCCTGCCTAAAACTTTGATTTTTGCCAAAGATGATAATCACGCAGAGGAAATCGTGCGTCTTGCGCGAGAAGTGTTTAATGCAGACAATGAGTTTGCACAAAAAATCACCTACAACATCGGCAATCAAAACCCACAAGAACTTATCAACGCTTTTAGGCATTCCAAAAAGTTTAGAATCGCAGTTACGGTGGATATGATAGCCACAGGCACAGACATTAAACCCTTAGAAGTGCTGATTTTTATGCGTGATGTCAAATCGGCGAGTTATTATGCGCAAATGGTTGGGCGCGGGGTGCGTAGTATCCATAATGACGATTTAAGGGCAGTTACACCAAATGCAGATTCTAAAACGCGTTTTTATGTGATTGACGCGGTGGGCGTGAGTGAAAGCCAAAAGATTGATTCACGTCCCTTAGAGCGTAAGGAACACTTAAGTTTAAAAGAGCTTTTAGAGTGTGTGCGTGAGAGCTTGGAGACGAACGAGTATGACAGAGATATACTTTTAAGTCTTGCTTCAAGGCTTACGCGTTTAGAGTTAAGCTTAAGCAAGGAGGATAATGCACGTTTGCAAGAACTTAATTGCGGCAAAAGCCTTTGCGCACTTGCAAAAGAGATTTTAGAATTTGCGGATTCCTTACAAGCGTTAGAGAGGGCAGAGGTGGCGCACAATCCGCTAGAGATTTTCACAAACGATACATTTTGCAAATTGCTTTTAGAGTTGGCAAAAAAGAGCAAAATCTATATTGATGAAATCTCGCAGGATTCTGTGCTTAGTGCAGAATTTGACACACAAAAGGCACAGAATCTCATCGCGCAATTTAATGAATTTATTTTGCAGCATAAAGACGAAATTACCGCCCTAAGTATTCTCTACTCACAAAATTACAAAAACCGCCACCTAACTTATGAGGTGATTGCGGAGTTAGCGCACAAACTCAAGCAGGATTCTATGGATATTCCAAGCTTATGGAATGCGTATAAACTGCGTGATAAAGGCAAAGTGAGTAAGAATCCTAGCAAAAACCTAACCAACCTCATCTCCCTTGTGCGTTACGCACTCAAAATGGATACAGAGTTGCAAGATTTTGCGATTGGGGCGAATGCGCGTTATAATCTGTGGCGTGGGCGTTGTAAGAAAAAGGGCATTGCATTTAGCCCCGAGCAAGAGGAGTTTTTGGGGCTTATCAAAGAATACATTATCGCAAATGGCTATGCGAAAATCAAGGATATTCAAGAGATTTGCGCGGACTTAGGCGGGATTTATAGAGCAAAAGCGATTTTTAAGGATTCTTTGCCTAGTCTTGTAGAGGAACTAAGCTTGGCATTGGTGGGATAGGAGGAAAAAATGATTAAAAAATTTTCAAAAATAAATTATGGTTCTTATCAAGATTTTTCTTGGAATAATTTGCAGGAATTTCAAAAATTAAATATTTTTTATGGGCGCAATTATGCGGGTAAAACGACATTATCAAGGATTCTAAGGAGTTTCGAAGTTAAGAATCCACATAGTGATTATATGGATTCCACCTTTGAAATTGAAATGACTGATAGTAACCCAACTAGTCTAACTCTAACTAAAGACAATATCACTGATAATAATTTAACAATTAGAGTGTATAACAAAGATTTTGTAAAGGAAAATCTAGGATTCTTGATTGATGATAAAGCAGGGGATATTAAAGCTTTTGCTTCTGTTGTTGTAGGTGAGGAAAACAATAAAATTCAAGTTAAAATACAAGAATTACAAAACAAGCTTGGAAATGAGAAAGAGGATAAAGAAAATAATGTTTTTGTCAGTGGTTTATGTAAGGAATTACAGGATTTAAATAAAGAAAAAGCTGATACTTTAGATAAAATTAAAACAAAAAATCAAGATGGAGAGCTTAGCAAAAAAGCAAGTCAAATAAAATCAAATTCAAACTTTGCAATACAAGGAACTAATTATGATATTAGAAATATTAGAAAAGATATTGAAACAATCAAAACACCAAATTCAAACTTCATTCTTGAATTCCACGAAAAACAAACCAAAGAATCTTTAATTAGCGATGAGATAAAGCAACCTTTAGGCTTCCCAATATCTTTTAATGCTAATCGTCTCTCAGAATTTGTTACAAAAAGTAGAATTTTAATAGAAACCAAAATCACCCCGAAACAAGATATAGAAAACCAGCTTAGAAGTTGGCTTGATGAGGGTTTGAAGTTGCACGAACATTCAAAAGATACACAACAATGCAAATTTTGCAATAATGCCCTTACTCAAGAGAGAATCCAATGGCTTTTAGAAAATGTTAAAGATGATAAAACAGACTCAATGAAGTCTAAAATAAACGCATATCTTGGAGAAATAAAAGGTATGGAAAAAGATTCTAAAAAAGTCTTAGAAGAAGCGCAAAAAATTGAATCTCAAAGTTTTTATAAAAACTTACAAGGGGATTTTAATCAGTATAAAGCCAAGTTAGAATCGGCGATAAGGAGTTATAACCATAGTAGTCTTTGGCAATTAAGGCAAAATTTAGAGGATAAATCAAAAGACATTTATAATCCAAATATTATTTTTCACGAGGTAACAGACTATTCCCAAGAGATTCAACAAATTCTAAATTCTATCAAAGATTTATGCACCCAAAATAACGAACGAACAAAAACCCTAGAGCAAGACCAAGAAAACGCTAGAAAAGCATTAAGGTTAGATGAAGTAGCAAGATTTATAAATAATATAAATTATTTTAAAGTGCAAGAGGAAATTAAAGAGCTAGAAAATACCCTAGAAAGCAAAGACAAAGAGATAAAAGATAAAGAACAAGAGATAGAAAAAATAAAAAAAGAAATTCAAAAACTGCAAGATTCTTTAAGCGATGAAAAAGCAGGGGCGGATAAAGCAAACAAATATCTCAAATCTTTCTTTGGAAACAATCAGCTTGAATTTAAATCTATCCCCGAGAAAAAGGGCGAGTTTAAAATTCACAGAAACAATGAAGTGGCAAAAAACTTAAGCGAGGGGGAATGCAGCCTTTTAGCCTTTTGTTATTTTGTAGCCAAATTACAAGATAAGGATACTAAAGACAAAAAGCCTATTATTTGGATAGATGACCCTATTTGCAGTTTAGATAACAATCATATCTTTTTCATTTTTTCTTTGATTGAAAGTCAAATTGCAAAGCCTAAAAACTACACTCAACTTTTTATCTCTACACATAATTTAGACTTTTTGCGATATTTAAAGAGCCTCACAGGTTTTCAATGGCGTGATAATAAAAAAACACCAATGTTTTTAATAGAAAAGCAACAATCAAGCACAATCAAGAACTTACCACCCTATATGCAGAAATATATCACAGAATTTAATTATCTTTTTGAGCAGATTTATAAATGTTCCAATGAACAAGATAATGCAATAGAAACTTTTTATAATGTGGCAAATAATATAAGAAAATTTTTAGAATCTTATTTATTTTTTAAATATCCTAATGTTGATAGTTTAATGAGCAAATATGAGAAATTTTTTAAAGATAATCAAGAGGCAGTTTTTATTAATCGCATTATTAATGAGTTTTCGCATTTAGAAGAGAATCCAGAAAGAGCGAATGAACCTTTAGACTTATTAGAAATCCAAAAAGTCTCAAAGATAGTTATAGAAACAATTAAACAAAAAGACAAAGAACAATTTAATGCACTTTTAGAAAGCATAGGCAAAGGTGAGGATATAAATAATGACAAATAATTTTCACAATCTCCCTAAAAATTGGGAAGTAAAAACCTTAGCAGAAGTTTGCACTTCCAAAAATTCAAATATTGTTTTAAGCAGTATTGAAAATAATACAGGGAAATATCCAATCTATGGCGCAAAAGGATTTTTAAAAACTATTGATTTCTACACCATAGAAAATGAAAGTCTGGGTATCGTCAAAGATGGTGCAGTAGGCAAGATATTTCTATTACCCCCTAAATCATCTGTCATTGGGACAATGGCTTACATACAAGCAAATGAAAACTTGAATTTAAAATATTTGTATTATTTTTTGCATACAATCAATTTTAACCGATACATAAGTGGTTCAGTAATCCCGCATATTTATTTTAGAGATTATAAAAAAGAAAAAATCCCCCTGCCGCCCCTTGAAGTGCAAAAAGCCATAGTGGAGAAGCTAGAAAATGCCTTTACACACATTGATGAGGCGGTGCGTCATCTTAAGGCGGTGCAAACAAACATTCCGCATCTTAAATCCTCCTTGCTCTACTCCGCCTTTAGCGGCAAACTCACAGAATCTCAAATCACTGCACCTACTTCCACGCTTTCTTTTTCACAAAGAAAATCTAATCCCTCCCCGCTCCCTTTAACAAAAGAAATGTTCCCTTTCTTTTGCACAAAGGGAGAGCCTGCACACTCTCCACTTCTAGCAAAAAATCGGGCAGGAGGCACTACTGCTCCTGCTTTTTCCGATTTTTCACACCACGAAGTGGGTGCAGAGTCTCACTATGATTGCCATTCTAAGGCTTTAGCCAAAGAATCTAAAGACAATAATACCCACACTCTCCCTAAAAATTGGGAAGTCAAAACACTAGGCGAAGTGTGTGAAATCGTTACAGGTTCAACTCCAAGCAAAAACAATGCAGAATACTATGGAAATGATTTTCCATTTTATAAACCAACAGATTTAAATAATGGTTATTATGTTGAGGTTGCTTCAGACAATGTTTCACCAAAAGGATTTGAAATATCAAGGCAACTTCCAAGTGGCTCTGTTTTGGTTACTTGCATAGGTGCAACAATTGGAAAAACGGGTTTGATTAGAAAGAAAGGAATATGCAATCAACAAATAAATGCTATTTTGCCATCACAAAAATTTATATCAGAATTTATATATTTTTATTGCATTTCTCCAAAAGTTCAAAACTTTATTAAAACAAATGCTTCATCTACGACATTGCCTATTCTTAATAAAGCAAATTTTTCAAAACTCCCTATCCCTCTCCCGCCCCTTGAAACCCAAAAGCAAATCGTGCAGATTTTAGAATCCAAATTTGCGCATTTGGAGAAGTTGGCGCAGTTTGTGAATGCAAGCCTAGAAAATCTCCAAAGGCTCAAATCCTCACTTTTAAACCAAGCCTTTAAGGGTGAGTTGATATGTTAAGATTCCGCTTAATTTTTAACAGAATTGGAGATTGTGTTAAAAAAATGGAAGAAAATTAACACATTGTGGAAATGAACTAAAACTTTAAAAATAATACAAAGGGGCAAAAATGAGTGAAAAAGCGATTGTCGCAAAGGTGTGGAACTTCGCAACGATTTTGCGTGATAGTGGCGTGAGTTATACTGAATATGTCGCGCAGTTAAGCTATTTGCTGTTTTTGAAAATGGAAAGTGAGCGGGAGAGTATCGGAGAGAGTAGCAAAATCCCCGCAAACTGCAAATGGGAGCGGCTTATAAACCTAGATGGGCTAGAGTTAGAGAATGCGTATAATGCCGCACTCGCACAACTTGCAAAGAGTGAGGGCGTGATAGGGCTTATCTACAATGACGCGCAAAACAAAATCAAAGAACCCGCGAATCTCAAAAAACTTTTTATGCTTATGGATAGTGAAACTTGGCTAGGCTTGAATGTAGATATAAAAGGCGCGATTTATGAGGGACTACTTGCAAAAAATGCCACAGAGACAAAGGCGGGAGCGGGGCAGTATTTCACGCCTCGCGTGCTGATAGATTCTATTGTGGGGCTAATGGAGCTTAAACCCAATATGGAGGTATGCGACCCTGCGTGTGGGACGGGCGGATTTTTGCTAAGTGCGTATGAGGCGATGAAAGCACAGACAAAGGACAAAGAGGAACTCAAACGCTTACGCAATGAGAGGCTTTATGGCAAGGATATTACGCCCTTAGTGGCGTCTTTGTGTGCGATGAATCTGTATCTGCACGGAATCGGGGGCGAGGGAGGTGTAATAGAAATCGGGGATTCTCTAAGTGAGTTAGGCAATCGGCGGTTTGATAGGGTGCTAACCAATCCGCCCTTTGGCAAGAAATCGGCGACTAAGATTTTAGCCGAAAATGGCAAGGTGAAAAGCCAAAAGGACGAATACAACAGAGAGGATTTTTTCGCCACAACCTCTAATAAGCAATTAAATTTCTTGCAACACATTATGAATCTTTTAAAAATCGGGGGCAAAGCCGCAGTCGTGCTACCCGATAATGTGCTGTTTGAAGCGGGAGCGGGGGAGAAGGTGCGCAAAAAACTCTTAGAGGATTTTAATCTGCATACGATTTTGCGGCTTCCTACTGGGATTTTTTACGCGCAAGGCGTGAAAGCGAATGTGCTGTTTTTTGACAAAGTCGCAACAAGCGAGGATTCCACGCAAAAGGTGTGGGTGTATGATATGCGCACGAATATGAATCTAAGCCTTGTAACAAGCCCTTTGAGTGCGGAGCATTTGCGGGAGTTTGAAGCAAGTTTTTGCGCAGGCGCAATGGAAAATCGCAAGGAGAGTGAGCGATTCCGCGCTTTTAGCATTGGAGAGATTAAGAAACGCGATAAGATAAATTTGGATATTTTTTGGTTAAAAGATGAGAGTTTGGAGGATTTGGAGAATCTGCCAAGCCCAGAGGAACTAAGCAAGGAAATTTGCAAGAATCTTAAGGCTGCTTTAAAGGAAATGGAGCAATTAGGGGCGGGGTAGAGTATAAAGTTTTATTGCCCCTTTTGTTTTATACAACATAAAATTTTACTAAATAACTCCCATCAACTCCTTTTTGCAAAATAAAAAATATCCTGTCGGGAGGCTTCTTTTGTGGGTTTTATAAGTATTTAAACAATAATCATTTTGCAAAAATAAATCAAACAATTCCTCTTGTTTAAGCCTTTTGACCCAAATTTTGTTGTCTCCGCCCACATTAACAAAGTTATAACTGCACAAAATATATTTAGGCTGCAGTGCGCAAATTTTAGAAACAAAGCTTGGCAAATCGTGGATATATTCAAACACTCCCGCGCATACGATGAAATCAAATTGATTTTGAGAAAAAATCGGAAATTCTCCCTGATTAAAATCGCAGAGGATATTATCGGGCTTTTGTGGGTATAAATCCACGCCATAATAATCAGGATTCAAGCCATTCTCCGCTAGCACCTCCCTAAAATACTGAATCCCACAACCTAAATCCAAAACAGATTTTAGAGGATTCCTTGCTTCTTTGGAGAGTAAATCAAGCAGAATCTGCGCTCTTTGCTTAAACTCTAAATCATAAGCAAAATCCTCTTTCCAAGTATTTTCTACTAACTCTCTATTTTGCCCCCCCCCCGCAGAGTTTAGAATCTGTATTTTGCGATTCTGTCATTTTTGGGGTGAAATCTGCGATTCTTTGGCGAATTGTTTGCAAGGTTTCTTTATCTACACTTTCTCCCATTGCTTCTTTTATGCTAAGCCTTAGATTCTCTAGCATATCTTGCTTTAGCGATTCTATGTCTAAGGGTTTGGGGGCAAAATCTACGCGTCCCTTTTCTAAATCCTCTAGGGTGTAAATTGGCACGATTCCATTAAGCGCAGAAAATCTCTGTAAGTTTTCCTCATTTCTTGCGATTAAAACCACCGGAATCCCCATTGCAATCGCTGGAGAAGCACAATGCAACGCACAAGTGATGATGAGTTTTGCTTGTGTTTTGTAAGTTTCTAATAAATCCTCACTGCGTTGATAAAAACTCTGCCATTGCAAAGATTTTTCATTAGAAACATCTTGTTGATTAACACTGATTGCGCCCTCACGCAAATGTTGTGGAATAAATTTTAATAAATTTTCTGGAATCCCTACTAAAAATACCTTTGTCGCTTGTTTTGCTTCCTCTTGTGTGCGTTTGGGCAATGTAAGCGTAAGACAACGCGAAAGATAAGCTTCTAACCCTGATTTTTGACAAAATTGTAAAGTCGCTAAATCCCTACAACCAATGCTTTTATTTTCAAAATACCAAGGATAATAGACAAGAAAATATTGCAAAAATTTCTGAATCGCGGAAGTAAAATGTGTGCCTACAAAAATAGGCAAAAGAAAATGGTTAGGAATGAAGTGCGGAGTTTCTGAAAAAGCAAACCAACCCTGCATAATCACAGGAGTTAAAGCATTTAAAGAGCTATTTGCCCCCCCCCCGCGGGATAGTAGCTGATGAGTGAATCTCTATCAAAAAATTCAAAAGTTGCTTTAGGATTCAAGGATAAAAGGGCATTTTTTGTCGCAAGAGTTTGGATAAAATCCCCTAGATTATGATGAGAATATTTAGGAATATGTTTATTATAAGAAAATAATAAAAAGTGATTTTTATGGATTGGCAAATTTGCGTGAGGCAACACAAAATTTCTTAAAGCAAAAATTTCATTTTCCATAGATTTTACCGCTTCTATTTCTGCTAATTTTAGATTGAGGCTATTATTCACTCTTGTAAGTTTATTAGAAAGCTTGAAATTGTTGGCAATATAAGCAATAATAGGCTTTTTAAGTTTTTCAAAAAGTTTCATAATACCTTTTGCTCCTTTCTTTGGATTAAACGGATAATATTAGGAATATGTTTATAAAGGACAATGCACATTATCAAAACTAAAGGCGTGTGGGTGGTGATATGTGGAATCTCGGGGTGCAAAAAGAAGCTAGAACCCACGCCACAAATCACACCAAAAAGCGAGGCTAAGGAGGAGATTTTTAATAATTTTCCAACAACAAACCATATTACCAAGCCCAAAAGTGCTTCTAAGGGTAAAAACACCGCAATCACACCCACGCTAGAGGCGACACCCTTTCCTCCCTCTAGTTTTAAAAATGGGCTAAAACAATGCCCAACAACAACTAAAAACGCCATCATCCATTGCGCTTCATAACTGATACCAAACGCCTTAGCTACCATTAAAATAAAAACGCCTTTGAGCGCATCACTTAGCATTGTGAGAATCGCGACTTTTTTAGCAATCTTTGGATTTGTCTCTTTCAAGGCTCTTAAAACATTTGTTGCGCCGATACTTCCACTCCCAACTTGACGAATATCCACTCCACCAAGATATTTTCCATACAAAAGTCCAAAAGGGATTCCGCCTACCAAATACGCAAGAGTGTAAAAGATTCCATTTAAACTTGTAAAAAAATCAAGGATTCCTGCTATTAGATACATTCAACCTGCCTTAAACATCTAAGTGTTTCACATCTTTTGCGTGGGCTTGGATATACTCCCTGCGTGGCTCTACCTCATCACCCATAAAGAGTGCAAAAACATCGCTTGCTTCTGTCTCATCTGCAATCTCTACACGAATCAAACGCCTATTTTCCGGTGTCATCGTTGTTTCCCATAATTGCTCGGGATTCATCTCCCCTAAACCTTTGTATCTTTGGATATACGCGCCTTTTTTGCTACTCTCTTCTATTTCTTCTAGCATACTCACCGCGTCTTTACCATTTAAGAATCCTAAATCAAATTCTTTAAGTTTATTAAAAACAAAATGTGCTTCTTCAAAAAGCGGGTGTGTGAAAAGCTCATCATCAATTTTAATATCTACCAATCCCGCATCTGTCTGCACATACAAGTGGATTTTTTCTTCATTGGTATTTTCACTTAGAATATTAAACCCAAGCTCTGCGATTCTCTCTTTAATCCTCTTACAAAGCGCATTATTATCTAAACCTATCATATCAGGATTTTCAATGAGATATTTAACAATTTCAATCAAAGCGAATCGTTTTTTAAGATTCTGCAAAGTGGAGCGATAATGGGCAACAATCTTGAAAAATTCCACTAAATCTTTATTTCCGATTCCGCTAAATTCAAAATTTTCAATCCCATTTTCAATCAAATATTCACTTAGAGCCTTTTCATCTTTGAGATAAATTTCTTTTTTGCCCTTTTTAAAACGATAAAGCGGCGGTTGGGCGATATACAAATATCCTGCCTCAATGATTCCTTTTAAATAGCGGAAAAAGAAAGTCATTAAAAGCGTTTGAATATGGCTACCATCTACATCAGCATCGGTCATAATAATAACTTTATTATATCTTGCTTTTGTAATGTCAAATTCCTCTCCGATTCCGCAGCCTAGCGCAGTGATAAGGTTTTTAATCTCCTCACTTTTTAGAATCTTATCCAAGCGACTTTTTTCTACATTCAAGATTTTTCCTCTTAAAGGTAAAATTGCCTGATACACTCTATCACGCCCTTGTTTAGCCGAACCTCCTGCGGAATCTCCCTCCACCAAATAAAGCTCACTAATGCTTGGGTCTTTGCTTTGACAATCGGCTAATTTACCCGGAAGTGTGCCAACGCTAAAGAATTCCTTTTTGCGTGTAAGTTCTCTTGCCTTTTTTGCCGCTTCTCTACCGCGTGCGGCAAGAAGTGCTTTTTGCATAATGGCTTTAGCTTCATTGGGATTCTCTTCAAAGAATTTAGCAATTTTTTCAAAACTAAGTTTTTGCACGATTGGGCGCACAAAAGAGCTTCCAAGCTTACCTTTAGTTTGTCCTACAAACTGCGGGTCAATCACTCTTACAGAAATAATTGCAACAAGTCCTTCTCTTAAATCATCTCCTGTTACTTTAGAATCTTTTTCACGCGCATTAGCATTTTCGTCAATATAATTAATGATTGCGCGGGTTAATCCCATTCTAAACCCTGCTTCGTGCGTTCCGCCATCTGTTGTATGAATATTATTGACAAAGCTTAGCACTTTTTCATCAAAACCCTCATTATAGGCTAAAGCCACTTCTACTTCTACATTCTCGTCTTTACCTTCAAAGCCGATGATAGGAGAAATGAAAGGTTTTTTATTAATATCATTAATAAATTGCGATAAACCACCCTCAAAATGATAAGTTTCGTTAAAATCACCGCGTTCATCTATAAAATGAATCGTAATTTGGCGATTCAAATAGGCGAGTTCTTTAAATCTTTTCTTTAAAATTTCTCTGTCAAATTCCACAACTTCAAAGATTGTTTCATCGGGGATAAATTCAATCGTTGTTCCATTGCGTTTTGTTTCTCCAATGATTTCTAAGTCATTTTGTGGAATCCCTTGTGCAAAGTCTTGGCGGTAAATTTGGTTGTGTTTATAGATTGTCATTTGCAGGGTTTTTGAGAGTGCATTCACGACAGATACACCTACTCCGTGCAAACCTCCCGAATAAGTCTTTTGGTCAAATTTACCTCCGGCGTGAAGCACGGTTAAAGCCACCGTTGCTGCAGAAATGTTCTCTGTGGGGTGAATATCTACCGGGATTCCGCGTCCATTATCTGAAATCTTTGCTCCGCCCTCTTTGGTTAAAATCACTTCAATTTCCGTGCAATATCCTGCCATTGCTTCATCAATGCAGTTATCCACCACTTCATAAACCAAATGATGTAATCCACTAATATTTGTATCTCCGATATACATTCCCGGACGTTTTCTAACGGCTTCTAAGCCCTTTAGGACTTTAATACTATGTCCCGTGTATTCTAAATCTTCCATTCTATTTCCTAAAGTTAATGATTAAAGTTAAAGGATAATAGGCATTACAACGGTGGAGAAATTCTCACTTTTTAGCACAAAAGGTGCATTTTTACCATTAAGCCCCCAAATAAAATCTGCTGTGTCAATTTGTGTTAAAAAATCCAAAACATGGCGGGAATTGATACCAATTTCAATTTCTTCTTCAAGAGGTAAATTAATTTCAATTTGTGTTTTAGCTTCTGAATTGTCTTGACTTAAGGATTCAAAAAGAATCTCATTCGCTTTAAAAGTAAGTTTTACATCATTAGTAACAGAGTTAATAACCTTAATTCCCTCAATGATTTTTGCTTTTGAAATATTGAGTTCTTTGGTAGTTTCTTTTGGTAAAATTTTTTCATAATCTGGGAATTTTCCATTAATAAGATGAGAGAAGAAAATATAATTTTGGGATTTAATAATAATGTCTTTTTCGTTATAAAAAAGTTCAATATTATCAAAGAATAATCGTTGAATTTCTGTAATAGCTTTTTTAGGAAAGATAAGTGCTAGATTATTACCTGATGCGTTGTCAAATTTTATGATTGCAAGCCGTTTTGTATCTGTGGCGACAAAATTGTAAGAATATTCTTTAATATCTAAAAGCGCACCATTTAATTCGCGTTTTTGGTTATTATTGTCAATGACAGGAAAAATTTTTTTCATTGAGTTGATGAGTTGTAGAGAATTGATTTCTAATTTTGGTAGATTTTCATATTCTGGAAAAGTTGGAAATTCTTGGGCATTAAACATTGGAAGTTTGAAAGAGCTTTTATTTTGTTTGATATGAAGATTTTCATTGTGAGTACAAAGATTGACATCACCCTCTTTTAATCGTTTGATAATATCTAATGCTTGTTTGCCATTTACCGTTGCGATTCCATTTTCTGTGATATTTAAAGAATTTGTAATTGTGCAAAGTCCCATTTCAAAATCTGTTGCTTTGCAAATGAGTTGATTATCTTTTGTTTCAAGATAAATATGGGAGGTAATTTGACTAGAATCTTTTTTATCTAAGAAAGGTTGTAAAGAAGTGAAGATATTATCCAAAACACTATTAGAAATGGTAATGTTCATTAGAAATCCTTTTTTATTTAATAAAATTTAGAAGTATTAGTAGGGTGGTTGAATTGTTGAATAAGTGCTACAAACTTCTAAATTTGGCTTTTTGTGTGAATGAATAAGCATTTTTATATTTCACATTAATTCACTATTTTAGCAAAACTTTGTTTTTATTGTGCTAAAAGTATTATTTTATTTTATTTTTTATTTCTTCAATGATAGTTTTAAAATTTGGATTTTCGTTCATTTCATCTTGAATACTTTTCATTGCTTTGCTTACTGTGCTGTGGTCTTTCATTCCAAAGAAGTTTGCAAGATAGGGCATTGAATTTGGCGTGAGTGTGCGCGCTAAGTAGATTACAATTTTGCGTGCGGTTACGATATTTTTGGAACGATTTTTACTTTTAATATCAGAGGGTTTAAGATTGTAATACTTTGCAACAATGTCAATGATTTTATCCATACTAATATTCTCTTTGGATTCTTTAATATATTCTTTTAAAACATCTTTGACAAAATCAAGATCAATTTCTTGGATATTTGTTACATTCATTGAAAAATTTAATTTAACCAAAACTCCTTCAATTTCACGAATATTATCGTTAATGTTTGCTGCAATAAAATGGATGATATTGTCTTCAAGATGGATTCTATCTAATTCACATTTTGCGCGGATAATATTGATTTTAGTTTCTAATTCAGGAGGTTGAATATCTGCTAAAAGTCCGGAAGTAAAACGCGTTTTTAAACGCTCTTCTAAGCCTTTCATATCTTTTGGTGGGCGGTCAGAGGTAAGAACGATTTGTTTGTTATTTTCTTTTAATTCATTGAAAGTGTGAAAAAACTCTTCTTGAATCTGCTCTTTTCCACTTAAGAATTGAATATCATCAATGAGCAGATAATCACAAGCCCGATATTTTTCGCGGAATCGCTCCATTGTATTATTGCGAATATGTAACAAAAAATCATTCAAGAATTGTTCGCTTGTGGTGTAGATGACATTCTTACCTACAAGGATATTTGCGTTACCAATGGCATTGAGTAAATGTGTTTTGCCAAGTCCTGTATTTCCATAAATTACAAGGGGATTATATTTAATACTTTGATTTTGTGCCACAGCTTTAGCAACATTAAAAGCAAAGGTATTAGAATTTCCTACTACAAAGGAATCAAAGGTAAAAGAGGGGTTAAGGTTTGTTGTGCTACTTTGTTTGTTGCGTATATTGCTTTTGTTTTCTTTTTTCTTGTTAGAATTTATTACCTCAACAATTACTTCAGGTTTCAAACCATTATGAATTTCAAAAAGATGAGCAATTTTATCTGCATATTTTGTTTTTATCCAACTTGCAATGAGAATGTTTGGTGCATTTAGCACGATTCTATCTTCGCGTGAATATTTTTCATTATAAGTGATTTGACTGATATAATTATCAAACTCAAAAGTCGTGATTTCATCTTTAAGTTGTAATAAAATTGGATTCAAATTTTTACCTTTAAAGTTATTCACAGGTGTGAATAATATGTGAATAAGTCTTGAAATTTGGAGTGATTTTATCTAAGAATTACTAAAATTTTTATATTATTGCGCAGTTTTTTAAATCATTTTAAGGAAATAAGTGAATATTCTAGGAATTGACCCGGGAAGTAGAAATTGCGGCTATGCTGTGATTAAGTCAGAAAAAAATGCAATTTCTTTGGTTGAAGCAGGATTGATTAAGATTAAAGAAAGAATCTTACAACATCAAATTTTAGAGTTTGTGGAGGGGATTGATTTGGTATTAAAAAATCATTCCATTGATTCGGTTGCTATTGAGGATATGTTTTATGCTTATAATCCAAAAAGTGTGATAAAATTAGCGCAATTTAGGGGAGCTTTGAGCCTTAAGATTCTGCAAGAGTTGGGAAATTTTGCCGAATACACACCCTTGCAAGTTAAAAAGGCTTTAACAGGCAATGGAAAAGCTCAAAAAGAACAGGTTGCCTTTATGGTAAAGCGGCTTTTAGGGATTAAAGGTGAAATCAAGCCACTAGATATTACCGATGCGATTGCGATTGCAATCACACACGCACAGCGATTGAAATTTAATTAAGGAATCATCAATGCAAATTACACTTTTAAATTACACAGACTTAAAAACCTGCGCACACGCGATTCGCACTTGTTGGCAGAGTTTTGAAAAAGGCGATGAGGGTGGCGAAAAAGACAAAGAGTTGATTCATCGTGTGGGTAATAAATTTAAACACGCTTCTACTTTGGAACATTTATATTATACTTTTTATATTCAAGGCATTAGCCGCGCGTGTTTGCAGGAGTTAGCGCGTCATAGAATCGCCTCTTTAAGCGTGAAATCCACCCGCTATACACTAAAGGAATTAAAAGAGGAGGAATCCTTTTTGCCTTTTTGTGTGGATAATATGGAAAGGGCAAAGCATTTTTTGGTTTTTACGAGCAATCAAGCGGTAAATGAGGCTTCCATCTTGGCATTAGAAAACCTAAGAAAACTACTTGTATCCAATATTGGCAACGATTTAGCTAAATTTGCTATGCCAGAATCGTATAAAACAGAACTTACTTGGAGCATTAATGCAAGAAGTTTGCAAAATTTTTTAAGCCTAAGAAGTTCTAAAAATGCGCTTTGGGAGATTCGCGCTTTAGCTTTTGGGCTTTTTGAAGCTTTGCCACAGGAACATCAATTTTTGTTTGATAGCTTTTTACAACAAAGTGAGGAATAAAATGAGCCTAAAAAAAGCTTATCTTTTATTGGTTTTTGCGATTCTTACCGAAGTCTTTGCTGTGAATTTAATGAAGGCAAGTGCGGGTGAAATATGGGGGCTTGTGAGTATGTATGTTTTGCTTGTGTTGTCCTATTATTTTATGGCTCTTTCACTGAAGCGAATCTCGGTGGGTGTGGCGTATGCGATATGGGAAGTATTGGGCGCAGTCTGCGTGGTTTGTATTAGCGTGTTTTATTTTGGTGAGGAATTGCTATGGACACAAAAAGTCGGCATTGTCTTGTCTATTGGCGGAATCGCACTCATTAATTATGCGGAATTGAAAAACGAAAGAAAAGAAGCAGAATCGGATTCTACACAAATTGCCCATAAGGAAATGCAATGAGCTTAGCTTTAGGATATGTCGTTATTTCGGCGGTTTTAGATGTGATTGCAAATTTGTTTTTAAAAAAATCCAACGCTTTCACACACAAAGGCTATACCATAGGCTGCATTTTGATGGTTTGGGCGGCTTTTAGTGTGTTGATTTTTGCGCTTGAGGATATGCCTTTAAGCGTGGCGTATTCTACTTGGGGTGCGGTGGGGATTGTTGGCACAAGCATTGGAGGCTATGTCTTTTTTAAAGAACGATTAGGAATCGTTGGCTATATTGGTATGGCTATGGTTGTTTGTGCGGTGGTTTTGTTGAATCTGTGAGGCTGTCATTGCGAGAAATGAGCAAAGCGAATGACGAAGCAATCCATAATCCCGCATACAAAAAACTACCCACCTCGTCATTGCGAGATTCTGCTATGAAATCTCTAGTTGTTTGGCTCTTTACGCATTGCTTCACCCTCTGCGTATAGTTGCTGATTAAGTAATTTTATTTCTTTATTTTGTTTAAAATTGCGATAAAAAATAAAGAATGGTGTTGCAATACTAGCAAATGAGCCAATTGCTATCAAAGAACCCCACAGATTTATAAATATAGTGTTGTTAGCAAATGAGTTAAATGCTCCCATTAAAGGAATTATTACCCCTATGAATATAGTGATAAACTGAATTGCCAAAAACCAGCCAATAGAACTCCATATGGGATAGTTAAGCTTTCTTACAGGCACAAACACATCACGCGTGATATTATAAAAAGCATTGACATAATGTGTTCCATTGTCTTGTGGAATCGCATATAGTGCAACTTTATCTCCATCAGTAAAATAATAATCCCCCTCATATCTAAATGCTGTATTTTCTATTGTAAATTCCTTTTCATATATGTTTGTTAAAACCTGTTTATTAGCATTTTTAATTTCGCCTCTAGTTATTCTTGCCACTTAAAATCCTTAGTAAAACTAGTTAAAAATTCTAGTTTTTAACATTTGCCTCATTGCGAGAGATTTGTTAAAATCTCGTGGCAATCCATAATTTAGAATCTTGCCTTTAGAGATTCCATTATAAAGTTTCTTTGCGTTTGAATTAATAGAAAGATTCCATTGCAAACGCTTCTTTTGCGTTAAAGTTATGGATTGCCACGAAACACTGCGTATTTCTCGCAATGAAGCAGAAACTTAAGAGTAAAGCAAGGGGGGATTCCCCCGCCTTGTTATTTAATCTTTGCTAAAATCGCATTGAAAGTCGCGCTTCCTCGCATAATCGCATTGCATTTGGTGTCATCAAGCTTGTAATAACCGCCTAAATCTACTTTTTTGCCTTGTGCGCTTAAATATTCTTGGTGAATCTTGCTTTCGTTTGCGCTTAGTTCCTCCGCGATTCCTTTAAAGAATCCTTGCAATGCAGAATCACTGCTATCTTTTGCTAGAGCATTTGCCCAATAAAGTGCAAGATAAAAATGGCTTGTGCGGTTATCGTCCTCGCCTACCTTGCGTGAAGGGGCTTTGTTGTTGTTTAACCATTCTCCAATCGCGCTATCAAGGCTATTTGCTAGAATCTGCGCCTCTTTTTTGCCTGTTTTTTGTGCGTAGAATTCCAAACTCGCTTGGAGTGCTAAAAACTCTCCCAAGCTATCCCAGCGCAAATGGTTTTCCTCCACGAGTTGTTCCACTTGTTTTGGCGCACTTCCACCCGCACCGGTTTCAAACATAGAGCCACCATTGAGCATTGGCACGACAGAAAGCATTTTTGCGCTTGTGCCAAGCTCCAAAATCGGGAATAAATCAGTTAAGTAGTCGCGCAAAACATTTCCACTAATAGAAATCGCATCTTTCCCAGCGCGGATTAGTTTTAGGGATTCCAAACACGCTTCTTTTGGAGGTAGAATCGCAATGTCCTTGCCTTTTTCTTTCAAACGCGCCTCTACTAAGTCTATCATAATCTTATTGCTTGGGCGTTTGGAATCTAGCCAGAAAATCGCCTTGCTACCTGTTAAATCTGCGCGTTGTATCCCTAAATCAATCCAATTTTGCACCGCTTCAAATTTCGCCTCATTTGCGCGGTAAATATCGCCTTTTTCTACTTTGTGTTCTAGCAGAATCGCACCTTTTTCATTGACGATTCTAAAGATTCCATCTTCTTTGGCAATGAATGTTTTATCGTGTGAGCCGTATTCTTGCGCTTTTTTAGCCATTAAGCCGACATTGGAGACGCTTCCTAGTGTGCTAGGGTTGAGTGTGCCATTTTGGTGTAAATCCTCAATCACTGCTTCATAGATTGTTGCGTAAGTTTTATCCGGAATCAAGGCGTTTGTATCGCACTCTTTGCCCTCTTTATCCCACAATCTTGCGCCATTTTTAAGCATTGCAGGCATTGACGCATCTACAATCACATCGCTTGGAATGTGTAAATTTGTGATT
The DNA here is from genome assembly GCF_000687535.1 of Helicobacter rodentium ATCC 700285. Classification (GTDB taxonomy): domain Bacteria; phylum Campylobacterota; class Campylobacteria; order Campylobacterales; family Helicobacteraceae; genus Helicobacter_D; species Helicobacter_D rodentium. Next base: position 30,922 of record NZ_JHWC01000003.1, read on the forward strand.
CCTTTATCAGAATTTACCATAGAAAGTGGCGCACTTTTGGCAAGAATTTCATTGTATTTTGCTAGAATCTCTTGCTTTTTGGGGCTATTTTCTATTTTTGTTAGCAATTCATTCACGCCATTGTTGGCATTCACGCCTAGTCGTGTAAGCTCCTCGCTAAAGGAATCAAAAAGCTCTTTAAAATACACTTTCACCGCGTGTCCAAAAATCACAGGGTCGCTTACTTTCATCATCGTAGCTTTTAAATGGAGAGAAAGTAGGATATTTTCTTTTTTGCACACTTCAATTTGCTCGGCATAAAATTTATCCAAAGCCTTTGCGCTCATAAAAGTAGCGTCTAAAATTTCGTTTTTATCTAGCTTCAAATTGTCTTTTAGCACTTCTGTGCCATTGCTTCCAACAAACTCAATTCTCGCTTTTGTGGAATCTTGAATCAAAACCGCTTTTTCATTATCAAAGAAATCGCCACTTTCCATATAAGAAACGCGTGTTTTAGAGGCTTTGTTAAACTCTACGACACGATAAGGATTCTTTTTTGCATATTCTTTCACGGCTTTGGTGCAGCGGCGGTCAGAGTTTCCTTGTCTAAGCACGGGATTGACGGCAGAACCTAGCACTTTTTGGTATTTTTCTTTAATGGTTTTTTCCTCTGCATTGCTTGGCTCATCGGGAAAATTTGGAATCGCAAAGCCCTTGTCTTGCAATTCTTTAATTGTTGCCTTGAGTTGCGGGATAGAGGCGGAGATGTTGGGTGTTTTGATGAGGTTTGCATCGCTTTGATTGACAAGCTCTCCTAAGATGGCGAGTTCGTCCTTTACCCTTTGCGATTCTTGTAGGCTTTCTGGAAACTGCGCTAAAACACGCGCGGAGAGGGAAATATCAGAAGTTTCTACTGCAATGCCAACTTTGCCCAAAAACGCTTGAACGATAGGCAAAAAGGAATAGGTGGCTAACGCAGGAGATTCATCTGTGAGAGTGTAAGTGATTTTCATAAGGAATCCTTTAATATAGAATTTAGTGCTTGAGTATAACAAAGAATCGCGCAAATTTTGCTAATTTTAGTCAAGATTTGTTTTACTTTTTATCCAAATGGGAAATTATGTTGCACTTTCTTGTCCCTTTTTTGTCAAAGTCTAGCGAATAAATGTAAATTTAAAACACAAATTCAAAGACTTTAAGGTAAAATAATAAATTATGATTTAGATGACTAGCGTATAAGGCGTCAAATAGAGGAGCTTAGAGTGTTTCCTGTAAAAAGCAGTTTAAAATTGGTTGGTAGTGTGCTTGGAATTTCAACAGATAAAGATTCTATCATTTGTATGGATAATTTTTATAATATTTCTACTTTCTCAAAAGAAAATAAAGTAATCGATAAAGCATTGCAATTGTCCAAAGATGTTGAGCCTTTGCATCATTTCAGTAAAGCCGTTGCGATTTCTCACGCCACTTCTAAAATCGTTATGGGTTTTGCTAAAGCCACAAAAGGCGTTGTGGTAACTACTGACCCAGAGATTGCACCTATTGCACAATTAACTTGGCAAAAACTTGCAATTTCCAAGGTTGCTTTTTCACAAGAAGACGATTATTTAGCCACAGGAGGCGAAGATGGTCGGGTATTATTGTATTCCGCGGATAATTATCAGTTAGCCCTAAGCACCCCGCCTTTGCCAGATTATATTTCTGCTATTGCGTTTAGCGAAGATGGACGATTGATTTTTGCGGGTTGTTTTGGCAAAAGTGCAATGATTTTTGATATTGTCAAAAACACATTGGTTGCTAATATTAAAACAGAATCATTGATTGAGGACGCATTTTTTTATGCAGAGGATACGCTTTTGTTTTGTGTGACAAAAGAGGGGCAAACTTTGGTTTATGATGTGCGAGAGCAAAAGTTTGTTAAAGAGAATCTTTTAAAAGGTGCTTGGCTTATGCGATGCCGTAAGCTTCCCGGTGAAGATTATGCTATCGTAGGGGCTAAAGATAAACAATTACGCATTATTGATTTAAGCGATAACACATTATGCGATTCCATTATGCTTGAGCATAGCGGTGTTACGGCAATGAGGTTAGAGGGCAGTTTGCTTTATATTGGTTATTCTGATGGAACGATTGAGATTGTAGATACCAATGAAGCAAAAGATGAAATGTTGGAGCTACTTAACAACAATGACTTAAAAAAAGCAGCAGGTCTAATTCAAGAGAAAAATATTTTTTTACAGACTTTAAAAGAGTATCGCACAAAATTAGAGACTCTATGGAAAGAAATGTTGGCAAAAGCGATTGACTTATTAGCAAAAGATCAACTACAAGAAGCAACAGCAATCGTAGAGCCTTTTATGCTAGACCAGCGCAAAAGAGAGGAGTTTGACTATTATTGGCAGCAAAAAGAAGCAGTGGCAAAGTTTATGGACGCCATTGAGGCAAAAAATTATATGGAGGCTTACAAATTAGTAGAGCAGAATCCCTACCTAAAAGAAACGGTTGCCTATGCTAAATTAGAGGAAACTTGGGAAAAATCCTTTGAGGTTTCTAAGAGATTGCTTTTTCAAGATCCACAAGGAAATTTGGTCAAAGCTCAAGATTTGTTACGTCCTTTTGTTACGGTTAAATCCAAAAAAGATGTTGCGATGACATTGCTTAGAAATAGTGATAAATTTATTCAGGCAGATAAAGAATATAAGGCAAAGAATTTTGTAGAATATTTTAAATTATGTGATAGATTGCCTTTCTTGAAAGAAACTTTAATTTACAAGAGTGCATTGCTTATTGGCGACCAAATTGCGCAACGCGTGAATGCTTGTGAAAACCAGAACGATTATACAAAAGCATTAGAGATTTGTAAGCTATTGGGCTCTATGTCGCCTTTTAAATCTCTTGCAGAGGAGAAAGCAAAAACGATTCAAATTAAACTAGATTTCGCCCAAGCTTGTAAGGAGCGCAAATTAGCCGATGCGTTTCAAATGGCAGAGACTTACTTTGAATTGCGTTCTATGCCAGAATACAAAAAGCTTTATGAGGATTTTAAAAGATATGAGAAAATCGCTTTTGGATTTGCTGCAACAGGCAATGGAAAAGCAACTTTGGATAACTTGAAAGATTACCTCTATATAGAGTATTGGCGGGATAAAATTGCTGCGATTCTAAAAATTGCTTATCTTTCAGAGTTTATGCTAAATGCTCCCGGCAAAGAAGGTGCGCAACCAGATATTTGTTGGAAAGAGACTTTTCAATATTATATTGAACGTTATGGCAAAGATGAAGAGATTAAGAAACTAGCAAATGAAATTGGATTACAAGCGGAGTTAGATAGTATTCCTTTTGAAGGAAATCCAAAGGGGTATTTAACGACTATTGTTGCAGATTCCTTGTTGTGTATTGATAATCAGCCATTGCACCAACACGAAGAAAATAAATCCTAGAAGATAAACAAAAATGGAATCTCAAGCTTTGAAACCGCGTTATAAAACCAAACAAATTGCGGTTGGCAATGTTTTGATAGGTGGTGATGCTCCTATTTCTGTGCAAAGTATGACTTATAGTAAAACAGCAGATTTGCAAGAGACAAAAAAGCAAATTGATTGTTTGCAACTTGCAGGTTGTGATATTGTGCGTGTGGCAGTAAGTGATGAAGCAGACGCTTATGCGTTAAAAGAGCTTAAGGCAATGATTGCATTGCCTTTGGTTGCAGATATTCATTTTCGCTATAAACTTGCACTTATTGCAGCAGAATCGGTGGATTGTATTCGCATTAATCCGGGTAATATTGGTGCAAAAAATAAAGTTAAAGCTGTAGTAGATGCGTGTAAAGAACATAAGATTCCTATACGAATCGGCGTGAATGCTGGAAGCTTAGAAAAATCCTTTGAGGTTAAGTATGGTGCAACACCTAAAGGAATGGTGGAATCCGCATTGTATAATATTAAGCTGTTGGAAGATTTTGGATTCAATGATATTAAAATATCCCTTAAGGCAAGTGATGTGGAACGCACGATGAGTGCTTATCGGGCATTGCGTCCTTTGGTAGAGTATCCATTCCATTTGGGGGTTACAGAGGCAGGAGATTTGGAATCTTCTACTATCAAAAGCTCTATGGCACTTGGTGGGTTGCTTATGGAGGGCATTGGAGACACAATGCGAGTTTCTATTACGGGCGAATTAGAAAAAGAAATTGAGATTGCGCGTGGAATCTTGCGCTATTGTGGGAGACAAAAAGAGGGAATTACTTATATTTCTTGCCCTACTTGTGGGCGTTTGCAAGCGGATTTAGTTCCGCTTCTCCAAGAGATAAAAAGGAGAATGCCCAAAATTAAAACACCAATGCAGGTTTCTGTAATGGGGTGTGCAGTCAATGCGTTAGGAGAGGCTAAACACGCAGATGTAGCGATTGCTTTTGGCAGTGGCGATGGATTGGTGATTAAGCGGGGAGAAATTGTGGGTAAATATAAGCAAGAAGAATTGATTGATGTATTTATTGATGAGGTGATTAAGACAGAGGGAGAGATGACTCAAGCTTTGGAGATTGGCAGATAGGCTAAATGCCTTGAATTTGCATAGGTAACTCCCAAAGAGGCAGGAAAATTGCAAGTGCTAACCATAAAACCAAAGCACCTAAAATTAAAATCATCAAAGGTTCTATGAGTGCAAGGAGTGTTTCGCTGTGTGTAGATAATTCCTCTTGATGAAGGTCAAGCAGCACTTCTAGGGATTCTAGGAATCCTTCTTCATTTTGTGCGCCACAGAGGAGTTGAATGCTTAAATCATCTAGTATGCCATTGAAAGCTTGTGTAATTGGAATCCCGCACGAGATTGCTTCAAAAATACCTTGCGATTTTTGCTTGATGACTTCGTTTGTGAGGGATTGCGAGGCGATTTCTAATGCAACTCGCAAAGACACTTTGCTTTTGTAGAGATAAAAGAAGCTAAGGAGGAATTGCGAGAGTTGATAATAATGCAAAACAGCACCCAAATAAGGAATCTTAAGGAATAAATTATCTAGGGTATATCTAAACTTTGAGGAGCTTTGATAAAGTTTGTAGCTTAGCAGCGCGATTCCACAAAAGACTAAAAAGCTAAGGTATCCATAATCTAGCAAAACAGAGCGCATAAAAAGCAAACTCTTACTAGGAAATGGTAAAGAGGTGTTAAGCCCCGCAAACAGCACTTCAAATTGTGGCAAGACAAAAAGCGTAATGCTTAAAAATACCGCAATCATCACAAGCAAAACAAAGAGGGGATAAAATAAAATTTTTTTCAAAAGTTTGCGATTCTTTTGTGTGTTTTTAAGTCTGATTAAAATAAATTCTATCGTATTTTCTAGCATATTCGCCTTTTGCCCTATTTCTATCATAGAGCAAATAAAGTCAGAAAATCCCGCTTCTTTGAAGCTAAGAGAGAGTGGTTTCCCGGAATTTAGCGCAAAAAGTGCTTTAGAAAATTGTGCGCTTAGACGAGGGTTTTTTGTATGATTTTGCAAGTTTTCTAGGAGTAAATTTAAAGGCAAATGCGCCTTAAGCCCGAGTTTTAACTCATAAAACGCGCTTAGAATCTCTTTTATCTTAGGGGGATTTAGCACGGATAATTTGTCTTTGAGTGTTGTTTGGGGCGTGATGCTTAGGATAAAGAGGTGTTGAGAGTGGAGCTTGTTTTCTAGCTCTTTTTGAGTTTTTGCGCTAAAAGTTCGTGTTTGGATTTTACCTTTTTGCTTGAATTGCACTTGGAAGTTTGGCATTATTTAACCACGCGATAAACTTCGCGCATATCGGTGATTCCATTGGCTACTAATTGCTGCGCTTTTTGCTCTAGGGTAAAGTTTGGTGTTTGTTTTTCTAGCTTTTCTAGTAGTTGTGTTTTGTTAATGCGGTGATAAATGAAATCCTCTAATTCCGCGCAAGTAAGCACAATCTCGGCAATGGCGATTCTGCCAAGATAGCCTGTGTGGTTGCAGGATTCACAACCTTGTGTCTTGTGTTTGGGGTTTTGCTGGCAAACGCAGAGTTTGCGTAAGAGACGTTGCGCGATGATTCCGCTTAGGGATTGCGCAATGAAATGTGGCTCTAACCCCATATCGTGCAAGCGCACAATCGTATCTAGCGCGTCATTAGTATGCAATGTGGCAAAAACCAAATGTCCCGTAAAAGCCGCTTGGATTGCGATTTGCAAACTTTCTTTATCTCGCACTTCTCCTAGAATAATCACATCGGGGTCTTGGCGCAGAACATTGCGTAGTATATTTGCAAAGCTCACTTCGGCATTCATTGCGACTTGACTAATGTGTGGCAAACGATACTCTACGGGGTCTTCAAGGGTAATGATTTTTAAATTGCGCTCTTTTAAAATGTTTAGGATTCCATACATTGTCGTGCTTTTGCCACTGCCGGTTGGTCCGGTAATAAACACAAGCCCATAAGGCAAATTGAAAAGTGATTGTATTTGTGTTAATTCTGTGTCGCCAAACCCTAGCGATTCTAGGGGCAAAAGCGTTTTGTGTTTATCTAAAATTCTAAGAACGATAGATTCTCCCTCAAGGAGCGGTAGGGTAGAAACCCGAAAGTCAAAAGTGCGCAAAGTATCCTCTAAATGGAATAATTCTAACTCAAAACGCCCATCTTGTGGCAGTTTGGATTCTGTAAGATTCAAATGGGATAACAGCTTAATACTAGCACTCAAAGGAGCAAAAAGCCATTTATCCAATAAAAATCTTTCCACAAGCACACCATCAATGCGGAATCTTATGCGCATATAGTCAAAATCGTATTCAAAATGCACATCACTAGCATTTTTGGATATTGCAATTTGCAAAACGAATCGTACGAGACTTTGAATACTAGAATCTTTTTCTTTGGATTCTTGATTGATTTCTTGTTGGATTTTTTTGAGTAGGTTTTTCAAGTATTCTTCTTGTTCTAACCACACAAGTGCTTTTTCAAAATCTGCCAAATGAATCTCTCCAAACTCTAAAGCGCAATGGCTAAATAAACTTTGAAGTGTTTCTTTGTGTGGATTGGTCAAGGGTTCTAACAAAGCAATGTTTAGTGTCTCTGGAGAGGATTCTTGCACAAGAATCGCACCAAAATAGCGCATTTGCTCCACTTTTAAGCGCAAAGCACATTCTTTATTGATTTCTTGAAAACTGAAACATTTATGCGGACTTTGGCTCAAATTTTTTGTCCTTGTTGCATAAGCCTTAAGAGGTTGGTTAGGTTTTCATCGTAGTTTTGTCGCAAAAAGTTTTGCAAAATCAAAATAGCTTCTTGTGGCTTACCTTCCAAATACACGCTTTTTACAAAAATTTCCCAACTTTCTAAATTTTTAGGATTCTCTGAATTTGCGCGTAAAGCGAGGTTTTTAGCGCGTGTATAGTTTTGATTTTCCATTTCCATTCTAGCTTGAGCAATGGGGTTTAGATTGTTTGATTCTAGCAAAGAGTCGGGTGTGGAATTTTTGGGGACGCTTGTTAGTTGAAATTTTGATTTATTTTGGGGTTTTGCATAAAGGGATTCTTTGTTGGCAGAATCCGAAGCAAGGTTTAATGTTCTTGTGGCTATTTGAGTGGAGGCAAGTGTGGAATCCCCTAATTGTTTTGGACTGAAAGGTTCTAGGCTTAAATATTTGGTAGCAATCCAGCCTTTTTCTGTTTGCAAAAAGCCATTGTGTGTATTAAAATATGTGCAGATTTTAAAATTTTGTTGTAATTGGCTGATGATTTTTGCCTCTAAATTTGGTGCATTGCGGACATTTAATCGGTTGGGTTGCACAAAAAAGCAGGGTTGATTGTGTTGGGTTGTGGCAGTTTGGGTTGTTGTAAATTTTTCAAAATTTCCAATTAATAGGAGAGCAATTCCGCCTAATGCGCATAAAATAGAAGTTTTTAACACCCTACCTCCTTTATTTGCGTGATTCATTTCTTGATTTGTGCAAACGCTTGACTTTTGTTTGAATATGCAGTAATTTTTAGATAATTAAACTTAAGAATGTTTAAAAATATATAGTTTTCTAAAAAGGGTTTGTGGTGGATTCGGGTAGAAAAGCCTTTACTTTGCTAGAATTTTTAGTTTTTGTTTTAGTTTTAGGTGTTTTGATGTCGGCAATATTGGGAAGTTTTGCGGTGATTGGGATAGAGGATTTTAAAGCGATGCAAGAAGTGGATATTTATAATGTTCCTATTTGTAACAAAATTGCGCCCCATTGTGTTTTTGGCTTTTCCATATCGGAATCTTTGCGCTTTTATGAAATCAACGCAACAATCCCTTAAGGCTAAAATATGCGGAGTGGTTTTACCCTCATTGAAGTTCTGTTTGCATTAATTTTGCTTGGTATTTTAGGTGTTTTGGGTGGTTCAACACTGCTTAAAATTTATCAAAATTGTCGTTGGCAAAATCAAAATTTCACCCAAGAAATTCAAGCGCAAAATGCCTTGTTGCAAATTAAACGCCTATTAGAAAATTCTTATTTGGAAAGCCTTATGTTGAGCAGTGGCGAGGAGATTGGGGCGAATAGGGTAAGCTTAAGAGGCAAAAGCTTGATGTTTTATGAAAAGGCGCAAGAGTATGTGAGAGTGGGAGAGTATTCTTTGCCTTGTTTGAATGCTATTTTTGAGCCTAAAAGCATTCAATTTAGCAGTGTTTTGGCATTAGAGCTTTTGGGTTTGGATTCAAGCGCGAATAGAATCCTCAATCAGAAATGTTTAGTTTATAAAAAGCCAAATATGCCTCAACGCGCACTTTTTGTTGCCCATAATTTTTCTGCTCCTAAAGATTTTTATTCGCTCAAGTTTCAAGGAAAGGTTTTAGAGATAAACGCAAACAAAATGCTTTTAGAGATTCCGACCTTTTTCAGAGATTCTACACCACTAAATTCTTTGCAAATTTCTCCTAAGATTTATTTTTTGGATTCTGTTTCTTATTTGCATTTTGGCGATTCTATTGCGTTGGAATCTAAAGCTAAATTGCAAAATATTCCACAAAATAGGCAAACAATTATTGATGAAATAACAGAAGTTAATATTTCTAAAACACCTTTGGGGTTCGCGCTTGAAATATGCGTCAATGATACAAATGCAAATCCATATTGTGCAAATACTCTTATTGTTGAGGTTGAAAAATGAATCATTTAAAGCACTCTAGGGGAATTGTTTTGTTGCCTCTAGTTTTATTGGTTTTTTTAGGGACGATTGTGTTGATTTTGGGGCTAAGGAGCGAGTCTTTTAGACAAGATTTGAAAGTGATTCCTCAACATATTTTATGGTTAGATTTACATTTGTTAAGTTTTAGAGAGCAGTTAAAGGTTGAGTTGGAATCCAAAAATTTATCTGCGGGTAATTTTGCCACATTTTCTGCGGTTATTGCAGAGGATTATCATTATAAGGCGGTGATTAAAAAGTTAGAGAAAAATTTGGAACAAAATGGTGCAGTGGAAGCCTTTTATTTTGTAGATATTTTTGGGGTTTATCGCGATAAACAGAGGGAGTTTTTGCAAGAATTTTCTACAAGACGTGCATTTATTTTGCGATTGGAGCTTTAATTTTGATAGGATTCCATACAAATTTATCGGGCAAGTTTGTTTATTGCATAATTTTAGGCACTTTTTATGGTAATATTTAAAAGCAAAACTTAGGCTTTATGGAGGATAAATGCCTTTTTTGGTTGGTTATTTTTTATTAGCAATCGTGATTTCATTTATTTGTTCTGTATTGGAGGCAGCCTTGCTTTCTGTTACGCCCTCTTTTATGGAAAGTTATGCGAAAACACACTCTAGAAGTGGTAAGGTTTTGAAGTATTTAAAGGCGAATATTGATAATGCGATTGGAGCGATTTTGGTGGTGAATACCTTTGCAAACACGGTGGGTGCAGCAGGAGTGGGCGCACAGGCGGTGGAGATTTTTGGCGAATCTTGGCAAGGGGCTGTGGCATTGATAATGACTTTATGCATCTTGTATCTTTCTGAAATTCTGCCCAAAACGATTGGTGCAACTTATTGGAAAATGATTGTTTCTCCAATGGCGTATTGTATTTTAGTGTTGTATTGTATTACCTTTCCTTTTGTCTATGTCTCTCGCATTATTACGCGCTTGTTTAAAAGGGATAATGCAAGTCAAATGAGCCGTGATGAGGTGTTAGCCATTATGAATCTCGGAGAAAAAAGCGGTTCTATTAATGAGTTAGAGGGGGACATTTTAGAGCATTTGATTTTGCAAAAAGACCTTAAAACAAGAGACATAATGACTTTAAAGGAAAAAATATTCGCTTTAAGCGAAGCAACAAGTATTGAGGAATCCCTCAAGATTCCTGATGTTCATAAATGCTCTAGGATTCCTTTATATGCGGAAGATTCAGGTGAAATTGCCTCTATTGTGTTTAAAAAGAGCATTTTGCAGGCTAGTCTTGAAAAAAGAGGAAAAGAGGCATTAAAAAGCATTGCAAAACATATCACAAAAGTGGAATCTGAAATGGGGCTACTTGATTTGTTAGAAAAGTTTATTGCGCAAAAAGAGCATTTGTTTTTGGTTGTAGATAGTGAGCAAAATGCTATTGGTGTCGTGGCATTAGAAGATGTAATGAGTGCTACGCTTGGCGTGGGCAATTTGCAACATTATTAAGGGGGTATTCGTATGACTTTATTGGTTATTTATTGTCTTGTTGCGATTGTTTTTACCTTTTGTTGTTCTATTATGGAATCCGTTTTTTTGTCCATTACGCCCTCTTTTGTTGCGAGTTTTGAAAAGAAAAATCCAAAAATTGGAGGCTATCTTAAAAACCTTAAAAACAATGTTGATGATGCAGAGGGAGCAATTTTGGTGTTGAATACCTTTGCAACCACCGCCGCTGCAACAGGTGTTGGGATTCAAGTCGCAAGTCTTTATGGATTAGATTATCAAGCTTTAGGTGCTGCAATCCTTACCATTGTGTTGATTTATTTCTCTGAAATTCTGCCTAAAACGATTGGGGCGACTTATTGGAAGACTTTAGCCCCTTATGTTACATTAAGCATTCATTATCTTTTGAAAATTGTTTCCCCCTTTGTTGTTGTTGCAAAACTCATTACGCATTTTGTTAAAACAAGCTCTAGTGCCTCTATTGATCGTGATGAGATTCTAGCAGCCAGTCAAATAGGGCAGAAAAGCGGTTCTATTTCAGTGCGCGAGGAACATATTATAGAAAATCTTTTGAAGCTGAAAAATTATCAAGCCATTGATATTCTTACACCTCGTAGTGTTGTTGTTTCCTTGTGTTATAGCGACACGATTCAAAAGGCGTTAGAGAAAAAGGATATCTATAACTATTCAAGGATTCCTGTTTATGGGGAGAGTGTGGATTCTGTGATTGGAATCGTCTATACGCAGGATATTTTAGAGGCAGGATTGCAAGAGGATTCATCAGAGAGCCAACAGCGCACCATTGGAGATTTTGTGCGTCCTGTTTATATTGTGCCTTTTAATCTCTCTGTGCTTAAGTTGCTGAATCTTTTTATCGCCCAAAAAGAACAACTCTTTGTCGTGCAGGATAGATATGGGCAATTTTATGGAGTTGTAACGCGTGAAGATGCGATTGAAACACTGCTTGGTAAAGAAATTTTAGATGAATTTGATAAGGTGGCGGATATGCAGAAAGTTGCGGTAGAAAACATTAAAAAATACCGACAAAAATATTCCGACAAGATTAAGGACATTCATTAATCTTTGAAACATTTGTTTCTATGCGAAAAAGACAAAGAAAAGAAAGAATCTGCTTTCCACAATGCAGAGATTCAAAGAATACTCTGCTTTTTAAGCGGGGGTGATGGGTGTATAGTCTGCTGCGTAAAGGTGCTGCGTCATCGCAAGCAAGTCTTTGCTCACTTTGTTTGCGGTATCAATATCGTTTAAGATAGAGGAAGCATTGTTTGCGCTGATTTTGTTTTCTAAAATCAGCTTTTCTACTTTGCTAATTGCATTGTCGTCCTCTTGGTCTAGGAGCGCAGAACCTTTGCGGATACTTGCTAGAATCAGTTGAATATTCTCATCAGAGCTTTTTTCAAGATTCTCAATGCTGCGCAAAACTTCCGCTAAGTCAATGCGTATTTCATTATAAATCTCTGCTAGGGATTCGTTGTTTGTTTGTGCCGCTTCTTTAAGGTTGCGGTGAAGCATTTTAAGCTGGTGGATAGATTCTACCGCCCTGCGCGCAGCGTTTTTGATATGCGCAATCTTGTTCATTTGCTCTTTGTCGTGGATATAAGTTTGTGCAGTGGTGGCAAAGTCAAACATTTTATCAAAGAGATTCTTAATGCTAATCTTATAGAGATTATCCAAATCAATGTCTTTTTTGTAAAGCTTTTTGTGTGCAATAATTTCACGGAAAGGTGTGTTGGAGTGAATCTCTTTGCGCGTAAATCCAAGCGAATAAGTCAAAACCAAGAAGCAGTTGTCATAAAGATGTTCCATTTCATTATGCAAGGCTTCAATCGCTGTGTCGGGGTAGGACACAATGGAATCGTTAATATACATAGGCTCGTATTCTTTTGATTTTTTATCCACGATGAATTTTTCAAGAAAATAAACCATTTTGCCAATAAAAGGCATCATTAATACGATTCCTACGATATTAAAGAGTGTGTGGAATGCGGTGAGCTGCAAAATATAATCGTCATTTGCGATTCCAACCACGCTACAAAATTCACGCACGACAAAAATCATTTGTTGCAAAAATACAACTGCAACAAGCGCGGTGATGCTATTAAAGAGTAAATGCGCCGCCGCAAGTCTCTTGCCCGCGATATTTGTGCCAATAGAGCCGATGATTGCCATTACCGTGCTACCGATGTTTGAACCAATGGCAAATCCCAAAGCGTTTTCATAGCTCATTTGTCCTGCGGCTAGAATCGTGATAGCCACAAGCAAACTCGCATTAGAACTTTGCATAATCACGGTGAGAACAATCCCGATAAAGACAAATAAAAAGACACCTTTCATTCCGCTAATTTGCCCATATTGTGCAATATCCACGATGTCTTTTAGCTCATTAAAACCGCTTTTTACAAGAGAGATTCCAAGAAAAAAGAATCCGATTCCGCACAAAATAGAACCAAACGCCTTTGCGTTTTTGGAGTTTTGGAGATTTAATATCACACCAAAAACAAGCAGAGGCATTGTAACAGAGGAAATATCAAACTTCACACCCGCAATGGCAATCACCCACGCAACGATGGTTGTTCCAAGGTTTGCCCCAAAAATAATCCCAATTCCTTGCCCAAGCGTGATAAAGCCAGCGGCTAGAAAGGAGATTGCAAGGACAGAGACAAGCCCACTGCTTTGCATAATCATTGTAGAGATTGCACCAAAGATTAAGCTTTTGGTTGCGGTATTTGCCCATTTTTTTAGCACTCTTTCAATGAAAGTGCTAAAGTTTCCAAAGCCATTTTTAAGGCACATAATTCCATACAAAAAGATTGCGATTCCAGAACCTGCTTCCAAAAACGAGCTTGATTCGTAAAATAGGAATCCCAAAACACCAAAAACAAGCAATAAAATGATACTGCGCATTGGACTCCCTTAAAATTGTCAATGATAGATTGTGAAAGCGTAATTTTATAACGATTCTTAAATGAGAAGCTTAAAAATAAATAATGATTTGGAATTTTTACAAATATTTTGCCATAAGCTATACATTTTGCAACTTAGTTCTCTTTGGTTTTTAAATGTTCTTCTTTAATCTTTGTTTCAATTTTGAGTAATTCCTCATAATGCTGTTTGCTTGAGGCTAACATTTCATCAAATTTGAATCCTAACATTACAATACGATAGAGGTTAGGCTTATGCTTTTTCCAATTATAGAGTGTCTTGGTGTCAATCTGTAAGATTCCTGCAATATCGCGTTGTGAGAGTTTGGAGCGGAAAAAATAGTGATTTTCTTGTTTTGGCATAAGATTCCTTAAAAGGTTGATTTTTTAAGGAAATGTATAAAGTTTTTTTATAATTTCTAACAAAGGAATAATTACTTATTTATATTATTATTAAGGCAATTATTCCTTGTATTATTTTTTGAAATATTGTAAAATGTAACCTAGCTTTTTAGCTTTCAAATATAAGGAGATTCTTAAAATGGAGCAAAATGTTGTGAATAGTTTAATGTTGCAATGGACAGATAAAATTCCTAATTATTCTGTTTATCAGGTGCAAGAGGAATTGAAATCGTTAGATTCTACAAAAGCAGGAGGACTTTATGGGCTTTCCTTAAAATCTAAGGTTGTTGGGTTGGTTTTGGGATTATTTTTGGGTGCTGTTGGTGCGGATAGATTCTATAAGGGCGATAAAAAGCTTGGAATCTACAAGCTGGTTTTATTCTTGGTTTATTGTGTTGGACTTATTATAGCCGATATTATTGGATCAGGTATCCTTGTTGGAATTGCGATTTTATCTTTTGTTGTTCTCATCGTATGGGTGTTTGTGGATTTGTTTTTGGTATGGAAAGAAATCCCAAAAGATAATCTAAGAATCATTCAACAAGCCATCGCAAATGCTCACTAAGGACTGAATATGAAATTCATTTTTAAATATGCTTTTATCGTGTTTGGTTTCGGTTTGTTGTTGAGTGGTTGTGGCAAGACAAGTTGCGATGATAAAGGTATAGCAGACCAAGCTCTTGATATATTGTTACAAGAATATAATCAAACGGCTAAAGATTTGGGATTTTACACAAGCAATGTTGTGTTGTTAGACGCAGAACAAAATATCTGTCAGGCAAAGGTTGGAATAAAAGTGTTAGATGAATTTACGCAAATGATACAAAACAAAGAGGTGCAAAAAAAGATGGCTGACGATATGGGACTTAGTTTGTTTGTTGGTATGGTGGCAAGCAATTTTATGCTTTATCGCTTAATGGGTTATGATGTTTCCATAGATTATGATAAACAGGATATTGTTAATGCGCCAGATGTGGGAAAAATGAGTGGAGAGGAGAGAAATAAATACATATCTTATGGGGAAATTTTAGGGAGTTTTATAAATTCTACAATTAATTATAAGGTTACTAGCAACAATAAAGGCGATGAATATATTATTGCAGAACTTAATAAATAAGGAGAGGTGTAATGTCTTATCAATTGCCTCAAGAAGCAGAGATTTTGCTGTTAGATTCTTATTATAAATCCGATAGTTTTCAGGGCGGGAGGTTGTTTAAATCTTTCTTTGTAGAGTTTTGCAAACAAGCGTTTGCAGTGAATCTTGAAGCACAAAAAGGCTTGGGGTTTTTCCCGATGATGTTTGAGGAGAGAAACGCTTATGCGAGTATTGGTTGCGCATTGCATTCCTTGACACCTTATGTTTTTAGTGAGAATCCCATTAAATACAAGACAAAAGCTAAAGGCGAGTTAGAAAAGCAAGACAGAAATGGGCTTGTGGATTTTTGGTGTGCAGAAAAAGATTTCAAATTTGAAGCCTATATAGAATCCAAAAAAATATGGTTGAAAATCAGCACAAATGCCAAATGGGAATTTGATAAATCTTGTAACGCTCTCATAGGCAGTGCATTTGAGCAAATCAAAAGACTTAAAAGTGCAGGAGTAGATAAGGCGACGAGCAAATACACAGAGGGTGCAGTGTTTAAGGTCGCTCTTTTTCAGATTCCAATCGTCTATCACCCTAACTTTAAGCCAGAGGAAGCAGATTTGGAATCTGCGCCGAAGCATTTAGAAAGCCTCTTGGCAAAGAAGCTTAAAAACAATATGGGCTTACTTCTTAGTGTGCTAGATATGCGCCCTTTTGGTGGCTTGGAGGGGGAAGTGGAATGCAATCCCTTTAATGCCCTTGCTGCTGTGGTAATGCAATAAATTCTTATCATTTGTTAATTATTGATGAGATTCCACCTTTAAATCTACAATCCTTGCTTTGCCTCTGAAGATTTTCAAAGTTACAATCGCTTGATTGTTGGGCTTAGCAAGGAGGCTTTGCATTTCTTGTGCCTTGTCTTTTGTGGTGAAATATTTTTCTATGCCCCCTAAAGAAAGGCGTGAAAATTCGTTTTTGGGAGCTTTTGTTTTGATATAAAGTTGATTTTTGGGTGGTTTAGTTAGAATCTCTTTAAAGATAAAATTTCCCTTATCTGCTTTTTCAAGACATACGAAAACCTCTGCATTGAATGGAATCTTTGCATACATAGATTTTTCAAGTTTTACCCCATAATCTAGCCACACAAAATTCCCTGCAAGTAAATCTCTAGGGTCGTATCCTTTAGCAATAACTTTCACTTCTGTGCCAAAATAGATTGGCAAATAAGCATTGATAAACATTGCGCCAATCAAAGCAAATTGTAATCCACACGCAATTAAAAGCCATTTTGCTTTAAGCATTTTTTCTCCTTGCAAACAAAAGCAATCCTAGTCCAAAACACAAAAAGATGAGACTTGCGCCAATATAATCCCCCAACAAATCCAAATAGCGCACCAACGCTAACAAGCACAAAACAAACAGCCCCGAGATTGTATGAGAATCTTTGATGAGATGAACGCCTAAAAGAAGTGTTAAAAAGGAATACAACCCTGTGAGGATTGTTGTATCTAGGGAGTATAAAAAGTAAAAATAATCCACCAAAGCAAAACCGATAATGAGAATCCCTAAAGGATAGTGTTTAAAATATAGATTCGCAACGCCTAATACGACAAGCAAAACAAGCAAAGAAAAGGAAGGGGTCAAAAACAAATCCTCTAAAGGATAATAGCTTGAGGCAATGAGGATTAAAGCTAAAGCAAAATAAGCATAAATCTTGTAGGGCTTGAAATGAAAGCCTAAAATGATGAGAGAAAGCCACGCAAAAGCGGATAGGTTTAAGCTCTCCTCCTGAATCTCACACAGATACAAGCCAAGAAATATAAAATTAGGCAAAGCAAGAATCTTTTTTGCATTTAAGGAGAGGGGAAAAAGGATTCCACTTTGCACAATAATTCCAAGCGCAATAATACAAATAAATAAACTCATAGAGTGATGGTATTCCACAAGATTCAAAACATACCATACGCTAGTGAATAAATAGCCCACAAGGAAAATGGCAGAGGACTTGAGGGCAAAAGCCAACGCCAACACGACACAGCCCACACTCAAAAAGGCTAAAGCAGTATCCTCCCCTAAATGATAGATTTGTGAAAGCAGAGCAATATTTGCAAGCAAGACAAATCCACTTAGGATTCCAAAACTCTGCTTAAATAAGGGGTTGTTGGAGTAAAATATGCCCAAATGTGTGGCAAAAAGCGTGGTGAGGAGCAAGAGTGTCTTAAAAATGTTTGGAATCTGCTCCCAATTATAAGCGACAAGCGTGAGGATAGAAAGCCCTATAAAGATAAAGGCGAAAACGACTAGAAAAGGAAAATCTGAACCTTTATCAAGGGAATAAAAATTTAGGATCTCTTTTTCTTGTGTTTTGTTAATCAAGCCTTCATTTGCTAGTCTAGCGATTTCAGATTTGAGAAATGATTTTTTATTTAAAAGCAATTTAAATCCTTGTGTTGATAAATATTAAGCAATGTTAATTTTTAAGGTTTAAAATATTGTGTGGATTCCTTTGTGCTGTGGAGGGGAGGGTTTATGTTTGCAGGGGAAATTGCAAACATAAAGTATGGATTAGTTCTTACTCTTATCCACCAACTTCCCAGCAGCAATCCAAGGCATCATTTCACGCAATCTGCTACCTACTTTTTCAATGGGGTGATTTGCTAGATTTTTTCGCTCTGCATTCATTCTTGCATATCCTGCTTTACGCTCTAGGATAAAGTCTTTTGCAAATCTACCCTCTTGAATATCTTTTAGGATTGCTTTCATTGCTTTTTTGGATTCCTCATTAATCACGCGAGGTCCGCTTATCATATCGCCATATTCGGCAGTATTTGAGATAGAATAGCGCATATCTGCTAAGCCACCTTGATAAATCAAATCCACGATAAGTTTCAACTCGTGCAAGCATTCAAAATATGCCATTTCTTCAGGATAACCCGCTTCAACCAATGTTTCAAATCCAGCTTTAACGAGGCTTGAAACTCCGCCGCAAAGCACTGCTTGTTCGCCAAACAAGTCGGTTTCTGTTTCGTCTTTAAAGGTTGTTTCAATGATTCCACTGCGTCCGCCACCAATTGCACTTGCATAGCTTAATGCAATGGCTTTTGCGTCGCCCTTGCTTGTATCTTGCTCTACTGCGATTAAATCAGGGATTCCACCCCCTTTTACAAACTCACTTCTAACGGTATGTCCGGGAGCTTTAGGCGCAACCATAATCACACCCACACCTTTAGGAGCTTTGATTTGTCCAAAGTGAATATTAAATCCGTGTCCAAAAGCGATGATTTTATCCTCTGCTAAATAAGGCTCAATATCTCGCGCAAAAACATCTGCTTGTAATTCATCAGGGATTAGAATCATCACCAAATCTGCCCATTTTGTGGCTTCACTTACTTCTAGCACTTTGAAGTTTTTAGCCTCTGCTTTACTCCAGCTTTTACCACCTTTATAAAGTCCAATTGCTACTTCTACGCCAGAATCTCTTAAATTCTCTGCGTGTGCGTGTCCTTGAGAACCAAACCCAATAACCGCAACTTTTTTCTTTTTGATAAGCCCTAAATCACAATCTTTGTCGTAATAAACTTTTAAAGCCATTGTTTGCCCTTTTAAGTAAAATGTAAGATTCGTGATTATATTGCATTTTTGCTTAGTGGATACTTTGCTATGTGGAATCTCGCAGATAAATTTAATAAGAGTTTGGAGAGGATAAATTTAGGATATAATGCGTTAAATTTTATAAGGATTTTTCAATGCTACTTTCTTATCTGTTGTTTTTAGCACTTTTTTCTATTTTGCTTTACAAGGTTTTTTCTCTATTTCGTGATTAAGGGATTCCAACTATTTTTTGTAAGCGTAATACAAAAACGCACCCATTCCTACCACAAAGACGACACCCAAAAATACAATCATTACAATGTCTAATAATCCCATTTTATTCCTTTAAATTGCGCTCTCTAAGTTGTCCGCACGCCGCACTAATGTCTAAGCCTTTGGATTCTCTAATCGTGCATAAAAGCCCTTTTTTAAGCAAAAATTCCCTAAAAGCCTCCACTTTTTCTATGCTTGGGCGTTTGTATTTGCTTCCCTCGTGGGGATTAAAATAAATTAGATTCACCTTGGCTTTGATTTTATTCAGCAGGGCGACAAGTTTTTTTGCGCTATCCAAGTCATCGTTTAAGCCATCAATCACAAGATATTCAAACATTACCCTTTTACGACTATCAATAGGAAATTGCGCGACTTCATCAATCACAGCTTGGATATTGTAGGCTTTATTGATTGGCATTAGCTCACTTCGCAATTTATCATCAACGGCGTGTAAAGAAATCGCGAGTTGCACTCCAAGATTGAGTGCGCCAAGTTTTTTAATCTTTGGCGCGATTCCGCTTGTGGAGATTGTCTGTCGGCGCGTAGAAATGCTTAAACCATCTAGCGTGGAAAGAATCTCAATCGCGCTTACGACATTATCCAAATTATCTAGCGGTTCGCCCATTCCCATATACACGATATTGATTGCTTTGTTTTGTGGAATCCCTTGGTCTTTTTTAATCGCCCACACTTGATAGACGATTTCTCCCGCATTGAGATTTCTCACAAATCCTCCCTTTGCAGTGAGGCAAAAACTACATCCGACTTTGCAACCCACTTGCGAAGAGAGGCAAAGCGTGAATTTATCCTCTTTCATTTTTAAAAACACTGATTCATAGGTGAGATTATCTTGCGTGGCAAAAAGATATTTTACGCTTCCATCAATGCTTTGTTCTTTTTTGCAGATTTGTACTTTTTGTGTTGTGAAATTTTCTTTCAAATAGGTTTTTAATGGCTTGGGTAAATTGTCCATTGTATCAAAATCATCAACATAGCGCACATAGAGCCAATGGTAAATTTGCTTTGCGCGGAACTTTTGGAATCCTGCATTTTCAAGCATTGTTCCAAGTGTATCAAGAGAGAGACTAAAAATATTTTCTTGCATTTATTTGCCTAAAGCAGAATCCAATTTGTTTTTAATATAGGATTCTAATTTTTGCATTGCTGCTTTGTGGTTGGATAAAAATTCCTCTCTCGCATTTTTGTGGATATAATTTGTGCTACAAAAGATTCCAATTGCAGGGAGATTAAAATGGTTTGCGACTTTTAATATGCTAAAAAATTCCATATTTTCATAAGCGATTCCAAGTTTTAGCATTTTTTGCGCAAGGTTGGAATCGGTGCTGATATAATTGCTAGAATTGACAATTTTTTGTTCTGCATTCAAAATAGTTTCACGTGAAACATTTGTTAAAATATTATCCAATGGTGTGTAAGATTTATCCTCTAAAAAGGATAGCTCAACATTGCTCGCCCCATAAGACTCAAAGACTTCTAGTAGTGGAATCGCAGTAGAGTAGCTTCCACAAGTGCCAATAAACACAATTTCATCAGGTTTATCAAATAGCACAGATTGCGTTAGATTGATTGCTGATTCCACTAGCCCCACTCCAATGCTTTTTGCAAAAGCAAAGGATTCCATTTTTCCCGCGCAGTAAATCATTTTTGTATTTCCTTATAATACAAATGCGATTCGTTCTTTTTGATTGTTTTTTGTTCTGGAATCTGTAAGACTTGATAAAACTTGGATTTTTCTAAAAATGCAATTTCTATCACATCGCCCACTTTCACATCTCTACTTGCTTTGACATTGATTCCCGCGATTCTTACAACACCATTTGCAATCATATCTTGTGCGATTGCGCGTCTTTTGACAATATTGACAGCATTTAAAAATTTATCAATTCGCATTTTTATCCTTAAAATTTGCAGAATTGTAGCTAAAAGAATATTAAATTGTTGCTATAATAACGCAAAATTTTTAAGGAGCTAAAATGGGCAACAAACAAATCAAAAAAGTGGTCCTTGCATATAGCGGTGGATTAGATACAAGTGTTATTCTAAAATGGCTTGGCGATACTTATGGTTGTGAAGTGGTAACTTTTACCGCAGACATTGGACAAGGTGAGGAAGTAGAACCCGCAAGAGCAAAAGCACAAAAGCTTGGAATCAAATCGGAAAATATCTTTATCAAAGATTTGCGTGAGGAATTTATCCGCGATTTTGTTTTTCCAATGTTTAGGGCAAATACGATTTATGAGGGAGAATATTTGCTAGGGACAAGCATTGCGCGTCCTTTGATTGCAAAACATTTGGTGGAGATTGCAAAAGAAGTGGGTGCAGACGCTATTTCACACGGCGCAACAGGTAAGGGTAACGACCAAGTGCGCTTTGAGATTGGTGCGTATGCGTTGAATCCGGATATTAAAGTCATTGCGCCTTGGAGGGAGTGGGATTTAAATAGTCGCGAAAAGTTATTGGGATATGCGGAATCCGCAGGGATTCCTATTGAGAAAAAGGCAAACAAATCGCCTTATTCAATGGACGCAAATTTATTGCACATTAGTTATGAGGGGCAGATTTTAGAAAATCCAAATGTTGCACCCGAAGAGGATATGTGGCGTTGGAGTGTTTCACCCAAAAACGCACCGGATACACCGACAATTATTACGATTGAATTTAAAAAGGGTGATGGAATCGCAATCAATGGAGAAAAGCTAAGCCCGGCAAATTTTTGGGAAAGGTTGAATAAATTAGCCGGTGAAAATGGAATCGGTAGATTGGATTTGGTAGAAAATCGTTATGTGGGTATGAAATCACGCGGTTGCTATGAAACTCCGGGAGGAACGATTTATCTTAAAGCACACCGCGCCATAGAATCGCTATGCCTTGATAGGGAGGAAGCGCATTTAAAAGATGAGATTATGCCAAAATATGCGAGTTTGATTTATAATGGATATTGGTTTAGCCCAGAGAGAGAAGCCTTACAAGCTTTGATTGACAAAACGCAAGAAAAAGTAGAGGGTGTGGTGCGCTTAGAGCTTTATAAGGGGAATGTAACGATTCTTGGTAGAGAATCTAAAAATTCTCTCTTTAATGCTGCGTATAGCACTTTTGAAGAGGATTCTGTTTATAACCAAAGCGATGCGGAAGGATTCATTAAACTCAATGCTTTGCGGTTTATTATTGCAGGAAAAACGCGTAAATAATTTTTGGGATATTTTAACTTTTATTTGCGTGGTTGTGCGTTCCGATTTCTTGTGGAATCTCGCCTTTATGATTCCATTGTTAAGATTATTTTGTTTTGCGAGATTATGGCTTTGCAATTTGTTTTGCTTATTTCTCGCAATGACTAGAGCGGTTTAGTTCTTGTTCTTGTTGTGTGGGGATTCCTAGCCTCTTATGATTGAGAGAAGCAAACAAATTCAAAGCAAAACCGCAACTACTCTTCTAAAACACAAATTTGTTTTTGTTTTATAGCAATTAGAGTGCGAAAGCTTACGATAAGCACTATTATACTGCTTAATACAATGCCTAAAATTCCAAAAAATCCATAGAGCAAAGAACCATTCCAAGCAAAAAGCTCTAATGCGCAAAGGGTAAAAGCGCAAGTGGGAAAAGTAAAAGCCCACCAAGAGAGTGCAAATTTCAGCCGACTAAAAACCCCAAAGAGGCTTATCATTAAGAACATAAAAAATAGCGCAACACTAAAACTAGCACTTGCGATTCCATAGAGAGTAGCAATATCCGTAAATCCTTTGAATAAAGCTAGAATGTCTAGAGCAAAAACACTAGGGGGGGCGATGAAAATAAATAAAGTTGGTAAAAACTTTTGTGGTAGATTTTCTCCAAAAACTAGGCGAATAAGAAGTGCCGCATTGAGTAGAATCCAAAAGAAGCTTCCCATTCCAAAATAAAAAATTAAAACCTCAAAAGGAATCGTCCATTCTTCTTTTGAATTTAGATTCATTCCTGCAAGTGGAACGATAAGATTCCCTACGATAGGGATAAACCACGCAGGATTTGCCATTTTTTGTTGCATTTCATTGACAAACCAGAATCGCACGACATAAAGACTAAAGAGAAGCTGTAAAGAAGCACTACCATAAAAAACCACAATATGAAATTGTAATGGAATAAAGTCAAAGCGCAAAAGAAGCATTAAGACTATTAAAAAAGACACAGAAATGGCTGCAAAAAAATTAATCCGCACGGGGTGTTTGAGTTCTTTTAAGAATGCGGGAGAATATAAAATTGTTTTGGCTAGATAAAGCAGTGCAATAATACATAAAAGGGCTAGGCTTAAAAAGGTTAATGCAAGAAAAATACTATCAAACTTCGCCTCTAGCCCAAAAACCTTCAGTGTTTTACCTGCAACAAGAGCCAATCCGCCAATGCCCATAACTGCTGCAAAAAACATAATAGGAAAATGCAAAAGCCAACTTTCTTGATTGCTTGTTTGATTCGGAGTTTCCATTGTTAGCCCTTTTAAAAAAATATGCGAAGTATATTCCAAAAGCAAAGGGGAACAATGTGATAAAGTTACAGAATATTTTATCGCTTGTTATTGTGGGTGGCTTGAGTTTGCATTAACCGCAGAGCAGTTAATGCAAACGACTCAATAAAGGTCAAAGTATTTTTGGATTTCTTTTGGATTGCTTGTTTTTGTAAGTGCCAACATTAAAAGAACCCTTGCTTTTTGGGGGTTGAGATTGTTTGCGCTAATGAAGCCTTGTTGAATTTCTTCCTCACTTAGAGGAACTAAGCCAGAGCCAACGCGTGAGCTTTTTGCCACTACAAGTTTTTTCTGTGAGAGAAGCTCAATTAGATAGTTTTTTGATTTTCGTGAATGCTACCTGCTCCACTTCCTGCAACAACCAATCCTTTTACGCCTGCGTTTAAAAAGGCTTCTACTGCAACTTTTGAGCCATCATTGGAATAAGTATAGACAATATCTACTTTAGGCAATTCTTTTAAGCCTCTAACGCTAAAAGGAGAATCCTTTGTGTGTGCTTTGACACTAAGGGAGTTAAAAAACGCTTTACCATCTACGATATAACCGATTTCTCCGCTATTGGGAGCTTTAAAGGTTTCAACATTTAGTGTGTGGGTTTTACTTACTTCTCTCGCGCTATAAATTTTGTCATTAATCGCCACCATTACGCCCTTATTTCTAGCATTTTTATCTCCAGCAAGACTTACAGCATTGTAAAGGTTTTTGGGCCCATCTGCGCTAATAGCAGTTGCAGGTCTCATTGCTCCTGTTAAAACAACGGGTTTATTGCTTTTTACCACAAGGTTTAAGAAGTAAGCGGTTTCTTCCATTGTGTCTGTTCCGTGTGTGATGACGATTCCATCTACATTGGAGCTTGACAAAAGAGAATTGACTTTGTTTGCAAGTGTGAGCCAAACTTGGTCTGTCATATTAGAGCTATCAATATTTGCTACTTGCTCACCGCTAATGTTGGCAATATTTTTTAGCTCTGGTACCGCGTTAATAAGCACCTCTATGCCCAAACTACCTGCTTTATAGCCTGTAGTTGCAAGGTCGCTTTTTGCCTCTCCTGCGATTGTTCCGCCTGTTGCCAAAATTACAATATTTGGTTTAGCAAATGCCATCACGCTTACTCCTAACATAAGCAAAACTCCAAAAAACAATTTTTTCATTTTTACTCCTTGAGAATTTAAAAATTCTTTTAATTGTATCAAAGTTGTTATGTAAAATATTTTAAAGTAATATTCTTTTAGTGTAATAAAATCACATAGTTTTGATTATTATTTAAGATATAATATTAGAGAGGTTAAGGAAATAAACAGCCAAGGAGCAAAAATGTTACAGGCTTTATTAAGAGTAAATGATGTGAGTTTAAAGTTTAAAATTATTTTTGCAAGTTTTGCAGTAGCACTCGTGGGTCTTGCTTTGGTTGTGATATTGGTGGGAAATAAAAACTTTGATTTTGCGAAGGAAACAACAACCAATTATGCGCAAGCCACACTCAAAAATCAGGCAAGGACTTTAGAAGGTAAAATCAATTTAGGTTTTGAAAATGCGAATAATATCTCAACTTTGGCTATTGAAAGTTTGCAGAACCTAAGAACTCCAAATGCTAATTCTCTCTGCGATTCTAACTGCTCGGCAATATTAAATGGCTATTTAAAAACCATTGTAGCACAAAACAATCTTTATAAAGTAGCATTTGTTAAATTCTTTAATGGAGAAGTCTATGCTAATGCTCCGCAAGACACATTAGGAATCCCCGCCATAGATGAACTCAATGCACTCTTTAAAGGGAACAATACACAAGCAATTTTTATTCCTAAATTAAAGCCAAAACCAAAAGATAGTGTGGATAAAACACCTCTTTATCCCCCGGTTTATTTGTTGAATAAAATCGTTTATAATTCTCAAACTATCGGGATTAGTGGGATTCTATTGGATTTAAAAAAATTAGGTGATGAAATCAAGCCAATTAAAATCCTAGAAAGCGGCTTTATTGTCTTGCTTTCTCAAGATAGTGTGGTTTTGCACCATAAATTTTTTCATCTATTAAATCGCGAAATGGTAAATGTGGATAAGGGTGCAAATGAATATTTGAAGACTGCTTTAACGGGCAAAGAAGTGATTTTTGATAGGATTAGCCCCAACACCAAAGCACCGATTACAACCATTATGGAGCCTCTTACGCTTGGCACGAATAATAATGCGATTCGTTGGGCGGCGTTTGCGAATATTCCGTTGGACGAAATGTTAAAAGCTGCAAAAGAGAATCGCAATTTTGCGGCAATGATTTCTTTATTTGTCCTAGTGCTTATTTGTGCCGTGATGTATTTAGTGGGGCATATTATCTATAAGCGTATAAATTCAATAAAATCTGGTTTGCAAGAGTTTTTTGATTATTTGAATAATCAACGCGATGATTTTCAAGATATTCCTTTGTTTTGCAGAGATGAATTGGGTATGATGAGCAAAGCCATTAATCAAAATGCACAAAATATTAAGCTTGGTTTAGAAAAGGATTCAACCGCCATTAAAGAATCTTTGCAGGTGGTGGCAAGAGTGGAACAAGGGGATTTGGAAGCGCGTATTGAAGCCAATCCAAACAATCCAAACCTTTTAGAATTGAAAAAGGTTTTAAATACAATGTTGGATTCTTTGCAGCACCATATTGGTTCTAATCTTAAAAAGATTGCAAAAATCCATCAATCCTTTGCTAATCTAGATTTTACGCAGTCTTTAGAGAATCCCAAAGGCGAGGTAGAAATTATTACAAACAAGCTAGGAGAGGAAGTTGCTAAAATGCTACGTTTTAGTGCGGAATGCTCCAATACTTTACACAAAAAAAGCAATGATTTAAAGAATTTTTTGGTTAATCTTGCAAAGCAGTCTGATTTGCAAACACAATCCTTACAAGCTGGTTCGCAAACAATGTCTAAAATTTCTCAAGATATGCAAGATAGCAATGCAATGATTAAGGAAGTAGCAAGACAGAGTGATGAGATTAAAAATATTTTGAAAATTATTCAAGATATTGCAGACCAAACGAATCTATTGGCTCTTAATGCGGCGATTGAAGCGGCACGAGCTGGAGAACACGGGAGAGGTTTTGCAGTTGTTGCGGATGAGGTTAGGAAATTGGCTGAACGCACAGGCAAAAGTTTAAGCGAGATTGAAGCTTACACGAACACGCTTGTGCAGTCCATTAACCAGACGGGAGAAAACATTAATCATCAAACAAGCGCAATGGAAGCGATTACAAATTCTATTGCTGAAGTGGAGCAAATCACGCAACAAAACAATCAAATCGCAAAAGAAGTCAGCACTATTGGTCAAGATGTTGCAAAATTGGCTGACGCAATTTTGGAAGATATTAGCACAAAAAAGTATTAGTTGTTTAGTTTAAGGGAGATTCTACATCGCCCTTAACTTTGCAATCTCATCGCGCAGTCTCGCGGCTTCCTCAAATTCTAGCTTTTTCGCCGCTTCGTGCATTTGTCGGCTTAGTTCTTTGACGAGTTTATCGCGTTCGCTTTTGGGCATTTTGTCCTTGCTTTTCTTTGCCTTTTCATAAAGGATTCCTAAATCTTGGTTTTTCAAATCCTCATCAAGCTTCCTTGAAACGCTCTGTGGCGTGATATTGTGCGCCTTATTGTAGGCTTCTTGTTTGTTGCGGCGATAGTCTGTAACTTCCATTGCCTTTTGCATAGAGGGCGTGATTTTGTTTGCAAAGAGTAAGACGCGCCCATTGACATTCCTAGCAGCTCGCCCCATTGTCTGAATCAAACTTGTCTCGCTGCGTAAAAATCCCTCTTTGTCGGCGTCTAAAATTGCAACCAAAGAAACTTCTGGTAAATCTAATCCCTCACGCAACAAGTTGATTCCTACTAAAATATCAAACTCTCCCGCCCTTAAAGCGCGAATGATTTGATTGCGTTCAATGGCGTCAATGTCGCTGTGCATATAGCGCACCTTTAATCCCAAATCGTTATAATATTTTGTGAGTTCCTCTGCCATTTTTTTTGTGAGTGCGGTTACAAGCACTCTCTCCCCACGCGCAATCACTTCCTTTGCCCTATCGTGTAGAATCTCCACTTGCCTATCCACTTCTAACACTTCATACACGGGGTCTAGCAAACCTGTCGGGCGGATTAACTGCTCTGCGGTGTGTGTGCCACTTAAGTCTAGTTCTTTTTGTGCGGGAGTTGCAGAGACAAACAAGAAATGCGGGGCTTTGTGGATAAATTCCTCGTATTTTAGCGGACGATTATCTAGCGCACTAGGGAGGCGGAATCCATATTCTACCAAGACTTCCTTGCGGCTTCTATCTCCTGCATACATTCCGCCAAATTGTGGCAAACTCACGTGGCTTTCATCTACAATGAGCAAATAAGGCTTATTTTTTTGCTCAAAATAATCTAGTAGGGAATAGGGCGTCTCGCCGGGCTTTTTGCCTGTTAAATGCCGCGCATAATTTTCAATCCCCTTGCAGATTCCTGTGGCACTAATCATCTCTAAATCAAATTCAGTGCGCGACTTTAACCGCTCGTATTCTACCATTTTGCCCTGTGCCTTAAAAAACCCCAAACGTTCTTGCAGTTCTTTTTCTATGCTTTGAATCGCGCTTTTAAGCCTCTCCTCACCCACGATAAAGGGATTTGCAGCATAAAGCACAAAGGATTCTAGCTTTTTCTTTAGCGTTCTATCTACGGAATCCAAGAGGCTAAGGGATTCTAATTCATCACCAAAAAACTCCAAGCGCAGAATCTCGTCCTCACTATATGCGGGATAAATATCTATCACTTCGCCATTGACACGAAAATCTCCCCTATCAAAGAAATTATCGTTGCGTTTATAGCCCATTTCTACAAGGCGCAACAAAAGCGACTTTTGGTGGTATTGCACCCCTATTTCAAATTTTTCAATCATTTCTAAATATTCTTTAGGATTCCCCAAACCATAATTTGCCGATACAGATGCCACCACAATGCTATCCTCATAAGCTAAAAGGGAAGTAGTGGCAGAAAGCCTCAACCTCTCTAGCTCCTCATTAATGCTAGAATCCTTTTCAATAAATAAATCTTGACGCGGAATATAGGCTTCGGGCTGATAATAATCAAAGTGCGAGATGAAATATTCTACGTGATTTTTAGGAAAGAATCCCTTGAACTCGCTGTAAAGTTGCGCGGCTAGAGTTTTGTTGTGCGTCATAATTAAAGTTGGCATTTGTAGAGATTCTATAATGTGCGCCATAGAAAAGGTTTTGCCACTGCCGGTTACGCCGATGAGTGTTTGGTATTGACTGCCCTTGCGTATGAATCCGCTTAGAGTTTTAATTGCTTCGGGCTGGTCTCCGGAGGGCTTGAAAGAAGAGTGTAATTTAAACATAAGCAAAACCTAATGAAAAATAAAGTGGAATTTTTGCATAAGATTGCTTAGAAACCTTGCGTTTTTGAATGAATTTGCTTAAAATAATGCTAAAATTAAAGCCTAATATTTAACATGTGAGGAAATATTGTTATGGAAGAAGCTAAAAATATCTCAAGCAAACTTTTAGAAAGCATTGATGCATTGATAGAGGAATTGCAAAAACAAAGAGATGAAAACCAGTCCTTGCGTCAGCAAATTGTTTTGTTAAAAGCGGAAAACGAAGCTAAAAATAGTGAGATTAGCTCACTTTATGATGAAATTAGCGCAAAAGAGCGTGAGCTAGAAAATGTGCTTGACAAAATTCAAAATGTTCTTGGACGCTAATGAATGATATTTTTCGCGTTTGCATTATGGGGCGATATTATGACATTCCAACAAGCGAGATTTCAAGCGCAACTTTAGAAGCACTAAGTTCTTTAGTGGATGAATCCAACAATATTAATCCTCGCGACCTTCTCCGCACATTCTTAGAATATTCAGAGATTAACAATGTGCTTAAAAGCACGATTGTAGAAGCAAATCAAAAAGTTAATTTTAATTTAACAAGTGCAAATAATGCCCAAGAAAAATATGCAGAATCCTCAAGTGATAGCGAAGAGCATATGCCGTTAGCGCAGAATATCTCAACCCAAACCAATTCCAATTAATCTTGCATAATTCCTCTTTTTATTATCATATTGTTGTTTTAAAGCGAAAGGCTCCATTGCTTACTTATGTAAGTAAGGAATCCTTGAAAGTTGGCGAATTAGTAGAGATTCCATTGCGCAAAAAGCAGGTGCAAGGCGTAGTGCTAAAGGAATGTGAAGAGCCAAAATTTACTTGTGAGGAATCTTTGCCTTTGGGATTCCAATTTTCCCCTTTGCAATGTCAAGTGGCGGAATTTATTGCAAGTTATTATTGCGCTCCTTATTCTCTTAGCATTAGTCTTTTTACCCCTTTTGCCAGAGATTATACCAAGCAATTTTCAAGCTTGACTTTTAATCTAAAGCCTTTGAGTAAAAATCAGCAACAAGCCTTAGAGTTTATTAATGCTCGTCAAAATTCTTTGCTTTTTGGTGATACAGGGAGTGGCAAAACAGAGATTTATATTCATTTGCTAAATGAAGCTTTAAGCAAAGGCAAAAACGCACTTTTTTTAATGCCAGAAATTTCATTAACACCGCAAATGGAGAAGCGTTTAAAGGCTGTTTTTGGAGAATGTCTTGCGTTTTGGCATTCTAAGGTTGCAAGTAAAGCTAAAAAACAGATTTTGCAGGATTTAAAAGAGGGTAAGATTAGAATCTTAGCCGGTGCGCGTTCGGCTCTTTTTTTGCCTTTAGCGGGTTTGGATCTGATTATTGTAGATGAAGAACACGATGACGCGTATAAATCTAATTCTTCTCCTCGCTACCACGTACGCGATGTAGCATTATATCTTGCAAAACTTGCAAATATAAGAATCGTATTGGGCAGTGCAACTCCTCTTGCAACAACTTATTTGAGAGCTAAAGAGCAAAAGGCAATTTTCCGACTTCAAGGCACACATTTCCAAACGCAAAAAAGCTATTTTTTCTCTTCAAGCAATGATATGTTGGATTCTAGTGTGCTTAGTGCGTTGGAGAAAAACCTTTATGATTCCAAACAAGCCATTGTATTTTTGCCCACGCGCGCGAATTTTAAACATTTGCTTTGTTCTCAATGTGGGTTTAGCATAGAGTGTCCTAATTGCAGTGTTAGTTTAAGTTTGCATAAAAAAGATTCAAGCTTAAAGTGTCATTATTGTCATTTTGCACAAGCAATTCCAAGTTGTTGTCCCCAATGTGGAGGAGAGTTGCAAAGTTTGCGTATGGGAACGCAAGAGTTTGCAGAATCTCTAAGAGAGTTTTTGCCTACGAGCAGAATTGTATGCTTTGATAGAGATTCCATCACAACACAACACAAGCTTAAAAGCACATTGGAGGAATTTAATCAACATAAAATTGATATTTTGGTTGGCACTCAAATGCTTTCCAAAGGACACGATTACCATAATGTGAATTTAAGTGTAATTTTGGGCTTGGATTATCTTTTAAAGGGCAGTGATTATAGGGCTAGAGAAAAAGCTTTGTCATTAATGTTTCAATTATCTGGCAGAAGTGGGCGCAAAGAAAATGGCAAAGTGCTAGTTCAGACTTTACATCAAGAGTTTTTTCAACATTATTTGGAGGATTATAAGGAGTTTTTAGAAGAAGAATTAATGGTGCGTGAGCATTTGTATCCACCTTTTATGCGTCTAGCCCTCGTGCATTTTGCTCACGGCAACGAAAAACAAGCGCAAGAAATTTATAAAAAAGCTTTAGGGATTCTACAAGTGCAAATACAATCTTTGGAAGTAGAAATTGTTGGGAGCGGAATCGCACCGATTCCACGCATCGCAAACAAGTGGCGATATGTAATAATGTTGCGCTCCAAGAGCGCGAAAAATCTGCATTTAGCGTTATTGTCTTTGCGTTCTTTTTCTTGTGAGATTGATATAGACCCAATAGAATTTCTTTAACCTCTTGCCCCCCCCCCCCATATTTAAAAGCGCATTCAAGTAGAATCCAAGCTTTAGCTTAAACTCACCATAGGAATAATAGTCGGATACCGCTTGGTTTTCTTAAACATCAACTTCCTAAGTGCGTTTCTGATTTCATTCTCCATAGCTTTTTGGCTATTGTATAGCTCTGTTTTGCAATTTTTCACAAAAAGACTGAAAAACTCTTCAATCTCTTTGTTAAACGCCATTGTGTCTTTGTTTGCGATAATGCCCATACTCTGAATGCGTGGCTTAGAAAGCAGAGAAGCTTTTGCCTTGCTTAGCTCCAAATACACAATCAAGATTCCATTTTCTGCTAGATTTTGCCTATCTAAAATCACATCATTAGCAATCGTAGCATTCACTTGGTTGTCAATATAGGTTTTGCCTGTCTTGACACTGCGCACCTTGCGCAAGTAATTGTGTGCAATCTCCATTTGGTCGCCATCTTCCATAAGATAAATATTGCGCTCCTCCACACCACAGCTCATCGCAGTTTCTTTGTGTTTTAAAATGTGGTTATACTCTCCATGCACCGGCAAAAAGAATTTTGGCTTCACGAGGCGTAGCATAAGCTTTTGCTCCTCTTGCGCCGCGTGTCCGCTCGTATGAATCTCGCTAAAATCTTGATAATAAACTTTCGCTCCCGCCTTGTTAAGAAAATTTAGGATATTAGAGACAGAACCCTCATTGCCCGGAATCGCTTTAGCCGACAAAATAATCGTATCGCTAGGCTTAATCTTGATATGGCGGTGTTCATCTGTTGCCATACGATAGAGTGCGCTCATCGTCTCACCCTGCGAACCTGTGGTAACAATTAACACCTCCTCATCGGCATATTTTGCCACCTCGTGCGCTTCAATAAAAATATTTTGTGGCAAATCAATATAGCCCAAAGTTCTCGCAATCTCTAAGTTTTTCTCCATTGAACGCCCAATTACCGAGACTTTGCGCCCATATTTAATGCCGTGGTCAATCGCTTGATACACGCGATGAATATTGGAGCTAAATGTACTCATAATCACGCGCCCTTTTGCGCGGGAGAAAAGCAAATCAAAAGCGGGTCCCACACTTGCTTCGCTGGGTGTGTAGCCACTTTTATGTGAGTTTGTAGAATCGCTAAGCAACAGCAACACGCCTTGTTCCCCATAATATGCGATTCTGTTTAAATCTGTCGGATAGCCATCAATAGGAGTGTGGTCAATCTTGAAATCTCCTGTGTGAAAAATCAATCCCGCTTCTGTTTTAATCGCCAACGCACTAGAATCCACGATAGAATGCGTGATATGTATCCATTCAATTTCAAATTCACCAATTCTTATGGGTTTGCGCTTCTCTACTGCGCGGAAGAGAGAGCGGAATTTTTTAAGCCCGTGTTCATCAAACTTAGAACCAATCAGCCCTAAAGGCAAGGGAGTGCCATAAATGGGAAATTGGTATTTTTTAAATAAATAAGGCATTGCGCCGATATGGTCTTCGTGAGCGTGTGTGATGATAATTCCGGCGATTTTATCCTTGATTGCTTCAAGATAACTAAAGTCTGGCACTAGAATATCCACCCCGTGCATACTCTCATCAGGAAAACTCATTCCCGCATCAATGAGGATTGCAGAATTTTGCGTCTCAATCACGGTCATATTGCCGCCAATCTCTCCCAAACCACCTAAAGGCGTGATACGCACTCTCCCATTGGGATTGACTTCCACTTGTGAATGTAAAGTCAAGGTGCTTTCGTGGATTTTTGCGTTCAGCTCTACTGCCTTACGCAACTCCATATTGGAGGTGTTTAAGTCTTTGTTACCATAACTCTTGTTGTGTTTTGGCTTCTCTCTTGTTGTCTCACCCGCATTTTCACCCTCTTGTTTCTTGAATCGCGGATTGTGTCGGTTGCGATTCTGCGGTCTTGGATTTCTTGGCTTTTCTGTCTCCCCTGTTTCCTCTGTTTTGCGTGGCTTGAATCGGCGTCTATTGGGTTCGCGATTCTCTCTAGCCTCCCCCTTTTCTCTCCTATTTGTTTGGTGGTTTTCTTGGTTTCTTTTTGTGAATTCTTCCCGATTTGGGTTTTCATTTGTTTTGTTTTCTTCCATAACTTCCGCCTTTTATAAAATTTTCAAAAGTCGGTGATAATTTGGCGTATCAATCTCGTGAGGTCGTTTGCTAGGCGCAATTTGTAAGGATTCCAAAGCGTCCATAATGGCTTGTTTTGGATAGGCTTTGCTTAGATTGTTTAGAATCGTTTTTCTAGGCGCACAAAAGGCGATTTTCAAGAGGGATTCTAAATGTTCTAAATCCTTAAAACTTGGTGGATTCGCTATTTTTTGTAGCAAAAACACCGAAGAAGTAACTTTAGGCGGTGGCGCAAAGGCACTAGGCGGCACATCAAAGAGCAGTGTTGCCTCTCCTACGCTTTGCGCTAACACACTTAACGCGCTAAAATCACTTTCTCCACATTGTGCGCAAAATTTCTGCGCAACTTCCTTTTGCGTCATCACGACACAGCCACAAGAAAGCGGGTCTTTGATGGTTTTTATCACAATCTTGGTTGCGATATAATAAGGCAAGTTTGACACAAGAAAATAATCTTTTCTACGCAAACTCTCGCCCTTCCAAATCTCTAATACATCGCCTATTTCAAGGCTCAAACTCCCGCATTCTAATGCGCTTTGCAAACGCTCTTGCAAATAAGGAATCAAATCCTTATCTACCTCATAAGCAGTGATATTCCCTAAGCTTAGTAGCTTATTTGTTAGATCACCTAAGCCAGCCCCAATTTCTACAATCTCCATTGCTTGATTCCATTTGGGAATGGATTGGATAATCGCATTTAAAACATTTTCATCTTGTAAGAAATTTTGTCCAAAATGCTTTTTTGCTAGGGTTTTCTTATCAATGGCTTTCAAAAATCGCGCCTTAAAAATAATTTTAAATTGTAACACAATTTGTCCTATCAGTCCATAATATTTAATAATTTTATTATTTTTAGCATAAACAATAGTTTGTCATTGCGAATGAAGTGAAGCAATCCATAATATAGAACTTTAGGAAAATAGGGCAATGGAATCTTTTAAGTAATTTAAAGTTATAGATTGCCACGATTCCGCTAACGCAGAATCTCGCAATGACAAAGTGGTTAGCTTTTTGGTTCATTCCACATTATAGATTGCTTTGTCGCGTTGCTCCTCGCAATGACAAAAAGCCCACTTTGTCCTTACGCTTTATCTCTCGTCATTGCGAGAAAACCGCAGGTTTTCGTGGCAATCCATAATAGCACAAAAGAGAAAACTACAATATTTTTCAGCATTTTTTAACAATTCCGCTTTCTAAAATGCAAATTCCTACACTTTTGCCACTACTACCTTTTAATTCCAAGCGCACCATTCCGCTAGGTGCAACCACCTGTTCGTAGGGCTTTTTACAACGCAAGAATCCCAACTCATCAAACAAGATTCTCCCTCCCTCACTCTCGCCACAACCTCCACTCATTTTCACTTCTAGGATTCCATACCGCTTTGTGATTGCTAAATCCCCCGCTCTTAGCGCATTAGCAAATTTAGAATTGTCGTAATTATAGCTATTAAGGTATTTGCCATCTAAGGGGTCAAGGGCAATTTCTCGCGCATCTCTTGGTCTATCGTCAAAATGTTTTGTGCTAACAGCGCGTGCAGAATCGCTAAAAATATAATACGCATAGCCCACATCTTGCAAAAGGGAAAATTGCAATCTCCATAGAGATTCGCTCCACCGCTCCCTCTCTGCCTCGCAGTTATCGCTTTGACAAAATGCGGCTTGTGTAATATGCTTGGAGCTACTTAAGGCTAAGAAACGCGTGTAATTTAAATGCGCTAGGATTTGATTCTGTGCTAAATGCAGTTTGGAATCTGGAAACCATACAAAGCCTATGGTGGCAAATACGCCAAAAATCCCCAAAACAAGCAGAATCTCTAAGAGACTAAAGGCGGATTGTTTATTCATAAAGGTAATAAGTTGTGATGTTTTTACCATAATATTCAATGGAAAAAGATTGCGCATTAGCTTTTTTTATGCTAGATAATTGCACCCCTCCTCTTGCGATTCCATAAAATCTTAGTCGCTCCTGCATTTTTTTCTCTGTTTTTACTCTGTAAAACCCCCTATTTTTAAGCTCTTGCGCAATTTCTTTTGCGATAAAATGCCGTGCAGCAAAATGCTCGTTTGCGTTAGGAAAAAGCACAAAAAGCGGTTTGGATAAAAAGAGTGTTGCGCTCAAAATAAGCAAAACCAAGAAAGTCATCAAGAATGGAATCGTATAACGCGCACGAAATTGCGGCAAACGCACACGCAATCCAGAGAAATACAAGCTTACCATTAGCGGAATCCCAACAATGAGCAAAGGCGCAAAAGTCTCCATTTGCACCCTTTGTCGCAAGGAAAGCAGCCAAATAAACCCTAATGAAACACTTGTAATATACCACATTAGTGGCTTTGCTTTTGCATTAAAATAGCGATAAAGCGTATAGAGAAAATATAAATACAAAAGAGGGGAAAAAATCAACAATAAATGCCCATTGCTATCCAAAAAATACCCGCTTGGGCGTCCGCCAATCTCAAGCCCATACACATACATATTGAGCGCGAAAAGCAGCAAAGACAACACAATGAGCCTTGTGTTTTTGTTTGCGATTCCATAAAAAATGAGTGCCACAAACACCAATGCAAAGCTTTTATCTATGAGTGCCATTACAAGCAGTAGCCAATAAGGAATCGCATTGTATTTTTGCACCCAAAGACACAGAATTAAAGTGAGTGCGATGACGATTCCGCCATTAGTAACAAGCAATGCAACCGCATTGACGCCGGGCAATAAGCAAAAAAGCAATGCGCAAAACAATGCGTCTGTATCGCGCTTCAAGAATCCTTTTGCAAGATAAAACATTAACAGAGTATTGCAAAGATGCAAGAGCAAAAAGGGCAATCGTAACGCAAAATCGTTTTGCCCAAAAAGTTGCACACTTAAACGGCTTGCAAATCCTCCAAAATCTTGCGCATTAAAAAAACTCTGCGCCTCATCGTAGCTAATACTTAGTGTGCTAGAGAGCCACAAAAGCGCACAACTGCTTAAGATAAGCAAAGCAAAAAGCCAAAAATAGTTGCGCGTTTCCATTTGTTGCAAGATTCCTTAAATTTCTACAAAAACATAGCCTTGGTTTTTTAATTGCGTCCTAATGGATTCTTGGTGTTCTTTGCCCTTTGTTTCAAGCATAATGACAATATTTGCATCTCCAAAGGCAAGAGAAGTAGAAGTCCTATCAAAGTCAATCTTGACAATGTTTGCGCCAAGATTGGAGAGTAAATCGCTTAATTTTTGTAAGCTTCCGGGCTTATCTATCAAGGTTACAGAAATTTGCATTTTGCGATGAGAGCGCACAAGCCCCCGCTCAATGATGTTTCCAAGCATTGTTACATCAATATTTCCTCCGCTTAACACAAGCCCCAAAGATTCGTCCTTTTGCAAGGTAAATTTATGGTGCAACACCGCTGCAACAACACTAGCCCCAGCACCCTCCACGACAAGCTTTTGATTCTCTAGCAGGTAAAGCACCGCATTTGCAATCTCCTCATCATCTACCATTACGACTTCATCAACGGATTCTAAAATGTATTCAAAGTTTTTAGGATTCACATCGCGCACTGCGATTCCATCGGCGATTGTGCGCACAGAATCGGTACTTTGGATTTCTTTTTTATGGTAAGAATGATACATTCCGGGCGCACCCTCCGCAACAACGCCGATAATCCGCACACTTGGCAACATTTGCTTATACGCTGCTGCGATTCCAGAAATAAGTCCGCCACCGCCGATTGGCACGACAATGGTTGTCAAATGGCTTTGCGCCTCAATCATCTCTAGCGCGACCGTGCCTTGCCCCGCAATCACTTCCTCATCGGCAAAGGGGTGAATGAATTGCAAATTATGTGTTTTTGCATATTCTAGCGCATAGGCATAGGCTTCATCGTAATTGTTGCCCTTTAAAATCGCCTCTGCCCCAAGCTCCTTTACGCCCATTACTTTAAGCAATGGCGTAGCTTCGGGCATTACAATCACACCTTTGATTCCATAATGCTTCGCGCTATATGCAACCCCTTGTGCGTGATTCCCTGCACTTGACGCAATCACGCCACAAGCGCGTTCCTCCTCACTCAAAGAAGAGATTTTATTAAAAGCACCGCGCAACTTAAAAGAACCTGTATTTTGCAAGTTTTCTTGCTTGACATAGACTTTTGCCCCACAAATCTGACTAAGTTTAGGCGCAAAGGCTAGTTTGGTATTCTGCACGATTCCCTCTAATCGCGCTTTAGCGTCCATAATTTTAGAAAGCGGAATCATCAAAACAACCTCTCATATTCCAATTTAATACATAAATTTTCCACATACGCTATCCCTGCACCCTCTAATGTTTCCTTTGCCTGTGCGCTTTCTAAGCCTAATTGCACCCACACGCATTGGGGTGGGTTTTTTAGCATTAAAACTTCCTGTGCGATTCCAAAGAGTGCCTCACTCTTGCGAAAAACATTTAAAATATCAATTCTCTCTTCCGCTTCAAAGGCTTCTTGTAGGCTCGTATAGGCATTCACGCCTAGAATCGTGCCGCCTTTGGGATAAATGGGTAGAATCTTATAACCCCTCTCTTGTAAAAACTTTGCTACTTTAAAGCTTGGCTTATTGGAATCGGGAGAAAGCCCAAGCACTGCAATGACTTTGGATTTTTGTAAAATCGTTCGCATTTTAGAATCTTGCATTCTATGCCTTTATGAAAATTTCACGCTATTTTAACAAAGTTTTATGCAAAATTAGCCTAAAGCCATTATGTTTGGTTATAGATTGTTTTGGGTTTTGCCCTCGCAAAGGCGAAGAGGTTTAGATTTTATCCTTACAAAAAAGTTTGTAAAGTTTTTATGGCAATTTTATGGTATGAAATCTTGTCTGTAAAGATTTTGCAATTAAAATAAAATTAAACATAAAAAGCTAGAATGTCAAACTCTTATAAGGAATTAAAGGAGTTTTAAAAATGATTGCTTTATTGAATAAGAAAGATTCAAATTTCAATACCGAGTTCAAAAAAATACTTAAACGCGGAGCTATGGATATAGCTAATGTGGAAAATAGAGTGAAAGAATTATTGGGGGCGATTAAAACGCGAGGAAGTGAAGCAGTGATTGCGCAGGTTACGCAGTTTGATGCTTGGAATCCTAAGGAATTTAAGGATTTAATCATCACGCAAACACAAATGCAAAAAGCCTATGAAGCCCTAGAAGCTTCTTTGAAAGATTCCTTGCAACTCGCATTTAACCGCATTTATGCGTTTCACGCAAAGCAAAAGCCCAAAACTTGGCTAGACTTTGAGGAAAATGGCAATATTCTAGGACAGAAAGTTACACCTATGGAGAGGGCAGGATTGTATATTCCCGGGGGCAAGGCGGCTTATCCTAGCTCCCTTTTGATGAATGCGATTCCAGCACTTGTTGCAGGAGTGCAAGAAATCGTGGTTTGCACACCCACTCCGCACAATGAACCTAACCCTTTATTGCTTGCCACTATGCACCTTTGTGGCATTAAAGAAGCCTATAAAATCGGTGGAGCAAGCGCGATTGGCGCACTTGCTTTTGGTGTGGAAAATCATATTAAAAAAGTAGATGTGATTACAGGACCGGGAAATATTTATGTTGCCACTGCTAAAAAGCTTGTGTTTGGGGAAGTGAATATTGATATGATTGCAGGACCTAGTGAGATTGGAATCTTGCATAGTGGGGAAGGTAATGTGGATTATGTCGCGTGGGATTTGCTCTCACAAGCCGAACACGATGAAATGGCAAGTTCTATTCTCATCACCACCAATGAAAACTTCGGAAATGCGGTAGCAAAGCGGATTGATACATTATTGCCAACACTGCCGCGTCAAGAAATCGCGTCCAAATCCATTAACGAGCGCGGGGCGATTATTGTTGCAAAAGACATACAAGAAGCAATTTTGTTGATGAATCAAATTGCGCCCGAACATTTAGAAGTTTTGGTGGAAAATCCCTTAGAGATTCTGCCACACATTCAACACGCGGGTGCAATTTTTATTGGCGAAAACACGCCAGAACCCATTGGAGATTATATCGCAGGACCTAATCACACCCTGCCAACAGGTGGAAGTGCGAAGTTTTTCTCGCCCCTCTCCACAGAGCATTTTATGAAAAAATCCTCTATTATTGCCTTTAGCAAACAAGGAATCGCGCAAATGGGGCAAGAATGTGGAATCCTAGCGCATACAGAGGGATTAGACGCACACCAAAATGCAGTTTTAGCAAGATTAAACAATAAAGGACATTAAATGGAACATATTTTAGAAGGTTTGCCACAAGATAAATGGGTGGAGATTATTTTTCACGCTTCACGCGGATTAGCGAGTAAGGAATTATTAAAAATGCTAGAGCGTCAAGCGGCAATGGAGGTTTTGTTGGAAAAGCGTTTGGGCGAAATGTGGGAAGAGGAGCTTCGCTATCTCCAAAGCAGTGAAGAAAGCTCCGATGAAATTCACCACAAAGCGCAGGATTTAGCCATTATTTCAATGCAAGAGATTCTCTCCCAAAATGAGTAAAAACCTTTTTGTTGTGTTTTTTAGCATCATTTTGGGAGTTACAAATCTCTTTGCGCCTCCTGTTTGGAAAGCAGAAAAGTTCATTGAGTTAAACAAAGATGAATTTTATCTTTTAACTCTACAAGCAAGAGAGGCTGCTAAAACATTATTTTTTCGTTGGACGCTGCTTAAAAATGAGGGCTTGGTAATGCACTTAAATTACGATTCTTTTCCGCATCAATTTATTCTTTACCAAGACTATCAGCGCAGGTGCTATAAAGTCCCTCTGCTAAAACCAGAACAAAAATATTATAGCGAAGAACCCTTTTTTATGCTGTGTTTCAAGGATTATCACCGCACCAAAAAAGTTGCAACTTTGAAATATTATCTTTATCAAGGCAATAGAGATTTTAATATCATTGACGAAAGGAAAGTGCCAAATGGTGGCTTTAACACATATTGAAGCAAAGATTCGAGAATTTTTAAAGGAATTGGAATCACCCCTTGTATTGCATTTAAGTGCGCATTTGCAACAAGGCAAAATGCTCCGCTCTAAACTTGCATTAAGCATTGCGGGAGAGAGTGAGGAATGTGTGCGTTTGTGTGCTATATTAGAGATGATTCAAAGTGCTTCCCTCTTGCACGATGATGTGATTGACGAGGCGACAACAAGACGTTCTAAACCCTCTATCAATGCGCTTTTTGGCGATAAAAATGCCATTATGCTTGGTGACGTCTTGTATTCCAAAGCCTTTAGTGAGCTGACAAGCTTTTATGAGAAATATCCTACGATTCCACGCATTGTGGCAAATGCGGTTACCACTCTTGCCATTGGTGAAATGGAGGATGTGGAGCTTTCTTGCGCCTTTAATGCAGAGGAAGCAAAATATCTAAGTATGATAGAACACAAAACCGCAGCACTCATTGAAGCCACTGCGTATTCCGCAGCATTTCTAGCGGGTAAAAGCGCAGAGGAAGCGCAAGGATTCCGCCTCTATGGGCGCAATCTTGGAATCGCATTCCAAATCATTGACGATGTGCTAGATATTGTATCGGATTCTAAAACTTTAGGAAAACCTGCTTTGAGTGATTTTAAAGAGGGCAAGACGACCCTGCCTTATTTGTATCTACATAGTCTCTTGTCTGCAAAAGAGAAAGAGAGATTAGAAAACGCCTTTAAAAAAGAAATTGACGCGGCAGAACAAGCGTGGATCTTAGAGCAGTTAAAAAAGAGTGGAGCCATTACAAAAAGTGTTGATGTCGCGAAACATCTAGGAAAAATAGGCATTGAAGCGATTGCTAATCAATCTTGTGATAAACTTATACAAATTATGCGCGAAATGATTGAACGCGACTTTTAAGGAAACTAATGGATTACTACATTTTAAGCTATTCACACAAAAATACTGATATTGCAATGCGTGAAGCCTTAAGCTTGGATATTAAAAATCCTGTAACAAAGGAGTTTTTGGAGGATTTGGTGGATAACAAATTCATTACCGAAGCAGTGATTCTCTCCACTTGTAACCGCATTGAATTTATATTAAACACCCTAAACACCGAAAAGGCAGAGGAATTTTTGCTAGACAAATTGAGTAATTATTCCAAAATTCCTTTAGAAAAGCTCCAAAAATGTGCGGACAGCTATGACAATTTAAGTGCGATTCATCATCTCTTTAGCGTAGCAAGCTCCCTAGATAGCTTGGTTGTAGGAGAAACCCAAATTTCAGGGCAACTTAAAAGCGCGTTTAAATTCTCTTATGAGTTGGGCTGTTGTGGTTTGCATCTCTCCCGCGCAATTCATTATGCGTTTCGCTGTGCGGCAAGTGTGCGTAACTCCACAAGCATTTCTCAAAATTCTGTCTCGGTGGCAAGCACTGCCGTGGCACAAGCAAAAGAGATTCTAGGGGATTTGAAAAATCAATTCGCACTTGTCATTGGTGCGGGAGAAATGAGTGAAATTTGCGCAAAACACTTAATCAATGCAAATTGTGAAGTTTTAATCATTAACCGTGAAATCCAAAATGCACAAAAGGTTTGCGACACCATTCTCTCTGCTAATCCAAATGCTAAAATCCGCGCAGAGAGCTTCAAAGACCTTAGCACTTATATCAACGAGATTCCTCTTATTTTTAGTGCCACAGGCGCACCGCATACGATTATCACTTCTGATATGGTAGAGGCAAAAGATTGGAATCGTTATTGGTTTGATTTAGCTGTGCCGCGCGATATTGAATGTGCAATTATGGAAAAATGCGAAAAAATCCAAATTTACGCCGTAGATGACTTAGAAGACATTGTGCGCAAAAACCTAGCCTTACGAGAGGAACAAGCAAAAATCGCTTATGGAATCGTAGGGAGAGCAACGCAAGAGTTTTTTAGTTGGCAACAAAGTCTCAATGTAGAACCGCTCATTAAAACAATCCGAGCCCTTGCAAAAGACGCTGCTTTAAAAGAGCTAAACAAAGGAATCCTAAAAGGTTATTTGCCAAAAGAGTATGAAAAAAATATTGAAAAAACTCTGCACAACGCTTTCAATACCTTTTTGCACGATTTGACGATTAACCTAAAAGCTGTTGCAAACACGCCTAAGGCGGATAGCATTGTGGAATCCTTGCGATTCCTTTTCAAACAAGAAACACAAGAGAGAATGTTAGAATCTTATAAATGCGAATATGCGCAAGACAAGACACTACCTTAATGAAAGGAAAACAATGCGATTTTCAAAATTATTGATACCAACCTTTAAGGAAGCTCCAAAAGATGTTGTTTTAAAAAGCCACGAATACCTAATACGCGGTGGATTTATCCAGCAAATCGGTAGCGGAATCTACAATTTCTTGCCACTTGGCAAACGCGTTTTAGACAAAGTGCGTCAAATCGTTAAAGAGGAAATGGATAACGCAGGAGCAAACGAAGTGGCACTTGGCTTTGTTACCCCCGCGAGTTTATGGCAAAAAAGTGGCAGGTTTGAAAGATATGGAAAGGAGCTTTTGCGCTTCAAAGACAGAAAGGAAAACGACTTTGTGCTAGGTCCTACGCACGAGGAAGTCATTACAGAATTAGTTAAAGCAAATGTGAAAAGCTACAAGCAACTTCCGATTCATCTCTATCAAATCAACCTGAAATTCCGCGATGAAATGCGTCCGCGCTTTGGGCTTATGCGCGCACGCGAATTTATAATGAAAGATGGTTATAGCTTCCATTCAAGCTATGAGGATTTAAAGCGCGAATTTGATGTAATGGAAGCCACTTATAGCAGAATCTTTACGCGTTTGGGATTGGATTTTCGCGCTGTCATTGCCGATAGCGGAGCGATTGGCGGGAGTGGAAGCAAGGAATTTATGGTGCTAGCAAATAGCGGAGAGGATACCATTTGTGTGTGCGATTCTTGTGCTTATGGTGCAAATTTAGAAGCGGCTACGCGTGTTCAAAAGCTTCCAAGCACAGAAGCTCCTGTTGCTTCATTTGCGAAATTTCATACCCCAAAGGTGCAAACCATAGAATCTTTAAGCGAGTTTTTTAAGGTAGAACCCTTTTGGACGCTCAAAGCAGTGGTAAAAAAAGCACTTTTTGATGGCGGAAAAAGCGCATTGGTTTATTTTTTCTTGCGCGGGAGCGATACTTTAAACGAAACCAAGGCACTCAATGCTATTAGCGGTGCAAACGAGCTGATAGAAGCGAGTGAGGAGGATTTAAAAAGTGCCGGGCTTGTGCAAGGATTCATTGGACCTTTTGCCTTACGCAATCTCACTTCTAGCCCTTATATTTATTTTGATAAAGAATTAGAAAATGCTAACCATCTCATCTGTGGCGCAAACGAAGTAGATTATCACTTTGTGGGCGTGGATTTAAGCACTTTTGAGGGCTTGGAATTTAAGGATTTGGTGGAGGTTCAAGAGGGCGATTCCTGCCCTATTTGCAA
The DNA here is from genome assembly GCF_000687535.1 of Helicobacter rodentium ATCC 700285. Taxonomy (GTDB): domain Bacteria; phylum Campylobacterota; class Campylobacteria; order Campylobacterales; family Helicobacteraceae; genus Helicobacter_D; species Helicobacter_D rodentium. The sequence continues at coordinate 74,791 of NZ_JHWC01000003.1, forward strand.
AAAAGGCAAACTCTATTTTACAAAAGGGATTGAAGCGGGACATATTTTTCAGCTTGGCACGAAATATTCTAGCGCAATGGAAGCGACATTCTTAGATGAGTCAGGTAAGGCACAACCCTTTATTATGGGCTGTTATGGAATCGGGGTTTCAAGACTTTTAAGCGCAATCATTGAGCAACACCACGATGAACGCGGAATGATTTGGACACGCGCGAGTGCGCCTTTTTGTATTCATCTAATTATTTCTAATATCAAAGAAGAATCCCAAATGCAAATGGGACTTAAACTCTACGAAAGTCTACAAAATAAAGGCATTGAATGTTTGCTAGATGATAGAAGTGAGAGATATGGGGCAAAAATTGCCGATTTTGAATTGATAGGATTGCCCTTTGGAATCGTGGTGGGTAAAGGCTTAGAAAAGGGTGAAATAGAACTCATAAGGCGCAAAAATCTACAAAAGGAATCGCTAGGGGTTGCGGATTTTGACGCGCTTGTTTCTAAGATTCTTGAGGTTTGTCAATGCGATTGATTTTAGTCTTCATTTATTTATTTTTAGAAGTGCTTATCACCTATGAAATGATTGATTTTTTAGGTGTGTTGGGCTTTGTGTTAGAGATTGTTTTGAGTGCAATTTTGGGATTTTTTATTTTAATGAATTATCGCTTTTTTTTAGGCGATGCCCTTGTGCGCCTTAGAGAAAGGGAAATTAGCTATGAAGCCTTTGTGGGTTCTAATGTCTTTAGAATCCTTGGGGCGATTTTGCTCATTTTGCCCGGCGGATTAACCGATATTTTAGGGATTCTAATGCAATTTAGTGCGCTGGGATTCTTAGCTGTTAAACCCTTTATGAAAAAGCCTACTTCAGATTCCGCACCCTTTGATGTAAATAGCAAATCCCAAAAGAGTGAAATCATTGATGTAGAAGTCATAGAAAAGTAAGGAGAAGCAATGCAAAAACTCATCATCGGCACACGCGGAAGTGTGTTAGCACTTTGGCAAGCAAACCATATCAAAGATTGCCTAGAGGCACAATACAAGGATATAGAAGTGGAAGTAAAAATCGTCAAAACCAAAGGCGATAAAATCCTAGATGTGCCTTTAGCAAAAATCGGTGGCAAGGGGCTTTTTACCAAAGAATTAGAGGAATTGCTCCTAAGTGGCGAAATAGACTTAGCGGTGCATAGCTTAAAAGACGTGCCGGTGGAATTTGTAGAGGGTTTGGGACTAGCAGCAATCACGAAGCGAGAAGATGTGCGTGATAGCTTCGTGAGCTTCAAATATGCGAGTTTGGAGGATTTGCCAAAAGGTGCGCGTGTGGGGACGACTTCGCTTAGGCGCACAATGCAAATTAGTGCCTTAAGGGCGGATTTGGAGACGCAAAGTTTGCGTGGCAATGTGCAAACAAGGCTAAAAAAGCTTCAAGAGGGAGAATTTGACGCGATTATCCTTGCACAAGCAGGAGTAAATCGGCTTGGAATCCAAGAGGAAGTGCCTTATATTGTGCCTTTGGATTTTATGATTCCAGCAATGGGACAAGCCGCACTTGGTGTGGAATGCAAAAAGGGAAGCAAAGCAGAATCGCTTTTGGGATTCCTAAATGATTCCAAAGCCGCCTTTGAGACAACTTGCGAACGCGCATTTGTGCGCACACTTAATGGAGGTTGTCAAGTGCCTATTGGTGTTAATGCAACCTTAGAGAATGGAATCTTAAAAGTGCGCTCCATTTTAGGTTTGCCCGATGGCACAGAGATTTTGCGCGAATGCCTAGAAGTGCAGGTGAAAACCCTTGCAGATTGCGAACGCATAGGTAAGCAAATGGCGGAATCTTTCTTGAAACAAGGTGCGGAGGCGATTTTACAAAAGGCGCAAAATTGGGAGTTTAGCTAGACTGATTTTTTAGCTACCACGAAGTTGAGCTAATCTCTCACAATGACAAAACCAACCGCTACATCATTGCGCCATTGCCTCGCAACAACAAAGTGGAATCCTACGATTCTATCGCCTAAAGCAAAATATTCATTGCCTCTTTAAGGTTTGCAACCCTATGTGTTGCGCTTGGAGATTCTTCGGAGCCTACAATAACACGCGTTTGCACTCCTGCTTTTAATCCCGCTTGCATATCGGTCTCCTTATCTCCCAAAATATAAGAATCGCAATCTTCTAAATTCAGATGAAATTCTTGGATTGCGGATTCTAGCATTGCAGCATTTGGCTTACGACAAGTGCATTGCTCCTCTTTGGTGTGTGGGCAGAAATAAATCCCATCAAACCCTACATTTTGAGGTATAAAGCCACTTACTCGCAAAGGAATCATAAGGCAAGAGCGAATGCAGTTTTGCATAAATGCACTTAGGATTTCAAAGTCTTTTTGGCTAAAGATTCCACGACCAATCCCTGATTGATTCGTAACAACAAAACAAAGCGCGTTTTGCTTTTTGAGTTCCAAAAACAACTCCATAAAATATGGGGCAAAATAAAATTCCTCTATCTTATAGCCATAGGGTGAATCTTCAAGATTGACTATGCCGTCTCTATCAAAAAACACAATCTTTCGTTTTGTTTTACTCATCGTGCAAAAACTCCTAAAAACTTCTGCATTTTAATCCCAAAAAGGTAAAAGAAAGGCGTATTTGTAAAAGCAAAAATAAATTTCATCAAATAATCCCCCATTATAAGCATTAAAACACTTGTCCAAGGCATAACAAACAAAAAGGCGATATGAAAAAATATCATTGTATCTAATGCTTGAGAAAACGCTGTGCTACCCGCACTTCTAAGCCACCAAATTTTAGGAAATTTGGATTTAATCCAATAAAAGGCATAAACATCTACTTGTTGAGAGACAAAAAACGCAGTGATACTTGCAAGTGCGATTCTAAATTCACTTAGAAACAACGAGGGAACAAAGGCGCAAATAATTCCGATACGCACTACTTTTAAGACTTCTTGCTTGTTGTATTTCTCCGCTAGAATATCTGCAAATAAAAAGGTAAAGGGATAAGTCAGCGCACCGAAAGTAAAAAAATCATTAAGTGGAAATTGCACTAGATAGTTTGAGGCAACAATGAGTGTAGTAAAAATTACCGCAGATACGACAATCACAGCTTTAGACATTTGCAAACCCTTTACAAAGTAAAAAGCGTATTTTATATTTTTGGGCTTAAAATTCCATAAGGTTAAATCATTTTATGTTGTTGTGGGAGAAAAAATTTGCTATTGTGAGGAATAAAGAGACAAAGCAATCCACTGCGTCATTGTGAATGCTAGTGTTGCAATCCATAACACAGAATCTTGCATATAGCTCTACAACTTCAAATTTTTAAGACTCCATTGTTGAATCTAGTTTTTGCTTGATTATAGATTGCCACGATTCCTCGCAGAATCTCGCAAGGATAGAAAGACTAACCACTGCGTCCCCACTTCTGTCATTGCGAGGAATGAATAAAGTGAGAGATGAAGCAATCTATAATGTTGCATACTTAATAGTCTTTGCAATGGAATCGCAAAATACAAAAATTACAAGTAAGATTTCACATTATAGATTGCTAACACAGAATCTTGCAAGGATAAGAACAAAGACAAGACAGCAAGTATTTCAATAATAACATACAGAAAATTTTTAAAAAGATTGATAGCTTTTGAGTTTTTAAAATGTTTCTTGCAGATTGGGGGGATAATCTGTGCAAGAAACATACACTAAAAAGTGCATTTGAGATTTTACTTATAAAGTATAAAAGTAAAATAAAAATTTATGTGAATTTAGAGAAATGGATTAAAAAACATTGTAGTGGTGGCTCGAGGCGGAATCGAACCACCGACACGGAGATTTTCAGTCTCCTGCTCTACCGACTGAGCTATCGAGCCATTTCATTATCAAAATGAGTTTGTAATTCTAACTTAAATTTTTTAATAATAACTTAAAACAAGCAATATAGGGTTATATTATCCCAATTTTTTCATTAAATAGCCTTCCGCACCTTTCGTATTACAAAAAGCGTGTATATTTTCGTAACCATAAAAAAAGGCAAGTTTAAAAAACTCTTCAATAATATATTCATTAAGTTTTTCAACCAAAATAAAACCCCCGCTTACTAATTTTTTGTGCAATGACAAAAAATCTTTCTTGCAACGGAGAGCCCAAGCGTCTTTATCCTCTATAAAAGCTTCCATTAACTGCGCTTTAGAAATATTATGAAACCACATTTTTAAAAAATTTCTATTAAAATAATCCTGCACATTAAAATGATACGGAGCATAATATGCTAATTTTATCTTTGCGCCTTTTAATACCTCGTCAAGCTCTTTTTCATTATGCAAAAATTCCGGTAACGATTTGTGTAAAAGCAGAAGCCTCATTGGTTCTACATTGCTAAAGATTGTTTTGTATCTCTTTAGCACAAAGTCTTTTATATCTATATACTCTAGCTCTTCAAGATCGCCTCTGCTTACCTGTGGCATTCTAAGTGCGTCAGCACTCAAGTGTTTAATCCACAAGTTAATTGCATCTCGTGGCGCATTGTCTAAAAACAAACGAATCGCCATTGCTTCATCGTAGGTTCTAGGGTGGAGAAATTTTTTTACCCCACAATCTGGAAAATTACCTATCACTTTGATTTCGCTCAAACGACTCTTGATACCCGCTAAACTTGGATAAAAAAAGTCCGCCTCAAAATTAATCTTTACCAACGGATTGTTATCATAAATCAAACATTTGCGCTCATTAATTGCCAATTCAAATGCAAAATTATCTGTACTCATATAAGGCAAAATTACTTTGTCTCCGGGCTTAGTATAGGTTAAGATAACCTTTTCGTGTAAGCCCAAAAAATCCCAATCAGAAACTTTTACTAATTTTTTTAACCCCCGCGATTCCACTTCGCAACCTTCTTAATTAAATAATTTAAATTTAGATTTTAACATATTTCTATGTTTTTTATTTATTTTTTAACTCTCTAATTGCATAATTTGCGCTTTTATTTTCTAAAGCATAGAAAGGAATCGTATGCAAATATTTACAACCACACAAGATTTGCGCGACTTTATTTGCCGATTTAAATCACAAAATCCTGCAAAAACTATTGGTTTAGTTCCCACAATGGGTGCTTTACATAAAGGTCATTTATCGCTTATGGAAGAGAGTCTTGCTACTTGTGATTGCTCTGTTGTTTCTATTTTTGTTAATCCAACGCAATTTGGAGAAAATGAGGATTTTAACCAATACCCTCGCAAAAGAGAAGCAGATTTGCAAGTTTGCGCAAAGGCAGGTGTAGATGTTGTGTTTATCCCAGAAGTTCATCAGATGTATCCCTTAGATTCCAACCTCCAAATTACCTTTAATGCCCCAAAAACAATGGCAAATGTGCTAGAGGGCAAAGCAAGACCGGGGCATTTCAATGGTGTGCTTCAGATTGTTTTAAAGCTCTTTAATCTTGTTGCGCCCAATAAAGCCTTTTTTGGGCAAAAAGACGCACAACAATTATTGATAATTCAAAAAATGGTGCAAGATTTATTTTTGCCCTTGCAGATCGTGCCTTGTCCTATTGTCCGAAATGAAGAGGGGTTGGCGTTAAGCTCACGCAATGCTTATTTAAGCCAAGAGGGTATTCAACAGGCTTTGCAAATTTCAGCTTCTTTAAATGCTGTAACTAAGGCGATTATGCGTGGCATAAAAGATTCTAAATTGCTTAAAGAAATTGCTTTAGAAGTATTAGAGGGGTTAGAAGTAGAATATTTCACTATCGTCAATCACGCACTCCAAGAGATGGAGCAAATACAAAAAGATTCCACCTTAATTCTTGTTGCTGCTCGTGTGGAGGGAGTGCGCTTATTAGATAATTTGTGGTTTTAATGCTTTGATGATGAAAAAGATTGGGGTATAAGGAAATTATAATGCAAATTTTTATAGCAGGAAGCCATACAGATGTAGGGAAAACTTCAGTTAGTGCGGCATTGTGTTACGCTTTTAATTTGGATTATTTTAAGCTCATTCAAGCGGGTGTGCCAACCGATAGTCAAAAAATCCAAACTCTAACACCAAAGACTAAAATTTATCCTAGCGGAATCACCCTGCAAACACCCGTAAGCCCTCATATTGGTATGCAGGTAGAAAAAATATCTTACAATGGATTAGAGATTCCATTGCCCAAGTCAGACAATTTGCTTATTGAGAGTGCAGGTGGGCTTTTTACTCCGTTGGATACACAAAAATGTATGATTGATTTTTTGAGCGCATCTCAACTACCTTGCATATTGGTTGGCGCATATTACTTGGGTGGAATCAATCATATTTTGTTAAGTATTGAAACATTAAGAATGCGCAAGATTCCGATTCTTGGGCTAATTATTAGCAAAGAACAAAACAAGTCAATGGATTCTTTTATAGAATCCTATGCCAAAATCAAGATTGCTCATTTTGCAGAGTATCATAACCAAGCAACTTTTCAAGAAAATGCAGAGAAATTAAAACTGCAAATGCAAAATCTTAAAATTTTTGAAATATAGAAAAAGGCACTTTAAGAGATAAAACGCTACAATAACGCAAAAATTTTGAAGGTATGCTATGAAATTTAGACTAGCCCACGCACCTTATATTGGAAATAAAATAGCATTAGATTTATCAAATTGTGGATTTGTAAGTATTTTGCACGGATTAGAAGGAATCTCAAAAGTCGCCCAAGAATTTATTAAGACAGATATTCAAGAAGAAGCAAAAATTGAAGACAAAGCAAGAGAGATTTTAGAGGAAAATTTAGATGAAATTGAGTTTATGCGCGCAGATGAACACCAGCTTTTTTGGAAAATCAAGCAAAAATTAGCAGAAAATGAAAATTTCATCTTGAACTTTGAAGACCGCTATAATCACTTGGCACACAAAATTCTTAATGAATTATTTGAAGAAGATTTGATTGATTCGGCTACTTCTGAAACGCGTATTGTAAATGTAATTTTTAAAGCCATTAATAGTTATTCAAAAATCTACAATGAAGTAGAGGAGATTGTGCAAGAACGCATTTCAAACTATAAACGCAAGATTGTATTTGGTAGTGAGGAATACGATTTGATTTTTGATAAACTTTATCAAGAAGAGCTTAAAAAGAAAGGATTTTTATAATGAGCGTCCCACAAAACAAGCTAAAAGATGCTTGGGTTTATTTGGCAAATGGTGCATTTTATAAAGCAAAAAGCTTTGGTGCAGACGGGACAAGCATAGGAGAATTGGTATTCAATACTTCACTTACAGGCTATCAAGAAATTACGACAGACCCAAGCTATGCGGGACAATTTGTGTGTTTCACAATGCCAGAAATTGGAATCGTGGGCACAAATCCAAAAGATATGGAAAGTAGAGGAATCTTTGCTAAAGGAATTTTGTGTCGCCATTATAATGACTGCTTTTCAAATTTTCGTGCAGATAAAAGCTTCGGGGAATTTTTAAAATCTTTTAACACAATGGGCATTAGCGAAATTGATACGCGCACTCTTACGAAAACTTTGCGCGAACAAGGCGCGATGATGATGATTGCTTCTACCGAAATCTCCAATAAAGATGAATTAAAAAAACTCCTAGAAAATAGCCCGAAAATTGAAGAGATTAATTATATAAAAGAAGTCAGCACTAAAGATTCCTACATTCATCGTGAGGGAAAGTTTGATTTTGCAACAATGGACTACTCTAAACCAAAAACCGCCCAAAAAGTCTTGGCGATTGATTTTGGTATCAAACGTAGCATTTTGAATCAATTAGTCAATGCGGGGTTTGAAGTAGAAGTTGTGCCACATAATTTTGAAGCGCAGACGCTCATTGCGCGTTATGAAAAAGACGAATTTGATGGAATCTTTCTCTCTAATGGACCTGGAGACCCTCAAGTTTTGCGAACCGAGATTGATGAGATTAAGAAGTTGATTGCAGCGAAAATTCCTCTTTTTGCTATTTGCTTAGGACATCAGTTGCTTTCCCTTGCGCACGGCTATGAAACCTATAAATTGAAGTTTGGGCATCATGGGGGCAATCACCCAGTTAAAAATCTCCTCACTCAAGCAATAGAAATTACCGCTCAAAACCACAATTATTCTGTGCCAGAATCTATCCAAGAAATTGCAGAGGTAACCCACCGCAATCTTTTTGATAATACGATTGAGGGAGTGCGCTACAAAAACGCTTTGATTTGCTCCTTTCAACACCACCCAGAGGCAGGACCGGGACCGCTAGAATCCACTGCACTTTTTAACGCATTTGCCAAGCTGCTTCAAAATGTTAGAGCATAAAGCTTTATGAAGCCAAAATGTGTCCAAAACATTCTTTAGAATCGCAAATTGCACAAACACTTGAAACTTTAAAATGCGATTCTAACTATCGCACTTTAAAACCTCAAAAGCATAACAAAACACAAATTCTCAATAACATTCAAGCAGGTATGGTAGATAAAAAGCTGAATAAAAAATGGCTTTTGAATCTCGCAAGTAATGATTATTTGGGAATTGCGAGTGATGAATCCTTGAATGCGGCATTTTTGGATTCCGCGCTTTTTAAAGAATATGCGCTTTTTAGCTCCTCTTCCTCGCGTCTTTTAAGTGGAAACTTTGATATTTATACAAGATTGGAATCCTATTTATCTCATCTTTATCATAAACAAGCACTCCTCTTTAATAGTGGATTTCACGCAAATTTAGGGGCATTAGGCGCATTAAACTCACTTAAAAATGTGCTTTTTATCGCAGATAAATCCATTCACGCAAGTCATATTGATGGGTTAAAGTCTTTTCAAACCACCCATTTAAAACGATTTTCACACAATAATATAGAATCCCTAGAGCAAATCTTGATAAAGAATGTATCAAAATATGAGGCAATTTTTATTTTGAGTGAGGGGCTTTTTAGTATGGAGGGAGATTTTGCGCCTTTGTGTGCTTTGGTATCGCTTAAGCAACGATTCAGTAATGTTTATTTGTATATTGATGAAGCGCATAGTGTTGGGAGTTTTGGAAAAGAGGGATTGGGGGTTTGTGCTAGTTTGGGGCTTTTGGATTCTGTGGATTTTATCGTGCTAACCTTTGGCAAGGCACTCGCCTCAATGGGGGCTTGTATCTTGTGTCCTAAGATATTTTATGAATACTTTGTCAATTTTTCTCGTTCGCTCATTTATTCTACCGCCCTTCCTCCTGTGAATGTGGCGCGAAGTTTTTTTAATTTTTTAGAGCTGCCAAACCTTGAGAGGCAAAGGGAAAATTTAGCCAAACTAAGCGTGGATTTCAAAACCCTCCTCTCTGAAAACTTAGAATTAGAAGTTTTAGGGGATTACAATATCGTTAGTCTTATCTTGGGCGACAATGCCAAAGCCGTGTATTTTGCCAAAAATTTAGAGCAAAAGGGCTATTTCGTCCCCGCAATCAAAACCCCTACGATTCCAAAGAATCGCGCTTGTTTGCGCTTTTCTCTCACGGCTAATTTATCGTTTGAATCTTTGGAATCCCTTGTGCAAACCCTCAAAAGTATTTGCGATGAATCTTTATCAAAGTTTAAATAATAATAAAAATATTTTATTGATTTTTGGTGGGTTTGCTTCCCATCCCTCACATTTTATTCCCTTTATTCCTCAAAATTACGATTTGATTTTATTGTATCGTTATCAAAATTTAGATTTTAGCAAATTAAAATCTTGCTTGAACCATTTAAGCAAAGATTGCAAAATTACCCTTGTAGGCTTTTCTATGGGCGTATTTATTGCGCGTGTTTTTATGGAATCCCTGCAAGATATAGATTGTTTTGTGCGTAAAATTGCGATTAATGGCACAGAATTTGGTATCCATTCAAAATTTGGAATCCCACCCAAACTTTTCAAGCTCACACAAAAAACTTTTGATTTAGAGGCTTTTAAACGCAATTTGTTTGGAGAGTTTTTAAGTTGCACGAGTGATTTTATATTCCTAGATTCTCCTATATTGCGTGAAGAATTAAGCTTTTTCATCACGGCTTGTGAGCGATTCCAGACCATTTCAAGCGAGATTGTGTGGAGTGAAAGTATTGTTTCTAACAGAGATTTGGTTTTTAATGCAGAATCCCAAAAAAACTTTTGGATTCACTTTAAAAATAACAAAACGCGGATTTTGGAGCTTGACGCCCCGCATTTTGTATTTTTTAATTGGCACTTCTAATGCAAAAAACACAAATACAGCAAAAATTCCATAAGGCAAGGGATACTTACGCTCAAAATGCTTTGATTCAGCAGACTATGCAACAAGCACTCATTGCAATTTTTAAAGGACATTTTCCTGCACGCAATTTAGGCAATATCTTAGAGCTTGGTTGCGGTAATGGGCTTTTGGCACAAAAAATCATCGCACTTTTTGACTTTGAATTCTATTTGGCGATAGATTTGGTAGATTTTTCAGAAGAGTTTTTAAAGATTCAAAAAAGTACAGAAAACAAAATAGACTTTTTGCAAACAGATTTTGAGGATTTGGCGAAAATAAACAATAGGAATCCTCATTTGAAATACGATTTGATTTTATCCAATGCAGCGATACAATGGACGAATCAAACATCATTTTTGCCCAAACTAAGCTCCCTATTGCAAACAAATGGATTCTTAGCTTTTGCTACTTTTGGTAAAGAAAACTTTCAAGAATTGCGTGAAATCTTGGGCGTTGGGCTAGAATATTTGGAGTTAAAGGATTATATAGAAATTTTAGGATCTGATTTTAAAATTGTGGAATCTTTTGAGACTAGGATTCCTTTGCATTTTGAAAATACACTTGCTATTTTCAAGCACCTACAAAACACAGGGGTAAATTCTCTTAAACAAGATTTTAAGTTGCATAAATCTCATTTTAAGGAATATACAATGCGATTCCATAATGTTTTAACCTACAATCCGCTTTATATTCTAGCGCAAAAGAGGTTTGGAATCTAAACACTAGAGATTCTCTTTTAGGCTCTTGAGCTTTGAGTAATCCACCGCATTTTTGGCAAAGATTCCAGATTCTGCGTCTTTGTGGCAAGTTTGGCAGTTTGCCTTACTTTTGATTGCCTCTGTTTTAAAAATTTTTGGATTGAGTTTGCGGTGTGCAACCTCCCAATAAGGAGTTTGGCTTATCGCAATTTCTTTGGATTCCTTTTGTTGTGCAAATTTTGTATCCAACACATCGTTTGCGTATTTTTCTAAAAATACAGCAATCCTTGCGTGTGTTTCCTCCTCCAAACTCGCGTCATCGCCAAAATGATTTTCCAAATCACTCATCATAGAATCCCAAGCAGACTTTGGCAGCAAAAAGGGAGCATAGGCAATATGGCAACTCCCGCATTCTTGCTTATACTCTTCAAAGGCTATTTTGTTGGAATCTTGCGTGAAAAAATTTTGTGCAGAGGGGCGCAAAAGTATGTTTTTGGGATAAAGCAAATAAAGAAACAATACAAACAAAAAGAGGAGAAAAAAGCTAAAAATCACCTTTTGTATGAAATTCAAAGAGACGCTTTCGTCTTTTTGCGTCCGTTTATAGCCATTTATCATAGAATGGATTGCATCGCCTTTGTTCCAAAACTTGTCTATTAAGCTTCCGCAAATATGAATCATTACGATAAACAACAAGCAATTTGCAAAAAATTCGTGCAAATCATCGCCCATATAAAAGTGGCTGTATGTGAAAAACAATGGAGCAAAGATTCCGCTATTTTGCTCTGCACCATATTGTAAAAGCCCGCTTAAAACAACCAAGAATCCTAAAACAAAAATAAGGACAATCGCCACGCTTGAAGCAGGATTGTGTCCGACATAATGCCTTTTCTCTCCTAAAATAGAAGTTAGATACTCTAGGATTCCACGATAGTTAAAGTCCCAAAAGCGTGAATATTTCGTGCCGATAAACCCCCAAATGACGCGCAATATTACCCCTGCGCCAAACAAAACCCCACAAATAATATGCACGATAAAGAGTGCGTCCATATCTGCACTTAGGTAGGAGAGCGCGAAAGTGAGAATCAAAAAATAATGTAAAAAACGATTGACAGCAGTCCAAATATAGCTTTTAATCACGCCAGATTCCATAATTTGGGATATTTATCGTATCTCCACCATAAATGCCATCGTCTGCTTTTGTATGACAAGCAGCACAACGCGCAATGCTTCCCACTTCTTTTTGTTGCACCATCCATTCTTTTAATTTCCTATGCTTTTTCTGATGGTAGGGAATCTGTGAAATGGAGGTGTATAAAACTCCCGGCTGCATTGACTTTGTTAATTTTGCGCTGCGGCGGTATTGCATTGCTTTTTCACTCGCATTGTCTAGCAAATATTGCGTAATTTGCGCAATGTCCTCTTTGCTTTCTAAACTTGCGTCTGTGCCATAGTGTTGCGCCAAGTTATCCATTACCCATTGCCAAGAAGCACTAGGGAGCAAACCGGGTTGATAGCCAAAATGGCAACTTGCGCACTCCTTTTTATAAAGTGCATTATCCACCGCTTTTACCTCTGGACCTTTGCGTCCTCCCGCATAAGCTTGGATTCCAAAAACCGCACAAAGCAAAACCACACTAGAAACTTTTAACATTCTTTTCATTCTTTTTCCTTAAACTTGGATTATTGTAAAATCAAATAATAAAGCACATCGCCCTTTTCCTGTGCGCTTCCCTCACGCAAAAAGACATCTTTAAAATTGCGTTTGAGCCATTTTTTTACCTCTTTTACATCGCTTAAACGCGTAGGATTCACGCTTGGGGCTAAAGGCTCTAGTGTTTTGTTGGTGAAAACATTGGTTGCGGGGGTTTTTAAATCCACATTATGGCAGCTTTGGCAGGATAATAAGGTGTCGTTTTTGCCCTTGTTTTTTGTGCTAAAAATCACTTCACCTCTTTTAGCATCAAAGTCTTGGAAGTTTGGATTCTCCGCCTTTGCTTCACTCTTTAACTCCTCAATGTAGGCTTGCATTTGGGGATTAAATCCACCTGCAAAGCCTACATTTCCAAGTAACAAGATTCCACAAGCACTCAAAGCTAGACTTTTAAAAACTCTTTTCTTTCTCATTTTGTCTCCCTTAAATCAAGAAATAAGATTCAAAATGATAATAAAAAAGTGTGAAGAAAATCTTAACAATTCAAAGAGAGATTCTATAACTTAAAAGTCATATTTTACCCTTATCCAAGCATTTCTACCAATCTCGTAAATCCGATTGCTAATAGGATTCTCCGCCGCACTTAAATCAATGCTATTTTTAGATAAATGATAACTATAAAGCTTATTGGTAAGATTCTCTAGCCCCATTAAAACTTGCCATTCTTGATAGCGCAATCCTGCATAGAGGTTGAGGATTCCAAATCCGCTAGAATCTCCGAAGTCTTTGCCGATGACATTTCCATATCCCTCATCAGAGCGCGTTTGCTTTGCATTTGCATACAATTCACATTTTAAAAACATTTTTTGGTCATCGTATTTGAGCGCGATTCTACTAGATAAGGGCGCGACTTGCGCTAAGGGCTTGTTTTCTTTTGTGTTTTCTCCATAAGTGTAACTCACCATTGCTTCTGCAAAGAGATTAGGCATAAACTCATAAGAGGCTTCTGCTTCCGCTCCGCTTAAAAAGGCATTTGTGTTAAAACTGCGCGTTTGGGGCTTCGTATAATCTAGTAAAATATAGTCTTGCACATAAGAAACAAATCCCGATACATTCACGTTTAAACCCTCTTTTTGGTGGGATAAACCAATGTCTAATTGTGTATTGGTTTCTTTGCTTAAATTCATTCCATCTACCTTGGAAACCTCCCAAAAATCCGGAATCCTATCTGCGATTCCAAGTCCAGCATAAAGGGTGGAATCCCGCAAATAATGCTCATAACGCGCAAAGGCACTCGTGGCGTATTGCTTTCTTTCCTTGTCTAATCTGTGTGCGGTTGTCTCTACATAATCCTCTCTAATCCCCGCAAAAACACCGGATTCCGCACCCATATACCATTCTCCTTGCGCATAGATTCCATAGGAATCAAAGGTATAGTTGGGTTGATAATTGGTGCGTAGTGCAGCCTCTGCGCCGTCTCTTGTCGTCTGTCCTGTGGAAGCGCGGGTTTTGTGTTTGTCCTTATCATAATCGCCCCCGAAGTAAAGTTTTGCGGTTTCCAAAACCTTTTGGTATTCTGCTTTAACGCCACTATTTGTGCGCTTTGGGTTGCTTAGGCTATAAAGATTCCCTATTTTTGGCTTACCATTAGTCAAGCTATAATTATCCATAATATGGTCAATGCTATTATAATATGCGCGTAAATCTAGCAAATCTTTATCAAAATAATTTTGGAATCGCAACTGATAAGATTCTCTATCAAAGGTGCGTGCGTCCATTGCCCTATCAGCATACGCCGCCTCTCCCCTGCCAATGTCTGTACTCAACTCCAAAGCACTTGTTTCCGTAGGTGTTAGAGTGCCTACAATCGTGCCAGAACGTCTTTGGTATTCTGAATGCACTCTTTGACCTGCGCCATCTTTGTAATCGTCACGCGAATAATCCGAATAAATCCCCTGCAAACTTCCTAGTTCATTTCCAACGCTTAGATAGGTATTAAAATCCAGCCTATTAAAGCTTCCCACAAGCCCATCGGCACTGAAGTTAAAGTTTGTATTTTTTAGGCGCAAAGTCTCGCGGTCAAAGAGGATTCCACCCGCGCTCATCGTGCCATAGCGAACATCTTGAGGACCCTTGATTAAAGTAACTGAATTGTAGTTTTGCGGAAAAACATAAGTCAAAGTTGTATCCATTCTCCCGCCACAACCACCATTTAAATTGCTTCCATTGACAAAAATTGGCAATCTCCCAGCACCTTGTGAGCGGTAAAAGACCTCTGTGCCTCCCCCGCCCTTTTTAGCAACTGAAAATCCCGGAATCTGCAAGAAACTATTCGCTATATCACCGGAGTTTAGCAAGGAGTCCTTACCCAAAATATCTGCATAATTCACTTGTGTAGGGGCAAACATTGAAGAGTTTGTATGCTTTACAACAATGGAGTGATTCTGTGTTTCTTGGGAATATGCCACAACGGACATTACACACGCTAGAGCGCACCAAGCTAATTTTTTCATTGGAATCCTTTGATTTAAAATGAGATTAACTATACCATAAAATCTACAAAAACTCACGATGGGAAGCCAAAAGTTAATCCTAACTTTGTTATAATGCACAAAAATACTCAAAAAAGGATTAAGAATGCAAAGAATCATAAACATTTTTTTGGGTGCATTTTTGGGAGTGTTATTCTTGCTAAACCCTCTAAATGCAGAATCGCTAAAAGAGGGCAAAGATTATATCAAACTAAAAACCCCTCTTGATGTTCCGCAAAAATCTATTGTGGAGATTTTCAATGTGGGGTGTCCGCATTGTGCAAAAATGAGCGAACTTTTACCAAAGCTATTTGCAACGATTCCACAAGAAGCCGTATTTTTGCCCTATCATATTATCACAGGGAGTGCATTTAGCGCACAAGCAAGTGAGGTTTTAGCGGTTGCAGTGTCTATTGATGAGGAGCGCAATCTCACTTCAAGAGATATTGAATCCTACTTTAGACGCGCAAGCAATGCGTATTTTGACGCATTTTTTAAGCTTCACAAGAAGTTCAAAAACAAAGAATCTTTTATTGCTTTTGGCTTAGATGCAATGGAGATTTCACAAACAAAGTTTGAAACGCAACTTCAGCGCAAAGAAGTGCAAGACAAGCTCAAGACTTGGCAAGATTCTATCGCACAAACAGGAATCCAAAGTGTGCCTAGCTTTATCGTTAATGGCAAATACTTAATCATAATGGACAATGTGCAAGACGCAGAGGATTTTATTTATAAAGTAGATTATTTGTTGGGAATTTAAATTCATAGAAATTTGATAATATCTTCACAATTTATTAACAAAATGCTTTTATAATTTCAGGCGAATTTAAATCATAAGGAGACAAAAATGAAAACTTTAAAATTGCTTGGAGCATTCGCAGCCGCTGCGATTCTTTCTACTTCTGCAATGGCGTATGATTTTGATGTGGCAGGGCAAATTTCAGCAGTGGATAACCAAAACAAAACCATCACCCTATCAGGACCGGGTGGGCAACTTGTCATTAAAGTAATGCCTTATACAGAAATTAAAGGTGATGATTGTGGTGCTTTTGGACAAGATGTTTATGGCACTTTCAAGGATTTAACCGTGGGCAAATTTGTAGAAGTTGATGCAATCCCTTATGGCGGATACAATGCTTATGCAGATAGCAATGCAGGGGCAATCAATCCACAAACGGGTTTGCCACAAAATATGCAATTAACCGCAAAAGAAATTGAATGGAAATGCTATCCTAAGGCTTATTAATCAAGAATCCCCTTTGGGATTCTGCAAGTGCTTCAATCCTCCTAATTCTTAGTCAAAACTTCAAACCAAAACTCTAAAATTTAATAGAGATATAAGAAAATTGTTTTTATAATTAAATATATGAACAAATGCTCATATATTTAATTAAAAGGAGATTCTATGCCAGAAATAGATGAAAATCGCTTCAAGTCTCTTCAGGTTGTTTTAAAATCCTTGCCAAAAGAGGAATTGCTCTATGAGCTTGCAGAATTATTCAAAATCTTTGGTGATTCCTCAAGGATTCGGATTCTTTCCCTTTTGCAGTTAGAGAAGCTTTGCGTGAATGAAATTTCTCAACCGCTTAACCTCTCTCCAAGTGCGGTATCTCATCAGCTAAGAATCCTAAGACAAGCACGGCTTGTGCGGTATCAAAAAATCGGTAAAGAGGTGTTTTATTCGCTAGATGATGACCATATTGAAAAGATTTTCAATCAGGGTTTAGAACATATCCAAGAGATGTAAAAGGTAAAGTTATGAAATGCTACAACAATGAATGCGCCTCAAAGAATGCGCAAGGAATCTTAGAGAAAAACCTTTTCAATCAAATCTTATTTATTGGCGCATTGATTCTTTATGTATTCGCACTTTTGGCAGATTTTAAAATTTTTGGAATCTCTTTGAGTGCGACATTTGTAACCCTCTTGTTTGTGATTTGCTATTTCTCTTTGGGTTATGGAATCTTAAAGGAAGCATTTTATGGGGTTATCAAGAAAGAAGTTTTTAATGAAAATACTTTAATGGCTCTTGCAAGTCTAAGTGCATTTTGTATTGGTGAGAGTGCAGAAGCCGTAGGGATTCTAGTATTTTATCGTATAGGTGAGAGTTTGCAAGATCGTGTGGTGGAAAAAACAAAAAGGCAAATCCGTTCTCTTAGCGCACTAAAAATAGAAAATGCAAGAATCTTGCGCAAAGACAAACAGATTCTAATTCCTCCAAAAGAGATTCAAAAAGGCGATATGCTCATCGTGTTTGCGGGAGAAAGAATCCCCGCTGATGGTAAAATTATCAAAGGCTCTAGCCATATTGATAACTCTGCCTTAAGTGGAGAGTCCATTCCGCAGAGTGTTGAGGTAGGCGATAATGTGCTTTCTGGCGGGATTAATTTAGATGGGATTTTGCATATACAAGCCACACAAAGCTATACAAACTCTGCATTGAGTAAAATCTTACAACTCATTGAAGAAGGAAGTATGCAAAAAAGTAGAAGTGAGGAGTTTATCACAAAGTTTGCCAAGTTTTACACGCCCATTGTTACGCTTTTGGCTTTTAGCATAGCATTCCTGCCGACATTGTATTTTTGGGCATTGGGAGAGGATTTTGTGGAAATGTTAAAAATTTGGTCTTATCGCGGAATCATTTTCTTGGTAATTTCTTGCCCTTGTGCTCTTGTGCTTTCTATCCCTCTGACTTTTTTCGTTTCTCTTGGTAAAGCCTCCCAAATGGGGATTTTGGTTAAAGGCTCAAGTTATCTTGAAGCACTCTATTCCGCACACACGATTGTATTGGATAAAACAGGCACATTGACAAAGGGAGAATTAACAATAAAAGAGATTCAAACATACGCCCAATACAACAAAGAGTTCATACTAACCAATGCCAAAAAGCTAGAATCGCACTCTAATCACCCCATTGCAAAAGCGATTGCAAACTTCAAACTCTTGCAAAATGAACCACCTCAAAACCTAGAAGAGATTGAAAACCTTAAAGAATATGCAGGTGGCGGAATTATCGCAACTATCAAGGGTGAAAGATTCGCACTTGGCAATGCGCGTTTTATAGAATCTCTCCTTAAACAAAAAATTCAAGAAGAACAAAGTGCAAAATTGCAAGTCTTTTTAAGTTTGCACAATCAAGTCATTGGTTCTATTATCCTTGAAGATGCAATCAAAGAGGAAGCAAAAGATTCCCTTAGCAAATTAAAAGAATATTCAATGAAGCCCATAATACTAAGTGGAGATAAATGCAACATAGTGCAAGAAGTTGCAGAAAATGTAGGCATAAGTGAATATTATGCAGAATTACTCCCTGATGAAAAAGTTGCACATTTAAAAAGGATTCTAAAAGCACAAAAAGCAAAAGGTAAAAAGGTAATTTTTGTGGGCGATGGAATCAATGACGCACCCTCTTTGGCACTTAGTGATATTGGAATTGCTATGGGAAAAGTTGGCAGTGATATTGCGTTAGAGGGGGCGGATATTGTGATTTTGGACGATAATTTAAATAGGATTCCGCAAATTCTTGATATAGCAAAAAATACAAGGAGGATTTTATGGGAAAATATTATTTTTTCGCTTGGGACAAAAGTAGCAATTATGGTATTTGGAGTGTTAGGAGTTGCGAATCTGTGGATTGCTCTTTTTGGCGATGTGGGCGTGGCACTTCTAGCCTTGCTGAATGCACAACGCGCAATCCAACAAAAGAATGTGTTATAATCTTATTTTAAAATATTCAGAAGGATTATTGAATTAAAAAGTTTATTGAAAATTTTGTAAGAGAACATTATAGGATTTGGGAGAAAGATAAATATAGCTTTAAAGCAAAAAATCTAAAATGCCCCTTAACAACCGATGAGATAGGGGATAAAAATTTCAATTTTATTTTTTGTTTGAGAAATGTAACTATTAGGGGCGAGGACATTTTGTTTTTTGAGGTTTATCTTCATCGCGATGACCCCAAAGACCCGAAAAAATACTTTAGAAATCTTTTGCTAGAGGTGGGCAATTCTGATTTAAAAATAGGCGGAGTGGTTGGATTTCTCACAAGAATCCGAAGCAGTTGCAATAGCTTTTTGGAGGATTCTAGGGCAAAAGCAGATAAACTCTTATTGCGTTATATTAATGGTGTCTAGGGAGAATGCTTTTTTTGTGTTTTGTGATAGGCACATTGCAAGAAGTTGGCACAATTTTGCGGGGTGCAAATGCAAGGCATTTGTGCGAGGTTGGGTGAGTTGCTATGCAATCCATAATGTAGAATCTTGTCTGTGAAGTTTGCTCCTCTGTCATTGCGAGACTTGATTTATCAAATAGTAGCAATCTATAATGTTGCAAATAGGGCGTTTTATTTTTTATCATTGCGAAGACTTGTTGGAGGCTGTGGCAATCTATAATCTTAAATTGTTTTAAAACTTCCATTGTAAAATTTTCTGTATGCGAGATTATGGATTGCTTCGGCTTTGCCTTGCAATGACGCTCCACGCACCAACAAACTCACACAAAAATACTCACAAAAATCCACCCAAAAAGTAGAAACTCCCAAAATACAAAATTCATTTCTTAACTTTTGCAGTTATCTTATTGGCTTTACAGCCTCCCGCTGACTTGCTCTTTGGGCAAAATGCCTTTCAAATCATACACAACCACTTTACCACGCGATTTAAAATCAAGCTCTTTAAACGCATTGTGCGCCACCGCGATAATCACTGCTTGGTATTCTTGCAAATTAAATGTCTCTAAGTCTCGCAAAGCTAAGCCATATTCCTTCTGAACCTCCTCTTTGTCCGCCCAAGGGTCATAGACTTCCACATTGCACCCAAAGTCTTGTAATTCTCTTATCACATCTACAACGCGAGAATTGCGAATATCCGGGCAGTTCTCTTTAAAGGTAACCCCAAGAATCGCAACCTTACTTCCCACAATTTGGTGCGCATTTTTAATCATTAGTTTAATCACGCGTTCTGCGACAACAATGCCCATATTATCATTAATGTGGCGTCCAGCTAGAATCACTTGCGAATGATACCCTAGAGATTCTGCTTTGTGTGTGAGATAATAAGGATCTACGCCAATACAATGTCCGCCCACAAGCCCCGGGCGAAAGGGCAAGAAGTTCCATTTGCTTCCCGCTGCTTCTAACACCTCTAAGGTATCAATACCCAACCGCTCAAAAATCAAGGCGAGTTCATTGACAAAGGCGATATTAATATCTCTTTGGGAATTTTCAATTACCTTTGCCGCTTCTGCCACTTTAATGCTTGGAGCTTTATGTGTTCCAGCGGTAATGATGCTCGCATAAAGCGCATTCACTTCCTCTGCAACTTGGGGTGTAGAACCGCTTGTTACCTTTTTAATGTTTGGCAGACGATGCGCCTTATCTCCGGGGTTAATGCGTTCAGGTGAATACCCACAAAAGAAATCCACATTAAACTTTAGCCCACTTGTCTGTTCTAAAATCGGGACACAATCCTCCTCTGTGCAGCCCGGATAAACCGTGCTTTCATAAATTACAATATCGCCCTTTTTTAGCACTTTTCCTACACTGCTAGAGGCTTTTTGCAAGGGTGTTAAATCGGGCTTATTGTAATTATCAATGGGTGTAGGCACGGTGATGATAAAAATTTGTGCCTCCCTTAAATCCTCCAAATGGGTTGTAAAATGCAGATTTTTAGCACTTTTAAGCTCGGCTTCCTCCACTTCTAAAGTGCGGTCGTAGCCATTTTCTAGCTCAAGAATGCGTTTGGCAAAAATATCAAATCCTAAGACTTTGTAGGTTTTTCCAAACTCCACTGCTAAAGGCAATCCAACATATCCAAGTCCAATCACTGCAAGAGTTTTCATCGCTTTTCCTTCATCATACAAGTTTTGCGCAATTTTATCTTTTTTTTCTAAACACATTTTAAACTAACAAACTTTTATTTAATTAATAAAATCTATCTTTTCACTACCAAAATCCATTTTAAAAGGCAAAACTTTTAACATATCGCCCTTTTGAATGGAATTGCAAGATTCTCCAAAGACAATCAATGCGTTGCTTAAAGCCATTGGCGTAACCTCACCAGAGCCATATTTTCCTCCCTTAACAAAAGAAACACAATCCCCCCGCATAATCCCAAGCAATGCCTCTGTGCGATTCTTGCGTGTAAGATTTTGTGCGGATTTTAGCATTAAAAATTGTGGATAATGTGCGATTGCTCCACTTAATTGACGCAAGAATGGCACGATAAGTAAGCGTAGCAAAACCCCGCCCGCCAAAGGATTTCCCGGCAAAGCAACGATAAACTTTTCTCTAAGTTTAGCGACCATTAGAGGTTTGCCGGGCTTGATTTGCACACCGCTTAACACCATTTTTGCTCCACTTTGCTCTAAAGTTGCGCGTATCAAATCCGCTTCTCCTTGACTTGCTCCCCCGCTTGTAAAAATCACATCACTAGGGCATTCCAAGATTGCTTGGATAGAATCGTGATTGTCTCGCAAGATTCCGCCATAATGGCTTTGGAATCCATAGCTTTTAAGAATCGCTTGAATCATTGTGGCATTGGAATTATAAATATGATAAGGGTTTGTTTGCTCCCATATTTCCTTTAGCTCATCGCCACTTGCGAAAACACTAATCCTTAAAGGAGTAAAAGCTTCAATGTGGCTAATGCCCTGTGTGGCAAGTAGGGTGAGATAATCTGCACTCAAGGACGCCCCTTTTTCTAACAATATGGAATCCAATGTGACTTCCTCTCCGTATTTGCGGATATTTGCACCTTGCTTTAAAGTCTGTGGCGCATTGATTTTTTCGGTATTTTGGAATCCGCCCTCAACTTCTTCAAAAGGCACAACGCAATCCGCTCCATTAGGCATTTTCGCACCCGTCATAATCTTTGCGCATTCTAAATTATTGAGTGTTACTTCTGTGCAATCTCCAGCAAAAATCGTCGTTTTAATTTTTAGTGTTTTACCCATATCAGAGGCTTTGAGCGCGTATCCGTCCATTGCAGTATTATCAAAACAAGGCAATGCCTTCTTTGCAAATACTTCTTTAGCCAAAATCCTCTCTTGCGCATTTAAAAGCGGTAAAATTTCTGCCTGTCGGTAGAATCCTTTTGTAGCGTTTTGTAGGGATTCTATGGCTTCTTTTAAGCTCTTAGCTTCTGCTTTCATTTTGCCTCCTCATAAAGATTTCAATTTAATGTTCTAAGCTTCTTAACTGCATATATCTTTGTGCAATTTTTTGTGCAATCTGTGGAATCAAACTTGGGGAAATATCCAAAAAGCTAAGGCTTAACAGCTCCCTTGATTGCTCTTGTGTGTATCCCATTTCACGCAAGACAAAAGAGGGGCGCGCAAAGCCAAAGAGGCATTCTTGCCCATTGATGACGCCAATCCCATCAAAAAGCAAACTTTGGATAAGATTCCGAGCTTTAATTCTTTTAAGCCCTAGCGATAGGGTGTTCTTTGGGGTTGGATAAAACGCATAACAACAATCGTTAAAACCTGCTTTATCTAAAATTGCACACAAAGCGTCAAAAAAGGGTTGTGCTAAATCACTTTGAAATCGCTCACTAGGATTTACGCTAGTTTTTTTGAGCGCAATGGCTTGTGCAAAGGTTGAATAAAGGTTTTGAATCTCTAAATAAACATTTGAAATTCCATAAAACTCATTAGAAGCCAAAATGCCAAAAGGACGCATAATTCCTAGATTCTCGCCATTAAGCAACATTATATCCGCCTGTGGCAAGGGGAGATTCAAAGCTACCGCATAGCTAATATCCACGACTTTAATAACATTTTGTGGCAAGGATTCTATTTCGTTGCGCGTTAAAATATCCTCATTTAAGATAGGCACAATAAAGCAATCTGCTCCCCAATCAAGTGCGGCATTAATGGAATCTTGAGAGATTTTTCCACTTGTAAAGTCTGGCAGGAGGGGAAAGATGTTTTCTTTGTATTGTAGAGGCAATTCCCAATAAGCACAATAAAGCATATTGTGGGACGATAGCGCAAGGGCAACCTTATAATGATGGCAAAGATTGGTAAGCAAAAAATAAAAAGATTCCAAATTGAAACTAAAAGGGCGCAAGAATTTTGTCCCTAAAAGTTCGCGAAGTGCCACCTCCTCTTTAAAAATCTCTTGAGATTGGATAGGGAGGATAGATTGATGATTTGCCGTCTTGGCATCAATTAAATGCTGATTTAATTCCCTGTTTAATGGTGGATTCTGCAATCTATCTAGCATCTTATCTCACTTGAAAGTGCGTTTGCCATCGGTATTGACAATGTCTTTAAAACTATCCAAATAGTCCAAATAGGCAATCAAATATTTACGACTAAGATTTAAATGCGCCTTGAAATTTCCCAAATCCAAATATCCCTCCTTTTTGATGATTCCACGCATTAGCTCAAGCAAACGCGCTAAAACATCACTGCAAATAAATAGCTTATGATTTAAGCGCAAAATCTTTTTCTCGTGCGTTAATCGCTTAAACACAGAATCTCCCGTTTGTCTATCAATATCTAATTCATCATACAAATTATAAGGAGCAATAGGCTGAAACTCTTGACTACGCAAGGTTTCATAAATGGTTTTGTAAAAATAATTTGCAATCTCCTCTGTATCGCTACTTAAACCTAAAACATTCCTTGGGGAGACATAAAAAGAATCTATTTTGTTTAACTCGTTTTTTTCTAACATTTCATCTAAAACGCTTTTTGCCAACTCCTCTGCTACCCAACTTTGTTTTTGACTAAGCAATGCAGCACTTAAAAGGGCATTGGGATTCTTGGAAAAAATTTTAAAGATGATCCCTTTTACCATTTCTCTAGCAATTTTTGGATAAACGATTAACTCTTTAGCGCACACGAAACATTCTGGAATCGTAGAGGCAATCTCTAATGCTTGAGATTGCGAGATGCTAAAACGTTGGATTGCGCTAATAAGCCCAAAGCCTTTTTTGTGCGCAAGAAGCAAAATCGCAAATGCCCCCCTTAAATCCCCCTTGCTTAAAAGCTCTAAATATTTTAACTTTTGAGACTTTTTCATCGGGTCTATAATAGGGCTTAAGATTCTACCTCCGCCTAGAGTTTGCCTATCATCGCGTAGGATAAATCTTTCATTAAAAATACCAAAAATTGGAATGGAGGTTTTTAGGGTTGCAAACTTTTTGTCTTTGTCTAAAAATAAAATCCGTGCAACGCAACGCAATGCACCCAAAAACAGCTGAATCTTGCTATTGTGTTCTATGGATTCAAAAGCACAAATCTCTACTTCTATGCTGTCAAATCCGCGCAAATAACCCTTTTTGGTAAGCAAATCCCCACGTTTTAGTTCTTGATGAGAAACACCGCTTAGATTGATTGCAACCCGCGCTCCATTGGGGGCTATGGATTGAGTTTGTCCATGCACTTGAAGATTCTTGATTCCAAGCATTCTTCCAAGTTGCGCACACCATATTTTCTCATCCACACTTAAATCCCCGTCCATTAAAGTTCCACTTACGACACAGCCTGCACCTTTAATAACAAAGACGCGGTCAATATAATAACGAAAAAAACCCAAATCCCTATGAGATTTTTTGGGTAATTTTAAAAGTTTTGTTTTGAGTGTTTCTATGCTTTGTTTATCATAAATAGAGCAACTTAATATTTGAAAACGCAAACTTGAAAACTTGCCAAAAAGTTCTTGAATCTCATTTTTAAGTTGTTCTATTTTCTCTAAACTCACTAAATCGCTTTTGCTAAGCACAACGATAAAATCATTAATCCCAAGCAAATAAGCGATTCTTAAATGTTCTATCGTTTGTGGCATAATGCCCTCATTTGCTGCGATTAATAGCATTGCATAATCTACACCAAATGCCCCTGCAATCATATTTTTAACAAGCTTTTCGTGTCCGGGCATATCAATAAAAGAGATATTTTTTTGGTTTTGGCTTAAATTAGAAAAGCTTAAATCTAGTGTGATTCCACGTTCTTTCTCTTGTGTAAAACTATCTCCCCAAAACCCGTTCATTGCGGCAATTAAGCTTGTTTTTCCGTGGTCAATATGCCCCATTGTGCCAATAATTAAATTTTCTTGCATTGATTTCCTTGATTAATTTTTGTGTTTTAAGTGTGCTAGATTCTTTAAAGCCTCTGCGATTCTCTCTTTGTCTCCCGCCAATAAGGTGCGCACATCTAAAATTAATGCACAATTTTCTAGCCTCGCAATAATTCCAAAAGAGCGCAAAGATTTCTCTAACTGCTCCTCATCTAGCCCTAAAGGCGTTAAGCTTTTTGCTTCTATTGCAACACCAAAGGAATCTAAATAATGGCTTGGCATCGCCCCTCCACCACTATAACTTTTAGTAGGAATCACTTCAGGCGCAAAATCTTGCGGAATCAGTCTTGCTAATGCTTCTGCCTCTTGTTTTAATTCCGCTTTGTCCTTTAAAAGCAAATGACAAGTAGGAATCTTATCTGTTTTGCCTTCTAAATAGGCATTAAGAGTTGCCTCAAGGGCTGCAATGGTAAATTTATCCACACGCAACATTCTTAAAAGTTGATTCTTTTTTAGCTCGTCTATCAACGCTTTTTTGCCAAAGATGATTCCAGCTTGTGCGCCACCTAAAAGCTTATCACCGCTGAAACTTACAAGACTTGGATTAAGCTTTGCGATTTCCTCTAAAGCGGGTTCAAACTTCTTCAAACTCTTCTCAAATCCGCTTAAACCGAAGTATCCACTACCTAAATCATAATAATCTATCAGATTCTGCATTTTAGCTAATTCTACAATTTCTCCAAATTCCACTTCTTTAACAAACCCACTCATTGCATAATTGGATTTGTGTGCCTTAAATAGCATAGCAGTATTCTCGTTTATTGCTTCTTTGTAGTCTTTTAGATGCGTTTTGTTGGTTGTGCCAATTTCGTGTAAAATTGCACCAGAATC
This sequence comes from Helicobacter rodentium ATCC 700285, assembly GCF_000687535.1. Classification (GTDB taxonomy): domain Bacteria; phylum Campylobacterota; class Campylobacteria; order Campylobacterales; family Helicobacteraceae; genus Helicobacter_D; species Helicobacter_D rodentium. The sequence goes on from NZ_JHWC01000003.1 coordinate 100,780, forward strand.
TGACATAACCTTTGGAATCCTGAAGCTTCCGCCAATCTCAATGAGTTCTCCGCGCGAAACAACGACTTCTTTACCCTTAGCAAAAGTATTAAAAATTAAAAAGACTGCCGCGGCGTTATTATTGACCACCAATACATCTTCTGCGCCCAAAAGTGCTTTAAATAAGCCTTTTAAATGCACATAACGCTCACTGCGGCAACCCTTTTCTTCATTGTATTCTAGGTTGTTATAGCGCGTGAGGATTGGATAAATCTCTTGCAAGATAGAGGGAGAGAATACACTGCGTCCAAGATTTGTATGCACCACGATTCCGGTGGCATTCACAAGGGGTTTTAAAGACTTTTGTGTCAGAGAATGGTATTGTTTAATAATGCACTGCACACAGGCTTGAAACTCTAAAATCTCACCACCTTGCAACAAGTCTTGTCGGTAGTTTTCTAAAAACTCTAGGATAAGTTTTTTGGCTAAATTTAGGTTGAAATTGCTTTCTAATTCGCGCTGCAAAGCCTTTAATAGCTTGTCTGTTTTGGGGATATGTCGTAGAATATTTTGCATAATGACCTATTCTCTTATTTTTGAAATTTAATTTAAAAAGAGTAGCGCATTCTTACTTTATTTTCTGTGAATTTTGTATAGATTTTGCTATAATTTTTGCTATTTTATTCAAAGGTCTTAAGTGATGAAAAAGATTCTATTTGCCGTAGATGGGACAAAATCTTGCCAAAAAGCCGCAGAATTTGTGGTGAAATTTTTTGGCGATAGAGAGGATTGCGCCTTTACGATTATTCATGTAAAAACCCCCATTATGCTCTATGGCGAGGCAGCATTAGCCGCTTATGAGGAGATAGAGAAGAAAGAAAGTGCGCAAAGCGACAAACTATTAGAGGAGTTTAGTGCGATTTTCACCCAAAAAGGCATTAATATCCAAACCAAAATGCTAGAGGGCGAGGCAGTAACGGAAGTATTAGCCTATGCTAAAGACTTTGATTTGCTTGTTATTGGGCAAAGCGAAGAAAGTTTTTGGAATAAAATCTTTTCTACCAACCAAAACGACTTTTCGCAAAAATCTCCAATTCCGATTCTGATTGTTAAATAATGTGTGCCACGACTCCGTCCGCGTATGGAATCCTAGAGATTCTGCTACCGCAACACACGCCACAGCCTTTTACAAAGGTTTCACAACGATGCCTTGCTTTTCTGTCATTGCGAGAAAACTCCTGATTTTCGTGGCAATCTATAATGCAGAATCTCGCCAAAGCGTTAGCAATGGAATCTTTTAGGTGATTCTACATTATGGATTGCTTCGTCGCTTCACTCCTCGCAATGACGCGCAGGGTTCGCGCAAATGTAGAAGCCTAAGCCTTTCTGCTCTCTTTAGATTCCTTAAGCAGTGTTTGCATTATGGAATCTGTGGGATTTTGGGGCGCATTTTGCCCACCTTGTTCTAACCTCTCTTTGTTTTGTAGCATCTCAAAGAGTGTCTGCTCGGTGGTATGGGATACCTTTTGCAAAAGAGATTCAAGATTGGAAGTTTGTTGATTCAAAGAAGAGATATTCAAACACGCCCATTCTCCATTTTCGTTTGCCCCCCATTCAACCTTAAAAGAGCTAACCTCTAAAGATTTTTGAAAAAAGTAAGAATGCACGACCGCCAAAGCGTTTAAAACTTGCTCTTGTTGTGAAAGTGGTAATGTGTCAAAAACTAAATCAAAAAAATATTTACCCGATGAAAATGAGCCTACCTGTTGATATTCAAAAATTTGTTTTTGAATCTCTGCGCTAGAGGTGTTGTTTGTAAGGCTAAAAAGTAATTGGTTTTCTTTGTCTTCGGTGATTTTACTTAGTTCTCTACCCCCAAATGCTACCAAAACTTCCAAGAATCGCAAAGCATTCTTGTCCTCCAAAATCACCTTATCATCGGAGTTTGCAATACCATTTCTCATATTGTTTTGCGCCACTATTACTCTATCTATAAAGCTTTGATTTTCCTTGTAAAAAGAAGTCATTATACTCTCTTGTGCTTTATCCAAAAATTGCTTTGCCTCTTTCATTTGAGATTCACTGATTTGTCGCATATTCTGCACCATAGCATTTAGTTTTTGATTAAATCCAAGAGAATCAAATTGCCCACCATTCAGTGGCAAAACTTATTCCTTCTTATAATAGGCTTCAATGTTTGATGATGCCTCTGCATCACTAAGCGTTTTTGTAGAACCTTTTGTGGGATTAGCCCATAAATTCGCATAGAAATTTGTGTTTGAATGAATAGTTATCATTGTTAATACTTATAGCTTCTGCTTTCAATTCTTATCAATCTGTTAGCCTGATTGATTAATTTTCCACCGTCTTTTTCCAATAACTTATTCGCATAATATCTATCTGCTGGTCTTGCATAAACAGGGTTATATTGATTTACGCCAATAACAGAAACGCTTACTTGATTGGTTAGATGATTTAAGGTTGCAGAAACAGCAGGGATACATCGTCTAGTTCCATCATCTACATTTAGGCGTCCATACTCATAATCACTAGATTCCGAGATAATTAAATAATAGGCAGTATAAGATATTTTTGTGCCTGAATTATTTGTAATCCCATATTCATTCAGCTTATTTCTATATAGCATATTATTTTGCTCAATATACAAATACGCCCCTCCCACATCCTGCCTCATCTCCTCATCATTTAAGACTTTCACACCTGCGCTTTGTTCGTTAAACTCTCCATTGGTTGCAAGTGCGATGAAATCTACTTCTGCCAAGAGTGTGCTTGAGATTCCAAAGATTAATAAGAATCCTAAAATTAGCTTTTTCATTATTTCTCTTTTTTAAAAATTAAACTTTTCTTGTAAATGACAGAATCCTAAAAATAAATGTAAAAGATTTTAATTTTCTTTGGTTTTTTAAAATAGTCATGCAAAGAAACAGGTTTGCTTTTGCATTGTGTCATTGTGGGATTCTTGCATTGCGGTTACCACCTCGTCATTGCGAGAGGCGTAGCCTCGTGGCAATCTATAATATTGTGCTTCTTTATAAGGATTCCATTGTAAAAAATTACTTTATGCATGATTATAGATTGCTTCGTCTCTCACTTCGTTTGCTCCTCGCAATGACAGAAGAATCTCCACTGCGTCATTGCGAGATTCCGTAAGGAATCGTGGCAATCTATAACTTTTTATCTCGCCATTGAATGTTTTTTGATTGCTAAGATTATAGATTGCTTCACTTCGTTCGTAAGGACGAGGTGGTACAATTTATCGCTTTGTCTAGCAAGGACACGATGATAAGTGCGGAGTCGCAATCAAAAGATTTAGATTCTACCCTTTTAAAGAAAGCTTCACAAAACAATCCATTTATGCTAAAATTCTTGACAAAAACCTAAAAAGGCTTCTGATGAAAACCTTAACCCTTGCAAGTATTTATGAGATACAAGGACATCGTTATGAAGCCGCAGAAATTTACAAAACCATTTTAGAAAAAGACCCAAACAATGTTGAAGCCAAAATCGCACTAAAGCGGCTTGTTAGTAACCGCAAAAATTATGGTAAGGCAAGTGAAGATATGTTGAATTTGTTTATTCAAATGGATAGCGAAATAGAATTTAATGAGTTTGAAAGGTGGTTGTTGCAACTATGGAATTAAAAGAAGCGATTTTACAAACATTAGCAGAGATTGATACAGACAATCCTACGCTCAACGAACCAGACCAAGAAACTTTAGAAGAGCCAAAATTAGAACGCGATGCCTTGTTGGATATTTTGCCCTCTGATAATCCGAATCGCGAAAATTCAAATTCGCAGAATCCTTATGTGCGCAAAATTGAAAAACTAGATTTTAAGAGTGCAGAGGAACTTAAAGCGCTTTTGACAAAGGCTTATTTGGAAGAAGAAAAGTTTTTGAATGCTTTGCAGGAGAGGATTCTTGTTCTTTTTGAAGGGTTACAATCTCCAAATAACCGCAATATTGAAACCAAGGTAGATATGATTTTGAATTTTTTAGAATTTACTTTAGCTATTATTGATGAAAAAAAGAGCCAAAAATGAAAATTTTTCCTTTATTTACTTTTGATTTACTATTTTGCTTTATAATTTCATCATCTCAACAGGATGAGTTGAGAGACAGGCTTAACCAAGGGTTGAGTTTGGTTTTTCTGAAAAGAAAAGTTTTTCATCCACTTCTCCTTTGCTTAAGGACACTTAGTGTGAGTAAGTTCTTTGAAATTATTGTCAATACTAGCGGGTATCTTCCTGAATTTTTCTTTAACCCCCTAAAATACCCAATCCTCCTTTTTGCAAGGAAGATGCCGTGCTAGAAGTCTTAATGATAGAAGATGATTTGGAGTTAGCAACCATTCTTAGCGAATATTTGAAAGCTCATAGTATAAATATAACAAATTATGACGAGCCTTACACAGGTATGAGCGCAATAAACGCTCGGCATTTTGACCTCCTTCTTTTAGATTTAACACTCCCAAACTTAGATGGGCTAGAAGTTTGCAAGAGGGTTGCAAAAGAAAAACGGATTCCAATTATCATTTCATCAGCTAGACACGATATTGACGATAGAGTATTGGGATTAGAATATGGTGCAGATGATTATATTCCAAAGCCCTACGACCCAAAAGAGCTAGTTGCAAGAATCCATAGTGTCCTTCGTAGATACAATCTAGCCAATAAGCCATATAATGCAGAAACTTCAATTTTGCCCTTTGTGTTGGATAAGAAAAGCAGAGAAATTTATCTCTATAATGAAGTGCTAAATCTTACAAAAGCAGAATACGAGATTCTAAGCTTTATGCTTGAAAATGTCAATCAAGCTTTAACGCGTGATTCTATTGCCGCACATTCAGACTCCATCAATCCGGATTCTAGCAATAAAAGCATTGATGTAATTATCGGGCGTTTGCGCTCAAAAATAGAAAAAGGCGACAAAAAGTTTATCTTCTCCGTGCGCGGGATTGGTTATAAGTTGCAATTATAAAGATGATTAAAAATTCTATCTTTGTTAAAATTACCATTTTGTTTATCGTAGCAATCATTTGCTTGGGTGCATTTTCCTATTATTTTATCCGAGAGGAAATTAATGAGGGCATACTAAAAGACCAACTAAAATACAATCAATTCCTAGCTACAATTAACCAATTGGTGCGCTTTGGTGGAAATGTAGAATTGATTGAAAAATATCTTAAAGAATTGGATTTGCACCAAATCCAAGATAACAAAACATTAGAACAATTCCAAAACCATTTAACGCCAAATTTAACTAGTGGAATGATTGCAAAAATCATTAAGCAAGAAAATGGCATTTATCTTTTTTTGCAAACTCCACAAGAATGGAAGCTCTATGGCGGGTTGCATTCTCATAGCCTTTTTAATTATTATTTGATTACATTTTTTGCATTCTTGGTGGTGGTGTTTTTGTTTGTGCTTGTCATTCGTAGCATTTTACCGCTTAAAACCTTGCGCAAAGAGATTCGTAAATTTGCTAATGGACAAACCAATATCCATTGCAAATTCAATCAAAACGATGAAATTGGAGAACTTGCACGCGAATTTGAAAATGCTGTGGAGAAAATTAATGCGCTCAATCAATCCAGACATTTATTTTTGCGCTCTATAATGCACGAGCTAAAGACACCCATTACAAAGGGTAGAATCACCGCAGAGATGATTGAACAGCCCCTTTACAAAGAGCGACTTTGTAGTGTGTTTGACCGCCTCAACAGCCTAATCAATGAGTTTGCAAAGATTGAGGAGTTAAGCTCCCGCAACTATTGTTTAAACAAGCAAAATTATGTATTAAAAGACATTTTGAATCGCGTTTTTGCAATGTTGCTTTTAGATAGCGGACAGATAAAAGAGTTTTTTATTTTGCCTGATGAAAATTATCTTTTGCATTGCGATTTTGAAATGCTAACTCTAGCGATTAAAAATCTGCTAGATAACGCGCTAAAATACAAAACAAAAGGCAAGGTGGAAGTGCGCGTAAATGGAGAGAATTTAGAGATTCTAAACTTTGGCGCACCGCTCCCCTACTCCTTAAAAGACCATTTTAAGCCGTTTTTTAAGGATTCTAAATCCAATAGTAGCGGTTTGGGGCTTGGAATTTATATTATCAAAAGCACACTAGAATCGCAAGGATTAAAGTTAGACTATTTTCACAAAGAGGATAAAAATTATTTTGTCTTGCAAGGCGTTCTTGCTAAAACCCATTCATAAAGGAAAAAAATGTTTAAACGTTTAAGAAGAGTCCGATTCAACGAGGTTGTTAGGAATTTAGTAGAGGAAAATAGTCTTAGAGTGCAAGATTTGATTTACCCGCTTTTTATCACACACGGCGAGAATGTCAAAAACGCCATTGCTTCAATGCCCGATGTGTATCAACTAAGTGTGGATAATGCACTCAAAGAATGTGAGGAAGCAGAGCGTTTAGGGATTGAAGCGATTATGCTTTTTGGAATCCCAGCCATTAAGGATAGTGTCGGGAGTGAGGCATTAAGTGAGCAAGGCATTGTCGCACAAGCCCTCCGCGCCATCAAAGCGAAATTTCCTAAAATGCTGCTTTGTGTAGATTTGTGTTTTTGCGAATACACAGACCACGGACATTGTGGAATCCTAAATCCAAAACTGCAAAGCGTGGATAACGACTTAACGCTAGAGATTCTAAACAAACAAGCCCTTGTATTGGCTCAAGCGGGGGCAGATTTGATTGCGCCTAGCGGAATGATGGACGGAATGATAGAATCCCTCCGCGCCGCTCTTGATAGCGCAGGTTTTGCACATATTCCTTTGATGAGCTATTCTACCAAGTTTGCAAGTGGCTATTATGGACCTTTCCGTGATGTGGCACAAAGCACACCCAGCTTTGGCGACCGCAAAAGCTACCAACAGAATCCCGCAAACCGCAGAGAAGCGATTTTAGAGAGTTTAGAGGACGAAAGGCAAGGCGCGGATATTTTAATGGTTAAACCTGCTCTTGCGTATTTAGATATTGTGCGCGACATTAGGGAACGCACTTTATTGCCCCTTGCAGTGTATAATGTGAGCGGGGAATATGCAATGTTGAAATTTGCGCAAAAAGCGGGATTGATTGACTATGAGCGCGTGTTGTTAGAAACAATGCTAGGCTTTAAACGCGCAGGGGCAGATATTATCATCACTTACCACGCAAAAGAGATTGCAAAACTTTTAGATTTGAAATCCAAGCAAGGATAAAGAGTTTATAAAATCTTACACTTTATCCCTTGACAAACACTAAGTGTTAGGCTTTATAATTGCAGAATCTTTTTGTTTCAAGGAGAACAAATGCGAAAATTTATTGCTGTTGCTTTGGTTGCAACTTTAGGTTGCGCAAATATCACTTGTGCAGAGGAGGCAAAAATGCAAAAGGCACAAGAAGTAGTAAAAGCGGGAAGTCTTGGAAGATTCAAAGGGGATTCTAAAATCTTTAGCGGTGAAGTGAGTGTCAAAACGCTTTTTAAAAGTGGAGATTATCGCAATTATGGTGGAGGGGAAGTTACCTTTTCTCCTCGCGCAAGGACAGCGTGGCATACGCACCCCGCAGGGCAAACGCTGATTGTTACACAAGGCACGATTTATACAGGCACAAAAGCGGGAATTACACAAATTGCAAAGGTTGGCGATGTGGTGCTTTGTCCGCCTGATATAGAGCATTGGCACGGAGCGGGTTTAAAAGAAAAGGGTGTGCATATCGCCCTTACACACGAGAAAGACGGCAAGAATGTTACTTGGCTAGAGCTTTTAAGTGATACAGAATATGAGGGCTATATCAAGGAAGCAGAAAGTGGAGTGAAGCAGTAAGATTTTTGAAATCTTAGAATCTACAAACAAAGAAATCTAAAGAGGCAACGCGTCTCTTTAGAGGTTCTGCAAAGATTTATCAACTCCTTATGTTATAATTCTCTTTTATTATCCAAAACTCATAAAGGGAATATAGTGCCAGAAAATATTTTACCCAAAACACTCTGTGATATAGTAGGTTTTCTAAAATCTAAAGATTTTTCATTATCCTCTCACACAAAAGATGGGAGGCTAAATTCCGCTTTTAATGAAGATGAGATTTTTAATCTTTTAGAGCAAAACTTTTCTATCAATCGTCCAAATATGCGCGATTGGGTGGATTTTAGCTTTGAGGAAAACAATAACTTTTATCCTATTAATATTAAAGTAAGCACGACAAAAACAGCGGATAATCTTAACTGCAAACTAGGAATTTATTATGCTCTAACAGGCAAGATTCCACCTTTTAGCAATGGCGTAATTTGGGAGATATATTTTAAGAATCTTAAAGTTAATTTAAAAGAAAACAATGCGGATTATTATTTTCTCATCATCAACAAAGACAATCCAAAAGATATTTTTGCTACCTCTTTAAAATCCCTACAAAATCTTACTCCAAATGGCAACAACCTCCCTTTTCAAGCTAAATGGGACAATAATCGTGAAATTATCAAAAGAACATTCAAAGAAGCAAAAGATTTTATTTTAGGCAATTTTGGGGAATCCTTAAAACTAAGGGCTGATGCCTATTTATCTTTCAAAAAGTATTTTGATGAATAATCTTAATGTAGAGCATTTAGGGCAGGTTTTTACCCCGCCGCATATTGTAAGTGATATGCTAAATCTTATCCAAAGTAGCAAAAAGCTAGAAAATCCACGATTCCTAGAGCCAAGCTGTGGCAATGGGGCGTTTTTAAAGAATCTCCCCCCTAATAAAGTAGGTATTGAATTAGATTCAAATGTTATTTGCGATAAGTCTATCTTGCAACAGGATTTTTTTGCCTACCCAATAGACGAAAAGTTTGATTGCATTATTGGCAATCCGCCCTATGTGCGCTATCAAGATATTTTAGAATCTACCAAAATCCTTTTAGCCCCCTACAAAAATGTTTTTGATTTACGCTCAAATTTGTATCTTTTCTTTATCTATAAATGTATTCTGCATTTGCAAGATAAAGGGGAACTCATCTTTATCACTCCACGAGATTTTTTAAAAAGCACGGCGAGCGTAAGGCTTAATGGGTTTTTGTTTTCACAAGGGAGCATTACAGATTTTATTGATTTGGGCGATAAAAAGATTTTTGATAAAGCCCAGCCAAATTGTGCAATATGGCGTTTTGAAAAAGGGAATTTTAGCAGAAATACAAATTGTTTGAAAACTTTTAGCTGCGTAAATGGGCAGATTCTCTTTACCAAAAATCACTATTTTATCCCCTTTAAAAAGTTATTTTTTGTGAAAGTTGGTGCGGTGAGTGGGGCGGATTCTATTTTTGCAAACACAGAATTTGGGAATGTAGAGTTTGTCAATTCAACGACTGCAAAAAATGGCAAAACCAAAAAAATGATTTATGGAGAATATGCAAAATCTTGCAAATATTTACAACAATTCAAACAAAAATTATTGCAAAGAAAAATCAAAAAATTTAGCGATTCTAATTGGTGGGAATGGGGGAGAGATTACCATAAAAGTGAAAATCCTAGAATCTATGTCAATACCAAAACACGCAATAAAAAGCCATTTTTTATTCATTCTTGCAAGGCTTATGATGGCTCAATTTTGGCAATTTTTCCAAAGTTTGAAGTAGATTCTAAAACCTTGCAAAATCTATGTGATAAACTTAATAGCGTAGATTGGGCGGAGCTTGGCTTTGTGTGTGATGGACGATTTCTTTTCTCGCAAAGAAGCCTAGAGAATTGCCTGCTTGATGAGCGATTCAAAGAGCATTTATGGGGTTTAGATGCAAATTGACACAAAGTAGCAAAGCTATCTAAATTTTAGATAGCTTTGTTTGCGTGTTTAAAGTTTCTTAGTATTCAAATTCTGAATCTATGGCGATTTTTTGAATTGCTTTTTTGTGTTCAAGTTTCAAAAGTGGCGTATTTTTATCCATACCTAAAACTTTCACTTTTTTGCCATTGATGAGCAGTGCGACACCTTCAGGCAAAGCATAAACAATAGTTTTAGGATTCAAAATCAAATACTCTTCTAGTCTCTCCTCGCGACTCTCACCATTGTGTCCGGCGGGTTTTCCAGAAATAAAATGCGGATTGATTTGGTGGGGGAAGATATTAAAAGTATCAAAAGACTTTGGAGCAACAATAGGCATATCATTCGTTGTTTGCATTGTAGCACCTGCGACATTTGTCCCCGCAGACCAACCTACATAAGGCACGCCCTCACTCACTCTTTGCGCAATGAGTTCTACGAGTTCATTTTTGTAGAGTTGATTGACTAGCTCAAAAGTATTGCCACCACCCACAATAATTGCGTCCGCCTTTTTGACTTCTTCTGCTGCATTGCCTCTATGCACACTTCTAATCTCTACATCTAAACTTTTTAAGGCTTTTTGTACTTGCTCCTCGTATTCTTTTGGGGTTTTTCTCACACCCGCATAAGGTATAAATGCCACTCTTTTTCCCTTAAGCCCATTTTGTTCCACAAACTCTTTTAGCCAAGGCAATGCGTGATTCAAATACCCTGTATCTTTGTAGCCCGAGCTAGAAAGCAATAAGACTTTTTGCTTGTCTTTTGGAAAATTGATTAAATTTTCGGCATTAAGGTTTATACTGCTAAAAAGCATAGCTACTAAACCAATCGCACCCACGCTTGACAAAAATCCTTTTTTCATCTTTGTCCTTTCAAGAAATCTAAAAAGTTGCATTTTAACGCTTTCTCATTTAATCAAGCATGAAGTAGAGGATATTTGAAAACACCTTGACAAACAAAGATTGGATTCTATAATTGCAGAATCTATTTTTTTGGCTTCGTATTGCTTTAAAAAGTATTTTCTTAATTTAGGTTTTTATACGCATCACAGCCTTGCTGAAGTCCCAAATCACAAGCCTTACCATAATAATCTTTTGCCCTTTTAAGATTCTGCTTCACGCCTTGACCCTTTTTATACGAAACACCCAAATATAACAAGCCCCAGAATGCTCCAAATCACAAGCCTTAGCGTAAAATGCAAACGCTTTTTTATAATCTTGCTCCACCCCCAAACCTTTATAGTATGAAACGCCTAGATTATTACAAGCACTAGGATATTTTAAATCACACGCCCTACTATAAATTTCAAACGCTTTTTTGTAGTCTTTTGCGACTCCTTGACCTGTATAATATAAAGTGCCTAGATTGCCACAAGCGTTAGGATTCTCTAAATCACAAGCCTTAGCGTAGAGTTCTAATGCTTTTTTGTAGTCTTTTTTATCTTCGTATAAAATACCGAGATTATTACAAGCACTAGGATATTTTAAATCACAAGCTTTAGTGTAAAACTCCAATGCTTTTTTGTGATTTTTTTTCTACTTCCTGACCTTTGTAATACAAAACACCCAAATTATAACAAGCAACAGAATCGTTTAAATCGCAATCTTGAGCAAGTTTCTCGCTTACGCTATTGGCAAAGCTCACGACTGCACAACCCATAAGCAACAAAAGCCATTTTTTCATTATTTTTCCCTTTGGATTGAAATTTTGCAAAGTGCATTGATGATTTTACATTGGTATTCTATCAAAAAATAACAAGTTACATTCAATGCCGCTGGAGTAAAAATTTCAAATTTTTGTATTTTCCTCTTGACTTAGAGCCACTCTCAAGCTTTACAATTTCTTTTTGATTTTATTTTAAGGAGAGCGTATGCAAAAAGTCGGCGATGATTGGGCTTTTGAATCTTTTAAGTCCAATGGAGTGCGTCCCGAATCCGAAAACACGCAAAGGTGCTATCGCTGCTATAGGGATTCCATTGTGGGTGAGGATATTGTCTTTACACTTGATAAAATCAAGGCTTACGAGCAAGAGTAATTTCTTGTCTGGTTGCTTGACTTTGGTGTGATTTCTAGGATTTGCTGTGGATTTTTGTATTTTTCAATAAGGCAATAAAGTTTTTATCTACCCCTTAACAAATGCCAAGTATCAGGCTGTATAATGCTAAATATGTTTTAAGTTGTGAATAATAAATTAATATATCAACATATATTGATATATTAATTTAAAAATGCTATACTTTCCTTTGCAATATCTTTGATTATATGATATTGCAAGATTCTCATTCAAAGGAAAGTGATGAATATTCCTCCTCAAATTTTACACACTCTACAAAGTTTTGCCATACTTTTTGCGGAAATTTCTATTTTATTTATCGGCATAGATATGCTTGTGGGCTACATCAATAAACGCTATTCCAACGCTGTCCAAAGGCACTTAAGCACAAACTCTTACACAAGCTATTTCAAAGCGATTCTTTTGGGTGCGATTACGCCTTTTTGCTCGTGCTCTACGATTCCATTTTTTCAATCTCTCGTGCGCAATGGTGTTCATCTAAGCGTGAGCTTTGCCTATCTTTTAACCTCTCCACTCATTAATCCTATCCTTATCACTATGCTTTTTATGACTTTTGGCTTTGCGCTTGGGCTAAGCTATATATGCTTTGTGGTTGTAGCTGTATTTCTCCTTGCATTCAGCCTAAAAAACGCAAATGCAAAACTCTTGCTGAAAGAGAAATTTTTGACAAACGCCGCTTCTTGCACAACTGCAAGTTGTTGCACAAAAGCTCCCCTTTCTTTGAATCCTAAGCCCATTTTATCAAGCAATGTAGCACAAGGCAAAGCCTTAAGATTTCATTCTCAAGCTCCGCAATCCCAAGCGGATTTTAAACGCAAATCTTTTGCCTCTCTTTTTACTCAAAGCTTTAAAAATTACAAAAAGATTCTGCCCTTTCTTGCTGTGGGTATGGCTATTGGGGCTTTTATCCACGATTTTATCCCGCAAGAGAGTTTGCAAGAAATTCTTAAAGACTTTAATTATCTTGGTGTGATTCTAGCGGCTTTTATTGGGATTTTTCTTTATATTCGTGTGGAGGCGATTATCCCTATTGGCTTAGGGTTAATCAACGCTGGAGTGCCACTTGGCATTGTGATGAGCCTTTTAATCGCAGGTGGAGGCTGCTCTTTGCCCGAACTCATTGTGCTAAAATCAATGTTTAAGATGAGATTGCTCTATATCTTTGTGGCAATGGTATTAGCAATCTCCATAGGCTTTGGATTCTTGGTTGTATTGCTTGGCTTGTAAGGATGAAAGATGAAGGTTTTGGATAAATTTCTCCCACTTTGGATATTCTTAAGTGCGACTTTTGGCTTGATACTAGGAATCTGTTTCCCCCAAATTGTAGATTTTTATCAGATTTTAGAATTTAATGATATAAATCTAGCCATTGCCTTAGGGCTTATTATAATGCTTTACTCGCCCTTAGTAAAGGCTAATTATATGCATATTTTTAAAGTCTTTAGCCATAAGAAAATCCTTTTTGTTTCTTTGGGCTTAAATTTTTTGGTAGGTCCTGTGCTAATGTTTGTGTTGGCGTTTCTTGCTTATGTGTTTGTGCCGCATTTCACTCTAGGCTATATGCAAGGGGTCATTCTCATAGGACTTGCGCGGTGTATCGCTATGGTGCTAGTATGGATAGACCTTGCCTTAGGGGATAAAGAGCTAGCTCTTAGTTTGGTGGCTTTCAATAGTCTTTTTCAAATCTTTTTCTTTGGAATTATGGCTTATGTTTTTATGATAGTTTTGCCTTCATTTTTAGGTATAAATTTGCAAGGCTATACCCTATCTTTTGCTTTGGTCGCTAAAAATGTAGCCATTTATCTTGGCATTCCTTTTGTTTTGGGGTTTTTCACGCGATTTTTCCTCATCAAATACAAAGGCTTAAGATTCTATGAAGAAAAGTTCATCGCTAAAATCAGCCCCCTTACCTTGATATTTTTGCTTTATATTGTCATTGTGATGTTCTCATATAAGGGCGAGGCTTTGCTGAATCTCCCTTTTGATACCTTGATTGTTGCACTGCCTTTGGTGGCTTATTTTGTGGTAATGTTTTTTATTGCTTTTTGTTTGAGCAAAGGTTTTGGCTATGAAAAATCTTGTGCTATAAGCTTTAGCGCGTGTGGAAATAACTTTGAGCTTAGCCTTGCAGTCGCCATTGCTTCTTTTGGGATAAATTCTCCTCAAGCCTTTGTAAGCATAGTAGGAGTGTTGGTTGAAGTGCCTATAATGCTTTTTCTAGTTGATGTAATGAAAAAACTCAATAAAATAAATTTATAGTAAAATACAAATATGCAAAGGAGTAAGTATGCAAAACATAGAAGATTTTTTGAAAATCACAGGGGCAATCAATGATGAAAGCCGTGTGAAAATTCTTGCATTTTTGGCACAACATTGCCAAAAGCAAGGAATGCTGTGTGTATGTGATTTACAAGTCTCTTTGGATATGGTGCAATCTCGCCTCTCGCGTCATCTAAAAATCCTTAAAGACGCAGGATTTTTGGAGCTTCAAAGGCAAGGTGTATGGGCGTATTATGGAATCAAAAAAGATTTAAATGGCTTTTGCAAAGACGCTTTAAAGCGTATTGAGCTTTTAAATCTCCCCCTGCCCGAGCTTAAACGCATTTCTTTAGAGAATAAATGCACTAAATAGCTGCTACTCTCTGCGCGCCCCCCCCCATTTGCGTTGCTTTGTCTATCTTTTTCTCTCAAGGGATTCCACTTAATATTCTCTATACCCCCCTTGACAAATACCAAGTATCAGGCTGTATAATTATGCAATCAATTAAAGGAGAGAGAATGCAAGCGTTATTGCTAAATGGTTCAAAAAAATTTGGAATGGATAGCGGGAGGCTCAATGCGACTTTGCAGGGTGTGGCAAAGCAGACTTTGGAATCTCTAGGGTTTAAGGTGATAGAAACAATCATTGATAAAGGCTATAATGCGCAAGAGGAGGTGCGAAAAATCGCGAATTCTGATGTGCTGATTTATCAAATGCCTGCGTGGTGGATGGGCGAACCTTGGATAGTCAAAAAATATATTGATGAAGTTTATCTTGAGGGTGCAGGGATTCTCTTTAAAAACGATGGACGCAGTCGCAAAGATGAGAGCCTAAAATATGGCAGCGGGGGCTTGTCTCAAGGCAAAAGGGTAATGTTTAGTGTTACTTGGAACGCACCGCTTGGAGCTTTTACGGACAAAGACGCCTTTTTTGAGGGGCTTGGAGTGGAAATGGTATATCTGCATTTACATAAAGCACACGAATTTATGGGAATGAGTGCTCTGCCAACTTTTATTTGTAACGATGTTGTAAAGAATCCGCAAGTGGAGCAATACATTAAAGACTATACAGCGCATTTAAAGAGAGTGTTTGGGTAAAACTACATAAACTTAAAGGCTAAAAAACAGGGGCAAGAGATGAAAAGAACAATCATTGAAGTGGAGCGCAAAACGGGGATTCCCTCTACAAAAATACGATTTTGGATTAAAAAAGGATTGTTTCCTTTTTTGCAAAGCGATAAAAACAATGTGCATTATTTTAGCGAAAGTGATATAGAAGCTTTGCGCTGGGTAGAGTATTTAAGGCAAACCAAAATGGAGATAAAGACTATCAAGCTTTATATGGATTTGTATATGCAGGGCGAAAGCACGATTGCAGAGCGCAAGGAGATTGTAAAAAATCAAATAGAATATATCAAAGCCGACTTAAAGAAAACCCAAGAGATTCTAAAAATCCTAGAGCAAAAGTATAAATTTTACGAACAGCTTGATTGCGTCAATCCTGCAAAATGCTTGGTGAAGTAGTATAAAAAGCGCAAAATGTGTTTGCAAGTTTGTTTGGTATCTTACGTGCGCCTTTAAGTCTTATTGCGTGGTTTGCCGTTGCAAGGTTTATCGCATTTATGCTCACATACTCAAAAAGCCCCAATGGATTGGAGCAAATCTTAGAAGTAAATTCTTAAGGTTTTATCCCGTGTTTCTTACCCCTTGTGCGATTCCTACAATCGTTGTAACGATTTGTTTGGCAATGCGTTCTTTTTGTTCTGAATATTGCGCATCCTTGTAAGTTTTCATTAGATGAAGTTGAAAAAAGCTAAGGCTTGTTAAAAAGGGTTTGCGCAACAAAATGGATTCTTGAATGAGTTTTTCACTCGCAAGTAGCGATTCTTCTTTGCGGATATAAAGCAACCAATCCAATGTGAGATGATATTCTTGCTCTATCATCTGCCAAATTTTTTGACGCAAACTCTTATCCTCCACAAAGTCATTATAATGTTTTGCAATCTCTAAATCCACCTTTAAAAAGGCTTGAGAAATGTTGTCAATGGTCGTTTTGAAAAACAAATCCTCTTGGTAACACTGCCTAAAGATTTCTTTGTTTTTGCATTCTTTAAATGTTGCTTCTAAACCACTTCCCAAGCCATACCAAGCAGGAATAATTGCACGATTCTGCGTCCAAGCAAACACCCAAGGAATCGCGCGTAAATCCTCAACATTTTGTGTATCTTTGCGCTTAGATGGGCGTGAGCCAATGTTTAATTGCGCAATAAAGTGAATTGGGGTGGCAGATTTAAAATACTCCATAAACCCCTCTGTTTCATATACAAGCTTACGATAAGCCTTGCAAGATTCTGCGCTTGTGGTTTGCAAAATAGATTCAAAATTGCTTGTATTGAAATTTGCGCCAAATCTATCATACATTGATTTCTTAAGCAAAGTTGCTAAAGCACTTAAAAAGCTAGATTCCGCCTTTTTGGGATTTAAATACTTATAGCTAATCACCTCACCTTGCTCTGTTGTTTTTAGAAATCCTGCAACACTATTAGGAGGAGAGGATAATAAAGCATCTTCTAAAGCAACACCCCCACGACTGACACTGCCACCGCGTCCGTGAAACAATCTAAACTTAATTTTTAATTCTTGTTCAAGCAAAATAAGATTTTCAATGGCTTTGCGTAAGGAATAATTGCTAGTAAAGATTCCGCCATCTTTGCTAGAATCTGAATATCCAATCATAATTTCTTGGCGATTTTTATGTGATTGTAGATATTCCATATAATGCGGATTTGCACAAAGTTCGCGCAAAATTTTTGGTGCAGATTCCAAATCTTTAATGGTTTCAAAAAGTGGAGAAATAGAAATTTGTGTTTTTTTGCCCTTGCACCATAATCCGCTTTGTTTAGCAAACCACAGCACACAAAGCAAATCGTTTGCACTTTGACACATAGAGACAATACAAGAATCAATAATGTTGTCGCTGATTCTATCCTTTGCCCATTTGAAATAAACAAAAGCCATCAAGGTTTCTTGTGTGGATTCGCTAAACTTACCATAAAGCGCATTTAAATCTACCAAAGGTGCGCTAAGGGCAACATTTAGAATCTTTGTTTGCTCACTTGGAGGCAGAAGCAATAAATCGCCTTGAATATATCCCAAAGTTGCAAAAATTTCGGCAAGTGCTTGCCAAAACCTATCACGATGTTGGCGAAAATCTAGTCGCATTAAATGAAATCCTGCAAGTAAAACAAGATTTTTTAACTCTCTTAGATAAGTGCTACTGCGTTCATCTAGCGATTCTATCATTAAATCAATCTCTTTGATAAATTCTTTAGAGTTTTCATAGATATAAAGTTTATTTTCACTCAAGGCATTTTGCGGTAGATTCAGCATAAGGATTCTGTTTTGGAGTTTCTGTCGCATACAAGTTAATTTAGCACGGAAAGGTTCTTGTAAAAATAGCTTTTTTGCAAGAGTATCCAAATGCTCTTTGTCCTTTTCCAAACTTGCGCGTAATTCCTCGCTAGGATTGATGTATTCTTGTGCTATGGATAGCTCTCTAATTAATTTGTCTATGCGCTTAAGATATTGACAAATGATTGTTTCGTGCTGATGTTTCATTACTTCAATCATTACATTGTTTGTTACATAAGGATTGCCGTCCCTGTCGCCACCAATCCAACTTCCAAGTAAAATAGGAGATTTTTTAAGATAATTGTTAGAATGTTCCCCTAAAGATTCTTTCAAAGCGTCTTGTATTTCTTGTAAAACACGCGCTCCACTTTGTAAAATAGAACTCTCCATAAAATAAAGCAAATTATCTAGCTCAAATAACACTTCAATTTTTTCACTGCGGACGATATGGCTGTGCCACAAAAGATTCAAGCGGTATTTCAAATGCTCTTTCGCGCTTTTTTGTCCAAATTTAAACCACAAATGCAAATCATTATACATATCGTGGTAGCTCTCTAAAAAAGTTCTGCGCAAAGATTCTGTGGGGTGGGCAGTGAAAACGGGATAAAATTGAATTTTTTTAAAGACTTCTTTAATGTCCTCATCATCGTATTTTTGAGCTTTTAATTCTTCAATCACGCTTTGGATTTGTCCTTGTGGGCGCAAACTTAGCTGGTATCGTTCATCTATAATGTTTAAAAGCAAATGATAAAGCGTAAAAGCCTTGATGAGATTAGAAATCTCTTGCGAACTAAACTCTTGAGGCAGATTGGATTCTTTCTGAAACAAGAGGCTTGGATTCTCTTTGAGCGAAATAAAAAGAGGTTTAATGCTAGGTGCTACCTCATCTAATAGATCACTGAGGGTTGAAAAAGCAAATTCTATTTCTTGGGATTTTTCCATTGAGATTCCTTTGTATTCTACCACAATTTGAAATTTGTCCAAAATTATAACGCGTTTAAATAAGGGGGTGCTAAATTTGCAATAGTTTTTGCAATTTGGATTCTATTGCACCCTTGCTTCCCCCTGTCATTGCGAGAAAAGCTTTAGCTTTGCGTGGCAATCCATAATCTTGCAAATAGAATGTTTTATTTTTTTTGTCATTACGAAAGAAGTGAAGTAATCTATAATCTAGCATACTTGTAGCTTTGCAATGGAATCTTAAATGCGATTTGCAATGACACCTACATTTTTCCATTGCGCCCTTGAAAAGACTTAATGAGTGGATTTTTAGAATCCTTGACAAACTCTTTGGGATTATAAAGCATTTTTTTGAACAAGCGATAAAATTTCGTGTGAGAGATTCTAACAATCAAAAAATTTGGCAGCAGCAAATTAACAATTTTGATTAAAAAATTTTTATGATAAATTTCATAAAGATAAGGTTTATAAATCAAAGATTTTAAATCAAAAGAAACTTTTTGATATTTCTCTACATTTAAAAATTTCTTTCCACCAAGAACAATTTGATAAAAATTAATTTTTACAACCTTACGATATTTGCGCCCATTTTTTCTTGAGGTGGTGTAAAAACTCGTCCCAAAGCTATAAAATTCATTTCTCAAATAATAAATAAATCTCAAGGATTTTTCCACATCAAAGATAAATTCGCCACGCAAAATCGCCTTTAAGGATTCCGCTAAATGCTCCTTGTCCTTTACTTTTATGTTTAACCCTTTGAAACAATAAAAACTCTCCCCGCAAAGAATACAAGGCTTTTGCGCTAACATTGCATAAACTCCAACCCCAGAATTAATTGTCAAAACACATTCACAAGCTTCTAGTAAATCCAAAAGATTCGTGTCATCGGGGGCAAAAATAATGTTTTGGTAGGCTTTTTTGTGGAGATTTAAAGTCAAAGGGTGCTTTTTGGCAACAAATGCGATTCCGCCACCAAGCTCACTTGCTAACGCATTGACAGCCTTTAAAAACCCCTCATAATCAAAAGGTTGTGCGCTGAAGTGTAAAATTACGGAATCACTCTCCACTTGTAAAGGGACAAAAACCACGCGTTTATCTTGAATCCCAAGCTTTTTTAAAAGCCTAGATGCCCCCTTGCGCTTACCTTGAAATTCTAAAAATTCCCCCCCCCCGCTAAAATACGCTTAATGTATTCTTTAGTTTGTGTAATTTGGTTTTGGCTTAAAGTGCGATTCCAATGCGTTTCATTGTAGCTTGAGGAATCGGCATTGAATCCTTTGTTGTCCAAAAACCAAGAATCCGGCAACGCTCCTCTATCAAAACAAAAATAAGGCAGATTATGCTTTCTTGCAAACTCATAAATTACCCTACGCTTGGGATTGCTATAAGGATTTGGAAACAAAAGATAAGTAATCTTGTGCTTCGTCCAATAATCCAAAAAATCCTTTTCCAAAAAGCGTTCGTCTAAAAAGAAATCTTCCTCCCAAGCAGAGAGAATCTCTCCCATATAAACGCTCACACCCCTCAAGGATTCTAAAAGTGGCTTGGAGGCTTTTGCCTTGCAGAGCAAAAGTGCTTTTTGCTCTTGTGCGTTTTTGGTTTGTAGAGGCTTGATAGAATGGGTTTTGAAGTTTTTTAGATTTGCATAAAATCGCTTATGATTGAGTGCTTTTCTGTCAAAATAACCATTTTGATTGGGCTTGATATGCCAAAAATGATAAAGATAGATTCCGTAAAAACTTGCTTCTAGTCCGAGCAAAGAAAACCAAGAGCGGAATCCTTGAAATTTAAAGAAATTCCAACTGCCATCATCATACGCCAATGTTTTAGGCATTTTTGTAAAATATGTTGTTTGCACAAGTAGGCGCATAAAAAAATCGTGGTCTTCATAACTATGCCCAACAAATGCACTATCATTCCCGCCAATTTCTAAAAATTTATGCTTAGAAACGACAACGCTGCTTGAGACAAGGGAGAAAAAATCTACCCATTCTCTTTTGCCACTCACTAAATCTTCTTGCACTAGGCAATCCCATAAATCTCTATTGTATTGTATAAGATTCTGTGTGCCGGATTCGTTTAAAAATACAACAGGTAGGCAAAGAATCGCATTAGGATTTTTTTGGATATTTTTTATCTTGATGAGATTTAAAACCCTTTGGATATTCTCATTTGAAATGTGATAATCCACATCTAAGGGCATTACAACATCGGCTAGGGCTTGTATTGCGCCAAAATTCCTGCATTCTCCTTGTGAAAATCTCTCTTGTGTGATTTTGAAATATTTGTGTCCATTCTCTTGAATGATGCGAGGCAAATCCTCTAAAATTAAGCTAGAAAAACCTTCTACAAAAATAACTTCTACCCTTTCATCGCTTCGTAGGTCTTTTGCCTTTTGTATTACTCTTTCTTGGATATAGGGACGCTCTTTGCTCGTCCCAAAGGGGATAATAATGGATAATTGTGGCATTTCGTTCCTAAAAATTTGTAATTTTGTTAAATTATAGCAAAATTTGATAAGATTATTTTTTAAGTTTTTTTATTGTAAAAATTCCTAAAACTTCTAAATTTTAAGGCAGAAAATGAATCAAGAAGATTTAAAACAAATGGATTTGGATTTTGTGTTGCATACTTATGCACGCAATTATATACATTTCGTCAGAGGAGAGGGTGCAAGGCTGTATGATGATAAGGGCAAGGATTACATTGACTTTGGTTCTGGAATTGCAGTGTGCAGCGTAGGACACGGCAATAAACGTTTAGCAGAGGCGATTTATCATCAAGCAAAAAACTTAATCCACACTTCTAATCTCTATCTCATAGAGCCTCAAGCGCGTCTTGCAAAGAGGCTTGTAGAGCTTAGTGGTTATGATATGCGCGTATTTTTTGCAAATTCTGGTGCAGAAGCCAATGAGGGTGCATTAAAGATTGCTAGAAAGTTTGGTGAGGAAAATGGAGAACAAAAAAGATACCAAATTATCACCTTAGATTCCTCTTTTCACGGACGCACGATTAGCACATTAAAGGCAACTGCACAAAGCAAGATGCACCAATATTTTGGACCTTTTCCCGATGGATTCGTATATGCCAAAGACTTAAGTGATGTACCAAATAAAATCAGCAATGTAACTTGTGCTGTGTTACTAGAACTTGTGCAAGGCGAGGGTGGAATCACGCCATTTGACAAGAAAGAAGTGCAGAATCTTGAAAGAATCTTGAAAGAGAAGAATGTTTTATTAATGGTTGATGAGGTGCAAACAGGTATTTATCGTAGCGGGAAACTCTTTGCTTCACAAGCTTATGGAATCACTCCCGATGTGATTACCACCGCTAAAGGACTAGCGGGTGGAGTGCCTATTGGAGCGGTGATGACAAATCTTAAAGATATTTTTGTGCCAAGCGACCACGGAAGCACATTTGGGGGGAACTTCCTCTCCACAAGCGCAGCTTTGGAAGTCTTAGAGATTCTATCTAATGAGAAACAAACAGGAGAGTTAGACAAAAGAATCGCATATTTTACACAAAAACTCCAAGACTTACAAAAACACTATGCAGAATTTTTTACGCAAGAAGTAGGATTGGGACTTATGCGTGGGCTTAGGGTTAGGGATTCAGAGACATTAACAAAATTTTTAAATCTTGCCTTTGAGGAAAGGGTGTTGGTGTTAAAGAGCGGCAAAAACACTGCGCGATTCCTGCCAAGCCTTACAATTACCCAAGAAGAGATAGACGAGGGATTTAGACGCATAGAATCTTGTATTGCAAGATTGTAATTCAACATCTAGCCCTCACGATGACAAAGGGATTGGATTTCGTCATTGCGAAGCCTCATTAGAGGCTGTGGCAATCTATAATGATGAAATTCTTTAAAGACTCCATTGCAAAGGTTAATTTTCATAAGATTATAGATTGCTTCGTTCGTTTCACTCTCTCGCAATGACGCGCGGGAAGCGTAAAAATAAAAAGCAGATTCCGCTAATGCAGAATCCCGCAATGACGCGCATTTTTTGTTGAAATTTGCTACAATAATGCCCTTAAAATCAAGGAAATTTAAAATGAAAAAATTATTCTTAATACTTTGTTTATGTGTGAGTGTGTTGGGTGGGTTGAGTTTTGCGCAGACAAAAAGCGATGAAAGTAGCCTATATGTGCTAGTGCAAACTTATGTGAGCTTAAATAGCAAACTAAAGCAAATCAAACAAGATTCCAACATTGAAGAAGCCATTTTAAAGGACGCAATAAAGGAGATTACGCGCGAGAAAAACATTATTTTAAACAAGATTCCAAACATTATCGTAGAGCAAAAGATTGATGAGGATTCTGTTAATGAGTTTTTAAAGGCGCAAGAAAACTTGGAAACCCTGCAAGCAAAATACGAAAACAATCGCAAACAAAATTTTGCCTATGTTGATGCGACTTTGGAATTAACGCGTTTAAATATTGTTAGAACCTTTTATTCCGCGCTTTTGCGGCTAGAGAAGCTTTTTAAAGATGTCTCCTCAAGCAATGAAATGATGGTATTGCTTAATGAAACAATAGAAAAGCTAGTGCAATATGAGGCTCTTAACTTGGAGGAGAGAAAAGCGCAGATTAAAGACGAGGTGGAACTGAATAAAATCGCACAAAAAGAAGCGGCTTTAGAAAACATATTGACTTCTTATGGCGAGATTCTGCGCTTTTTAAGGGGCAATGCAAGTTTGTTTGAGAGTAATTATCTCTTTAGCGCACTTAAATTGCAAGTGGGTATTGATGAGATTAATAAGGTAGTGGAGATTGAATCTTTAAATGTCGGTAAAATCGTAATTTCCTTGCTTGTCATTGTGTTTTTTGCCTCGTTGCGTAAATTTTCATCGCATATTTTGTATTTTTTCTTAATTAAGCTAGTTTATCGCAATAAAGACGCAGAGTATATCAAGAAAATGTTTATTGAACACATTAAAAAGCCTGTTGGTTGGCTACTTTTAGCGTATGGTCTCAATGTGTGTGCAAATATCGTGTATTATCCTGCGCCCATTTCTCTTGGAATCGCAAATTTATTTTACATTCTCTATGCACTCTTTATCGTGTGGGTGGCGTTCGTGCTTTTGGATAGCTATGGAATCATCTTTGTTTCTAAAATCGCGCAAAAAAGCGGGAAAAAGGAAATCGTCAATGTTGTTGTCAAGATTCTTTATTTTGTTGTTTTGATTATCGCCTTGCTATTTGTTTTGGCACGGCTTGGATTCAACATTTCAGCATTAATCACCTCACTTGGAATCGGTGGCGCGGCAATGGCACTTGCTGCGAAGGATATTATCGCAAACTTCTTTGCGTCTGTGATGCTTTTGTTTGATGATAGCTTCAATCAAGGCGATTGGGTAGAGGTTTTGGGCGTTGAAGGGACGATTGTAGAAACCGGACTTAGAAAGACAACGATTAGGACATTTGATAACTCTCTCGTGTTTTTGCAAAACTCTGCAATTATGTCGGCAAACATTAAGAATTGGTCTAAGCGCAAGGTTGGGAGACATATTAAAATGTATTTGGGCGTAGAGTATAACGCCACGCCACAGCAGTTGGAATCTTGTCTTAAGGATTTGCGCGAGTGCCTAGAGACTAGCCCACTTGTGGCACACGAGGGAGATTGCGCACTGAATTCTTGCGATATTACAACCAAATACCGCCAAAACTTAGTCTCTATGAACGATCTTGAGGGCTACAAAAACGCTTGTTATGTGAATCTTAGCGACTTTGCAGACAGCAGCATTAATATTGAGCTTTATTTTTATACTAAAGCGGTTACTGCTAAGGATTTTCGCGCGACAAAGAGTGCATTAATGCTTGAATTTATGAAAATTATTGAGAAAAATGGCTTAAGTTTCGCATTTCCAAGCCAAAGCATCTATATTGAAAAACTACCGGAACTAAAGATAAAAAATACAAGACAAGAATAAAGCCTCTGCCCTCGTTGCATTTTTGTTGTTGCGCTTCCCACTGCGTCATTATTAGGGCTATGCCCGAAGTAACCTGTAATTTTGTCCTTGAAATTCCACACTGCGTCATTGCAAGGTGTAGCCAAAGCAATATAATCTTGTAGATAGAAAAACTAACCACCCGCCATTGCGAACGCAAGTATTGCAATCAATAATCTTACACTGCTTTAAAAGATTCCAAAGCTTTATTTTATGCAATTCTTGATTGTAGATTGCCACGAAAATTTTTTAAATTTTCTCGCAATGACGCAGGGAGAGATTTTCTGTTTGCTAGATTATGAATTACTCCGTCTCTTGCTGCGTTCGTTTCTCGCAATGATGCAGTGGTTAGCCTTTTGTCATTGCGAGGCAGTGCGAAGCACAACGAAGCAATCTATAATCTTATTGCCCCAAAAGGATTCCATTGCAAACACTTTTATATGCGTAATTGTAGATTGCTTTACCAGCGTTTGCAGTAACATACAAAAAGATTCATTGCTGTGAGCCGATTTATTAGCGTAGTAACCTACACTTTAAACTCTTGCCCTCGATAATTAACAATTTTAGACGATTAAAAAGAGGTTAATTTAATGTGGTAGAATCGCAAGGGAGAAGCCCCTGCGGAAGTTCATTAAAGCTTATCTGCATTTTGTGAAAGATATTCTGCTACGCCTTTTGCGTCCGCTTTCATACCTTTATCGCCTTTATTCCAACCTGCTGGACAAACTTCCCCGTGTTGCTCAAAGAAAGTGAGAGCATCGCACATTCTTAGCATTTCGTCCATATTTCTGCCAAGTGGTAAGTCATTAATCACCGCGTGACGGACAACTTGGTTTTTGTCAATCAAGAAAGAACCACGCAATGCAACTGCATCGCCAATCAATACTTCATAGTCGCGTGAAATTTGCTTTGTAATGTCTGAAACCATTGGGAATTGCACATTTCCGATTCCGCCTTGATTTACAGGAGTGTTTTTCCACGCAAAATGCACAACATCAGAATCAATAGAGACGCCAATAACATTAAACCCTTTTTCATTGAATGCTTTAACTCTGTGATCCATTGCGATAATTTCTGAAGGGCAAACAAAAGTAAAATCTTTAGGCCAAAAGAACACGACTGCACCATTTTTACCTAAGTTTTTTGAAAGTTCAAAATCCTCTACGATAGTGTTATTTGCCAAAACTGCTGGAGCTTTGAAATCCGGAGCTTTTTTTGTTACTAACATTTTAAATCCTTATAAAAATAATTGATTGATAAAAAGTATCAATTAGAAAATGATAACAAATCTTGGATAAATTAAAGATTAAATTAAGTTTATTTTTTTGAGGGAGCATAATTTATGTTTTATTTTGATGAAAAAAGGATTTCAAATGAAATATAAAAACTTAATGTTGTGTTTAGGCTTATACTCCTTGCTTATTGTGGGTTGCACCCTTAAAGGGGGTAGTGAGATTTTAGCCAAAAAGACGCAAGAGGACTTCAAAAAAGAGTTGATTAGGGACAAAACAACCAAAGCACAAGTGATACAAATGTATGGTAAGCCAATAGGAACGCATATAGAGGAGGACAGCACGGAGACATTACGATGCAACCAAATCATATTCTTTTGATTGGGGGTTTGATTTCAAAAGATGAGATAAGAAGTCATAATTTACAGATTTATTTCACAAAAAAAGATGTGGTGAAATCTTACACGCTTTTTAGAAATTCATCACAAAATCAGGGCGTAAAGTCGCGATAGATTCTGTATTAATTAAAATTCACTTACTTTGCAAGGACGCGCGGTAGGTTTTGTCCTTGCGAGATTCCGCGAGGAATCGTGGTAATCTATAATGTTGAATCTTGCAGTTAAATATTTTGGTTGCCAAACTTATAGACTCATCGTTGTATTGCACATTTCTTCACAACAGCAAAAACTAATCAGCTTTTAACTTATGTTCTATTACCTCATATCCTTGTGCAATAAATTGAAATAGACCCGAATCATCTAAATAGGTTATATAATGTTTTGGATTCCAATAAGCAAAGCTTTCTGCATTTATCTTTTTCAATTCGTCTAGCCATTCAGAATCCAACAATTCTACTACCCTATCATAGGAATTAAATAGTTTGGGTGTAAATCGCACCGATGTATATTTATAACATATCACTGCATTAAACTTTAATGAAATTTTTCTTAACCTCCCTTCCTCGTCTCTTCCTAGTAGTTTAATTTCTATATTCATATCTTTAGATTCTACAATAGGGTCTCCTTCAAGACTTGATGAGAAAATAGGCAACTCATATTTTATCTTTACATTCATTATTGTTCTTCGCTTAGTCCAACTCTTGCTTATCCAAATAACGCGCGTCAAAGAGGCTGTTTAAATGCACATTGCCTAAAGCCACTTTCAAGGAAGTAAAAAAATCCGGGTTTGCTTCCTCCATTTTTTTAAGCATTTGTTTGGTTTTTTCCCGCGCAAAGGGGCGTTTGTCATCTGTCCGCCATAGCACAGGGCAATTGCAATCTGGCGCAATATAAATGTTGTTTTTCGCGATAAAGTCAATAATCTGTCGCTCCCGCACAAAAAGAAGCGGACGAATCACAAACAAGCCATTGTCTGCCTTATAAAGCGGTGGCATAGAGCGCAATGCGCCATTGTAAGTAAGATTCATCATAAAGCTTTCTGCGGCATCATCTAAATGGTGTGCTAAGGCAAGTTTATTGAATCCTCCCTCTAGGGCTTTAGTGTAGAGCGCACCTCGTCGCATACGCGAACAAAAGCTACAAACCACGCTTCCCTCGCGTTTGTTTTCCTCTAAAATCTTATAAATATCTGTGCGGTAGAGTTCATAGGGGATTCCGTTTTTTTCGCAATATTCAAAGATGTATTCATACTCGCCCCCGCGCCCATAATCAATCGTAACCGCCTTAAACTCAAAGCTAAAAGGTGCGTATTTTTTCAGCCTTGCTAGAAGTGTTGCTAAAAGCATGGAATCCTTGCCCCCACTTAAGCCCAAAAGCACCTTATCTCCCTCTTTGATGAGGTTAAATTGCGCATTGGTTTGCCCTGTGATTCTTAAGATTTTTTTGCTAATTTCTATCTTGTTTTGCATTTAAACCTTTCTAATCTCTCTCCTTAAAACACCCTTGCAGACGCGCATTGACAAACTCTAAAATCTCCGCTTCCTCCAATAAGTGTTTATCGTATTTTACAACCACAACCTGTTCGCTTTCATTAATATACCATTCAAGGATTCCGTGCAACTCTCCTAAAGCCTCTAAATTTTGGTGCGTGATTGCACTTTTTAAGGGTAAATAGAGATTCTTTTGCATTGTTGGATTTGCTAAAAGCGAAAAAGAAAGAATCCACAAAAAGGACGCAATCACTACAAACATCGTAATAGAAAGCATACTAAAAAACGCATAAAAATGCCCACCCAAAAGCGCACCAAAAAAACTACCCAAATACCCAAAAGAAGTAAAAATCCCCATAGCACTTCCCTTTTGGTGTGCCTTGCAATAGCGACTAGCAAGGCTTTGCATAATGGGTTCGTGGATAGAGAATCCCACAAAAAACACCAAAACCCCGAGAATAAACACTATTTGACTTTGGCTAAGGAATAGCAAATAGCTCAAAACAAAAAACAAGATTCCAACAATCATCACCGCCTTAAACTTGCCCTTTTTCTCCGCTAGTATCGCAGCAGGAGCCATCGCAAAGAATCCTAGAAGTGAAGCCGGGATATACACTTGCCACAAGTCCTCTTTAGGCATTTCAAAGCCCTTAACAAGCGCAATGGGAATAATGAGAAACGCTAAAGTCATAAAGCCTTTTTGCAAGAAATTTGTGAGATTCATAATTTGGAGATTCTTGTTTTTCAAAATCGCACTATATTCCCCGCTTTGGTTTGCAAAGCGATAAGTAACTTTGGGCGCGTTTGGCACAGCAAAAAACAAAACCACGATTCCAAAAATTGCTAATGCACAGGTAATCCAAAAGAGGCTTGGGATTCCATAATGCGCACCAAGGATTGGACCTAAAATCAGTGCAAAAGTAAAGCTTAGCGAAATGGTAGCTCCCATAAACGCCATTGCTTTGGTGCGATTCTCTTCGCGCACTAAATCCGCTATCATCGCGCTTACAACGCCTCCAACCGCTCCAGCACCTTGCAAAAATCGTCCAAGAATTAGCATATAAATATCTTGACTCAAAGCGCATAGCAAAGAGCCTAGCGCAAAAATCACAAGCCCTAGTGCGATGAGGCTTTTGCGTCCAAACTTATCGCTTAAAAATCCAAAAGGAATCTGAAAAAGCACTTGCGTAAGGGCGTATCCACCCATTGCGATTCCAATTAAAATGGGGCTTGAACCCTCAAGCGAGAGCGCATAAAGCGATAAAACAGGCATTACGATAAACAATCCAAAAAACCTAGAGGCTAGAATGAGGCTTAAAGGTAAGCTTTGCTTGATGAGAGATTCCTTTGCCATTTTGTGTCCTTATGCTAAAATTCCAAAACAAAATTGTGATTTTACCCAAAAAAGATACCAAAAACATAAAAGGTAAGGATATGCGCTTAATTTTAGCAACTTCAAATGCAGATAAAATCAGAGAGATAAAAGAGATTTACGCGCCTTTAATGCAAGACTTTGCGCTCAAGATTCTTGCGTGGAGTGAGCTTTTAGAACCTTTTGAGATAGAAGAAAATGGCACAAGCTTCCAAGAAAACGCGCTTTTGAAATCTAGGGCGGTTTTTAACGCGCTCAAAGCGCAAGGAATCTTAGAGAAACGCGACATTGCCCTAAGTGATGATAGCGGAATTTGCGTGGATTTACTAGGAGGTGCGCCCGGAATCCATAGTGCAAGATATAGCGGGGGTGGAGCGGTGGAAAATTTAGAAAAACTGCGCGGCGAAGTGGAGAGGCTAGGCGGGACTTCAAAGGCGCATTATTGCGCTTGTATTGGAATCTCTAGCGCACAAGGCGACTTTAGCGCACACGGGTTTATGTATGGCAAAGTGATTGCACAAAAAAGGGGCAGCAATGGCTTTGGCTATGACCCAATTTTTATTCCGAGTGGATTTACGCAAACCTTAGCCGAGTTAAGCGGTGAGGAGAAAAACTCTATTTCTCACCGCAAAATCGCACTAGAGAATGCGCACTATATTTTAGAAGCACTCTTTAAATCATTCTAAATACAAAAAATGTGGAATCCCGAAGGTTTTGCCACCCCCTTGCGCGTTTCCTTGCGTCCTTGCGAGGGCTAGTGAAGCAAGCTATAATTTTGCAAAATTAAGATTCTACCACCGCGTCATTGCAAGGAATGAAATGACGAAGCAATCCATAATCTTGCAAAAAGTGAATAAAAATGGAATTTTTTAAGAAGTGCATTATTGCAGATTCTCACAATGACAGAGTGGGATTCTTCATTTGCTCCGCTTCTTTCTCACAACAAGGCGGAAAGCACAGGGCAAAGTGGTTATTTTGTATATGTTGCATCGTAGATTGCTGCGATTCCATACTTTAATCCAAAGTATTTTTATAAACCTTCATTGTCCAAGCGGTAAGCACAAGAACAATGATTCCTAGTGCGGATAAATGAGGCAAAATATCCATAAACCCCGCACCCTTTAGCATAATCCCCCTAGCGATTCGGATAAAATAAGTAAGAGGGATACATTTGCCAATCATCTGCGCCCAAAGGGGCATTCCTTGAAAAGGAAACATAAATCCTGTCATTATGATAGAGGGCATTAGCACAAATACAGACATTTGGAGGGCTTGGGTTTGACTTTTTGCAATCGTGGAGATAAGGAATCCTATTGCCAAATTACACACGATAAATAAGAGGATCCCCATAAACAATAGCCCGATATTGCCAAGAATAGGTATATCAAACAGAAAATAAGCAATGAGCAAAACCATACTTGCTTGAAAAAAGCCGATAAAAGCAAAGGGTGCGATTTTGCCAATCATCACTTCAAGCGGTTTTACCGGCATTGAGAGGAGATTCTCCATCGTCCCTCGCTCCCTCTCACGCGTGATTGCAAGGGCAGTCATCATCACACCTGTAAAAATCAGCACGACACCAATCAAGCCCGGAACGATATTGTAGCGCGTAAATCCCTCGGGATTGTAGGATTTGTGCGTGAGGATAGAAAAGGCAGAATCGCTAGGGTGCAAATACCGCAATGCGCCTTTAAAGTTCTCTACAATCACCTTATTCACGATTCCGTTTAATGCGCCAATCGCCCCTGCAATCGCCGTAGGGTCGGTGGCATCTGCTTGAAGTAGAATCGCAGGCTTTTTAGTGCGAATGACATCTTGCGTGAAGTTGTTGGGAATAGAGACAACAAACAAAACCTTACCTTGTGTTAAAAGTGCATTACCCTCTTTGTCGCTTGCAATATGGTGCGTGATTTTAAAATATTCCGAATTTTGCAAACTCGCCACAATGCTACGCGTCAAAAAACTATGGTCTTGCATAATGATTGCGGTTGGAAGCCTTTTAGGGTCTGAATTAATCGCATAGCCAAAGAGTAGAAGCTGCATAATCGGTAGCATTATAATCATACCTAGGGTTGTTCTATCGCGCCTAAGTTGGATAAATTCCTTTTTGATAATCGCCTTGAGTCTTTGGAGAGAATAGCGCATTACCTGTCCTTTGAGGCTTGTAAATAATAGATAAAGGCGTCTTCTAAGGAAGTCTTGCCCCTTTGCCACGAGAGATTATGTTGCTCTTTAAAGGGCTGTAAGGTGTGAATTAATGCGCCTTCCTCTCTGCCACAAACCCTTAAAGCTCCTCCAAAAAGCGACATTGTTGTGATTTGAGATTCTTGCTCTAGCTTCTTTTGTAAAAGTGGCAAATCCACTCCAAAAACCTCTAAAGTTTCAAGCTGTGTTTTTGCAATCACTTCCTCCACCGCTCCCTGCACGATGAGGTTGCCTTGCGCGATATACACAATTGCGTGGCAACGTTCCGCCTCGTCCATATAATGTGTGCTAACAAGAATCGTCATTCCCTCCTCACTTAGCCTCCCAAGCTCGTCCCAAAACTCGCGCCTAGCCTTTGGATCAACTCCTGCAGTGGGTTCATCAAGTAACAAAATATCCGGCTTATGCAAGATACAAGCTGCTAAGGCTAGTCTTTGTTTCCAGCCACCAGATAATGCCCCTGCGAGTTGATTTTGCCGACTTTGCAGCCCAAGCTTTGCGATTGTGTTTGCAACAAGATTCTTGGTATCTTGCATTTGATAGATATTTGCAGTAAATTCAAGGTTTTCATAGATTGTCATATCCTCATAAAAACTAAATTTTTGCGTCATATAGCCCACCCTTTCGCGGATTGCTAAAGTGTCTTTCATCAAATCAAACCCCAAACACTGCCCACTTCCGCTACTAGGCGTTAGCAGTCCGCAAAGCATACGAATCGTAGTTGTTTTGCCCGAGCCATTGGGTCCTAAGAATCCATAAATTTTTCCCTTTGGCACTTGCAGATTGATATGATTCACCACCAATTTATCGCCAAATTTTTTGCTAAGATTCTTAACATCAATCACTAATGCGCTCATTTATGGAATCCTAACGCTCACAGGAAGCCCGGGATTTAGCACTTCTTGCAAGTTCTCAAAGGTTGCTTCAATCATAAAGACTAGCTTATTGCGGCTCTGCACACTATAAATAATTGGGGGCGTGTATTCAGCGGTTGGTGCGATATAAGAAACCTTCGCTACAATCTCTTTTGGCGCATTGTCGTAGCGGACAAAAACTTTTTGGTTGTAATGGATTGTGGGCAACACTTTCTCTGCTACAAAGAATCTAATCTTTACATTTTCAGGGGGTAGAATCGCTAGGATTGGATTCCCTTGTGCGACAAACTCCCCAAGCCGAAAATAAACATCGCTCACGATTCCATTCACTTTAGAAGTTACAACATTTTGCGTGTATTGTCTTTGTGTTTGTTGTAGATTCTCCTCTGCTATGGCAAGTTGCGTTTTTAGTTCGGAGACTCTTGCGTTTGCGCTATCAAAATTTGCAAGTTTTGTATCGTATTCTCCTTGTGAAATTGCTTTGGATTGTATGAGTTTTCTAGCGCGATTGTATTCTTTTTTGGCATTACTAAAGATTGCTTGGGATTGCAAGAGTTGCTCTTTTGCTGCTTGGACACTATTTTGTGCATTGTTGAGCTTGAGTTGCCACATTGTGGAATCCACTGCAAAAAGATTGGAATCCTTTGTAACTTGCTGTCCCTTGACTACATTGATTTCCTCTAGGATTCCACTTGTGGAGGGCGCAAGATAGACATATTCTCCCTCCACATATCCATCAACAACAACTTCTTTAGCGCACAAACAGACAATACTTAAAAGCAGAATCCCGAGTGCTTTCATTGCTGCTTACTCATTAGAAGAATATCGCAATTTTGAAACACCCTTTCTTTGATTTGACAAATAAGCTGTGGCGTGTAATTTTTCTTGTTGAGGCGTCTAAGCAATGCGTGTTTATGGATTTTGAAATTGACTGCCTGTCCCATTAAGCAATGCACTTGGAGGATTGCTTCCTCCTCTTTGAAGTCGGCTGCTTGCATTACAAGAGTGGTTAAACGCTTGTGCATAGGCTCTATGACTTGTGCGTAAAGCTGATGATAGGCATTGGTGGGCTGGACAATTTCTTTAATCAAAAGCTCGGATTGTGCGTTTGAAATCGCACTAGAACATAAAAAATCAATCATATTTCCAATAAAGGCTTTAAACTCCTCGTTTGGTGGAAGTTGTTTCTCTAGCAAAGGTGCGTGTTTTGAGGCGATAAATGCAGAGATTTTTTCTATAATGGATTCCAAAACCGCGTCATAAAGCTTTTGTTTGCTGCCAAAATAGTAATGAATGGAGCTTAGATTCACGCCCGATTCCTTTGCTAAAACACGGGTGGAAACGCCATTGATTCCATATTTTGCAAAAAGTTCCGTTGCGGCTTGCAGTAGCTTTTCTTTTGTTTCTTTCATTGTGGATACCTTTTTGGTAGTGGATTATAGCGCAGAAATAATTTTAAGTCAATCGTTTGAAATAATTTTGAATCCTTGAAATTCCCCACTGCGTCATTGCAAGAGGGCGCAAGAAGTTGTGGTGCACATTTGTTTAAGCAAATTTGCCCACTTTAGTGCAAATCCATAATTACGCATATAAAAGTGTTTGCAATGGAATCTTTTTGGGGTAATAAGATTATAGATTGCTTCGTTGTGCTTCGCACTGCCTCGCAATGACAAAAGGCTAACCACTGCGTCATTGCGAGAAAATTTAAAAAATTTGCGTGGCAATCTATAATCAAGAATTGCATAAAATAAAGCTTTGGAATCTTTTAAAGTAGTGTAAGATTATTGATTGCTTTATTGTGCTTTGTATTGCCTCGTAATAACAAAAGTTGAAGCAATCCATATTTTTCCAAAATCTACCAAGATTTAAAATTTAAGTTTCCTTTTGATAGAATTTCAAAAAATTTCAAATACAAGGTGAATTTATGCAAAAAGAGTTTCTTTTCACTTCCGAATCTGTAACCGAAGGACACCCAGATAAAATGGCAGACCAAATCAGCGATGCGATTTTAGACTATATTATAGAGCGCGATACAAAGGCGCGTGTAGCTTGTGAGACCTTGCTTTCTAATGGTTATTGCGTGATTGCAGGAGAGCTAAAAACAACGGCTTATGCGCCAATGCAAGACATTGCTAGACGCGTAGTGCGTGAGATTGGCTATATTGACGCGCGTTATGGGTTTGATTATCATAGCGCAGGCGTGTTAAATGGCGTAGGCGAACAAAGCCCAGATATTAATCAAGGCGTAGATAGAGAGGACGGCGAGATTGGAGCAGGTGATCAAGGGTTAATGTTTGGTTATGCTTGTCGCGAAACCGATGTGTTAATGCCGCTACCTATTCACTTATCCCACAGAATCACAGAGGGCTTAGCAAAAGCCAGAAAAGATGGCACTTTGCCTTTCTTGCGTCCCGATGGCAAATCCCAAGTAACGATAAAATACGCTAATGGTGTGCCTGTGGGCATTGATACGATTGTTGTTTCTACGCAACACAGCCCAGAAACTTCCCAAGAAACATTAAGAAGCGCGGTGATTGAGGAAGTGGTTAAGAAAGTTTTGCCTAAAGAGTTTGCGAACGATAATATCCGCTATTTTGTGAATCCTACGGGCAAATTTGTCATTGGCGGACCGCAAGGCGATGCGGGACTAACCGGGCGCAAAATCATCGTGGATACTTATGGTGGAAGTTGTCCGCACGGAGGGGGGGCATTTAGCGGAAAAGACCCAAGCAAAGTGGATAGAAGCGGGGCTTATGCAATGCGCTATGTCGCTAAGAATCTTGTAGCAAGTGGAATCTGCGATAAGGCTACGATTCAAATTGCGTATGCAATCGGCGTGGTAGAACCCGTATCCATTCTTGTCAATACGCACGGCACAGGCAAGTTTGAGGATTCCAAGATTGAGGAATGCGTGAAGCAAGTGTTTCGCCTCACTCCGCGCGGAATCATAGAATCCCTAGACTTATTGCGTCCAATCTATCAGAAAACCGCGAGTTATGGACATTTCGGGCGTGAATTGCCAGAATTTACTTGGGAGAAAACAGATAAAGTAGAGGCGATTAAGGATTATTTCAATCTAAAATAAATGCTTAGAAGTTGCGTAGGTTGCTTTTGGTTAAAAAGATTTGTGGAACTTAAGAAATTTATGATTATTTGTTTTTGTTTTTGCACAAATTTTTAACCTTGAACCTCGCAGTCTTTTGCTTTGCTCCTCTAATAATTCGTCCAAGAAAAAGAGCTTTTGTTTGTATCCAAACCACTTAGAATCTGCCTATCCTCTACGCTTAAAGAGAAATCAAAGACATTAAGATTTTCTATCATTCTATGTTTTTTGGAAGTTTTTGGAATTACGCTGATACCTTGTTCAATCAAGAATCGCAAAACCACCTGCGCGGGTGTTTTATCGTATTTTTGTGCTATGTTTTTAAGCGTGGGATTCTCTAAAATAGAGCCTCCCTCTACATTTTTCCCCGCAATAAAAGGACTCCAGCTTTGTAGCAATGTTTTGCCTTGCATTGCCTCCCTCAAGGGTTTTTGCTGCATTAATAAATGTGTCTCGCATTGATTGATTGCAGGGATTACTTCACAAGTTTGCACAAACTCTTTATATGCCTTTGCGCCAAAATTTGAAATGCCAATAGCCTTTAGGATTCCTTGTTTATAAAAAGATTCCATTGCCTTATACATCGCCTTGGATTGAGTGTAGGGCTCGTGGATAAGCAAAGAATCTATGTAGTCAAGCCCTAATCTTTGGAGTGATTTTTCAATAGATTTTTTGGTTGAATCCTCACTATTTGCGTCCAAAAGTTTTGTTTGGATAAAAAACTCCTCGCGCTTGATTCCGCCCTTGATTGCGTTGTTTATTGCCATACCAAGCTCGGCTTCATTATGATACATTTGTGCGCTATCAAAAAGCCGATAACCCACTTCTATGGCTTCGCTCATTGCCTTTTGCCCTGCTTTGCCCGTGAGTGAATAAGTGCCAAGCCCGAGAATAGGCATTGTAACGCCATTGTTAAGTGTGAGAGTTTGCATTTTTGCTCCTTTTTTAGAATCCCTTGGAGTTTGTTTCAAATCTTGTGCTAAGAGTTTGGGAGAGAAAGCTCCAAATGCTGCTAATCCTGCGATACAAGCGGAAACCTTTAAAAACTCCCTGCGCCTAGAATGCTTTGCCATTTTTGCTCCTTAAAAATTTGCTGATTTAAATAGATTCTGTAATTATAAAGCCTGATACCTAGTGTTTGTCAAGGGGTTGAGGAGATTTTGTGTTGTATTTATTGCACACACAAAACATTCAAATGCTAAAGCTTATAAGATTTAACGTGTTAAGTGTTAAGTGTTAGCTGGGCACTATGGAATTTTTCCGTGCAGTTTTTTGAAGCGAGAAAAGAACCAAACCTATAAGCATGGTATAAGATATATTTAGAACGATTAAACTTGAATCATTGGACATTTCTAACGAATTATTTGCGATCTTTCCTATTAGCGGATGGATTATGCTTGGGTTTTCTATCAATACGATAAAAAATACAGCATAAGATGCAACAATTATCACATATCTACCCCAAAATAAAGATTTGGTATAAACCAAACAAATATACAAGCTGACAAATGATATATTGATAAGCAGAGAATACCCAAAGTGTTTATCTAAACCTAAAAAAGTTCCAAAAACTACTAATATTATATAGAGGGAACAAGTAAAAAAGAGTGCAAAAATTAAGCTTTCCATTAATATCCATGTATCTTGCGTTACTATCTTTATGTTTGTCCAAGTTTTTGTTAATACTTCCTTTTTTATTATTTCTCTTTTCCATTTTCTTAAAAAATAAATGCAATTAAAATCTTTAATAGAGTTTAAGAGTAGATGAATCCATTTTGAATTCTTATTAAGTTTATATAGTGTTAAAACACCTCCCAAAACCATACAGACACTAACTCCTATATTTATATAAAATTCAAAGTTGTCTAAAAGATCAAATAAAGCCAAAGTTACTTTTGTGTCTTGCAAATTGCTCTTATGAAAACCAATAAAAACAAACATGGCGTATAGAGCAATCAACAAAATAAGGTTATTAAATACCTTTAGGAAATCTGTGTGATGATTGCATAATTTTCTATAAAATCCCAAAAGCAGAGAATCTATTAATTTCTGAAAACTCCAAGCATTTTTTGCCAAATCTTGTTTATTTTCCACTTTATTATCTTTACTATTCCAACTTTGTTTTAGTTCTATTTCCTTGCAATAAAGCTCAACTTTATGAAAATTTGAAGCATCTAGGAGATTGCCATCTTTAATCAAGGCATTTTTAAGAAGTCGAAAAGAATCTCTAAAATCATTAGCAAATTTACCTAACGATTTTTTATATTGCTCTTCCTGATTTTTATTGAAGCATTTATGTTCTTCTTTTATTTGTGTTTGCAAATTTTCAAAATCAAAATTCAAATTTGCATTAACTATATTTAAACTTCCTTTAAAAATAGCTTGACAAAAATTTGGAGCTTTATTAAATTTTACCTCGTAAAAACTAGCCGTTTTTTCAAATTCACATCCATAGAAATAAGCATAATCACCAAATATAGAATTATCAAAATATGCATTATTTAAAAAAGTGGAAAACTCAAAATTAACTTTATTTTTAAAATAAACATTTATAAAATAAATTTTATTCTCTGAACTCAAACATGAAAAATCTGTTTTTGACTCAAAAACAGCACCATCAAAGCTAACCTCCTTTTTAAAGGCAATATTTGCAAAGTTGTTTTCTATCAAATCAACACATTCTTGTGCTGAAAATTTAGTATGCACAAAAAAGACATTGTTTTCAAAGTTTGATTTTGAAAAACTTACTCTTGCATTAAATATAGCACTATCAAATTCAACTTCCTTTTTAAAGGTAACAGCCTCAAAAAGATTTTCTATATAGTTCTCTGTATTTTGTGGTGCTAAAAATTGAGTTCTTGAAAAATCGCTCTCGTATTCAAATTTTGAATATGAAAAATCTACCTGTGAATTAAAGGCAGCATTACAAAAATCAGCTTTATTGTTGAATGTAGAATATGAAAAATTTGCCTCTGAATTAAACTTGGTATTACCAAAATCAACTTTCTTTGTAAAAACAGCCCCTATAAAATTTATAAAATCATCATCTTGTTGAACACAAAATTCGGCTAAATTAAAGTTGGCAATATTTTTAAATTGAGTTTCTGAAAAATTTACTATTGCTTCGAATTTAACATTATCAAAAATAGTCTTACTTGTGAAAATAGCTTTTTCAAAATTAACTCCACATTGGAATGTTGAATTTGAGAAATCCACTATTTTCAAAAATGTTTGACTTTTACAATCAACTTTATTCTTAAAAACACATTTTGCAAAAGTTATCTGTATAGTATTTTCTTCTATAAAATCAATATTTTCTATTTTGCTATCTATTATTTTGAGTTCTTTTATGTTTTTTTCTTGTAAAATTTTAAAGTCTATTTTTTCTACAAAGGCATTAGATATATCTATTTTTGCTCCTTGTGTAGACGCTTTTTGAACATTTGTTGCTAAAATACCATATTGAGTCAATGTGTGATTGGAATCCATTTGATTGTTCTTTTGTTATTTTGATTTCTTTGGGAAAATTATAAAAGTTTATAGTTTAAAGAATCGACTATATCTATATTTCTGTTTTGCTATTTGACCTTTATCTCCATTTACACAACACAAAGACCATTATAATGACACTTATTTGATAGCTTTATCAAAGCGAAAAGCACAAACTCTCATCGCACAATGGAGAAAAACTCCAACAAGCAAGGCGTGTGAGTGGATTATTAAACACGGGGAGAGGAGGCAAAACAAAAATCAACAAAGCCTTGTGTAATTATATAGATAAAGCACAGCAAAAATTATGCTATAATGGGCTTTTTGAAGGGATAAAAAATGAAAAATATCATCGTGAAAAGTTTATCGCTTTCTTTGCTCAAAGAAATGGAATTATCCCAATTTAATCTTTTTGATATTCGCTCAACCCAAGCCTTTTTGAGTGCGCACTTACAAGGTTCATTCCACGCAAAAGATGAAAATGATATTATAGAATATTTAAGAAGCAAAAATATCTCCAAGCCTCTCCTCATCGTCTGCTTTAGCTCTAAAAAATCTAAAACCCTAGCCCAAAATATCATTCAAAATCCAAATTTTATCTCGCTTTATCCCTTAAACACCATTTATTATTTAGGTTGTGGAATAATGGAAGTCTTTGAAAATGGTTTTGAGCCTATCTCAAGCCCACAGAATCCTAAAAATAAATTTTTATTCATTCAATCTACCTTAGAGGAGCTAAAAACTAAATTTCTCTCCTCAAAGCGCACTTGGGTCGTTGCCTTTAGCGGTGGTAAGGATTCTACTTGTGCGCTACAACTTGTCTATGAAATGCTCGTCTCTTTGCAACCACATCAAAGGAGGCAGACTTATGCCATTGCTTCAAATACGCTTGTAGAAGCCCCACATATTGATAGATTTTTAAAAGAAGTAATCCATTCTATCAACTCTCACGCAAAGAAAAACAATATCCCCTTTGAAATCCTACAAGTTAGCCCAAGCTTGAAAGATGATTTTTGGGTCAATCTCATTGGCAAAGGTTACCCTAGCCCGACAAGGACTTTTCGGTGGTGCACTGATAGGCTGAAAATCACTCCAACTAAAGCAGAAGTTGCTAAAATCACACAAAAATATGGCTCGGCTCTTTTGATACTAGGTTCAAGAAAGGCAGAATCAAGCAATCGTAAAAAATCCATAGAAAAGAGAATCCTAAATGAAGAAGGTTATTCCCAACATCACGACTTCCCCGATACGCTTACTTTTTCACCCATTGCAGAGTGGAACACCGATGAAGTATGGGCGTATCTTAGCACACATAAGCCTTTGTGGGACAAAGACCATAGCGAATTATTTTTGCTCTATGCCAAAGCAAGTGGTGAGGAGTGTCAGTTTATCACAGATTTAAGTCAAAGCAGTTGTGGTGGTTCAAGATTTGGTTGCTGGGTATGCACGGTGGTGAATGAGGATAAATCAATGCAGGGCTTTATAGAATCTGGAGAGGAGAATCTAAAACCCCTCAATGAATTTAGAAATTACATTAAAGATTTAAGGGAGGATTGCAATGCAAGGGCAGATTATAAACGCGATGGCAGAGCGGTGTATAAGGTTGGAGGACTTGGTCCATTTTTAAGCCATATTCGTGTGGAGATTCTAAAAAGACTTTTGCAAACAGAGCAAGAATTTATACAAAATGGTGGCAGTAGGCTCATCACAGATTCACAAATTTATGCGATACAAGAGCAGTGGAACAAGGAATTTGATTTTGAAAATAAAGCAATACAACTTGCACAGGAGGTAGGACGAATGAAAGATGAAAAATTAAAACAAAGCAGAGTTTTACATAAGGAGCTTTTGGCAGAAGTAGCGGACAAGGTGGATTCTAAAGGGCTAGAGAATCTCATTAGCACTTGTATAGACATTTATAATACCACAGGTTTAAGGGGTAAAAATAATGCTTCAAGCAAGATAAAAGAAGAGATAAGAAAGCTTGTAGAAGATAAAACGAGCAAGCAAAGAAAGGAGGCATAAATGTTTATATCAAAAATCACCATTTCCAATCTTTTTGCTTACTATGGAAAAGTGGAGATAGAGTTTAAAAGGGTTGAGGGAAAGAATCTCTATTGCATTTATGGCAATAATGGCTTTGGAAAAACAAGCTTTATCCGCTGTGCAAAGCTTTTGTTTCTAGGGGCTGGAGTAATGAATAATGAAATCTCTCCTGTCATTGCAAGATTTGCCCCAAAAGGT
Source organism: Helicobacter rodentium ATCC 700285 (assembly GCF_000687535.1). Lineage (GTDB taxonomy): Bacteria > Campylobacterota > Campylobacteria > Campylobacterales > Helicobacteraceae > Helicobacter_D > Helicobacter_D rodentium. Next base: position 141,628 of record NZ_JHWC01000003.1, read on the forward strand.
TTAAGCTCCTCACAATTTATCAAGGGAATAGGGGAGAAATGGCTCGGCATTCTGAATAAACCTGCATTGCAGTCTTTACAAGAAGAATTTTATATCATTTTTGAAGGCACTTTTGAGGGTAAGAGATTCCATATTAAGCGTAGTTTTGAAAATATTTATGAAAGCATTGAGGAACATTTAAGCTTTAGTCTTGATAATGAAAGCTTTACGAGCGAGGAAGCTCAAGAGAGAATCAACAAGATAATGCCTCCAAATCTGATTGAATTTTTCTTTTTTGATGGTGAGGAATTAGAAAAAATAAGTGAAAATCTACGCAAGGGATTTAGAGAAAAAATAGAGGATATTTTGCAAATCAAACCACTTGATATAGCAATAAACCAAATTCAAAAATATAAAACTGAATTAAGGGATAATGAAAATAAAAACAAAGACAATGCCTCTTTGCTTGCACAAAAGAGAAAAGACAAAGAAAGTAAGGAAATAGGTATCTCACATTTAAAAGATAAAATTAAAGATTATGAAAAAGAGATAGAGGAAAAATCTGATTTGCTTTCGCAAAAAATAAGACAAATTGATAAGCTTGGCAGTGATTTCAGCAGAGAAAAAGCTGAACTAGTAAGTGAAAAGGATATGCTTGATAGTGAGCTTATTAATCATAAAGAAAATTTCAAAGAAAGCGTTAAAGGTGTTATTTTTGCTGCTAATGAAAAGCTGATTAAAGATTTAAATGAGGAAATTGCACGATTGGAAATGAGCAAATCCAAACAAGATATAGAAAGTTATAAGAAGCTTTTGCCAGAATTAAAAGAGCTAACCAAAGAGGAGTTAAAGCACTTGGAAATGCCTGAATATTTTGATGTGTTTGATGAAATTTTAGAAAATTTGCCACAAAAGTTAGAGCAAAAAAGCTTCTCACATTCCTTTATTACTTCTGCTATGCTTTCACCCTTAAAAGAGAATCTTGCAAGAATTGAGCATATTGATTTGGCAAAAGATATTGACGCAATTAAACATATCAAAAATAAGCTTTATAAAAATAAAACCTTACAAGATGAGCTTATTAGTGATGAGGATATAAGAGGAAGGCAAGAGTTGCTAGAAAAAGAAAAGCAGACCTTACATAGTGAAAAACGGCAAAAAGAAAAGGAAAAAGAAAATCTAAAAGATGAACTAAGAGATTTAGAAAATCTAAAAGAAAATATTGATAGAGAGATTTATTTTTTAGAACAAAATATTAATACAGAGCGCATTGATAACAAACTAAAAATTTTAGAATCTTTGCAAAAAAGTATAGAAAAATATAAAGAAAAGCTTACTCATAAATTAAGAGGAGAGCTTCACTTGCTTATTTTGAAAAATTATCAGAGCTTATTATCAAATGATAATGTGCGAGAACTTAAGATTGATGAGGATTTTGAGATAGAGCTAAAAGACGAAAATGATGAGCGAATCATTGTAGAAAACCAAAGCAGCGGACAAAAGCAGATTCTAGCGATTGCAATTTTTTGGGCTTTAAGCAAATTATCAAAATCTAATCTACCCATTATCATTGATACGCCTTTAGGGCGAATTGATAGTGAGAATAGAAAAAACATTATACAAAATTATTATACAAACAATGTGCAGGTGATTCTTTTACCTCTTGATTCTGAAATAGGCTTAAAAGAATATGAATATGCAAAACCTCATCTAGCTGGGCTTTACAAGATAGAAAATCCAGCAGACAGACACCACGCTTTTATTAAAAAAGCGGATATTAAAGAGATTTTATAAGGGGACACAATGGCAGATTTTAATACAAATAAAAGAGAAGAGCTTGTGATAGAAAAGGTTAAGAAAGGCTTGGGATTTGAAGAAAATGAATTTGCTAAATACAATGTGCTTAGAATCGCACTTGCACTCGCTTTAAATTCTCCAAAATTTTCATTAGATTCCTCGTTTTGGGCACAAAAAAGATTAGATGGTGAAAAAGATAAAGAATATCACCTAGAACAAATCACAGGCAAGGGCAAGGACAAAAAAGAGGATTTTGATTTGCTCATTCGTGCAATGCTATATATCAAACACAAAGATGAGTTAGATAGGGAGAAAAAAGATATTTTCAGCGATGAAAAAGAATATCTAAGGATTTTAAGTCGCTATATCCAAAGGGGGCTTTATGAGCTTGATAATACCTATAAATCAAGCGATTGTTTCTATCAATGGTGTTTGGATAATTTGCATTTATCGTTAAAGCAAGAGGAGCAGATAAAAGAAAATCCCAAAAACAATGATGTGGGTTACTTTCTTAAACTGCAAGATTATTTCAAAAAACAAGGAATTGGCATTAGGCTAATGAATGAAGAGGATTCTTATCGCCATCATATCTGCAAAATTGAGCTTTTGGATTCTACTAAGATTCAAGTCTTTAAAACAAAAAGTCAATATCTTGATGATGAGTTAGGCGCGAACATTTATATTGAGCAAGTTAAGGGCATCAGCAGAACATATAGTGTGCAGATTCCAAAGCCTAAAGAACAATGGCGAAAACTCGGTTTGCCTGAATTGAAGCAAGGCTTAGAGGAATTAAGCAAACACGATTATGCGCTTGGTATTTTTGCGGGAATGAGTGTGGAGAAAGAGCCTTTTTGCTTTGATTTAAAAACTACTCCGCATTTGCTTGTAGCAGGGCAAACAGGAGGTGGAAAAAGTATGCTTTTAAAAAACATACTTTTATGTTTATTGCGTCATCAAAATATTGAGATTTCTATCATTGACCCAAAAGCGGGAGCAAGTTTTGCGGAATTTACACAAATAAAGAATCTTGAAATTCTAGGCACAGATAAGGCAGGAGATATTACAGAATCTTTTGTTTTGGAAATGGAATCGCGATATGTTAGAAAATCTAAGGGCGAGAGCTTTGAGAGTATGCCTTATCGGGTTTTAATCGTTGATGAATTAAGCGATTTGATAAAGCAAAATAAAGACATTGAAACTCATCTTATAAGATTAGCTCAAAAGGCAAGAGAAGCGAGAATCCACCTTGTTTTAGCCACTCAACGACCAGATTCTGCAACCCTTAGCGGAAGCTTACGAAGCAATGTCCCAAGTCGCATAGCCCTCAAGGTGCAAAAAAGCACAGAATCTAAAATTATTTTAGATGAAATAGGAGCAGAAAAGCTCACAGGCAATGGAGATATGCTTATCAAACTTGGCGATAGCAGTAGCTTACAAAGAATCATCGGCATATACCTTACAGAGGAAGAGATACACAATCAACTTCAAGTTATGCTTTGATAATCCCACTCTTAATGCAAGAAATTAAGCTATAATCACGCAAGAATCTTAAGAGTGATTATAGCTAAAATTGGGAGTTTGTATGCCTACAAGTGAGAGTTTCAAGGATTTTGTGTTAGAGAATCTCAAAAACGCATTAGAGGATACGGCTTATCGCTTTAGTGCTAAAAAGATGTTTGGCGAATACTGCATCTATGTAATTGTGGGCGAGAGTGTGCCTAAGCCCATTTTCTTGCTTTGTGATGAGGTGCTTTTTGTCAAGAAGTTTGAGATTCTAAAGCTCCTTTTAGAATCCGCCCCGCTTGGCTTTCCCTATGCAGGTGCAAAGGAATCTTATATCCTTGATGTGGATTCTTTGGAGACTTTAAGAGAAGTCGTGCTTACCCTTGCTCCCACTCTGCCTAAGCCTAAAAAACCCAAACAATGCAAAACCCCCAAAGGACACAACAATGCAAAATAGCCTCCCAAACCCCAATAATCCCTTTCCAATTAAGGGCGTGGATTATGTCTGCTATGTCAAGCCCATCATAAAGAATCCAAATGTCATCGTGGGCGACTTTACATACATTAGCGATAGTGATTTTGAGCGGCATATCAGCCACCATTACGCGTTTAATGGAGATAAGCTCATTATCGGTAAATTCTGTCAAATCGCTGCGGGTGTGGAGTTTGTGATGAATGGCGCAAATCATCAAATGAATGCAGTCAGCACCTTTCCTTTTAATATTTTTGAGGGTTGGAATGCGCCACCTCCAACGCCCGAGAATCTGCCGCTCAAAGGCGATACGATGATTGGCAACGATGTGTGGATTGGACAAAATGCCACGATTTTGCCCGGTGTGCATATTGGCGATGGCGCAATTATCGGCGCAAATAGCGTTGTGGGAAGCAATGTCGCGCCTTATAGTATTGTGGTGGGGAATCCCGCAAAAGAAATCAAAAAGCGTTTTGATGAGGAGCTTATTGCGCTTTTGCTTGCGTTTCAATGGTGGGATAAGAGCATAGATGAGATTCAAAGCCTAATCCCGCTTCTTACTTGCAACGATTTACAAAGGGTAAAAAAGGAGATAAAAGAGAGGATAGGCAAAATAAGCACACAAATCACTTGAAAAACAAAGGTGCGCAAAAAGGCGATGGTAGCCGATACTGCGCCATTATTCAGCGCGGTAAAAACGCGCTTGTCCAAATGTTAAGCCCCATAAAAATATAGGCGATTCCATCAATTTTAACAAACTGACGCGGTAAGCTCTAATAATGATTCATCATAGCTTACAAAATGCAGCTTAAAGGCTTTGCAAAGGCTTGACAAAAGACAAAAACGCCCACGCCACATACCGCCATAATCGCAAGACTTTTTTGCAACAAACTTGTAAGCTCCTTTTGCCCCCTAAAGCCTTGTTTGTAAGCACATTATGCGAAAAAGGCAAACTCTTGTATCTTTGCTCATTCCTTGCAATGACGCAAGGCAATCCACCTCGTCATTGCGAGAAAATTTGAAAAATTTTCGTGGCAATCTATAAGTTGATTCTTTAAGGATTTCATTGCAGAATACTTGATAAGCGTAATTATGGATTGCTTCACTTCGTTCGCAATGACAAGGTGGATAGAATCTTGAGTGTGCTTGATATGGATTGCTTTTATTTTATTTCTTGTAAGGACAAAGTAGCTAATGGAATCTTTGGGGTAGTTGTAAGGGGATTAAACTACTTCTTATCCTTTAAATCTTTGCAAGTTCTTGTGGAGACAAGAAGTGAAATACCAATCATTTCTTTTTTGGGATTTTTGGATAATTCTCCTTTGAGTTTCTCTAAAGTTTTATTTCTGAATCCTTTTGCTTTTCTTGTGTATCTCATTCCAAAAGGATTCCTAGTATTCTTTTTAGATAAAAAGAGAGAATTTATTGCAAAGAATTACTAAAGGGAACAGGTGGTGAATTGTTGGCTTTATCATCAGGAGACATTCTGATATATTTTCACATTTTTATGTGTTGCAAATTTTAAGCCCTTTTTAATTATAATGCCCTCAAAGAGAGATTCTAAAGGATATAACCTATCCTTTGCCTTGTCAAGATAAGAAACAATAGGAATTCCCCAATGATTTATACGCAGCAGTTTAGCTCTCCGCTTGGCATAATTACGCTTATGAGCGACACAAACGCATTGCTTGGATTATGGTTTGAGGGGCAAAAATACTTTACCCCGATAAAGGATTCCATACAAAAACAAACGCAGGTTTTAGTGGATACGCAAACTTGGCTAGAGATTTATTTTAGCGGGGAGATTCCATCTTTTACTCCCCCTTTATCTCCACAAGGCACACTCTTTAGAGAATCTGTGTGGAAGATTCTGCGGACAATTCCCTATGGACAAACAATGACCTATAAAGAAATTGCACACAAACTTGCATTTCAAAGGGGTATTGCCAAAATGTCTGCTCAAGCAGTCGGTGGTGCAGTAGGGAGAAATCCTATTGCACTCATTATCCCTTGTCATAGGGTAATAGGAAGCGATAAAAGCCTCATAGGTTATGCTGGGGGACTAAACCGCAAAGCGTGGCTGTTGGAGCTAGAAAGGAAATCCATAAAAACTATCTAAACTTTTGCTCCTTTCATCTAAACATATCCTCAAGGATTCTTTGTGTTTGCTTTGAGAATCTGCAAAGAAAAAGGAGAAAAGGTTGAGAAGATTGCGATTTAGGTTGGCAAGAAATATGTATATCAAGCAAGTTTTAGGATTTAGTTTAAGGATTTCCTCCATTGAATCTCGTAGATTGGAATCCAAAATTTAAGATTCTAATCCTTGTATCACAAAACGTTCGCCCTCTAAAATGATAGGATAGGAATTCCTAGTATCAAGGTCTATTAAGAAACATTCATCGCTATTTTCTAATTCATACCGCTCTTTAGGATATAAAGAAAGCCTCCTCTTAACCTCCTCCAAATCCTCGCATAATGCACTAAATCCAAACATTACAAGCTTATAGGAAAACTCTTCCATTGATAGATTGACTCCTCTTAACTTTAGGATTCCAAACTTTGCACCCTAGCCACACCACTATCAATCGCAGCTTGGGCTACGGCGTTGGAGATAAACTCTTTTAAGCGCGTGTCAAAGGGGCTTGGGATAATGTATTCTCTCCCAAACTCAAACTTTCGCCCGTGAATTTTCTCTAGCTGCACCTCTAAATCGTTGGGAATTGGCATTTGCGCAAGTTCCGCAAGCGCACGCGCACAAGCAAGTTTCATCTCCTCATTGATACATCTTGCACGCGCCTTTAGTGCGCCTTTGAAAACATAGGGGAATCCTAAAACATTATTGATTTGGTTGGGATAATCACTCCTACCTGTCGCAATAATCGCATCAGGACGCACCTTATGCACAATCTTTGGGTCAATCTCTGGAATCGGATTGCTCATTGCAAAAATCATCGGATTAGGATTCATTCCTAGAATGTCTTTTTCGCACAAAATATCGCCCCGTGAAAGCCCAAGCAAAATATCTGCACCCTCCAAAGCCTCTTGATAAGAACCCACTTCATAAGGAATCGCAAAGTCTTTTTTAAACCCATTTAAGTCCTTTCTGGAAGTCGTGATTGCACCTTTGCTATCAAACATAATGACTTCTTTTGCGCCAAGATTCCGAGCCATTTTCGCACACGCAATCGCCGCACCTCCTGCACCCAAGACGACAATTTTTAAATCTTTCGCGTCCCTATTTGTGATTTTTAATCCATTGATAATGCCCGCAGTGGAGATAATCGCCGTCCCGTGCTGGTCATCGTGCATAATGGGAATATCAAGAATCTCTTTGAGCCGTGATTCAATATAAAAACACTCGGGGGCTTTAATATCCTCTAGGTTGATTCCGCCAAAAGTCGGCGCAATGGAGCGCACCACTTCAATAAATTTATCTGGGTCGGTTTCATCTACTTCAATATCAAACGCACTTATATCTGCAAACTTTCTAAACAATGCGGATTTGCCCTCCATTACAGGCTTTCCTGCGAGTGCGCCGATATTTCCAAGCCCTAAAACCGCTGTGCCATTAGAAATAACCGCAACAAGATTGCCTTTTGCGGTGTATTCATAAGCCGTGTGCGGGTCGCGTTGAATCTCCTTGCAAGGAACTGCAACACCCGGTGAATAAGCAATAGATAAATCGTGTTCATTGTCAAGTTTCGTGCGTGTGGTAACTTCAATCTTGCCCCCTTTGTGATAAGGGAGTGCGTCAGGGTAGGTTTGTTTTAAATCTTCCATAGTTAAAAATGCCTTGAAGAGGATAAATTGTCAGAATTTAAGCAGAATAAAAATAAAATCGCATTTAAACTTACTTAAATAAAAATAAAATCTTTCAAATAAATGATTATTTAATGAATTTTTGGCTGATAAATATTGCCATACAATCTAAGTTTTTTGGTATTTTGATGGTGTTGAATTAGCAAATTTCCCTCTAAATTCATTTTGTTTAAATTTGTAACAATTTTAGGAGATTGGATTTTGAGATTTTGAGATTTTGGATTTTTTGTATCGTTTTTGGATTGGAGAAAAACTGCGCTGTGTAATTGGTTGTCGGAAAAAAGTTGATTACGAATAAAGCCATTCCAAGTATTATGCGCTAGATTCCGTTGTGTTGCTTGATTTAGATTGCGCAAAAGTGCGGTATTTTGGAATCTTGCATTCAAAATATCCAAGTTAATTTGACGCGTCTTGTCCGCGAAATTTTCCTTGAAATTTAAGTTTGTGATTCCCTTAAAATAATGTGGAATCTTTGGAAAAATTGTATAAAATTGTGTGTCGCTTAAATGGTTTAATTGTAAGTTTAAGCCCGTTTTGCTTAGGGCGAAGCTAAATGAGTCTCCTTGATGTTTGGAATCCTCATTAGCTACGATTTCTCCCTTTAAATTCAAAGATTCATTGGTTGCAACTCCTTGTGCATTCAAAGTGCCTTTGAGTAAGCTTTTATTGCGGTAAGAGAAATTTTGAAGTTTTTTAAGTGTAATTTCTTGAGGTATTTCAAAGGTAAGAGGTTGCAAGGAAATTTTACCCTCTTGGCTTTTTAAATCCGCAGAATTAGATATTAAGGAATAATTTATGATTCCCTTGCCTTGTGCCAACTCCACTTTGGATTCCATTTGAAATACTATGGCGGGAAACCCTATAAATGTGTGCATTTCTATTAATGGGCTATTAATTAATAAATTTTGGCTTTGCATTGAGACAATCCCAGAGATTCCACTCGCAAAATCACGCAAATCCAAGTCAAGATTTAGCACCCCGTGTAAAAAAGCAGGTTGATTAAAAAGCGCAAAAAGCGCACTTGCTTCTAAATTTTGACTTGTGATTTTAAATGTATTAACCTTTAGGTTTTGCAAGTTTAGGCGAAAATCTAGCGGGGATTGCTCCAATGTCATTGCTCCGCTTATCAGCATATTTTTTATATCACCTTTTGCGATTCCATTTGTGCTTAAAGCACCGCCTAGAGGAATCCCAAAAAACGGCGAGAATGGTGAAAGGTTTTGAAAGTTGAGATGAAATTCTGTATTTGTGGCTAATGTGATAAGGTTGCTTGTGCCTTTAAGCGTAAAATCCCCGACACTAGAATACATTTTTAGATAATGCTTTAATGTATTGTGTTGAATTTCGCCTTGTAGTTCTCCCATAAAGCGTGTGGGCGGAATCGCAAGATCAAAGTGAGATAAAAACTCCTTTGCTTCCAATTCCCCACCCTCTAAATTCACATTGATTGTTCCATTATAGAGATTATTTTTTAAATCCTCTCCCCCGATATTCTGAAAAATAGAGCTAGAAGACAAAGTATCGCGTGTTTTGTCTAGTTTTAATTCAAGACTTAAGATTCCATCGCCATAGGGTGCTTGGTGAAATAACGCAAAAAGGGCGGCAAGACTTGCATTCTTTGTGTGGAGATTCAAACCTTGCAATTCTAAATAAGACCAATAGGAGATTAAATCGCTTTGAGAATCCAAAAGATTGCTTTGTGCTTGCAGTTTATAGTGCGCAAACTCTCCGCTAAATTCTCCCTCTATCCAAGAATTATCGCTAAAATACAATGTCTTGTTTGCTATTTTTGTGCTAAAGCCTTTAGAGTTTAATAAAAATTTTCCTTTCAAATTACGCAAAAACAGGGAATAATCACTCTCTAAGAATAATTCTAATTGCCCATTGTGCGCTGTGGCTTCTAAAGAAAGATGTGATGGGGTGATTTTAAAAGACTTTGCCTCCCATTTGAAATGCGTTTGAGATTCCAAATGTGAGAGTAAAAAATCCCTAATATAGACATTTCCAAAGGGAGAAAATAAAAAGGCTACCAAACCAAGACAAAGGATTAGAAAAGCCAAAAAGACTAAGAAAGTTTTTCTGGCTAACAAAAACTTTGGATTCACTTCTTGTTTCATAATGGATTGCGCCTCTAAAAGTTACTAGAGATTCTTATTGAATTATTGCCCACAACGTTTTTTGCATTGTTCTGCCGCCTGTGTCCCCTTGCCATATTGTAAATTACAATTTTGCAGACAGCCTTTGGTTTTCATCGCTGCGCACATTCCGCGCACTTTTTCACATTCATTGAGGCATATTGCTTGACTCTTGCCCTCTTTGCGGCATTGATTCAAACAATCTCGCTTTACATCATTGCAATTAGAGCTATTATATAAAAAGTTTTTCTCCTCTTTGCTACAACCATAAAAAATAAAAATTCCGATACAAAATAAAAAAATAATAAAAAAGCGATAATGTTTCATAGATTAAGTGTAATCAAAAATTAGTTAAAAAAACTTAAAAATTAGGCACTTTTAAAAGAAATCAAGGTAAAATCTGCCTTCATTGTCAAAACAAAGGAATTTTATGGATTACAAAGATACTCTTGTGCTACCTGCGACAAGTTTTCCTATGCGCGGAAACTTACCACAAAACGAACCAAAAACCTATTTATCGTGGGCAAAAAGCAATCTATATGCAAAAATGCTCCAAAACCGCCAAAATGCAAACACAACTTTTAATCTCCACGATGGACCGCCTTACGCAAATGGGCATATTCACATTGGGCACGCATTAAATAAAATCCTAAAAGACATTATTGTAAAGCAACATTATTTTCAAGGAGAAAAAGTATTTTACACGCCCGGTTGGGATTGCCACGGATTGCCTATTGAGCAACAAGTGGAGAAAAAAATCGGCAAAGAAAAAAAGGACACCTTGCCCAAAACAAAAATCCGCGAATTATGCAGAAATCACGCGCAAGAGTTTGTAGGAATCCAAAAAGAGGAGTTTTTGCAATTAGGTGTTTGGGGAGATTTTGAGAATCCCTATAAGACGATGGATTTTGCCTTTGAAGCAGAGATTTACAAAGCCCTTTGTATCATCGCAAAAAAAGGACTTCTAAAAGAGCGCAGTAAGCCTGTATATTGGAGTTGGGCTTGTCAAACCGCCTTAGCAGAAGCGGAAGTAGAATACGCCGAAAAAGAGAGCGATTCTATCTTTGTTGCCTTTGCTTTAAAAGAGGACGCACTCCAAGTGCTAGGGGTAAAAGAAGCTTTCTGTGTGATTTGGACGACGACACCTTGGACACTACCAGCAAATAGTGGAATCGCACTGAATCCTGAAGAATCCTATGCACTAACGCAAGACCATAAAATCGTGTTAGCTTCACAAGTAGAAAAACTCGCACAAATGGGCATTGTAGAGAATGGAATCCTAAAGACTTTTAAAGCGCAAATTTTAGAAAACAAACACGCAATCAATCCTCTAAATGGCAAAGATTCTAAGATTGTCTTAGGAGAGCATGTGGCTGTGGGCGAGGGAAGCGGTTGTGTGCATACTGCACCCGGACACGGAGAGGACGACTACTTTATCGGTTTAAAATACCATTTGCCTGTGTATATGCCCGTAGATGACAAGGGTTGCTTTGATGAAACACTCATTAGGGAGCAGTTGTTTTTCAATCCCGATGAGTTTGTGGGCAAATTTATCTTTGATACCCACGCAAGGATTCTTGAGTTGCTAGGCAAGAATCTGCTAAGACACACAAAAATCAAGCACTCTTACCCGCATTGTTGGCGTTCGCACCAACCCGTGATTTTTCGCGCTACGGCGCAATGGTTTATCCTAATGGACGAACCCTACACAAAAGAGGGCAAAACTCTGCGTCAAGTGGCATTGGAGCAAATCCAAAAAACGCGATTCTACCCAGAACACGGAATGCGCAGAATCTACTCTATGATTGAGGACCGCCCGGATTGGTGCATTTCACGGCAGAGGGATTGGGGTGTGCCGATTGCGTTTTTTAAAGATAAGCGCAGTGGTGAGATTCTTTTAGATGCGGAAGTTTTAGACTATGTAGCAGAGATTTTTGCAAAAGAGGGTTGTGATGCGTGGTGGAGCAGAAGCGTAGAGGAGCTTTTGCCACCAGAATTTAAAAACCAAAGTGCGCATTTAGAAAAAGTGCATCATATTTTAGATGTTTGGTTTGATAGTGGAAGCACTTGGAAGGCAGTTTTGGAATCTAATCAATATGCAAGTGGGAGCTATCCTGCGAGTATGTATTTAGAGGGAAGCGACCAGCATAGAGGGTGGTTTCATAGCTCCTTGCTCGTGAGTTGTGCAGTCAATGAGTATGCGCCTTATCAAAGCATTCTCACACACGGCTTCACAATGGACGAAAATGGCGAAAAAATGAGCAAGTCTAAGGGCAATGTGATTCTGCCTGAAAAAGTGTTAAAAGAGTTTGGAAGTGAGATTCTACGCCTTTGGGTTGCGCAAAGTGATTATCAAAACGACCAAAGAATTTCAGAAAATATCCTAAAGCAAGTGGGAGACAATTACCGCAAAATCCGCAATACAATCCGCTTTTTACTTGCCAATGTGGAATCCCTAGAATCCTTAGAAGTGGGGCATTTCTCACAAATTGATTTGTGGATTTTAAAATCAGCTAAAGTTTGCTTTGATAATGTCCATACGCTTTTCTTAGAATACGAGTTTTCCAAAGGTTTGCAGGAGCTAAATTATTTTCTCAATGTGGAGTTAAGCGGAATCTATCTTGATATTTGCAAAGATAATCTTTACTGCAACGCGCTAGATTCTAAAGAGCGCAAGGCGGCGCAAAGTGTAATGGCACTCCTTTGTGGGCGATTGTTTGGGCTTCTAGCTCCGATTCTAACTTATACGATTAATGAGGCTTTAAACCATACGCAAAGTAAAGCCTTGCTTGAGTGTTGCGGAATCGCGGGGATTCAAGATAAAGCAACAGCGGTGCTTGAGGTTCTCTATCAGCCACTGCCCTACTTTGAGAATCCAAGCTTGGATTTTGAAAAATTGCTTACTTTGCGCTCACATTTCTTGGAACAAATTGACAATCTTAAAAAAGAATCTAAAATCAAATCCACGCTAGAAACGGACTTGATAATCCCTCCTAAAATGGCGGAATTTAAAGAGTTGAATCTATGGCTTATGGTGAGTGCGGTGCGAAGTGAGAACGAAAATTCTAATGTGTTAGCAACCTTTAGTTTTGAGGGAGAAACTTATTTTGTTTGCCAAGCTAAAGGACACAAATGTCCGCGCTGTTGGCAATTTATTTCTATGAATGAGAATGAGCCTTGTGTGCGTTGTGCTGGAGTTTTAGCAGATTCTAAAGTGGAATCTTAAGGGCAAGAATGTTTGAAGGATTTTTTGATTTAACGCAACCTGTGGGGCTTGATGAGACTTGGGTTAGCATTTTTGTTGTGTGCTTTCTAATGTGGCTTGGCTATGCGGTTTTGAAGTCTCTAAAAAATAGAGAATAAAGACATAAAAGGCATTATCGCGATTCTTTTGCGGCGGAAATGCGTAAAGCGAGAGGATTTGTTTAGTGTTTGAATCTCAAAGGCAATGGGGGTTAGGTGATTTAAGGCAAACTTATTTTTTCCTCCACCTTTGCTTTAGCTTTCTCTAATAACTCTTTGCTTTTTGCTCTTAAAGCAAAGCTTTGGGTGATTTTGGATTCTATTGTTTCTTGAATAGAAAGTTCTAGTAAGGGGATTAAGAGGTTTTTAATCTCACTTATTTTCCAATGCGCGATAATAGAGCCTCCGCTATCTCTTTGTGATTGAAGTTTAGTAGGCAATGCATTTAAAACTAAGCTTAGATATTGAGGCAAGATAAGAGCTTGATTTTTAATTGTTAGATGCAAAATTGCCCCGCTTGTAACGCACTCTAAATCGTTCTCTAGGCAATAGCTAATCCCCACGCTCCCATCTTTACTAAGTAAAATTGTGTTTGCTTTCGGATAAAGTGATTCTAACTCACCTTTTTTGAAATCCTTAGAATCTAAAAATACTTCACTTTGACTTATGCCAAATGGGCTAAGATTGCTTACCCTTATAAAGGGGATTCCACTTTCTCTATATGCTCCACTACCGGGCTCTATGGATTTCTTAATTGCTACTATATCCTTTAGTCTCGCATAAGGTTTAGATTTTATTACCGCTTCGTTTCTTTCATACTTAACTTGATAATATTCTGAATCTAACCTACCGCTTACACCAAAGCTTTGACTTAAAGATTGAATGCTGATATTAAGTTTTTGGGTATGTGAATTTTTGCTAAATTTAAAAGATTCCACATTTTTATCAAAAGATTTTTTAGAAAAAGATAAGGTTTTTAAACCTAGCAGATTCTCTAAAAGCTCCCATTCGCCTAAGCGATAAGCCCTTTTAGAATCGCGTAATTTTGCTTTGATTTGTGGGAAATAGATTCTAAAGATTTGGATTCTAAAGGCTACAAAAGAGGCATTATTTACCCCCCCCCCCGATAATAGCGGATTCTACTTTTGCTTTAGCTTCGTTTAAAAGCGCTTTTGCTTCAGCCCTTAAAGTAAAACTTTGTTGAATATGAGAAGCAATAGAATCTTGAGTGTTGGGATTAATTTTTGGGATAAGGATATTTAAAATATCAGAGGTAGCAAGATTTGTTTGAACTCCCCCTGTGCCAATTCTCTCAAATTGTAATTTGCATAAAACAGAATTTAAAAGCAAAACCAACACATCGGCATTAAAATTATCAATACTAATTTTTAAAATGCGTTGATTTACCATAGCTTGTAAATTTTCTCTCACCACACAAGATAAACCGATACTACCAGACATTGAAATTAAAACATCTCCTTTTTTAACTTTATCTTTTGGACTTAAAGAGATTGCTTCATCATTGAGATAAACAGCATTATTCATATCTAAATTTGCATTTTTAATATTATTTATCCTAATAAGTGCCAAATCCCCATTTTCTAAATATTCATTGCTTGAAAATGCAAAGCCACCAGAAAAGCTAACCACAATATCCTTTAATTTGCAATATCCATTAGTATAGGTTTTAATCCTCTTTTCTATCTCCTCATACTTGACTTGATAATATTCAGAATCTAGGCGTCCTATTTTTAGGAAAGATTCTTTTAGGGTAGCAATGCGAAAGTTTATGTCATTGCTATGAGATTGCAAAATACTTTGCAGTGGATTTTGTGGGTTTAATCCAAGTTCAGTATAGAGCAAATCCTCTGCTTCTTTATATAAGGCTTTGCTTTGTTCTAGGGCAAGGTGAGAATCTTTTACAAGCTTTTCAATTTCTAGTTGAAAGGGCATAGGGAGCAGGGGGATTTTGATTTGTTTTACTTCCTCTAAATTTAAGTTGAATTGCCCAGTTGGTCGTGCCACCCTTTTAATCTGCAACAAGCTATTTTTTGTTTGCAAAACGATAAATAAATACGAATTTGAAACTATTTTGTTGATTACACGACAAAAGGCCATTGCTTGAGTTATGTTGGCATTATTAAATTGTTTGGGTATTAATGCTACTCTACCTATAACTTCTGTTGTTGCTCCAACAATATTGATTAAAACATCTCCTTCCTTAAGTTGTGTATTTTTCATCTTTATGTTAGTGTTTTTGTCTATATAAAAATAGTCATCAGTATTTGACAAAATAGAATTTCTAATATTGGTAGTTTTTAATAATATTACACCATCTTTTAAATTCTCGTCTCTATCTTTTGGAGTTATTCCACTCCTTATTAAACAGAACTTTCCTAAAGGTAGATAAGTTTGTGTTTTCTCCTCATTCTCCAAATACTCCTTTTTAAAATATTCACTATCAATCCGCTTGGTTGCATTATCCCTTTTCACTTCACTAAGTTTTAGCACACTTAGCTCAAGATGTGGGAATTTTTCTTGTAAGATTCCATTAAGGCTCATCTTGATTCCTTATAGTTATACTGCAATGTGATAGCAGTTGAGACTTCACCTATATTGATTGCTTCCTCTAAATTATAACCTAAACGCAAAAGTAAAATCTCTAGGTCTTTTTGAAATTTAATTTTTGTAGGTTTATTGTGAAAAACATCATTTCTTGCTGTACGGATTTGACTTATTTTTGTAATCAAATGTTCTTTTGTGCCATAGCTTGGTAAAGTTTGATCTTTATAGATTTTCTCATTTTTAAAGACAGAAGCAAACTCACTCCAATGCTGTTCTAAAATTTCTTGCAAGTCTATTAAATAAAAACAATCAAAGATTCTCCAAGTAGTTTTTTTGCTTTCCTCCAAGCCCTTACATCTTCGCTGGACTATTTTTAGAAGTTTTGCGAAAGCTGACGAAGTATTAGAATTTATAGGCTGCAAAAACCAATCATCACAAGTTTTGTTGTATAAATCTGCAATTTTTACTGCTAATGTGCTACGCAAAGCATTTTCAAAACAATGTAAAAGCAAAAAATTTGCTTGATGAAATTTTCTTTTTTTGGTGTATAAACGCATAATAAGCGAAAAAATATCTGTTGTGGGATATTTGGATAAAATAGCTTGTGCCTCTTTACAAGCTCCCCAAAGGTAAGCAAAATGCAAAACGCAAATGCTTCTTTTAATGCGATTTTCAAAATCTTGTGTTAAGAGTGTGGGATAATTAACAAATAAATCTCTAATTTTTGTGTATTCACTCTCTTGCAAAGAAAAAGACATTTTTGCTCTCCTTGTTAATGTTTTGTTAATGATTATTATACTATAATAACCCCAATTTAGAGAGCTAACCTGCCGATAGTTGCGGGGAACTCTTAAGTGAGAGGCTACTCTAAATTTCTCTATCATTTTACCTCAAACTTCAAATTTACAATACTTACTCCCTCCAAAAACTCAGATTTTCGCTTTTTGCAAATTCTATGAACGCTTCGGCGATTCCATCTGATTGTAAGTCTTTGTATTTTTCACAATTTGCTTTATATTCTTGCATTCTTTGCTCAAATGCTTCCTCACTCTCGCCCTTTTGTAAAATCGGCTCATCACCCTCTAAATGTGGGTGAAACAAATCGTGCTTGACGATTAAATGTTTGTGTGAGTCTAGCTTTTCATAGTAGATTTTCTCGCCTGAATTATCCTTACTAGGCAGACTTTGGGTTGCAAAGAAAATATTATAATCCTCTTGCTTTGGGCAAAGCTCCCCACCTTTTCCATCATCTCCACCCCATTTTTGCAGGAATAAAACGCTTGTTTTTGTGCCTGTATGAGGCTTAAAGACATTTTGATGTAGCCCCACTACTGCTAGGATTCTAGCCCTTTGTGCTATAAATTCTCTTATATATTTATCGCTTGAATTATTGAATCTCCCTTGTGGTAACACGATAGCCATTCTCCCGCCCGGACGCAACATATCAAGATTTCGTTCAATGAACAAAATATCGCGTCCCACCTTGCTTTGTGTCTTGCCATTCGCGTTTTTGCCTAGTTCATAACGCGCTAGAATCTTGCTTTCTTTAATATCTCCCGCAAAAGGCGGATTTGCCATAAGAATATCAAAGTTAAAATCTCTATTTTCATTTTTGCTTGCCCTTAGTTTCTTCAGCCCTTTAAAGCCCTCATTATACACATCGTTCCAATCCTCATTTTTTGTCCATTCCTCCCATTGCATATAGTCAATAGAATTAAGATATAACACATTTGTATGCCCATCACCCGCGATTAGATTGAGCATTTTTGAAACTCGCACACTTTTTTCATCAAAATCCACACCAAAGATTTTTTCTCTCACATAATCCTCGCATTCTGGAATTTTTTTCTCTGCTGTAAAAAGATGACTTGCTTCAATACCTTTTTGCTTATAAATATTTTTCCACACATAAAAGCAAGTATGAATCGGGAATCCACAGCTTCCACTTGCGGTATCTATCATACTTTCTTGCTTTTTAGGATTTAGCATTTTTACACACATATCAATCACATAGCGCGGGGTAAAATACTGCCCTTTCTCGCCTTTAGCAGATTTATTGACAAGATATTCAAACGCATCATCAATGACTTCTAAATTAGAATTAAAAAGCTTAACTTCCTCTAGTGAGCCTATGCAAACACTTAAATGCGAGGGGCTTAGACGGATTTTCTCATCATCGCTAAACACGCCCTCCCATTTTTTCTTTGCTTTAGCAAAAAGTTTTTCTATTTTTTCTTTTAGCTCTGTATCAGATTCACCATAATTTTTAAATTCTAAATTCCTTTGTGCATCTCTTGCACCCTCTAACTCATCATAAAGCTTGATAAAGATGAGTTTAAATACCTCTTCAAACACATCAACCCCAGCATTTGCTAAAACCTCATCTTCCATATCCACAATAATCTTTTTTAAACTTTTCTTTTGTATCTTTAACTTGTCTTTTTCAATCAAATCTGCAAAGGTAAAATTGCTTTGCAAAATATCTTTAAGGCTTTTATCGCTTGTAGGGATATTAGGGATTTCTTGAAAATAATTCGGGTCTTTGCGATGATAATAACTAATTTGGCTTCCATTGCTCCATACCGCCATAGTCGCACCTGTGGCATTGCAATAGCCTTTAAGCTGCTCTTTGCCATCTTTGAGTTTTGGCTTTTTAAGCTCAACAATAATATACGCGCTTGTGATTTGAAGTTTATCCATTACCACAATATCCGCTCTTTTAACCTCACGCCCAAAATGCACAGCATATTCCACTTGAATCCTGCTTTTTGGATATTGGTATTCATTGATAAGTTTATCAAGGTAGAGTTGGCGGATAATTTCTTCTGGAGTAAGTTTGATTTCTTTATTGCGGATAAGACAAGGGGCGTAGTAGGCTAAAGCACCCGCCTTTGTCTCTTTTGTGATAGTCCTTGATTCTAAACTTTTAATAGAATCTTGGCTAAATAGCTCTAAAGCATAATCTGAATCCAACAAAATATCTTGAAGTTTCATCGCCTTTTTATCCTTTTTTTAGGATTTGTTGTTCTCTTAAATTTATTGCAAAATTCTGCGATTCTATCAAAAACCTACTTGAAATTTACTTTGTTAGATTCTCTTAAAGTGGCATTTGATTTACACATATTATCTTTGCGTGGTTAATCCCTTTTTATTCTCCCAAGCAATCTCCAAACACCTAAGCTTAAAGTAAGGCTTATAAGCCCCAAGATTCCTAAAGTATAAGAAAAAGATTGCAGATAAATAGAGGATGCATTTGCAATAATTTGAGAATTTTCAACCAAACTAAGATTTCCACTCGCGATACTTTCTACAATGGGATACACAGAATCTTTACTATCCACAAGATAGGAGAGATTTGCGGTAATAAACACCACCATAAGTGCGCCATAGAGGCTCACTCCCACCGCTTCAGAGCCTAAACGCAGGGAATTAAGCGCTCCTGCTCCTAAGCCACTTTTAGCAGATTCTACACTCCCAAGAGCCAATCCATCAATCGCCCCTGCGTGTAATCCCATACCACAGCCAATAACAAAAAGCACTAAAAGCGTCATTATCTGCAACGTAACACCGCTTAGAGTATGCAAGATGATTAAAAGTGCAAAGATTCCTAAGCTCATCATCAAAGACATTGCAAGGGCAAGAGCTTTAGAATCTACCCCTTTGTTTAGCATTTTTCCTGCAAGAATGGGACAAAATAGTATAGGCGCAGTGAGGGAGAGCATAAAAAGCCCAGAAAAAGAGGCAGAGAATCCAAAGTTTATAGAGAGAAAAGTAGGAAAATAAGTGAGTAATACGACAAAGCTAAATCCAGCAATCACCGTTACAAGGCTAAATCCCAAAAACGAAGTATTTTTAAGCACTTCAAAGTCTAAAAGCGGTTGAGGAATGTGTAAAGTAGGATTTGGTATAATGTTTTTATAGTGCAAACTTCTCTCTTGTACCCCAAAAACTATCCCTACAATGATACAAAAAGCTAATATTCCAAGTGTTTGAGGCTCTTTGAAAGCGTGGATTTTGGTAATAAAAAGCATAAAGCTTGACATAAAAGCAATAAAGAGAAGCGCACCTATTTTATCAAACTTAAAGGCTTTTTGTTGTTTTTGTGGGTCTTTTGGCAACATAGGAGAAAGGAGCAAAACAGCCCCAAGTGTGAGGAAATGAAAGACAAAAATCGCCCTCCACGCAAAAAGGTCAATGAGGAATCCACTTAATGTGGGTCCTAAGGTAATGCCAAGCCCTGCGGTTGTGCCAAAAAATGCAAAGGCTTTCACTCGTTCCTTGTCTTCAAAAGTGCGAATTAAAATAGCACTTCCACACGCAAAAACACTCGCCCCGCCAATCCCCGCTAAAGCTCTACCCACATCAAGCCAAAGCAGGCTAGGAGCGAGAAATGAGAGTATTGAGCCTAAAAGATAGGTTGCCACCCCAGCAATAAGACAAGTTTTTGCACCTAATCTATCACTTATAGCACCCCAAATGAGCGTAAAACACGCAAAAAATAGATTAAAGCTATTCACAACCCATTGTAAGAGCGTGGTATCACTTCCAATATCCTCTGCAATATAGGGTAAGGCAATAGCTGTGCCAGAAATAGAGCTAGGCACGACAAATACAGCAAGTAAAATAGTAAAAAGAATGAGATTCATTGGGACTCCTTGATTTTTACCTTTTTTAATGTAATAAATAATATTACAACTAGGAATAGCGGAAGTATAAAGTAGTTTTGTTGTAATGTCAAGTATTACAATATAATCTTATGCTATAATGGCGCAAATTAATAAAAGGGTGTCCTATGCAAATCCCCTCACGCTTTAGTGTCGCTATCCATATCTGTTTGTGTTTAGAGTTTTTCAATGAGGATTCAGAATATAATGCAAATACTAACAAAGCCCATTGTAAAAAGATGACAAGCGAGGCTCTAGCGGATTCTGTGGGAGTGAATAGCGTGATTATCCGCAATATCCTTGCCCAACTTAAATCTGCGAGTTTAGTAAGCGTGGCACGAGGCAGTGGTGGAAGCGTATTAAGCAAAAAACCGCAAGAAATAAGCCTTTTAGATATTTTTAATGCCGTGCAGTCTATGGGCGGCAAAGAGACTAATGGCAAAAATAGACTTTTTAAGTTTCACGCTAATCCTAATACGCTTTGCCCTTTGGGCAAAAACATTCATCTTATTTTGGATTCATCTTTTGAAGAAGCGCAAATTGCCTTAGAATTTTATCTTTCAAAGGTAAGGTTAAGCGATTTATTGAAAAAATTGCAAAACTTGCCATTGTAATGGGGCTTGGCAGATAGAATCCTTAAAGGTGTAATGGAACTAAGTGTAGCTAATCCCGTTTTTACCTCTCATACCCCTCAATGCTTTTTAGCACTTTGGCGGGGTTGCCTCCATAGGCAAACATAAGATTTCCCAAACGCCCTTGATGATTCTACTTCTCTCTAGCTCCTCCCTAAAATACAAGTAATAAAAGCCCTCATTGCGCTTGGTGCAGATGTGAATGCGACCGATAAACAAAAAAGTGTTTTGGATATGGCATTAAACGATAAAGAGAGCCTAAAACGAGCAGGGGCGAAAAGCTATAAAGAACTTTGTGCTTTGTGAATCTAGGCGGTGGCGTTTGTAAGGAATCCCCCTATTTTACTCTTTGCTTTTTTTAAATGACTAGGGGAATAATCAAAAATTTTTAAAAATTTCTCATTCACTAAAGAGGAATCTAGTAAATTCAGCCCCCCACCAATCTCATAGCAAAGGAATCAAGCAAAATCTTATTTTTTTATATTCTCCTCAAACGAAAAATCGGGAATTTTAAAGTTTCAGCCATTGGCTTAGGTTGTATGGGAATGAGCGCAAATCACGGACCGGCAAGAGACAAAAAAGAGATGATTAAACTGCTGCATAAAGCAGTAGATTTGGGGTATAGTTATTTTGATACCGCTGAAGTGTATGGACCGCACACAAATGAGGAGCTTTTGGGTGAGGCTTTAAAAGGCTATAAAGACAAAATTATCATCAATACAAAATTTGGATTCTATTATCCCTTTGGCAAACAACAGCTAGATTCTAGCCGTAAGTCTATTATGCGCGCGATTGATGGGAGTTTGAAGCGATTGCAGAGGGATTGCATTGACCTTTATACGCAACACAGAGTGGATATTGATACGCCCATTGAGGAAGTGGCAGAGACAATGAAAGATTTAGTTAAAATGGGTAAAATCAAGGCGTGGGCGTTAGGCGAAGCAGGGATTAAAACCATAAAAAGCGCACAAAGTCTTTGCCCCTGTGGCAATGCAGAGTCAATACTCTATGGCATTCCGCGAATTAGAAAGCAATGGCATAATGGACACTTGCGAGAAGTTAGGAATCGCTATTGTCGCTTATTCTCCGCTTGATAGAGGGTTTTTAGGTGGGAATTTCACAAAAGATACGAAATTTCACCCAACCCTTGACTTCCGCGCGTCTATGCCGCGTTACACCAAAGAAGCCCTAGAGGCGAACCAAAGTGTGATTGAATTTATCAAAAAAGTAGCGCAGAGTAAAAGCATTAATGGCAAACCTGCCACCATTGCACAAGTTTCTTTAGCGTGGATTCTCTCCAACAAAAGCTTTGTGATTCCAATCCCAGAGACGACTAAGATTCATAGACTAGAGGAGAATCTTAATGCAAGTTTATTAACTTTTAGCCCAAGCGAGTTACAAGAAATGAACAAGGAGTTAAGCAAGATTGTAATTGTAGGTGATAGATACGCACCCGGAAGCGATGCGGCAAACAGCGTAGGGCTATGAGATTCTAAAATCCTCTTTTATCCCTTAACAAAGCGTAAGAATTTGTTATGGTTGGAATCTGTTTTTCCTCTAAAGTTTTTTCCTCCCAATTTTGGGGAGGCTATTCATCGTTATCTGTTATAAAAATATTTTAATATATGCTCACAAACCACTATATTTTTTAAATAACAATAGATTGTTTGAGTTTCTTATGGTTCTTGCGAAGCAAGATATTCCTCATAGCTTCCGCGAAAATCCACCACCTCGTTGTTTTCTTTAAACTCGATAATCCGATTCGCATACGCGTCAATGAGTTCTCTATCGTGGCTTATGCAAATCACATTTCCGCTATATTTGTAGAGTGCTTCGCCTAGCGCGATAATCGCCTCCAAATCCAAATGATTTGTGGGTTCATCTAGCACAAGGAAGTTCCCACCCTCTAGCATTAGCTTGCTAAGCATTATGCGGTGCTTCTCGCCTCCACTAAGTGCGCCGACACTTTTTTCTTGCTCCTCTCCATTAAAAAGCATTCGCCCAAGCGCATTGCGAATCTCTCCGGCTTCCTTTTTCTTATCAAAATTCCTTAACCATTCATAGAGTGTTTCCTCTCCTTGAATCCGCTCGGTTGTGTTTTGCGGAAAGTAGCCACGCTCAATGGTTGCACCCCATTTGATACTTCCATTTTGAGGCTTAAGATTCTCGCAAATCAGCTCACAAAAAGTTGTTTTTCCAATTCCATTGCGTCCGATGAGTGCGATTTTATCGCCGGGCAGAACCGTCAGGCTAAGATTCTTTAAAACGCACAAATCCCCATAACCAAAGGAGAGATTCTCAATATTTAAAGCTTCATTTCCAATCGTGCGGTTGGGCTTAAACACAATACTTGGGTCTCGGCGGCTAGAGACTTCCAAGTTTTTAATGTCTAGCTTTTCTAGCTGCTTTTGTCTGCTTGTGGCTTGTCTTGCCTTACTCGCATTTGCCGAGAATCGCGCGATAAAGGATTCTAGCTCCTCCTTTTCTTTTAGCTTTTTGTTGCGCTCCATTTCTTGTTGCTTAGCAATCAGTGTGGAGGCGATATACCAATCATCGTAGTTGCCGCTAAACTCACGCACACTTTTAAAATCCAAATCCAAAATATGTGTGCAAACGCTATTTAAGAAATGCCTATCGTGTGAGATGACAACAAGCGTCCCCTCGTGTCGTTTGAGTTGCTCCTCTAAGTAGCTAATCGCCTTTAAGTCAAGGTTGTTTGTCGGCTCGTCTAAAAATAAAATATCGGGCTTTGGAAACAAAACTTGTGCCAAAAGCACCTTGAATTTATCCCCACCCGTGAGCGTTTTCATTAGCTCCCCTTGCATCAAAGCGGGGAATCCCAAATCCTCTAAAATCTTTTCTATTTGCACATCGTATTCATAGGTGGGATCTTCCTCTGCGCAAATCATCTCTAACTCGCCTAAACGCTCATTCACCGCATCGCTAAAATCTCCCGCATTATAGAGCGATTCCTTTTCTTTTACCGCGTCATAAAGTCGCTTGTTGCCAAAAAGAACGCAATCTTTAATGCTAAATTCCTCAAAGGCAAATTGATTCTGCCCCAAAACCCCAAGTCTCGCATTAGGATCAAAAGCAATATCGCCACTCGTGTGTTCAATCTCGCCGCTAAGGATTTTCAAAAAGGTAGATTTTCCCGCACCATTTGCGCCGATTAGCCCATATCTCTTGCCCTTATCTAGTTTTAAATTCACATTTTCAAAGAGTTTTTTTGTTGCATATTGCATACCAAGCCCGGTAATTTGAACCATACGCCTACTTCCTAATAAATAAAATTTTGAAATTTTAATTTAATCTTGCTTAAGTAATGGAATCTTTGGAAAAATCCTTTGCGTGATTCTGTGTCCTTGCGAGAGCAAACTCTACCTCGTCATTGCAAAAATTGCAACGCAATTCGTGGCAATCCATAATTAAATTACTTTCAAGTTTCCATTGCAAAAAGTGTGCTAGGGGTTGGGAGTTCAAGGGGATAAGGGACGCTTTGCAAGACTTACATAGTTTTGATATAAATCGTTGCGTAGTATTTCATTTATGCCAACTCCCATAAGTTAATATATTAACACCGAATGTAATAAAATTAATCAAAATTGCATTCCAAACAAAGATATTTAAGGGGATTTTTTCAAAA
This sequence comes from Helicobacter rodentium ATCC 700285, assembly GCF_000687535.1. GTDB lineage: Bacteria > Campylobacterota > Campylobacteria > Campylobacterales > Helicobacteraceae > Helicobacter_D > Helicobacter_D rodentium. Next base: position 166,083 of record NZ_JHWC01000003.1, read on the forward strand.
ACTAACAAAATACTAGGAAGTATTATTAAAGCCCAACCAAACCATATTAAAAACCAACCCCACTCAAAACCAAAATCCGGAAAAATATAGGGACAAATTAAAATAAAAATGAGCCATAAAAATAAGCATAAACTAGCTCTCAAAAAATTTACACCTAAAAATAAAACACAAACAAAAATACATAAGGCAGTTAAACATATGCTTGTAAAAACTTCAAAGAAATTGCTACACAAAGGAAATAAATTTATAATAATATGATTTTTAATCATAAAAAACAACCAAATAATACCAACACTAAACGCAATGCTTACAAAATTCATTATTATGATATAAGAAATTTTATCGGATGTTTGAGTGAGTAAATTATAATTGAATATTTCTTTTTTTATCATCATATTTCCTCTAGCACATATTGATTATTTTCAAACACTTTGTCCCAATGACTAACACTAGATTCCACAGGGGCAAAGCCATAAAAGCCATCATTAAATTCTATATTTTCAAAGTTCTCGTACCATTTGATTTCTTCTTTTCTCCAAAGTTTCATTTTTCCTTCTTTGTAGTCCCAATATGTTATTTCTTTTTCATATTTCATAGTGTCTAATTCATCAGGGTGTTTTCTGGTTAAGCCTAGAAAGGCGTGAGGGATATTAGCTTTCATTGGGTGGATATAGATTGTTATAAAGTATGGCATTGAAATTCCTTTATAAATGGCTAAAAAAATAATATCCAAACGCGGTATAACATATCATAAAAATTAATGATAAAAATAAGCTTAATTTATGTATTTTATAAAAGAAATTAATGATAAAAAATGAAATGATACTTAGAAAACAAAACCAACTAGCTATACCTGCCATATCTTTAATGGTATGGGTATCTATGTCAAAAAACCATTGTATAGGGTATAAGAGCCATTGTATAGGGTATAAGAGCCATTGCAAGTGCAGATCATTTAGCCATTGAACTAGATAAAAAAACACAAACGGAGATACTATTAAAATTCCAAAACACAAAAAACAATCTAAAATAAACTTACCCCATTTGAATTTTTCTTGCATAATTCATTCCCCGTGTTCTTATGATATAAAATGCGCAAAGGTTCGCTAAATCCTCACTGCGATTCCTTGTGCCTTTAAATACTGCTTCAAATCCCCGATATGGATTTCTTGATAATGAAAAATAGAAGCGGCAAGTGCGGCGTCTGCGCCATTTAAAAAGGCTTCCAAAATATGTGGCATAGTTCCTGCCCCGCCACTTGCAACAAGCGGAATCCCAACTGCGCTAGAGATAGTGCGTAACTGCTCCAAATCATAACCCGCCTTTGTTCCATCGCAATCCATACTTGTAAGCAGAATCTCACCCGCCCCGCGCTCATAGGATTCCTTTGCCCATTGCTCCAAATCCACTCCCGTGTTGTTGCGCCCCCCGTGCGTATAGACTTCCCACCCCGCTCCATTTGCGCGTCTTTTCGCGTCAATGGCTACGACAATACATTGCGAACCAAACCGCTTCGCGCTTTGTGTAATTAAGTCTGGATTCTTAAGGGCTGCTGAATTGAGGCTGATTTTATCACAACCCGCATTCAGCAAATCATAAATATGCTCTAAACTTGAAATGCCACCGCCCACCGTTAGCGGGATAAACACTTCTTTTGCGACACTGCGCACCATTGTGAGGGTTGCGTTTCTTGCTTCAATCGTTGCGGTAATGTCTAAAAAGGTAATCTCATCTGCACCCTCGTCATTGTAGCGTTTGGCAACCTCCACCGGGTCTCCGGCGTCTTGAAGCCCCACGAAATTCACGCCCTTTACCACGCGCCCATTTTTAATATCCAAACAAGGAATAATGCGTTTTGCTAGGAGAGAAGCCATTGTAAAATCCTTAAAAATTGCAATTTCTTACGCAATCTTAACGCAATCCACTTTAAAATCTGTCTCTTTTAGTGCGGATTTTAAGTATAATTGCGCATATTTTTTACAAAAAGGGCTTTTAATGCAACATAAACCGCGCGTATTTTCAGGGATTCAACCCACAGGCAATATTCATTTAGGAAATTATTTGGGTGCAGTCAAGAATTGGGTGGAAAATCAAGAAAAATATGAAAATATCTTTTGTGTTGTCAATTCTCACGCAATTACGATTCCACAAGACCCGAAAGTCTTGCGCCAAAAAACCTATGATTTGTGCGCAATGCTCCTTGCTTGTGGGATTAGTCCGCAAAAATCCACGCTTTTTATCCAATCACAAATCCAAGAACATACTTCCTTAGCGTGGCTACTCACTTGTATTACGCCAATGGGCGATTTAAGCCGTATGACGCAGTTTAAAGACAAGAGTGCGAAAAATCCTAAAAGCATTTTTGCAGGGCTTTTTAATTACCCTAACTTAATGAGTGCGGATATTTTGCTGTATCAAAGCAATCTCGTGCCAGTGGGCGAAGACCAAAAGCAACATATTGAATTAGCGCGGGATACAGCAATGCGCTTCAATCGCGATTATGGTGAGACTTTTGTTGTGCCTGAACCCTTGATTTTAAAAGAGGGTGCGCGGATTATGGGGCTAGATGACCCTACAAAAAAGATGAGCAAAAGCTCTAGCGATAAGCCTAACCACTCTATTGCGCTCATTGATACGCCCGATGTGATTTTAAAGAAATTTAAAAAGGCAACAACCGATAGTGAGGGAATCATCGCCTTTGATAAGAATCGCGCAGGGGTTTATAATCTGCTGAATATTTATCAATGTTTCACGCAACAAAAAGCAGAGGAGATTGAAGCGGAATTTGCTGGGCTTGGTTATGGAAAATTAAAAGAAAGGGTGGCTGAAGTCGTCATTGAGGGGTTGCGCCCCATTAGGGAATCTTATTCTAAGCTGATTTTGGAGCAAGATTATCTCCATAAAATCCTAGAGGAAAGCACAGAATCTGCACAAAAAATCGCCACCGCCACCTACGCGGAAGCTAAGGCAAAAATGGGACTTGTTTAGCTGTTGCGAAAATCTCTGTATTCTAAAGGGATTAGGCAGTCCTCTGCATTTAAAATTTGTGTGTAGATTTTAGAATCATAGCCGATTTTAAAGAGTGCGTTGATTGCGTTAAGTTGCGTTTGGTTAAGGGTTATGGAATCCTCGTTTGCATAAAGGTTGAGGTAGGTTTCAAGCTTCTTAGAATCTACGCGGATAAGATTCCGCTCCTCTAGCATTTTGGATAAAAGTGGTTTGTTCTCTAGCGCGACTTTCACCGCTTTTGTCAGCATTTCCTCGCAAACAATGGCGGTGCTTAAAGGAAGGGAGCGGCGGATACACATTCCCCCGAGCGGCAAGGGTAAGCCCTGTTTGTTTAAATCGCACCATATATCCCAAATCTCGCGTTCTACTTCTAGTCTTTCATCAAAAGTTAAAATGGATTCGTGGATTAGCACACCCGCATCAACTTCACCGCTTAGCACCGCATTTTCAATCTCAAGAAAATTTTTATAAACGATTCTTGCTTGTGGGTAAGCGATTCTAAAAAGCATTGCGTTGGTTGTGTGCGCACCGCTTAGGGCGACTTTAAAGTTTTTCTTTAACGCCTTACCCTTAAGCTTAATTAGCTTTGGACCATAGCCATTGCCAAAGCTTACCCCCGTCCTTAGTAGGCATTGCTCTTGCGCCAAGAGAGGATAAACGCCAAAAGAAATCGCAGAAATATCCAATGCACCCTCTAGGGCTTTGCAATTTAGTGTTTCAATATCTAGCGCACAGGATTCCAAATGGATTGCGCCATCACTAACCCAGCCAAAAGCAATGGCGTAATACATAAATAAATCGTCCGCATCAGGGGAATGTCCGACATTTAAAGTTCTCATTGCGACTCGCTTTAATTTTTGGGTGGATTTTATTTAAACTTCGCTTATAAGGGATTGAATTTTGCTAATCACAAAATTTGGTGTGAGATTCCGCATACAGGCGTGGTAGTCTTTAGAATCTTTAGAAAGTGGGCAAGTGCGTTGCATACAAGGCATACAAGGGAGTTTCTTGCCTAGTGTTTCAAGTGAGAGGATATGTGCATTTTTAGCATTAAAAGGGCAAGTTTCTTGCGTGTTTGTAGGACCAAAAAGGGCTAGTGTTGGAATCCCCAATGCGCTTGCAATGTGCATAGGACCGCTGTCATTTGTAAGCAAAAAATCAAGTTTAAGGAAATATGCAATGAGGCTTTCAATCGTAGTTTGTCCGCTTAGATTTAAAATGCGATTCTGTGTGGGGTGGAGCTTTTGTGTATGTTCTATAATAGCGGTGTTAATGGGATTCTCACTCTCCACGCCAAAGAGAATGATATTGTAATTTTGTCGCAAAAAATATGCAATCACTTCAGCAAAATAAGATTCCTCCCATCTTTTCGCCGCTCCAAAGGCTGCCCCCGCGTTAATCCCTGCGATTTTGGAATCTTGAAAATGTTTGGGTAAGGTGATTTGCAGATTGGGTTTTTTGAGGTAGAGTTTGGGTTCAATGGGCGCGTGAGAGTAGATTGGGATTTGCAAGGCTTGGAATCTTGGAGAGTGCAATGCAGATTCTACAAGCATTGCAAAACGCATTGCCTCGTGAGTGTTTTTGGGCTTCTTGGGGTGGTGGTGCAGTAAGAAACTTCGCATTTCTTTGGCAAAACCTACGCGGAATCTTGCGCTATTAAAATAGAGTAAAAGCGCGGAGAGCAGGTTGTTTTGAAAGGTAAAGGCTAAAGTGCAGGGTGGAATTTTTTTTGCAAGTTTGTATAGGCTTAGGATTCTACATTTTGCTTTTTTGCTGGAATCTACCAAAATGCTAACACGCGGATAATGCGCAAAAAGCGCAACGCTTACAGGGCTTCCGACTAAGTAGAAATGCGCGTTGGGGAAGCGATCAAATAAAATCTCTAGCGCATAAGTTGCCATCACCGCATCGCCTAACCAATTTGGGATTCTAACTAAGATGTTCATTGCTCAACTCATTAATGATTTGCAGGGTTTGTTGGAGATTGTTTTGGACGCTTAAAGAGCTGACGGCTTTTGCGCAGTCCTTTTGCGTTTTTTTTAAGAAAGAGGAATCACTCAAGAGTTTTGTTAAAATGTCGCTTCCATAGGCAATGTTTTGTGGAGAATCCAATAAAAGAGTGGAATCAAACAATTCTCCCGCGCCATTTTGTTTGGTGGTTAAAATCGCATTTTCAAAACTTGCGGCTTCTAGTGTAGCATTGGAGCAAGGTTCGTAGATTGTTGGAAAGAGGAAAATATCACTTGCGGCATAAAATCGTGAAACTTCAGTTTGCGCACCCAAAAACAATGTATTTTGAGAAAGGTTTAATTTTATTGCGAGTTGCTCGTATTGTTTTTGTTTTTTTTCTTTGCCGATGATTAAAAAATGCCAATTTTTATGCGGGAGATTGGATAGCATTAGAAGTGCCTCTCGTAAGCCTTTTCGTTTATAACCGCTACCGACAAAAAGCAAAAGGATTTTATTCTTTAAGATTGGAAACTCTCTAGTGAGATTGTCTTTAGAGGATACTTTATCCAAAGTGGAGGGCAAAGGAATACCATTATAAATGACGCGAATCTTTTGAGGGGGAACCTTAAAGTTTTCTATCAAAGAGGATTGAATCATTTTGGAGTTGGCAATAATAATTTTTGCATTTAAAAAAAGTTTGGATTCTATAAAGGTGTAAAGAAAATTGATGGGATTAAAATAGCTTTTGATTCGGAGCCAAATATTGTGGCTGGTTTTTATTTTTAGCCATTCTTTGTGGATTCCATCACCCGCACGATAAATATCGCAGTGCAAAACGCGTTCTAAACTAAAAAAAACAGAATCGCGGTGTTGTTTATAGTATTTTTCATAAACAAATAAAAAATAAAGAAATTTTAAAAAAGAGGGTAAGAAAGAGGGGAGAGTGATATGAAATTTAGGGGATTGCCCATAATCTCCGCTAGAGAAAATTTCAACTTTTGAATTGGTTTGCTTGGAATCTTGTTGGTGTTGTGATTCTAAACCTTCCTTTAAGCGCAAAAGGTATTTTTCTGCACCACCCACTTTAGAAATCTTAAATCGGATAAAAATTAAATGCACAATTTCTCCAAAATTTCTTGTGTAATCATCTGAATGCTTTGATTTGCATTAATCGTGTAATGTGCGGAGTTTTGGTAAGTTTTTAGACGCTCTTGGTAGAGTTTAAATGCGGAATCCTTGTCTTGAAATAAAGGGCGTTTGGCGGTTTCCTCCGCGCTTAGCCTCTCTAAAATTTCCTCAAACTCCAAATGCAAGAAAAAAACCCTACCCATTACTTTAACATCGCAAAACATTGGCATTCCACCACCTGTGGAGATGATTGCATTACGCACATTTTGCGCGACAAAGGTGCAAAATTTGGATTCCAAATCCCGAAAATATGTCTCGCCATAATGTGCAAAAATCTCTTTAATGCTTAAGTTCTCGTTGTTTTCAATCATAGAATCGCTATCTAAAATTAGTGCGGAATTAGCCTTGTGTAAAGCCCTAGCAATCGTGCTTTTGCCGCTACCCATAAAGCCAATAAGAACGCAATTAGTAGAGTTCAATTGTGTAATTCCCGCTTGAAATTTGAGTAATTTTATATTTGTATTGCCCATCAAGACTGAAAGTAATGCGATAAAAGTCCAAGTGCGTGCTTAGGGTAATCGTTGGAATAGAGGGAATTTGTGAATCAAAAGTCTCTTGCAGTGTTGTTTTGTTTGGTGCTTGAAAATCTAGCACTAAACGCGTAGGAGAAGCAAGGGTAAAATCACGTAGTCTTTTAAGAGATGTCTTTAGTTTAATGTTTTGTTTTGCGATTTCAAAATCAAATAAATTTCCTAACATAAAGCTTTGTTTGTCCAAAACTTTTGGGGCTTCGGGCTGCACTTCTTGACTTAATACGAGCGGAAAATGCCAATCAATATCGCCCTCAAGGTTTTGTTCAATGCTTGAAATGGAACCATTGAGATTTTGGTATTCCAAAGTGATTTTTTTGATTTTTCTAGCAGTGGAGGGCAAAATAAGTTCTGTTTTGGTAAATAAATCCAATTGAGGAGCATTGGTGATTTGTCCGCTAATTTTAGGCGTAATGATGGGAGTAAAAGGGTCGCGATTTTTTTTGGTTTCGTTATTTTCTGTGCTTTCTTCAGTTAAAGGCATTGCGTTAGTTGTTTGTGTGGCATTTTGGTTGGATTGCAATTCTTTTTGAGGAATCGCAAGGGTGCTTGGTTGTGCCAATGGAGTTTTTGGGAGTTCTTTATCGGGTTGTTTTTGCATATCAATACTTAAAGATGGAATCTCTGGTAGAGCTTTTGGTTCATTTTCTTGAGCGAATGTAAAATTTGCAAGTAAAATAGTAACAACAATTAAATATAAAGATTTCATTGGGGTTCAAGTCCTTTCAGTTCAAAAAGTTCTTTTTGTAGATTTGCATTTTCGTGCATTAAGCGATCCACCTCTTGACGCATTTGGGATTCTTTATCCTTAAGATTTAGAAGCACACTTAAAGAATTGTTGCCAAAGAGTAAATTGCCAAAATAAACTCCTAGCAAACAAATCAATAAAACAAGGCTCAAAAAAGGCAAAAGCTTATAGAATCCGCCCTTTTTAAACTCTAGTGATTCCATTATTTAAAGAGTTTTTTGCCCAAATACACAGGGAATCCCAACTCATTTTCAATCGCAAGTAAGCGGTTATATTTCGCCATTCTCTCACTTCTTGCGGTTGAGCCTGTCTTAATTTCTCCCGTGTTTAGTGCCACTGCAAAATCTGCGATGAAGCTATCCTCGCTCTCCCCGCTTCTGTGGCTCATAATGCAGCGGTAATTGTTGCGCTGTGCTAGGCGGATTGTCTGCATTGTTTGACTAATTGTGCCAATTTGGTTAGGCTTAATCAAAATCGCATTTGCGATATTTTTTGTGATTCCCTCTTGTAAAATTTTTGCATTTGTTACAAACAAATCATCGCCTACAAGCTGCACTTTATTGCCTAGTCTTTGCGTTAGTTTGCTCCAACCCTCCCAATCGTCCTCACTCAAGCCATCTTCAATAGAGACAATCGGGTATTTTGCAATCAGCTTTTCATAATACTCAATGAGTTCCTCACTGCTTAGATTGCGCCCCTCGCCCTTAAGGCAATAAATGCCCTTGTCATTGACAAACTCGCTACTTGCGACATCTAGGGCGATTGCGATTTGTTCGCCCTCTTTGTAACCCGCTTTTTTTACTGCTTCTAAAATGATTTGAATCGGCTCTTCGTTAGTTTTAAGATTGGGTGCGAATCCTCCCTCATCGCCAATACTTGTGATATGTTTGGAATCTTTTAGGATTTTTTTAAGGCATTTGTAAATCTCTGCACTTGCGCGTAGTGCTTCACTGAAGCATTCAAATCCCACAGGCATAATCATATATTCTTGAAAATCCACCGTGTTATCTGCGTGGCTTCCGCCATTGATGATGTTTAGCATTGGGATTGGAAGTGTGAGTGCATTTGCGCCACCCAAATAACGATATAAAGGGATATTGAGGCTTTTTGCCGCAGCGCGTGCAACTGCCATAGAAACGCCAAGTGTTGCGTTTGCGCCTAGATTGGAAAAGTTTTCTGTGCCATCTAGCTCTATGAGGAGATTATCAATCACAGCTTGGTCAAATGGGCTTAAACCCGCAATAGAATCGCAAATCGTGGTATTGACATTTTCACACGCCTTTAACACGCCTTTGCCCAAAAACCGCTCCTCGTTATCGCGCAACTCTAACGCCTCTCTCTTGCCTGTGCTTGCGCCACTTGGCACGATTGCACTTGCCACATTGCCATCGCTTAAAGCAATTGTTGCTTTAATTGTAGGATTTCCTCTGCTGTCTAAAACTTCTTGCGCATTGACTTCATCAATGTAAATCATTGTTTCTCCTTGTTTGGTTTGTCGTTTGTCTTTTCAGATTTACTCTCTTTGGTTTCTTTATTGTCTTGCAAAGCTGCTTTGTCCTCTTCGCTTAAAGTAAAGCCTCCCGCCCCCACAATAGTGCAACAAGACTTATCCTCCGCTAGTGCAAAATGGCTGAACGCACTTACAAGAATCGCAACACAACTGATTTTAAAAATACCTTTTATCATTTTGGTCCCTTGTGTTTATTCTATTTCTGAATCATCACTAGATAAATCATCAGAAATTGAAATGGAAGCTTTGATTTTTTCCTCAATTTCTTGTGCAATTTCTGGATTTTCTTTTAAAAATGCTTTTGCATTTTCCTTGCCTTGCCCAAGCTTTTTGTCTTTATAGCTTAGCCACGCACCGCTTTTATCTACAATATCAAGCTTCACGCCATAATCAATCAATTCGCCCTCTTTGCTGATTCCCTCGCCAAACATAATATCAAATTCCGCTCCTCTAAAGGGTGGTGCAACTTTGTTTTTAACCACTTTTGCTTTGACACGATTTCCGATATTTTGTTCGCCTTGTTTGAGGGTTGCGATTCTGCGGACATCAATCCTCACGCTTGCGTAGAATTTAAGCGCATTTCCACCTGTTGTCGTTTCAGGGCTTCCATAGCCCATTACGCCGATTTTCATACGAATCTGATTGATAAAAATCACCGTGGTATTCATTTTGTGAATCACGCCTGTTACTTTTCGTAATGCTTGGCTCATTAAACGCGCTTGTAGCCCCACGTGTTGGTCTCCCATATCGCCATCAATCTCACTTTTTGGTGTAAGAGCTGCCACCGAGTCAATGACGATTAAATCCACACCACCGCTTCTTGTAAGCGTTTCTAGGATTTCTAGGGCTTGTTCGCCAAAATCTGGTTGAGAGACAAGCAGGTTTTCCACATCTACGCCTAGCCGTTTTGCGTAAGTAACATCTAGCGCGTGTTCTGCATCAATGAATGCGCAGATTCCACCCGCTTTTTGACATTCTGCAACGACTTGTAGTGCTAATGTTGTTTTGCCCGAGCTTTCGGGTCCATACACTTCAACAATGCGCCCCTTTGGGATTCCGCCAATTCCTAGCGCAATATCAAGCCCTAAAGAGCCTGTGCTAATCGCGTCAATCTTTTCTACCGGTTTATCTCCAAGTCTGATTAACGCACCTTTACCAAAGGCTTTATCAATCTGCTTAATGGCAAGTTCAATCGCTTTTTGTTTGTTTTCGTCCAAAGCCATTTTTTCTCCTAAATTTTAAAAGTTTTATTGTAGCTAAAACAAATAAAAATTTCAAAATAAAAAGTTTTTCAGTTTTTTACATAGATTCTAAGATTATAATTGCGTAAGATTGATAATAAAGAGATGAAATGTATTCCCTAAACATTGCAGAAGAAGAGCTAAAGAGCAAAGTAAAAAAAGATTTTTTCAAAGAGTTTGACACCACAAGGCAGCTTGGTAGAATAGATTTTTGCGTATCCTACAAAAGCGATACTTCTTTTCAACCTATTCACTTCCTTTGGGCAGAGGCGAAAAAGGGTAGCAAAAGCGATATGATAGAATCCTTTGTGCAGCTTATCTTAACTATTGGTAAGGAACACACCTTTGAAAATGAGCTTCCACCACTATTTTTAGGTGCATTGGACGCAGAAAAAATCGCCTTTATTCCCTACTACGCAGTAATGGATATTTTCAATCAAAATGACTTTAATTGGAATGTTACGCCTAGCAATCACGATTCTAAGGAGTTTAAACAACTCTACGCAACGAGCAAAGAGCTTTTAGAATCCCAAAAATTACTTTTTACTTTCAGTGCGGATTCTAAAGAATTGCAAAAGTTTATCAAAACAAACTTCACACCTAACAATCAGCATTTACACAAAATCCAAATTACCAAAAATAACTTTAATCTTATCTATCAAAAATGGCTACTAAAGGTAAAGGATTCCATTAGCATTGATTGGAATCTTGCCAAAAATGCAGGGATTTTAGACGCGGATTTTTATCTAGCGGATTTGCTAAGCGAAGAAAATATGAGTATCAAAGATAAGCTTTTTGTTGCCCTAAAAAAGACTTATTATGAGTATAACAAACAAAAAACAAATATAGGTTCAATCATTAATGAAACAACTACCTTTAAGGATAATCAAAAAGCCCACACAGAGTTTTGGAATCTCTATGAGCGTCCGCCAAGACAAGAATATTGGGATTACATTATAGATAGGCGCGATTTGCTTGTGCCTAGCGACATACGAGAGCGCAAGGGAGCGTTTTTCACCCCGCAAATTTGGGTGCAAAAAGCGCAAACTTATCTTAGCAAAGCCTTAGGTGAGGATTGGCAGAGCGAATATTATGTATGGGATTGTGCGGCAGGGACAGGGAATCTCCTAGCAAATCTCACAGAATCGCAAAACCTCTATGCTTCCACTTTGGATAAAGCAGATGTGAAAATTATGCAAGAATTAGCAGAGAACAAACATTTATCCCTTTTGCAAAATCATATTTTTCAATTTGACTTTCTAAACGATAAATTCTTTGATAAGCCTTGTGAGAAGCATAAAGACAAGTTAGATTCTGCTTGTAAAGAATGTCAAGAATCTAAACTCCCCAAAAAGCTACAAAATATTTTACAAAATGAAGCAGAGCGTAAAAAGCTCATCATTTTCATTAACCCACCCTATGCGGAGGCGACTTCAGGCACGACACCAGCAGGGACAGGCAAAAACAAAAGTGGTGTAAGCTTGGGTAATGCCACCTATGAAAAGTATAAAGAAACTTTGGGCAAAGCAAGTAACGAACTTTTTGCGCAATTTTTTATAAGAATTTATAAAGAGATTCCAAACTGCAAACTTGCCGCATTTTCCAAGCTCAAATATCTTAATGCAAGTAATTTTGTGAAGTTTCGTGAGACTTTTAAGGCAAAGTTTCTTGCAGGTTTTCTATGCCCCGCTGATACTTTTGATAATGTCAAGGGGCAATTTCCCATCGGCTTTTTGGTGTGGGATTTGGGGGAAATAGATAAGGAATAGGTTATAATAGCGCAAAATAAAAGGAGCAAAAATGACAATCATCTTAAAAAATGTAGAAGAGAAATTTCTACCAAAAGTTGAGGAATTTTCAAGGTCCATTAACGCACAATATGAATCCAAAAATGATGAATCTAATAATCAAAAATACATTGAGGAGACAATCAAAGACTTTTTGTTACCCGAAAATTATGCAGTTTTTGAGAGATTAAAAGATAAATGAAATACCTAAATATTCAAGATGTTATGACTTTGCATCAGCAAATGATAGAAGCAATGCAAGGATTAAAAGGGGTGAATCCCCAGCAAATTGGGCTTTTGGAATCCGCTTTGCAGCAAATTCAAAACAACGATTATTATCCCAATTTTATAGATAAACTCACACATATTGTATTTGCTTGTGTGAAGTTTCACCCTTTTTTAGATGGAAACAAGCGCACCACATTGCTTGTAGCTAGAACTTTTATTGTGATGAATTATCCTAAAATCTTGCTAGAGAATTTTTACCAAAACCTAGAAGATGTTGTGGTTGCTGTGGCAGAGGGTAAAACCACAAAAGAGGAACTACGCGAAATATTACAAAACTTGTTGAGGACACAATGAAAGCCATAGAACTTGATGTGTTTGAAAGGAATGGAGAATTTGTAGGGAAAAAGAGATTCTATACTATATTGGATAAACATAAATCACTAAATCAGTGGTGGGTTTGTTTTAAAAATACGCAAGAGCAAAGTCTTGGAATGATGTCAAACTATCCTAGTGATTTTCAAAATCAACAAAAAGTTTGCATTCTTTCTCGTCCTTTAGCAAGATATTGCCTAAATTTTACCCAAAGCAATATTATTCCATTTGCCCTCTATTTCGCTGTGCGCCATTGTATCCCCGCGACTTGGCTAAACGACCGCGACCAATTTCTTTATCCCAATGAGGAATGGCAAAAGGATTCTACATTTCAAAACGATTGTTTGGCTTTTACACTCTTTCACGGACAAAATCGCATTACAAGCAAGGAGGGCGTAAATCACTTTATCCCTTTTAGCGAATCGCAAGTAGGGGCAAAGGAAGCCTTTGAAAGCCACTTTATGCGGGACTTTATTAAGGGCAAAATTAGGCGCAATTCCAAAAGCATAGAATCCAACAATGCACTTTTTAGCAGGGAGGACTTAGAGCAAACTTGCTTTGTCCCTACAAAGCCACTAGAATTTAGCGCAGAGGCACAGGAAGTTTTCAAGGCGGGATTGGAGCTTTGGAAATATTATCATTCTCAAGAATTTAAGGATTCTGCAAATCCCTATAATCCCAACGCCTCTCTTTATGACATTAAAGCATATTTTCAAGGCTTTAGCGACAAGGGCAAGATGAATCCACCCCAAAAGGCGCAAGATTCTTATTATAAAGATTTACTAGGAAATCTTAACTATGCTTTAAAACTCCTTGCTAAAACCATAGAATCCAAAGTCTATGAATATGGATTTTTGAGAGAATAACAAGTATCTGCTGACTAATGCGTCATTGCGAGTGAGCGAAGCGAATGACGAAGCAATCTATCACCAAACAAACCACAAAAGCTTACAATGGAATCTTAAAGAAGTGCAAAATTATAGATTGCCACGAATTGCGTTGCAATTCTCGCAATGACAAAAGAGCTAAACTACCTCGCCATTGTAAGGACAAATAGGACGAAGCAATCCATAATAACTGCAAAATTCATCATTAAACTTTATGTTCATATTTCAAGATTTTATTGTTTAATTTACTTTGTGCAGAGTGATAGATTGCCACGAAAATTTTTCAAATTTTTTCGCAAGAACAAAAGGTGCGCCACAATTCCTTGTAGAATCTCGCAATGACTTATTTGTGCCATTGCGAGGCTTGTGGATTTAATGTTCTTGTGCTTTTAAAACAATCTCACGCGTATCTCTAGCAATCATTAATTCCTCATTTGTAGGGATTACGCAGACTTTAACTTTAGAATCTTGAGTGGAAATAATGCCCTCTTTGCCCACGGTCTCAAGATTAGCTTTTTCATCAAGATTGATTCCTAAGAAATGCAAGTTTGAGACGATTTTTCCGCGAATAAATTTTGCATTCTCGCCTACTCCAGCGCAAAAAGTAATCGCATCTACCCCAACAAGTGCCGCAGTATAAGCACCGATATATTTTGCCACACGATAAGCAAAGACTTCCCTAGCAAAACGCGCTTTCAAGTTGCCCTCTTCATCGGCAGCAAGCAAGTCTCTAAAATCACTAGAAAGCCCAGAGATTCCAAGCACGCCGGACTTTTTGTTTAAAATATTTAAAACTTCTTTTGTGCTTAGATTTTCTTTTTGTGCAATATAATCAATAATTGCGGGGTCTAAATCCCCACTTCTTGTTCCCATTACCAAGCCTTCAAGTGGAGTTAAGCCCATACTTGTGTCAATACTTTTTCCATTCTTAACTGCGCAAATACTAGAACCATTACCCAAATGGCAGGTAATAATTTTGGAATCCTCTAGCGGGATTCCTAGAAATTCCGCCGTGCGTTTGGAGACATAGCTATGGCTTGTGCCGTGGAATCCATAGCGGCGGATTTTATATTTCTCGTAGTATTCATAGGGCAAACCATAAATATATGCGTGAGGTGGCATACTTTGGTGGAATGCGGTGTCAAAGACGGTTACCATAGGCGTATCGGGCATTAAATGCTGACATGCTCTAATTCCTAGTAAATGCGCAGGATTATGCAAAGGTGCTAAGTCAGAACACTCTTCAATATGGCGAATCACTTCGTCATTCACTAATGCAGAATGGGTAAAATGCTCCCCGCCATGCACGATTCTATGTCCAATGGCTTTGATTTCCCCTAAAGACTTGATGATTCCATTTTGTGGATTAACCAATGCTTCAAGCACGAGCTTTACTGCTACTTCGTGGTCGGGCATATCCACATTTTGCGTGGATTTTTCTCCGCCTTTTGGTTTATAGCTAAACTGCCCACCCGCAATTCCGATTCTATCGCATAAGCCTGAAGCTAAAACTTCCTCTGTATTGGTATTAATTAGTTGATATTTAAGAGAAGAACTTCCGCAATTAATTACTAAAACATCCATATTTACTCCTTATTTATTCTGTTGGGCTTGAAGAGCGGTAATTGCAATCACGCCAACAATATCTTCACTGCTACAACCGCGTGAGAGGTCATTGACAGCCCCTGCGATTCCTTGTGTGATTGGTCCATAGGCTTCCGCCTTTGCTAATCTTTGGACTAATTTATAGCCAATATTTCCTGCGTCTAAATCTGGAAAAACAAGCACATTTGCGCGTCCCGCGATTGCGCTATCAGGTGCTTTAGATTTTCCAACGCTTGGCACAATCGCCGCGTCAAGTTGAAATTCCCCATCAAGCGCAATATGCGGTGCTTCTGCCTTTGCAATGCGTGTAGCTTCTATGACTTTATCCACATCAGGGTGCTTGGCACTGCCTTTAGTAGAGTGTGAAAGCATTGCTACAACAGCTTCTTTACCCACCAAAGCTTCAAAACTCTTTGCAGAATCTATTGCAATGGAGGCAAGTTCTTGTGCGTTTGGATTCTGCACCAAGCCACTATCTGCAAAAATAAAGATTCCATTTTCTCCATAAGTGCAATCAGGGACAATCATCAAAAAAAACGCAGATACAAGCTTGGAATCCTTTTTTGTCCCTAAAATCTGCAAGGAAGCGCGTAACACATCAGCAGTGGAATTAATAGCACCTGCTACCATACCATCGGCGACTTTGGATTTGACAAGTGCCACACCAAAATAGAGGGGATTTTCAAGCAAAAGTGCGCGTGCAGACTTCTCGCTTAAACCCTTATGCCCTCGTAATTTTACAAACAATTCCACATAAGATTCCAAAGAATCACAACTTGCAGGATTAATAAAATCCGCATTGTCTAAATTCAAATTCTTTTCTTTTGCGCGTTGTTTGATTTCTTTTTCATCGCCAATCAAAATAATCTTTGCAATTCCTTCTTTTAGTGCAGTATGTGCAGCCTCCAAAGTTCTTAAATCGCTTGTTTCTGGCAAGACAATCTTTTGCAGATTTGCTCTTGCCTTTTCTTTTATCGTTTGAATGAAACCCATAGCAATCCTTTAAAATATAAGATTGTATCTATTGTAAGATTTTTTAGGATAAGTAGAGTATAAAGTAAGAAAAAAAAGATAAAAATTTTTAAGAGTGTGTAAATTTTTCCCTTAATATCTGTTTTCCAAATTCTACGCCGGGTTGGTTATATGTATCGATTTGTAACAAAATCCCCACGCAAGAAGTGAGTAATTCATAATAAAAGATTAATGCACCAACATTTTCTTCATTAAGAGATTCAAGAACAATGGAATCCACTGGAACATTTTGCGCAATGATACTTTCTTTTGTGGAGATACATTGCAGTTTTAGAAGCTGGTTAAAAGAGGTTTGATTGACAAAATTTGTAGATTCTAAGCCTTGCAGACTAATATCTGGAATATATAGTGGTTTTTGCAAAAAGTTTTTAACACTCAAAAAGGTTATGGTTTTGTTTGCAGGTCCTTGCATAATGAGCTGCAAAAAAGAATGTTGGTCAATGCTACCAATGAGCGCAATGGGCGTCAAACCACGTCTTTGTTCATACATATCTAGCTTACCGAGAGATTCTCCCCAAAGTTGCACATACCAAGCATTAAAATGACGAAAAACGCTAGAATAAGAGAATAAGACATTGATAGGATATTTGCTTTCGTGTTTTGCTAGAAATAGTGCTTTTTTGAGTATATTGTCTCTGCGCTCTTTAAAGAATCTATTACTAATAATACTCGCGCCTTTTAAAATGGCTTGAATGTTATAACCCAAAATTGCAAGAGGCAGTAAGCCCACCGCACTAAGGACGGAGAATCTCCCACCAATGTTTGGAGCAATGGTTATGGAATCTATTTCTTGGCTTTTGCTCCATTTAAAAAGTGGAGAATTTTCATCGGTAATGGTTAGCAAGTGCTTTTTGCGTTCTGGTTTGAGCAGAGAGAATCGCGCTAAAATATATTTAAAAAGCGAAGTAGTTTCAATGGTAAGCCCGGATTTTGAGATGACGATAAAGAGGGTCTCTTCGTATTTGATGCGTTGCAAGTCTTTTCGGATAATAATAGGGTCGGTGTGTTCTAAGAATCGCAATTTAATTTTTTTGCGGTTGCTTTGATGGGAGAGTAGAGCGTCAATCGCTTTTGTTCCAAGAGAACTTCCACCGATTCCTACAATAATGATATTAGAAATAGAATCTAAAAATTCTTTTTTTTGCGCTAAATAATCAAAGATTGCTCGATTTTTTGCGAAAGGTAAATCATAATATCCGCTAAGATGACTATTGCGTTCCACAAGAACTTTTTGAAAAAATAAATCCAAGTTTTTTTTATCAAAAAAGTTAGGATAATCTTGCAAAAAATGTGAATAAGTGTTGGTTAAAGTCATCATCGCTTGAATCCTTAAAAATCCTTAAAGACTAGAGCCAACAAAACTTGCCATATCCACTAAACGCGTAGAATAGCCCCATTCATTGTCATACCACGCAACCACTTTGAGTTGGTTTTCGCCTACAACTACCGTGCAATCTGGCACAAAAATGCTACTATAAGTGCTTCCGATGAAATCCCCTGAAACGCGTTTTTCATTATCCACCAAGATTAAATCTTTAAAGCTTCCTTTCGCGGCGGATTCAAAGACTGCATTAATAGAATCTTTGCTCACTTCTTTTTGGGTTACACAAGTTAAATCCACCACGCTAACATCGGGTGTTGGGACGCGTATTGCAAAACCATTGAGTTTACCTTTTAATTCCGGCATTACAAGCCCAATTGCTTTGGCTGCACCTGTGGAAGTTGGAATCATATTGAGTGCTGCGGCACGCGCACGGCGCAAGTCTTTGTGCTTAGAATCCAAAAGGTTTTGGTCGTTTGTGTAGCTGTGAATTGTTGTCATTAATCCGCTAAGAATTGTAAAATTATCGTGCAAGACTTTTGCAATGGGTGCAAGTGCATTTGTGGTGCAGCTTGCGTTAGAAATCACGGATTCTCCTTGGTAGCTTGTGTGATTGACGCCATAAACAAAAGTAGGAGTATCCGTAGCAGGAGCAGAAATCACTACGCGCTTAATGCCACCATAGAGATGCGCACTTGCCTTGTTGAGGTCGTTAAATGCTCCTGTGCATTCTAGGACAAGTTGTGCGCCAAATTTGCCAAAGTTAGTCTCTTTGATTTCGCGTGTGCTAATGATTTGGATATTTTTTTGTTTGCCAATGCGAATGCTGCTTTCGCTTAATTTTTCTACCTCACTATTTTTTTGCACGGAATCGTATTTGAGCAAATGCACAAGCGTATCAATCGGCATTGTAGTATTCAGTGCTACAAGCTCTAAATCTGTGCGTTCGCTTAAGATTTTGCAAACGCATAAACCTATTCTCCCTGTTCCATTGACTGCGACTTTTACCGCCATTTTTTCTCCTTCAAAATAAATCGTCGTATTGAAAATAGTCCCGAAAATATTATTTAAAACTTCCTTAACAGATTTTTAAAGGGCAAAATTTAAGCGATATTATGAGTTTTTAGCGCATTTGAGTCATTTTTTGTTAAAAATATAAAATAAAATTGATTTTTTCTTTAGAAAAGGCTTGAAAATCTTAAATTTTGTGCTAAAATAGTTGCGTTAAAAATTTTATGGAGGTTTCCAAAATGAACAAATCAGAATTTGTTGATCTAGTTAAAGAGGTCGGTGAGTATGAAACAAAAAAAGAGGCTGAAAGAGCAATCAGTACCTTCACAGTAGCAGTGAGCAAAGCACTTGCAAAAAAAGAAAGCATTGAATTAGTAGGTTTTGGTAAGTTTGAAGCCGTGTTTCAAAAAGGCAAAGAGGGTCTTGTTCCCGGAACAACTAAAAAATACAAAACAAATGATAAATTTGTTCCTAAATTTAAAGCTGGAAAAGGTCTTAAAGACGCAGTTGCTGCTGCTAAAAAAGGCAAAAAATAACTCCTTCTTTAATAACGCCTGACATTCGTTCAGGCGATTCCCAAATATTCTTTAGCATTGTCTTTGTAGCTCAGCAGGATAGAGCACACGATTCCTAATCGTGAGGTCATGCGTTCGAATCGCATCAGGGACACCATCAAAACTCCATTTTTGCTTAAAACAATAAAATATAAGGCATATTGTATCGTTTAGCATAAAATTATGTTATGATTCCACCCTAAATTATGCTTTCGGGTTAAAGCGCACAGATGATGACTTCTCATTCTTTCTTTCTGAATATGTCTTAAATGTCTGTTAATTTATTACTTTTATCGTTTAAGGAATCAAAATGTTTCAAGATTACAAGCAAAGATTCCTCGTCAAATTTTGGTCGCCTATGCCTGCGATTATTGCGCTTGGTGTAATGGCTGCTTATTATTTTGGTTTGACGGGGACTTATTGGGCTGTTACAGGTGAATTTACGCGTTGGGGCGGACACATTATGAATCTTTTGGGCGTGGATACAAGCACTTGGGGTTATTTTAAGATTCTAGGTTTGCAAGGAACTCCACTAGATAGGGTAGATGGTGTGATGATTATTGGAATGTTTGCAGGGGCGTTTGCCGCTGCGGCAATGGCAAATAATGTCAAGTTCCGTTTGCCTCAAAGCAATATTAGAATCGCTCAAGCCCTTATTGGTGGGATTATTGCGGGGTTTGGTGCAAGGATTGGTATGGGTTGTAATTTGGCGAGTTTCTTTACAGGGATTCCGCAATTTAGCTTGCACGCGTGGTTTTTTACAATTATGACGCTTGTGGGCGTTTGGTTAGGCACAAAGGTTGTTTTGCTCCCGCTCTTTCGCTCTCATACAAAGCTAGAAAGAGTGGAACACCAAGCCAACATTGGAAGTCGCACAGAGAACGAAAACCGCGCGAAATTCCTTTTTGTATTAGGCGTTCTAACGCTTGTTGCTGTGGGGATTTGGGCGACTTATTTAATGGCGTATGGTAAGATTCCAGAGGGCAAAAGGATTCCTGTTTTGGCTATTGCTATGCTATTTGGTGTGGGCTTTGGCTTTATTATTTCACGCGCACAGATTTGCTTTACCTCTGCCTTTAGAGATTTGTTTATCACAGGACGCGGATATATGGCGCGCGCCGTTATTATCGGTATGCTAGTCTCCACCATTGGCGTGTTTAGCTATATTATGCTAGGGCTTCCGCCTAAAATTATGTGGGCTGCACCCAATGCGGTGATTGGTGGATTGCTCTTTGGCTTTGGAATCGTGATTGCTGGGGGTTGTGAATGTGGTTGGATGTATCGTGCGGTGGAAGGGCAGGTGCATTATTGGATTGTAGGAATCGGAAATGTCATCGGCTCTACGCTTCTAGCGGCGACTTGGGATTATTATGCAGAGCCACTTGCGACAAGCTTTCCAAAAATCAATCTTTTAGAATCCTTTGGAAATTATGGTGGATTGGTAGTTAGTTATGTGTTGCTCTTTGCTTTTCTTGCCTTTGTGCTATGGATTGAACGGCAATATTTTGCGAAAAATAAACGATTTGAACGCGCTTAAAGGAGTGGAGCAATGAAACAACAAGAGATTATCCCAAATTTTAGATTGGACTTGCAGGGTGAGCCTTGCCCTTATCCTGCGGTGAGAACTTTAGAGGTGTTGCCCGAGCTTAAAAGTGGGGAGATTTTGGAGGTGCTAAGCGATTGCCCCCAAAGCATTAATAATATCCCCATTGATGCGAAAAATCACGGCTATGAAGTGCTAGGGGTGGAGCAACTAGGAGCTACGATAAGGTATCTTATCAAAAAGCCTTAAGAGTGGAATCCTAAGTGGATTCTGCTTCGTTCTTGCAAACAAAGTGAAGCAATCCATAATCTTGCGAAAAATAAATCAAACAATGGAATCTTTAAAGAAATCCAATATTATAGATTGCCACAGCCTCTAACGAGGCTTCGCAATGACGAAAAACAAAACGCTCTGTTTGCGCCATTATAGATTTGCGCTAAAGTGGGTGAGTTTGCTTACGCAACACACGCCACGATTCTGTTAATGCGGAATCTCGCAATGACGCAGTGGTTAGTCTTTCTGTCATTGCGAGACTTCGTAAGAAGTCGTGGCAATCCATAATCTTGCACACTTAAAGCTTTACCACCTCGTCTTTACGAACAAAGCGAAGCAATCCGTAATGATGAGCTTTAGAGAATTAAGGCAATGGAGTTTAAAGCGAGATTCTGTTGTTTTTGGGTGTGGAGTTGCAGAGTTTAATTTGCAAAATTATGGATTGCTTCGCCTCTCACTGCGTTTATTCCTTGTAATGGAAAAATAGGTTTTAAAGGCGATTCTGCATTATGGATTTCTTCGTCGCTCCGCTCCTTGCAATGACAAGAGGTTCTTGTTGTTGCAAAGCCCTTTAGGGTTATGGCAATCTATATTTGTAGATTGCCACGATTCCTTACGGAATTTTGCAAAGATAAGATGAAGTTTGCTATATATAATAAGGAGTTGGGGAGGGATTGCAATTTGCCATTGCGAGGAGAATCGCAATAGTCCTAAACCTCCTCGTAATTACTTTTTATCCTTCTTTTTGTCTTTCTCTTTCTTTCTCTTTGCATTTTCATTTTCTTGAGAGAATGCACGAACGCTAGAATAAGTTGTTACAATGCCCGGGTCAGCTAACAAACACACATTTTCAGCATCTTTATCCTCATAATCTAGTTTGGAGAGTAGAATCCTTGAAAGGTTAATACGCGCACGTTTTTTATCGTTAGAATCCACGATAAGCCAAGGAGCAAAAGGCGTATGTGTGCGTGAAAACATCTTTTCAAAAGCTTCAGTGTATTCGTCCCAAAGATTTAGCGATAATTCATCAATAGGGCTTAGTTTCCAACGTTTAAGCGGTTCGTCTTTGCGGCTTTCAATGCGCTTTTTCTGTTCTTCTCGTCCAACATCTAAGAAAAATTTAAAAATTATATAACCACTTTCAATCAACATTTGCTCTAAATGTGAAACTTGAATGATAAATTCTCTATATTGTTCATTGGTGCAAAAATTCATTACTTTTTCAACACCTGCGCGGTTATACCAACTGCGGTCAAAAAACACAATTTCGCCTCCATTTGGCAACTCATCTATGTAGCGTTGAAAATACCATTGTGTCGCTTCGACATCACTTGGTTTTTGCAATGCAACAACGCGACAACCACGAGGATTCAAATGTTCTCTTAAGGCTTTAATTGTTCCACCTTTACCCGCCGCGTCGCGACCCTCTAATATAATAATGACTTTTTTATTATATTTTTTTACCCAATTTTGCAATTTAATGAGTTCAATTTGTAGTTTTACAATTTCTTTCTCATAAAACTTTTTATTCAATTTGCCTTTGCTATTATAGACTTCTCCGGGTTTTTCATCTTCTGGACGAACAACTAAAACTTTACCCATATTTACCTCCAAAATAAGTTTTAAAATAGTTAAAATATTTTACCAT
Source organism: Helicobacter rodentium ATCC 700285 (assembly GCF_000687535.1). Classification (GTDB taxonomy): domain Bacteria; phylum Campylobacterota; class Campylobacteria; order Campylobacterales; family Helicobacteraceae; genus Helicobacter_D; species Helicobacter_D rodentium. The sequence goes on from NZ_JHWC01000003.1 coordinate 188,520, forward strand.
TAAAGAATTAAAATATTACAATAAAAAGGAAAGATTTTGAATATTTTATTTTGTATTGGTAAAAATTATCGCGATTTTGAGCCGTTGAATTCTTTTGCACAAAGATTTGCGAGGGATTATTTTGGAGAGATTCATCAGATTGTATTTTGCGATTCTTTGGAATCTGAAAAAGGAAGTAATGAGGCACTTTCTTTAAAGCAGAGCTTAAAATTTGCTACAAATCTACTCGTTTTATCTCCTAATGATTCTTTTAATAAGATTTTAACTCTCATAGAATCTCAAGGGGGGAAAATGGACAAAGAGACTCCCGCAGAGTTTGCAGATGAGATCCTTATTAAAATGCAGTATAAAGCCAAAGATAAGGCGTGTAAAGTTTGGTTGTTGGATTTGCAAAATATTTTTGCTAATCAAGCAGAATCCCAAATACACACGCAATCGCTGATAGAGTCGCAGTTTCATCAAGATGCAAACCATAGAATGTTTTTGTATCTTTTGGGTATAGATGTGGATAGTGCGCAAATGCTTCTTGGTGGAATCGCAAAGGATTTTGGAGTAACATTGGATATTTTAAATGCAGATTCTAACTTGGATATTTTAAGTGCAACAAGTCATAGCGAGAAATGCTTAAAAGAATTTGCACAAGTGGTGGAATCTACCTTTGCCTATCAAGTTTTTCCTACTTTCAATCTTGCCCAAAGTATCATCTCTTTACTTTCTAAACATAATCTTAAAATTACTGCTGCAGAAAGCTGCACAGGAGGGCTTATTGCTCATTGGCTAACAAAAGAGGGCGGAGCAAGTACCGCATTTGATGGTAGTGTGATTAGCTATGCTAATGTAATTAAAGAGGCTTGGCTGGGGGTGAGTGTAGAACATTTAATGCGTTTTGGTGCAGTGAGTGAAGCGGTGGTGAGAGAAATGTTAGAGGGAGCTTTGAGGTTGTCTGGTGCAGATTTTGCACTTGCCACAAGTGGAATCGCTGGACCTAGTGGAGGGAGTACAAACAAACCCATTGGCACGGTATTTATAGGTGTTAAGGACAAAAAAGGCACAGAAAGGATTGAGCAGTTACATTTTAAGGGGGATAGAAACTATATCCAAGCACAAGCCACCCTTTATGCTTATTTGTTATTTTTAAAGGTTTTTTTGTCAAACTATTGACTTTTATGCAAAATATCTGTATGATTTCAATTCCTTATTTTTAATTTTGACCCGCTAGCTCAGTTGGTAGAGCAATTCCCTTTTAAGGAATGGGCCGTTGGTTCGAATCCAACGCGGGTCACCACGATAAATAAAAGTGGCTCCTTCATCTAACGGTTAGGATACCACCCTTTCACGGTGGCTACAGGGGTTCGAATCCCCTAGGAGTCACCACTTTTATTTAGCTTTCCCTTAATGGTCGCTTAGCTCAGTTGGTAGAGCGCCACCCTTACAAGGTGGATGTCATAAGTTCGAGTCTTATAGCGACCACCACTTTTTTGGAGCGGTAGTTCAGCTGGTTAGAATACCTGCCTGTCACGCAGGGGGTCGCGGGTTCGAGCCCCGTCCGCTCCGCCACTCGCAATTTCTCTTTTTATTTTGCCTATTGTTGAAAACAATTCAATAATGCAGTGATTAGCTCTTGCAGAGAATTTAAAAATTTTTAGCGGTAATCCAAGAATGCACAAAGAAATCTTGACAATGAATCTAAAAGGCAAGATTTTGCTATGATTTATTATGTTTGCTTATTATTTGGAATCCTTGTTTAAAAATTTACACTTAATATCACAATGCTAAGCGATAATACGCATTTTTTAAACTGAAATCTTGATAAGGAAAGGTTGCAATCAAGTCTTTTTTGATTCTGCTTATTTTTTCTTATGGAATCTTATAATGCTCCTTGACAAAAAGTGGCATAAAATCTGCAAAGTGCAGGATTTCCTCTAATCCTTGCCTAATATCAAAGGAATAAGGTGTGATTCCATAGACACTATAATAATCTTCAAATTTCCAATTTGTTTCCTCTGCTAGTCGTTTGCTTGCCTTGATTCTAAGGTTTGGAATCCCAAGCCCATCGGAGATAATCAACCCGTGCATTGCAGAAGAAAGGATAGTTTCACATTCTGCCATAGCCTTTAAGGTTTCTAAAACCGGTTTTTGCACATCAAGCAGGACGCTATTTGGAATCCTTTTTTTGTAATGTTTTAAAGCTATCAAGATTTTTTTCTATGTAATGCGGAATGATTCCAACTTCGTATTTTTTGGGAGTTTTGTTTGCGTTAATGAGCGCACTAGCAAGTAATCCCGGGTCCCCTAATGCGATTCCTGTGAGTTTGGTTTGGAAAATATGCTCCAATCTTTCTTTGGTCTTAAATCCGCGTACAGCATAGACTTCTAATGGACGCGTAAGGGTTTCTTGCGCACCACTAGGTGGCATAATAAAGCCACTTCCCCAAACTTTCAGAGGAATATTGCAAGAGGTTTTATTGGGGGGTGTGAGGAAGTTTTGCAAAATGCTACCGATAAAGACTGCGCTATTGTAATTAAAATCCCCGCAATAATGCACGGGCAGTTTAAAAAGTTCTTCGCACAAGGTAGCATTCAATAAATCGCCTAAATTTGGAACATTTTTATAATAATAAAGTAGAATCGGGGCTTTGGAGTATTGATTTAAACTAAGCTTCTGCCCCCCCCCCCTTATTTTATGTAAAATATCTGTAATTTTTGTTAAGCTTGAAATGTTTTTTGAAATAGTCATTGTATCCCTTTTGATTGAAACCAAGAATGGCATTTGGCGTTGTATATTTGGGCTAAAAATCAAAAATCTCTCCCAACCAACTCTCCCTCTTTTTCTTTTTATAATAGCCATCATTGTAGTGAGAATCTGATCTGCGCAAATTTTGTTGATAATTGGGGTGAGAATTTTGCGTTTCTCCTTGTCTCTGTGGCACACTTCTTTCTATGATTTTATCTAACTCCCCCCTATCTAGCCACACACCGCGACATTTTGGGCAATAATCAATTTCAACACCACTTCTTTCGCTCATTACTAAATCTACATTGCAAATAGGGCAAAACATAATAATCCTTTGTATCAATATGCGTACTATTGTATAAAATCAAACCTTGTTTCTTTATAAAATCCTCAAAACAGGATTATTCTAAACTTTGTCAAATCTTAACAATTTCCCTTCCCCATTTTTATTTTTACGAGTCTTTTTTTGTAATTTTTAACAAAAAATCTTTAATTCTTGCTTCTGCCCTTGCCTTTTCTCTAGGAGTAATTTATAGTTTAAACTCTGATACTGCTGTTTTTTGTCTTTAGAGCTGATAGGGAAGTTCCTCTGCCCATGGTAGTGTTTTTACGCTTGGTTTGTGGAAGAAGTTTTGAGGAAAATGCCAGAAATAAAAAACAAGTTGCCTCTCCTTTATTTAAGTTTTAATTAAGATAAATTCTAATGTAAATGCGAGTTTGTCTGCTAGAGATTTAAGTATTGATGATTTCGTAGAATCTAGTCTTGAATGCAGCTTATGGTTTTGCTTTATTGTTGTTTATGCTAGACAACAAAAACATTTGTTACCTAAGTAAAATGAATTTGCAGAGATATTTAGAATGGGATTCCTATATTCCTAAACAACCAAGATTTTATGGGTTTTTTAAACAACTATTAAGGCTGTGGCGAGATAAATCCTCCCCCCTTCTTTTTAACCTCCCCTTAAGCTTTCTTAGATATAATTCCACTTCCTTTTTTGCAAATTTTTAACTTTCTCTTTCTTAAACGGGTTAAAAAGCTTGTAACTTGAAGTTTTAAAGTTTAAAAGATTTAAAAGCCTAATATAGGGTTTTAGGATTTTAAAAGTTTAATTGATAGAGTTTAAAAGTTTTTAGTCTTTAGTTTATAAAGCGTCAGTCTTAATGGATTTGTAAAAATGTTCTTTAACTTTAAATGATACAATCAGAAGTTAAAATGATCTTTGACAACTAAGCAGGAAATCATTAAGAACAACAAATATCTTAATGGATTTTCTAATTTCTTTAACAAC
>NZ_JHWC01000004.1 GCF_000687535.1 Helicobacter rodentium ATCC 700285
TAAAATCTCCAAAGCTAACTCCTCAAGTAGCTCCAGCTCCAAATCCTCTCCAAGAACGCATCACTCATCTTGAATCTATCCTCTTTGGCACAGCAACAACAAGAATCCAAAATCATCTTAACTACCAACTAGGACAAATCCTTATCCAAGATTCTAAATCTCTTTTTGGAATCTCTAAACTTCCTTTTAAGATTCTACTTACGATTCTAAAACACAAAAACAAAAAAAATCAAAAACCATTTCTCTTATAAACTAGGAGAAGCCTTCCTTACTTCTATCTCTGCGGGGGGGGGGGATTCTTGCCTTTATACGCAAAGCGCGTAAGTTAAAAGAGGAATATAAGAGATAGAGTTAAGATTCCATTGCAAAATCTAAAGTATGCTACATTATAGATTGCTATGACTTCTTATAGATAGAATCACAAGGACGAAGTGGGTGGCTTATGTTGAAGCAGGTGAGTTTGCATACTAAAGTGTAGCAAAGAAACAAAATTAGATAAATATAAAAAGATTAAGTAATCTTGTAGTAAAATTAATTGAATTTCATTGTTGCTATGCATGAGAAAGGGGTTAATAATGTTGCCATCTTGGAGCAAAGAAATTAGTGTGCATAATGAAAAAATTGATGCTCAACATAAGAAGTTATTTGAAATTGCGGGTCGTGCGTATATGATGACGGAAAAAAAATCTAGCAAAGAGGAAGTGATTGGGGTTTTGCGTGAGTTGCTAGAATACACAAAAGAGCATTTTAAAGATGAGGAGGAATATATGCAATCCATTTCATTTCCTCGTTTGGAAGCTCATAGGGTGAGACATCAAGAAATCATTAAGGATATGGTAAGCGCAGTAATGCAGGTGCAGAACCTCAATGGCTTAAAAGATGAAATTGCAAAAATTGCAAAAAACTGGCTTTTGGAGCATATCATTAAAGAGGATATGCAAATTGAAAAATTCCGTCGCAACACTTGTCCGCTTCCTCAAGCAAAACCAGTAGAATCAAAAAATACAGAAATACCTACGAATTTAGGGGATAGAAAAATTGAATACACCTGCAGTTGCCCCAACAAAGTGCATTATGTGCCAGTAGAAGTGGATCAAAAGATTCGTGCGGGTGGAGTGTTTAATTGCAAGGTTTGCAAACAAGCCATTCAACCAAAACAATAAGGAATACAAGAATGTTAGATAAAGATGAGCTAAATGAATATGTGTTAATGGCAAATGCTTTGCGTTTTCTTTGCGCAGATATGGTGCAAAATGCCAATAGCGGACACCCCGGAGCTCCTATGGGGTTAGCAGATATTGCGGTGGTGCTTGGGCTACATATCAAGTTGAATCCGAAAAATCCACAATGGATTAATCGGGATAGATTAGTCTTCAGCGGAGGACACGCAAGTGCGCTTGTGTATTCTCTACTGCATTTGTGGGGATTTGAAATAACTTTAGAGGATTTAAAAGATTTTCGCAAATTAAATTCTAAAACTCCCGGACACCCAGAATATAAGCATACTCCCGGAGTTGAAATTACGACAGGACCTCTTGGACAGGGAGTTGCTAATGCAGTAGGTTTTGCGATGGCGGGAAAATTAGCGCAAAATATGCTTGGGGAGGAGTTGATTAATCATAAAGTATATTGTCTATGTGGTGATGGCGATTTGGAGGAGGGAATCTCGTATGAAGCTGCTTCGCTTGCTGGGCATCATTGTTTGAATAATTTAATTTTAATTTATGATTCCAACAACATTACGATTGAGGGGGATTGTTGTGTTGCAATGAGTGAAAATGTCAAAGCGCGATTTGAAGCACAAAATTGGGAAGTATTAAGCATAGATGGGCATAATTTTATAGAAATTGATACTGCATTAGAAAAAGCAAAAAATGCGACTAAACCTGTGTTGATTATTGCAAGGACACAAATTGCCAAAGGTTCTCAAAGTCTTTGTGGTTCGCATAAAGCACACGGAGCACCTCTAGGGGTAGAGGAAATTTGCATATCCAAGGAATCTTTAGGGTTTAATCCAAAAGAGCAGTTTTTTATTCCGCCTTCTTCTAGGATTCGTTTTAAAAATACTGCTGAATCGGGAGAGTTAGCAAATCTTGAGTGGAATAAGGCATTTGCAAAGAGTAGCAAAAAGTCTCTTTTGGAGGAAATGTTAAAGCCAGATTTTAGCAAAATTATTTATCCTAGCTTTGAAGAACAAAAAAAGCAGGGCAAAACAATCGCAACACGCGCAAGTAATGGAATGATTCTTAATGCGATCGCACAAGCTTTACCCGGATTTGTTGGCGGAAGTGCAGATTTAGCACCATCTAATAATACAGAATTAAAAGGTAAGGGTGATTTTCCAAGGGGAAATAATTTTCATTTTGGAATCCGAGAACACGCAATGGGAGCAATCAGTAACGCAATTTCTAACTATGGTTTATTTTTGCCATTTTGTGCAACTTTTTTTGTTTTTAGCGATTATTTAGCACCAAGCGTAAGGGTGGCGAGTTTAATGCAAAGCAAGGTTTTTTATATTTGGACGCACGATTCTATTGGTGTTGGAGAAGATGGGGCGACACATGAGCCTATTGAGCAGTTAAGTCATTTTCGTTCTATGCCAAATCTAAATGTATTCCGTCCTTGCGATGCCTTTGAAAATATTGCTTGTTGGCAAGTGGCTTTTGCAATAGAGGGTCCTTGTGCCTTTGTTTTGAGTCGTCAAAATTTACCAATTTTGGAGAGTGTCAGTCAAGAAAATGTTAGCAAAGGAGCATATTTAAAATGCTCCTCTAAGCTAGACGCACAGAATCCAAAGATTACACTTTTAGCAAGTGGTAGCGAAGTGGAGTTAGCATTGAAAAGTGCGGATAAATTGGAGGAAGAGGAGATTGCTACACAAGTTGTGAGCGCACCAAGTTATGATTTATTTCTAAAAACAAGCAAGGAATATCAAGATTCTTTGTTGAAAGGCAAAGTGATAGCCATTGAGGCAAGTCGTGCTTTGGAATGGTTTGTTTTTGCTAATGAGGTGATTGGAATGTCTGGCTTTGGCGCAAGTGGCAAAGGAGAGGAGTTATTTAAGCATTTTGGCTTTAGTGTGGAAAATGTTGTTCGCATTGCGAAGTATCGTTTGGGGTAGAGAAGGTTGGGGAGTCTTCATCTTTTTTCAAATACCCGTGCAATGAAGCATTTTTTTGCGCAAAATTATACTGATAATTTTTTGCCTACTACAAAGAGTATTGCGGAGTTTTTGGATTTTGTTTTAAGGGTGGATAAAAAGCGGAAGATTCCGCCTTTTTTGCGCAATTTTTATCTATATCAAGCTATCCAAGAAAATTATCAAGATACACAAAAGTTGGGTAGTTTTGCTAAGAATTTCACACAATTTTTACTCAATTCCACTTTTTTTCTAAAATTTTATGATGAGTTAGTCGCAGAATGCGTATCTATAGATTCTTTGGAAAAGCTGGATATTTATGCCTTTTATGATGACCATTTAAGTGTTTTAAAGAGGGTTTTTGGAAGCTATCAGAAAAACTTAAATGAGAATCGTTTTTTTGATAAATATTTCTTAGAGGATTATAAAATCACTTTTGAATTATTAAGTGAATTTAGTGGGATTATTCTTCATTTAGAGGGATTCTTAAGCCGATTTGAAATGCGGGTATTTCGTGAGATTTCTAAACATTTGCCCATTACTTTTAGGATTACTTTGGATTCCTTTAATCGGGAATATTATGAAAAACTTTTTTGTCTATCTTTAGGGTTGGGCTTTTATGAAATCGTGCTATTTTGTGATGAATTTAGTTTGGATAATACAAAATTTCCTCTTATTCAAGAGAGGCAATCGCAGATTCAAGTGTTAGAGTTTAGAGATAAAATAGCAGAAGTAGGGGGAATTTTTGCTCAAATTGATTCTTGGTTGAGGCAGGGGGTGATGCCAGAACAAATTTGTATCATTTTGCCTAATGAAGAGTTTGCTAAATATTTACAACTTTTTGATAAAATGCGTAATTTCAACTACGCAATGGGAAATACTTTAAAAGATTCTACATTATATCGGAATCTCAAGGAATCTTTAAAGAATCAAATAAAGAAAAATTCGGCTTTGGATAAGAATGATGAGGAAGTTTATTCTTTGGTGTCTATTCCGAAATTTGAGAATTTTGATTCTTTTAAAGAATTTTTGCGAACATTAGAGGTAAATTCTAAGGAATTACAAGAGGTTCATACAAAGTTTTTAGAGGCTTTAGAGCAGTTTGATTTTGCGTTACAATACTTAACGCCCTTAAATACGCAGGAGAAAATTTTAGCCTTTTTGGAGATGATAGAGGAAGTTCAGCTTGATGACATTGGCGGTGGGCGCATTAATGTAATGGGAATTTTAGAGACACGTGGTGTTTGCCTTGATTATGTCATTATTCCAGAGTTTAATGCTGAAAATGTGCCAAATTTCAATCATAAAGATTTATTTTTAAATACTGCGATTCGGGAAAAAGTAGGTTTGCCTACCCCCAAGAATCGTGAGGATTTGCAAAAGCATTATTATGCGCAAATTTTACAAAAAAGTCGCGAAGTGTGGATTATGTGTGTGAATAATGAAGAAACCAAGCCTTCGCGTTTTTTGCTAGAGGATTCTATCTTTAAAAACATATCTACTTTGAAAGCAAGTTTGCAATATAGTGAATATTTTTTAAGCGGCAAGGCATTAGCTTATCAAGAGCGTGAAATCATCGCTCCTTTACGAGCAAGTTCTTTTAGTGCAACGAGTTTGCAATGCCTTTTGAGTTGTAAGCGCAAATATTATTATCGTTATGTCTTGGGATTTCAAGGCGCAGAAACAAGCAAAGTCAATATCGGTAGCAAAATCCACCAAATATTAAATGAAGTGTATAGAGAATCTCAAGAGTATTCAATAGATTCTATGTATAATGAAGTTTGCAAAAAGCTTAGAAAAAGTGATACCGCTCAAGAATCTTTTGAGAGTGCCTTAGCTGAAAAATATTTAAAGAATTTCTTTGAATACGAAAAAGTCCGTTTAGAATCTGGCTGGATTCCTTTTGCTTTTGAGCAAGATTTTTGCTTTGAGTTTGCAGGATTCGCACTTAAAGGGCGTATAGATAGGATAGATAGAAAAGACGATGAGGTTTGCGTATTGGATTATAAATACAAGCGTAATTTAAAGGCGGAATCCAAAAATTATGAAAAAGCCATAGACTTTCAATTGCCTCTTTATGTTTTGGCGATTCAAAAAGGTGCAATAGAGTCATTAGCTAATTCTAAGGAGGTTTTTGCAGGATTTTATGATTTGTATAATGCAAAAATTCTGTGTGAATACGATTTAAAAGCCAAGATAGAAGTTTTGCAAGAAAAGCTAGAGGCGATTAAAGAGGAATCCAAAGAGATGAATTTCACTTTAACACCAAAACGCGATGTGTGCCGATATTGTGATTTTATCTATCTTTGTAACCGCTATTAATTGCGCCTAAAACTCTTATAATAAAGAGTAGGCATAGACTTGCCATTAGAGCTTTGAATACATAGACTGATTGCTTGTGCATACTATCAAAAGCCACATTCGCGATTCCCTCTTCACCTAAACTCTGTGCTTGTAAGATGTAAGGAGTGTAGTAAAGCGTAAAAAGGAAAATCAAAACAATACTGATTAAGCCAAGAAAAGGTGCAATTCTAGCTCCACTTACGCGAAAAGATAAAATTTCATAGAAAAGAATAAAAACTGCTACAAGATTCAAGATGATATTCAATTTTACAAAAATGCTTGTCATTAGGATTCCTGATTGAAAAAGTGTCATTTCCAAACCCGGCACAATAGCAGAAGCGCGAAAAATAGAGGGCGCACTCAAAGCCCCACAAGCAATTAACGCACCAAGCGTAACGCCTAGAAAAAGCAGATAGAAGGCTAAAAAATAGGGTTGCAATCTAAAAAATCCTTGCATAAAAATCCTTTAATTTTTGTTGAATTATAACCAAAAGATTTTTAATTTGCCCAAGAATTTTTTATGGATTTGCAAAGATGTCCAAATGGGATTCGTAGAGGTTTTCTTGCATTTGAACCTCAAAGAATCCAAGCAAAGTGCTAAAAAGATTGTCGTGGGAATACTCTTTGGAATGCCTTTGTTTTGCAAGGTTGTTTAGTTTTTCATTATTGCTCCAAAAGATAAAAGGAATGTGTGTTTGTTCCTTAGGTGCTATAAAATAGGGCATTCCGTGCAGGTAGATTCCATTTTCGCCCAAGCTTTCCCCGTGGTCTGAAAGATACAAAAGGGCGACTTTGTGCGAGGATTGGAGGTTGTTTAATGTGTGAATGAGGCTTTGCAACAGAAAATCTGTGTAAAGAAGCGTGTTGTCATAGGTATTGAATATGGAATCTTGGGAGCATTGCGAGAGGTTGTTTGTCTTGCAAGTGGGGAGGAATCTCTCAAACTCCTTTGGGTATCTTTTGAAATAAGAAGGTCCGTGAGAACCTTGCAAATGAAGAATTAGTAGGAGATTTGGATTTTGGTTTTTTAGCATTTCTTTTGCCTTGTCTATTAACAATCCATCGTAATTTTCTGCAAAAAGATAACGCTCTTGCAATCTATCACACACGCCTTTGCAGCCGCCTGAATTGTTGCTAAGCCAAGTGATATAAACTCCTGCTTTTTGGAGAATATCCAAGATATTTTCTGTAAATTCGTTTGTTTTAAACTGGGTTCGCTTAGAATAAGAAAACATACAAGGCAAGGAAATTGCCGTGGAAGTTCCACAGGCATAGAAGTTTGGAAAAAACACGAGATTTGGAATTGACTGCGTGTAGAGGTTTGTAGGATTCTTTAGGTAACCTCCAAAAGAGTAGTTTTGCGCCCTTGCAGTTTCGCCCACTACGAGAATAAGCAGTTTTTTATCCTTTGGATTCTTTAAACTCGCGCTTGTGGTTAGAATCCTAAAATCTTTGTGAGTAAAATACCGCCCTTTGATGAGTTTTACGAGGCTGTAACCTTGATAAAAAGGTGTGTTGAAAAATCGTATTTGCTGATGAGTGCGTAAAAATGGAATAAGCCAAGCGTTTGAGAGTGAGAAGATTATTGCTGCGATTGTAAGAGAGGTTAGAAATGTGGTAAGTTGTAACATTAGCTGCTTTTTTGGATTCTTAAACTCAATTTGGATTTTATAAATACAAGAAAGAGGAAGCACTATCACAATAAAAACAAAGAGCAAAAATTTAAAAGACAAAAGTTCTTGAATTTTTTTTGTGTCTGTTTGCAGGACATTTTCCAGCATTGAAGTATCAATAATTACTCCAAAATTGTGTATAAAATACACGCAAAAGGCAGTGGGTAGGATTAAAAGAGTGAGGAGGATTTTTCCGAGATAAGGTAGAAAAAGAAGTGCGAAACTCGCAACCAAAAGAAAAAAATAAAGAAAAGAAAAGAGGAGAAAGTTTTGGAGATTTTCTCCTGCGTTAAAAACATAGGAAAAGAGAGGGAAATTCAAACAAGTAATGAAAAGACTTGCGAGAATCACAAAGGAAAGCTACGAGATTTTTAAGGGTTGCTTGGGATTTAAAAAAGAGAAAAAGTGAGAAAATGCGCTATGAAATGTTATCCTTGTCGGGGGGGGGGAGGATTTTTGTAAAGCATTTTTGGTCCTTAATGTTTATCTTAAAGGCGGAATTATAATACATTTTGCCAACAAAATCCAAAAGGGATTTTCTTTTTTGAAAATCTAGGTTATAATAATTAAAATTAGGAGTAAAAATGAATCAAGAAAAGAGCATAAAATGTCCAAATTGCGGAGAACGAATTGATGTGCAAGAGATTGTATATCATCAAATTGAGCAAAAAATTTATCAAGAAAATTTAGAATCCAAAAAGCAATTTGAAACAGAAATTGCACAAAAAAGAAAAGAATACCAACAAGCCTTTGAGGCATTACAAGTAGAGAAAGAATCCTTGCAAGAAAAAGTTCAACAAGCTACCAAAGAATCCCTAAAGCAAGAGAAGCAAAAACTTCAAGAATCTTTAAAGAAAGAAATGTTGCAAGAATATCAAGAATCCTTAAATGCGTTGCAAAAGGAATTAGAGGAAAAATCCAATCAAGTCAAGGATTTAAATTTAAGTAAAATAGAAATTGAGAAGTTAAAAAGAGAAAAAGAGGAGATAGAATCCACAATCAAAGCCCAAGCCCAAGAGCGTTTGAGCCAAGAAATGGCAGCTTTTAAAGAAAAAATCTCTAAGGAAATGGAATCGCAAAATGAGCTAAGATTCCGCGAAAAGGAACAGCAGTTAGAGGGGCTTAAAAAACAGCTCCAAGAAGCGCAGCGAAAAGCAGAGCTTGGTTCGCAGCAACTACAAGGAGAGGTTCAAGAGTTAGCAATAGAGGAATATTTGCAGACACAATTTCCTTTAGATGATATTACAGAGATTAAAAAAGGAGCTTATGGAGGGGATTGTGTGCAGGTTGTGCATACAAGAGAGATTCCAAATTGTGGCAAGATTTATTATGAAAGTAAGCGCACAAAAGATTTTCAACACGCTTGGATTGAAAAATTTAAAGCCGATATGCGCAAGAAAAATGTAGATATAGGGGTGATTGTGAGTGAAACAATGCCAAAGGAGCTAGAGCGAATGGGATTATTGGAGGGGGTGTGGATTTGCACTTTTGAGGAGTTTAAGGCTCTTTGTGTAGTGCTAAGGGAGGGTGTTATAAGAGTGAAAATTGTGCAAAAATCCCAAGAAAATAAGCAGGATAAAATGAGCTTACTTTATCAATATCTCACAAGTTCCGAATTTAAAATGCAAATTGAGGCGATTGTGGAGGGATTTACGCAAATGCAAAGTGATTTGGAATCCGAAAAACGCGCAATGCAAAAGTTGTGGAAACAACGCGAGAAACAAATCCAAAAAGTGCTTGAAAATACGATTGATTTTTATGGCTCTGTCAAAGGAATTGCAGGAAATGCGATAGGAAATGTCAGAGTGTTAGAGATTCCTTTTAAAGAGGAGGATTGAGATTCCAATTAATTGGGCTTTTGCTAAGTTGCGTCAAAATCGCATTGGTTTTTGAAAAATGCCGACAGCCTAAAAATCCGCTCCGCGCTAAGGGTGAGGGGTGTGCGGCTTCAAGGATAAAGTGTTTGGTGGGGTCAATCAAAGTCTTTTTGGCTTTTGCATAATTTCCCCAAAGTAAAAAGATGATTCCATTGCATTGTGTGCTAATGGTTGCAATCACAGCATCGGTAAATTGTTGCCAACCAAAATGTTGGTGAGAGGTGGGCTTACCTGCTTCCACGCTTAAAATGCTGTTTAAAAGCAGCACTCCCTCTTTAGCCCACGCGGTTAAATCCCCACTTTTTGCCTGTGGAATCCCTAAATCCGCTTCCAATTCCTTGTAAATGTTTTGCAGTGAGGGCGGAATCCTAACGCCTTGTGGCACGGAGAAAGATAGCCCCATTGCTTGATTGGGTTGATGATAAGGGTCTTGTCCTAGAAGCACGACTTTTAGTTGATGAAAAGGCGTGAGATTAAAGGCGTTAAAAGTGAGTTTAGCGGGAGGATAAATCACCGCACCGCTTGTTTTTGCTTCCAAATAATGTGCCTTAATCTCTGCAAAATAAGGCGATAGAAATTCATTTTTCAAGACTTCTTTCCAACCTTGTTCTATTTGGATATTTTCAAGTTTAATCTGCGATTCCAATGGATTCCCTTTAGTCTAGCTTCTGCGATTATCGCGCATAATGACATTAAAACGTTGCAATAAAATAGGATTGCTTGAGATGTCAAAATTCCCAACAATACGCGCAACATCGCGTTCATCTAGCACGCTTAATGCCTCTTTAAGCACCATAGCAAAAGCCAATTCATCTTCACTTAAAATCACATCTCCAATTTTTTTGGTATATTGTTTAATGAGGGCTTTTTCCTCTTTCTCCCTATTGCGGTCTTCAAGCAATACGCGTTCAATGTGGGATAAGACTTGGAATTTTTTAGCTTTTAAAACCGGTCGTGTATAGGCTTTCGTTAATGCCATAATGCGCTCAATAATATCGTTTTTCTCTTCCTCGTTCTCATAAAATTCTTCATAATTTTCATACATAGAATCGGGAAAATAATCGCGAATAATGTCGTATTTGGTGAGGGCAATTTTACTTAAACGTTCTTGATTGTTTTGAGCATTCATATTTGCAATACTTTCGCGTAGAAAATTGACATCCTCTCGCCTATCTCCATAGAATTTAAGTTGCTCAAATCGTTCTTCAGCTGGATAAAATTCACATAATTTTTCAATTCTATCCAAAAGGGTTTCTTGGTAAGCGCGATAAGCTACCTCTGTAATTTGCGTCATTTGTTTGTATTGTTTATCGCTAGATTGAGATAAAACAAGCTCTATTGTTTCATTTAAATCATATTTTTCAAAAATTTTTTCTATCGCATCATAAAGAATCGCAAAATTGATTTCTTCTACTGAAATGGCGTGATAGACTAATTCCATTGCGCTTTTAATGTAGTTTGTATCATCTTCTGCAATGATTTCGTGTTCTTTATCTGCTTGCAATGCGTTCATATAATCCATTATCCTATCTTTGCTAGTTTTCTTGAATAGTTTAGCTAAGTCTGACATCGTCATACTTTCTAATTTTTCTTTTGAGTGTCCATATTGGCTTAATTGCCAAATAATTTCGCGTCTATTCATTGGGCTACCTTATTTTTGGATTGTTGAATCCGCATTTTGAATGCTTTGCCACACTTTTAAGGCTTGGATATGTTCTTTAGTGTCGTGGCAGCGGATAATACTCGCACCATTTTTTAGGGATTCTAAATGAATGGCTAGAGTCCCGCTTAACCTCTCCTCTGTACTACAAGGCGTGATTTTATCAATGAGGCTTTTGCGACTTGCTCCCACCAAAAGCGGATAACCAAAATGTAAAAAATGCCCCAAATGCTTAAGGAGCGTTAAGTTGTGTGCCAAAGTTTTGCCAAATCCGATTCCAACATCAAGAATGATTTTTTGAATCCCACATTCCTTTAATGCCGCAATGCGGCTTTCAAAAAAGCTATCCACCTCTAAAAAAAGATTCTCATAATATGGATTGATTTGCATTTCTTTTGGATTGCCTTGCATATGCATTACCACACATTCGCAATCATAGCCTCGCACGGCTTCAAGCATAGCAGTATTGCGGAATCCTGTAATATCATTAATAATTTGAAAGCCATTATCTAGGCATTCTCTTGCGATATTTGGTGTGTAGGTGTCAATGCTTAGTGTGATTTTCTCATAGATTTTTTCTTGTCTAATAAATTCTAAAATGCCTTTTAAACGCGCCCGTTCCTCTTCCTCGCTCACCCACGCACTTCCCGGTCGTGTGCTTGCTGCGCCAATGTCTATAATCTCCACTCCCTCTTTAATCATTTCTAGGATTCTTGTGTTCGCCTCCTTGCCGCTTTTCCTAGAATCGCCATAAAAACTATCGGGAGTTGTGTTGATAATACCCATAATTTTGGGCGTTAATGTATGAAAATGCAAATGCGATTCTAAAGTCTGCGCAACTTGTTTTAGCCCAAAGGGTTGCATTTTTAGTTTTTTTAGCAATGCCTTGCTTTGGGAGCGCGTTAGCATTAAGATTCCATTGTAAAACTCTTTTTTATAAAGAATCGCGTCCCTTGGTAAGGCAAAATCTGCGCCAACCGCTAAGGCTTCTTGTTTTAAAATATTTGCCGCGGGGGCTTTTAAATCTTGGATTAAAAAGTGAAAGATTCTATCTTTATTGCGTAGAATCGCATACCCTAAAGCATCGCAGTTTAAACGCTTTAGTTCCAATTCTGAATTTTCTAAGTATTGCACGAAAGCCATTTGAATCCTTTAGGGAGTTTAGAAATTTTGGTTTGCAAATTGTTGCCTTTTCTTGCGTAAGATAAGCAAGAGCAAAACCAAAAGGATATTGTGAGGTTTTTCGCGTTGTTTTTCCCATTTAAGTGCGCTTTCAAAAGTCATTGTTTCTTTTAAGTCAAAATGCAATCCACTTTTAAGAGCATCTAAATATAAGCTTTGAATCTCTATTTTTAGATTTGTATCGTTTATTTCCTTTTGCTTTTCCTTTAGAAATGAATAGATTTTTTCCAAATTTAATGTGCGAATATCTAAGGTAAAATGAGGCAATTTTTGTTTTGTTGTATGATTTAAAATGGGCAATCTTGAGCGAATTGTGGGCAGAAGGAGAGATTTCATTTTGGCATATAAAACAAATACTACACCACTTGGAGGTTCTTCTAATATCTTTAAAAGTGCATTTTGTGCATAAATATTAAAAGAATTTGCCGCAATTAAAATTGTTTTTACTCCCTCATTTGCAATGTAGCTTTCATCAATAATTGCGCGTGAAATGTCTATATTTAACTCTTCTGCACAAAATAATTTATAATTTTGAGGATTTTGAAGATCATAACATCTGTTTGCTTCTTCAATAGGATTGTTCACAAGCAAAATATGTCCAATTTGAGATTTTGTCTGTGGGGTGGCTTGGGTAAAATCTACACTAGAATTTTGCATAAAAGTCCCAATTTAACCCAAATTTACGCGCCCAAACATCGCAGCTTCTAAGGTTAGATTAAAGATTCTATACATTTGCATTAATTTAATATCCACTAAGGAATCCGTAGATTGCAAGGTGAAGCTATTTTGTAATTGTGTATCAAAAATCCATAAAAAACAATCCTCGTGGCTTAACGCAAGTTTTGCCCTTGTAGTATCATTATGACCCACATACCAAAAAAAATATTTTTGAGAAAAGATATTATCTAAATAGTCATTAATGAGGGCAATATCGGTTTCGTTTTTGCGTGTCTTGTCTAGTTGTGGAAAGAAAGAATGAATGCTTACTATTGGCACATAGGGGCGATTGCTGGAGCGGTTTATAGACTGCATAACATAGTGCATAAACCATTCTCTATCGTTATCTGTGATTAAGATGAGACTATCGCCATTAAAGATTCTTTGTAAGGCACGTTTTGCTAATGGAATCCACTCAAATTTACGCTCCTCAAGCCAAGTAGGGTGGCTTGCATCATAACGCAAAGCCTGTAATGTCCAACTAGATAAATCTTGCATAAAATGATCGCTATTTTTCTAGTTCGTATGTGCTATGCAAAGTGCGAATCGCTAGTTCAGCGTATTTTAGGCGGATTATCATAGAAATTTTAATTTCACTTGTACTAATCATCATAATGTTGATATTATCCTCTGCAAGGGCTTGGAAAGCTTTTGCCGCAACACCACTATGGGATTTCATACCTACGCCTACAATAGAAACTTTTGCAATATCACTATCGTAATCAATGCTTTCTACATTGCTTTCAAATGCTTTTAGAACGCGTTTTGTGTTCTCTAGCTCTACTTCTGGAATCGTGAAGTCTAAATCTGTCTTGCCATCGCGCCCGATTGTCTGCACAATCATATCTACATTAATGTTTGCCTCACTCAATGCACCAAAAATTTCTGCTGCGATTCCGGGTCTGTCCTCTACATTGCAAATACTTACTCTTGCTTGGTTTTTATCTAATGCGATTCCGCTTACGATTGGGTGTTCCATAATTTCTTCTTCCTTTGTGATTAATGTTCCTTCGTTGTGATTGAAGCTATTTCTTGTAACTAAATTAACGTTGAGTTTTTTTGCCATTTCAACCGAGCGATTGAGCAGCACTTTTGCGCCCATAGAAGCGAGTTCTAGCATTTCATCATAGCTAACTTTATCAATTTTTTTAGCCTTAGGTTCAATGCGCGGGTCGGTTGTATAAACGCCATCTACATCGGTGTAGATTTCACACAAATCGGCTTGCAATGCCCCTGCAAGTGCTACCGCAGATAAATCGCTTCCACCGCGTCCAAGTGTTGTAACCTCTCCCTTCTCTGTAACGCCTTGAAATCCTGCAACCACGACAATATAATCTTTTGCAAGTAAATCATTTAATCGCGTTGTGTCAATGGATTCTATTCTTGCTTTTGTGTGCGAAGAATCTGTAATCATTCCAGCCCCTCTACCACTTAGAGAGATTGCCTTGTAGCCTAGCTCTTCTAGCGCAATAGCAAGTAATGCGCTTGTAACGCGCTCTCCAGCACTTAGCACCATATCCACTTCACGCGTATTGGGAAGCCTTGAGAAAAACTTTGTATAGCCTAGTAGCTTATCTGTCTCCCCGCTCATCGCAGATACAACGACTACCAAGCCATTACCTGCTTTTTTGGATTCAATTACGCGTTTTGCAACATTTTGGATTCTTTCACAATCTCCAACACTTGTTCCGCCATATTTTTGAACAATCAACATTATAAATAACCCTTTCTTTTAAAATATTCCAAAACCTGTTTATACACAGGACGTTTAAAATAAGTGATATGATTAAACAAATCTCCTAGTTGGACAAATTTATATGCGTCAAATTCCGGTTTTTCTGTATCAATGTCAATTTTTCCTTGTTTTTGTAGTCGCACCAAAAAGTATTTTTGGATTTGTCCATCATAGGGATACATTTTTTCAACAACCTGTGGTGGAAAATCATAACTAATCCATTCAGGGTATTCCGCAACAATATCAACCTTATCCGTTCCTATCTCTTCTTTTAATTCGCGAAACAATGCTTCTTTTGGGCTTTCAGATTTATCAATTCCGCCTTGAGGGAATTGCCACGCATTTTTAATATCTGTGCGACTCGCGATAAAAAGCTCACACACTAGCGGATATTTAGGGGAAAGGATAATAGCAGCGACATTGGGTCTATAAGTTTTGGTTTCTTTTTTCACTCGCCACTCCTTTTAAAAATCATCTCGGGAATAATAATTTAAAAGTTTTTAAATGTAGTTGATATTAAGTTCTTTTTTTATAAAATTATCGCAATTTTTTAATTTTGGCTAAAATTTATGATAACTTTTGAATGATGATTACGAAGATAATCTTAAAAAAGTAAAAAGACAAAATTAATCCTTTAAATAAAAAATCCCAAGAGGGAAATTTATCTATATCAAAAGAAAGAGTAATGCAAAAGATTCAGCAACGACAAGAGGAGATTTTAAAAATTGCGAGTGAGTTGTTTTTAAAATATGGTTATAAAAAGACAAGTTTGCAAATGATTATTGAGAGGACAGGAGGTTCGTTTGCAACAATTTATAAGTTTTTTAATAATAAAGAGGATTTGTTCCAAAAAGTTATAGAATCCAACCATAAAAATTTTATTGAGACACTAAAAGAAATTTTTGTTCAAAATGTGGATTCCCATTTGAATGTGGAAAAGTATTTCTATAATATCGGCTTGTGTTTGATTGAGGAAATGTTAAAAAAAAATAATATTGCTCTTATGCGATTAACCATAATAGAAGCTCATAAAAGTCCGAATCTCATAAAAGCTTTTCATCAATCCGCAGCCGATGTTAATTATTTTTTTTCTAAGGGAATTGAATATTATAATGACAAATACCATTTAGATATCAAAAAGAATGAGATTGAAGAATATGCTAGATTGTTGGTTCGGTTGATTGTTGAGCCTTATTTTCTCTATCCCTTGCTAGACCCCGACTATAAACCACCCAAAAAACAAGAAATTAAATCTAGCCTAAAGAGTGCCATTGAGATTTTTATGCTGTATCTTAAAAACAACAAGGAGACGAAATGACAATAGATGTTGCTTTATTGAATCGCCTAACAAAACTAGGTGGAATCACATTAGAAGAAGAGAAATTAGAGGAGACAAAGAGCCATTTAAGCGAGATTGTGGATTTTGTAGAAAATATTAATAAACTAGACTTAGATGGGATTCCTGCTTCTTTTAATCCGCTAGATTCTAAATTGCCTATGCGCGAAGATATTATAGAATCCAAACCGCAAATCGCAAAAGATGTTCTTAAAAATGCCCCAAGCGCAGAGGATAATTTCTTTATCGTGCCAAAGATTATTGAGTAATAAAGGCTGTGTAAAGCACCACTGAATTTAGCAGCGGTTTTTATTGTTCCACTAGAATCTGCATTTTGGAATCTTTTAGCTCAACATAAAGTTCTTTTTTGCCGTGGAAATTGTAGCTTGGTGCTTTATAGTCTTCAAAAAATGAGATTCTAAATAAATTTTTATTTGCTTCATTGGGATAGGGCGAGATATTGATTTTAGAAAACGCAATGTGTTTGGATTCTTTTTTTGCAAAGATTCTTTGCTTGTTTTGTGCAAAGTCATTATATCTCATTCCATCAAAGCGGATAAAATCAGGGCTGTAAAATTCTAAATATTTTTCCACATTATTGACTTTCCAAGCTTCTTTCCAAGTATAGAGACTTGCTAGGAGTATGCTTAAGTCCGCTTTGCTTACTTCTTTGGGTGTGTTTTCATAGGTGATAAGCAGAGAATCTCTGTAATGAATAATGGAATCCACAAAAGAGAGTTGATTGTTTTCTATTGCAATGCAACCACGTGTATTTAACTCTTCGCGGTTGCCATTGAGAGGCATTCCGTGAATCCAAATGCCGTATCCCGTGCGTTTTTGAAGTCTATCAAATAGATTAGGGTAGCTTGTGCTAAATGCGAGGGGTCCATAATATTGGTCTAAATTTGTCAAACGCGCATTAAGCGTATAAACGCCAATCGGTGTGGCTAAATCCCCTTCTTTTTCTTTGTGTCCCCCTTTGGAGCCTACCAAACTTTTGGTGTTTAGTTTTTCCTCCCACTTGTTTTTCTCTAACACATAGAGTTTTAATGTGGGTGAATTTTTACTAGCAACAAACAAATATTGCAAATCTTCATAGTAGCCAAAACGCGTATCTTGTGATTTCAAAGCCTCTTCCCAATATGCACGATTTTGAATCACGGATTCTATCTTGCGTTCTAATGCTTTGATTCCGCCCTCATTATAGAGCTTTACCCATTCAAAATCACTTGCTTGAGCCACCGAAATTGCTAAAAATA
Source organism: Helicobacter rodentium ATCC 700285 (assembly GCF_000687535.1). Classification (GTDB taxonomy): domain Bacteria; phylum Campylobacterota; class Campylobacteria; order Campylobacterales; family Helicobacteraceae; genus Helicobacter_D; species Helicobacter_D rodentium. Next base: position 16,922 of record NZ_JHWC01000004.1, read on the forward strand.
ATCCAAAGATTTTACAAACTTTCATAAAGATTCCCGTAATTTTATAATTAATCCTCAAAATTATACCCCATTTTTTTAAGATTTTCACGCTCTTTACACCAACTTGGAACGACTTTTACAAAAATTTCCAAAAAAACCTTTTGTTGTATGAAAGATTCTAGTTTTAAACGCGCTTTTTGTCCGATGCGTTTAAGTGTCGCACCGCCTTTGCCAATTACCATACCTTTTTGGCTTTCTTTATGCACAATAATTGTAGCTTTGATGTGATGAAGGTGTGGCTTTTCTTTATAGAGTGTGATTTGTACATCGCTTTCATAAGGCAATTCATCGCTAAGATTGTCAAATACAACCTCTCTAATCATTTCTTTTGCGATTTCTTTTGTTGTATTTGGGCTTAATATTTCGGGGTCATAGTAATAAGGATTTATGGGCATAAGATTTGCAACTACTTCTGCTACTCGCTTTAAACTACCCAAATCTTTAATGGAAATAGGAATGAGGGCTTGATATTCTTTTTGATATTTTTCATAAGTTTTAATTGCTTCAAAAAGTGCTTCTTTGGAGACGGAATCTATTTTGGTTAGCAATAGAATATGGGGTTTTTTTGCGTGTTTTAAAAAATCCTCGTAGTAGCTGATTTTATCTGTAACGGGGGCTAAAAACAATAAAATATCGCAATCGCTCATTGCTCGCATTGCTTCTTTGAGCATATATTGATTGAGTAGCTTTTCTTGGTTGTGGATTCCGGGTGTATCTACAAAAACAATTTGGGTTGCACCCTCCATAAAAATTAAGTGCATTCGTTTGCGTGTAGCATTTGCTTTATGAGAAACAAGTGCTAACTTTTCTCCCAAAATCGCATTTAAAAAGCTACTTTTGCCGGCATTTGGTCGTCCAAGCACTGCTACAAATCCAGCCCTTGTGGAATCGGATTTATAGGGTGGTTGTTGTGTGTTTGAGGAGTGATTTTTGAGTTTTTCCAATGGTAGATTCCAAAAACCTATAAAATATAACGCGCAACATCAGAATCTGCCACAAGGGATTCTAGTTTTTCTGTTACAAGCGATTCGGTAATTTCTACTTCCTGTCCTTTGTAGTTTTCTGCTTCAAAGCTAATTTCCTCTATCACTTGTTCTACCACCGTGTGTAGGCGTCTTGCCCCAATATCCTCTGTTTTTTCGTTTGCTACTTGGGAATAATGCGCTAAAGCCCGAATTGCAGAATCGTTGAATTTCAAAGTTACGCCCTCTACACCCAAGAGTGCTTCATATTGTCGTAAGATGGAATTTTTTGTTTGAGTTAGAATCTTGTAAAGTGCTTCTTCGTCTAAACTATCTAATTCTACGCGTAATGGAAATCGTCCTTGTAATTCAGCAATCAAATCGCTTGGTTTGCTTAGACTAAAAGCACCTGCTGCAATGAATAAAATATGGTCTGTTTTAATGCTGCCATATTTGGTATTTACAACACTGCCTTCTACAATCGGCAGTAAGTCGCGTTGCACACCCTCTTTGCTTGGGTCTTGACGACTTTGCCCATTGCCACTTACTGCAACTTTATCAATCTCATCAATAAAGATAATTCCGCTATTTTCCGCACGTTTAAGCCCTTCGTGCTTGATAGCCTCCAAATCAAGCAAGGCTTCACTCGCCTCAACTTTAAGCAATTCTTTTGCCTCTTGAATCGTTACTTCTTTTTTGGGATTCTCTTTGGGGGAGGCGATAAAGACTTTTGCGATTGTTTCTTGCACTTTTGCAAACTCTGCTGGCATATTGCTATCTTCAATCTCAAAGGCTCTTTTAGGGATTTCAATTTCAATTTTTAGATGGTCCATTTCCCCATTTTGCACTTTGGTGCGCATTTTATTGCTTGCATTTTCGTATTCTTCAATTTTTTGCTCACTTGCTCCTTTGGGGAGAGGAGGGATTAGCTTTTCAATGATTTTATCCAATACATATTTTTCAATATCTTTTGTGTTTTTGTGGCGGTGTTCCTCTTTAACTAGATTAATGGAAGCAACCACCAAATCACGCACCATAGATTCTACATCACGTCCAACAAAACCCACTTCTGTATATTTACTAGCCTCTACTTTAATAAAGGGCAATCCCATCATTTTTGCCATTCTTCTTGCGATTTCTGTTTTACCAACCCCTGTAGAGCCTATCATAAGAATGTTTTTTGGCATAATTTCCTCTTGAATCTCTTTAGGAAGTTGTAGTCGGCGGTAACGATTCCTAAGTGCGATACTCACGATTTTTTTAGCTTCTTTTTGTCCGATAATGTATTCGTCTAAATATTCTACTATGGCTTTGGGTGTCATTGCTGTTACATTTTTCACGATAATTCCTAGAGTTCTAAAATTTTAATATTTGTATTGGTATAAATACAAAGCTCACCTGCAATTTTAAGGGATTCTAATACAATCTCCTTTGGCGTTAAAGCATTGGTGAATCTATCTAATGCGCGTGCGGCACTTAAGGCATAGTTTCCACCGCTACCAATGGCTGCGATTTTGCCATCTTCTGGTTCCACAACATCTCCTGTGCCACTTAAGATAAAAATATGTTCTTTATCTAGCACAATCATCATTGCTTCTAAGCGTCTTAAATATTTATCCTTACGCCATTCTTTGGAAAATTCCATTACAGATTTGAGTAAATCACCCTTTTTATTCTCTAAGATTCGCTCAAACATATCAAAAAGCGTAAAAGCATCTGCAGTGCTTCCGGCAAAACCACTTAGAATCTTGCCTCCATAGAGAGTGCGAATCTTTGTCGCATTTCCTTTTAAAACGCAATTTCCAAAAGTTACTTGCCCATCACCGCCAATCACTGCCCCCTTGTCGCTTTTATAAGCTAGAATCGTTGTTGCCTCAAACATTATTGCGCCTCTACATCAACTTTTAAAGTTGCGTGGATTCCGTGTCCAAGCTTAATTTCTACTTCATAAATTCCTGTGGATTTAATGGGGCTTTTTAGTTCAATCGTTTTTTTGTCTATTTCAATGCGATGCTCTTTTGCAAGTGCTTCTGCAATATCCTCCTTGGTGATTGCACCATAAAGTGAGCCATTTGCCCCTACTTTTTGAATGATTTTTACTACAATTTCAGAGATTTTTTTTGCAGTCATTTCCATTAAAGATTTTTCCTCTGCTGCCATTTCCGCCGCTTTTTTTTGTGTCGCTTTGTAGCGATTAATCACTTCATTTGTGGCAAAATCTGCCAATCCTTTGCCAACTAAAAAATTTCTTCCATAACCATCTTTGACTTCACAAATATCACCTTTTTTACCTAAACCTTTAACATCTTGCAATAATAAAACTTTCATTTCATTCCTTTTGGCATTGTATTGTATGGGTAGTATTGTAGCAGATTTTTGCTAAGTTTTAAATGCTCCAACTTTATGACAGACAAAACTTGTTTTTAAGCAAGGGTTTTGGTTAGAATGTCTGCTTATCCATATATAAAGGATAAATAAAAATAAACACCAAGGAAAAGCAATGTATGACATTAATAAGATAAGAGTTTGTATATTTTTTTCTTTATTATTATTGTTTTTTTAAATAAGTTGGAGTTGCAGTATGACAAAAAATTATTTTATTGATGGGGTAAAAGATTCGTCTATTTTTGGCGTTTCTTTTATTTTTCTCTATCTTTCCATTGGCGCAAATGCGTTTGAAAACAACTTAAGTTTTTTTGAGAGTCTCTCCACGACACTTTTTGTTTTTTCAACGCCCTTGCAATTTTTGCTTGTGCAGAGTTATTATGATGGCTATGTTTTGATTCCTTTGATTTTGGCGATGAATGCGCGATTTTTGCTAATGTCTGCCACACTTGCTCCCTATTTAAAGCGCACAAATCTTTTTTGGCTCTCACTTTCTAGCATTTTAATTTGTCCCTCTGTGTTTAGTGGCTGTGTTTCTAAGTTTAAACAAATGAGTGAGTCGCCTTTTGCTTATTTTTTAGGGCTTGGTTTGCCAATATGGATTGTTTCGCTCATTTGCACAGGTATAGGGTATAGCACAGGAGCGGCTCTTAGTTCGCCCGAGCTTAAACAAATTATCTCTCTTGTGCTACCTCTGCAATTTACGGGACTTGCGGCGAAGCATTATCCAAACATTAAAGAGGTGGGAAGCTATTTTTGGGGCTTCATTCTCGCACCCTTGATGATAGCTTTTAGCCCAAAATTTTATCTGCTGATTCTACCTTTTGTGATAGGGTTTGCAATGTTGGTCTATGATGAAGCGCAGAGAAAACGCGCAACAAGGGGGTAAAGATGAGTTTGTTTTGGATTTTGCTAATCTTTTCGGCAGTTAGTATTTTTATTTGCAGAATCACACCGTTTTTCTTTGCAAATCACTCCATACTTGGCAATCAAGATGGCAGATTTTATCGCTTTTTAACTTACAGCACACAGGCAATGCTTGGGGCGATTGTGTATGCGACTGCATTTTTTACGCGTGATATTACGCAGCTATTGAGTGAGTTTGCACTCATTGATGCTGTGAAAGTTGCTTTGTTGCTGCTTGTGTTTTTTGGCACACTTTGGACAAATCGCCTTTTAAGTGCGTTTTTGTTAGCGTTAGTGATTTTTGTAGGCTTTGTGCTTGGGGTTTCTTAAGTATCTAGTGTGTTCTTTAAGTGCGCATAAATGGATTCTACAAACGGAATCTTTAAAACAATCCAACTGCAACCTTGTCATTGCGAGGAATGAACAAAGTGAATGCCGAAGCAATCCATAATCTAGCATAAAGAAAAACTTTACAATAGAAGCTTTACAAATGAGATTTCGCATTATGGATTGCCACGACTTCTTACGAAGTCTCGCAATGACGAAACCAAAGCATCTGCTACTCCGTCATTGCGAGGCAAAGCCGAAGCAATCCATAATCAAGCACACAGAAATCTTAACGATGGAATCCAAAAAGGCGAGATTCCACATTGTAGATTGCCACGAATCGCGTTGCGATTCTCGCAATGACGCGGAGGGTTTTGCGATCGTTCCTCACAAGGACACAACCTGTCGCAACCTTGTGGTATAATTTTATTCCAAACAAGTGTTAATTCATATTCTATATAAGGCTTATTAATGACGAAAAATTATTCTATCGTTTTGCTAGGTGGTAGTAATTCTGTAATGGTAAATGGTTTGCAAAAAGGTTTGAGAGGAGAGAATGTAAAGCTGACAAATTTGGCTTTAGGTTCTTCTATTTCTCTGCAAAATCTTTATGAATTAAAAAGGGAGAGAAACCAAGAATCCTTACAAGAAGCGGATTTAATCATTACAGAAAGCAATATCAATGAGATTGCAAATCATCACGGATATAGTTTTGTTCCTCTTTCAACCATTCTTGCTAGTATCCATTGGCTCTATGAGGAATTGTATCGCTTAAAGAAAAAGGTACTCATTTTGCTTTTGCCCTATAATCCAAGCCTCTATGGGTATGCAACAGCAATTGACAATGCCCATAGGTCTTGCGCAAATCAATATGGCTTTAATTGTATAGATATGCAAGGACATTATGTTAAAGAAAATATGTTTGGATTCTATGGGGGTTTTGGAGCGCACCAAATGGCGAGATTAATGAGCTTTTTTGGGCAAAAGATTGTTCAAAACCTTAATGAATTTAAAGCCCCCAAAGAAAAAATCCCTTGCAACACGAGTCCAGAATTTAGAATCTTAACACCTAGAGAAATGCAGACTTCTGCGGGGGGGGGGGCATTTGACCTTATTAATTTGCAAAATTCTGCATTTTGTGAGGAGGCTTATCCCTTACGAAAAGGCATAAGGCTTCAATTCCCCAAAAATTGTGCGGGTTGGACGCTACTTGGAATCCACGCGTGGAATAGCGAGAAACCCAAAAATCAATGCAGTATTTATAATGCTTATTCTAGCATTCGCGTGATGACGCAAAATCATCAAATTTCTAAAAGTAGTTCGTCGATTCGTTTGTTTAACACTCTTAATACCCAGTTGCTTTTAGATGATAAAAGTTGTTGTGCATTTGATGAGACAAATTGCTACACAGAAAAAAGTGAGGCTGTGATTTTAACTCCTCATTCTTATACGATTCCTTATTTTAATTTGATTGATTTTTTCTTAGCTAAAGGTGGCAAGTGGGATTATGAGATTCCATTTAATCACGCAAATATCATTGTAGAATCAGAATATAATTTTGATTTTCTTGTTCCTGATGTGAAAGCTATCAAAGAAATGATTGAGGAATATTGCTTGAAAATGCAATTGACAAAGTCTCCACCTCCTAAAGAAGTCATCAAAGAAAAAGTCATTGTTAAAGAAAAATCAACCCCTAGCATTTACCTCGTAGCTAAAGATAGAATCCACAACCACCTAGCTTACAAACTAGGTTCTGCAATGATATTAAACTCTAAAAGCTTTTTAGGATATATAAGAATGCCTTATGTCTTATCTTATATTAAAGAAGCACATAAAAAAGAGATTGCAGACTATGAAGCAAAAGTTGCAAAGAATCCTAAATTAAAACTTCCTAAATTAGAATCCTATGCAGATTACAAAGAAGCTTTAAAAGAAAAAGAATGCTTTACTTATAAATTAGGACTTGCTTTAATGGAAGCAGATAAAACTTGGTATAAAGGAGGATATTTGAGATTCTTTTTTCAAGAGATACCCAAACTAAGGAGAGTATTAAAAGAGAAAAGAAAATGAGATTCCATTGTGTGCAACATTATAGATTTGCGCTAAAGTGGGTGAATTTGCTTACGCAAATGCACGCCAAGAAGTCTTACGATTTCTCGCAATGACGAAAAACCAAAGCATCTGCTACTCCGTCATTGCGAGGCAAAGCCGAAGCAATCCATAATCAAGCACACAGAAATCTTAACGATGGAATCCAAAAAGGCGAGATTCCACATTGTAGATTGCCACGACTTCTTACGAAGTCTCGCAATGACGAGATAGCAAATTTTCTGTCATTGCAAACGCAGTGAAACAATCCATAATCTTGCAAGTCAAAGATTCTACCACTTTTGTCATTGCGAGGCAAAGCCGAAGCAATCCATAATCAAGCACACAGAAATCTTAACGATGGAATCCAAAAAGGCGAGATTCCACATTATAGATTGCCACGAATCGCGTTGCGATTCTCGCAATGACGCAATCCAAAGGGCAAACAACTAAATATCAAACAAATCTTGTGTTTGTTTGCTGCTTTCAAGGAGGCTACTAAAATGCAAGATTCTACAAGTATTTTCTAAAAGCGCAAAAAGTTTAGAAAGAGCTTGTAAATCACGATGATAGGCATAAACCCCATAACCACGAATCACCATAATTTTTTTATCGTTTTCCTTGAAATATCTATTAATCTCCACATCGGCGCGTTCATACCAATTATCAAAATCCTTAGGATCATATATATTTAGTGTGCCTAGCATTTTATATCCAAAATAATCTTTAGGTACAATTTTATTATGCGTTAGCGTATAGGAAGTGGTAAAGGGTGGCATTCCATAGGCAATATATTTTGCATTAGGGATATTTTGATAAATTAAAGAATGGATAAAAGCGTCCATACTTGCATCATTCCACCGATAATCCCTTTTATGGTAGAGCATAATAAACGATTCCTCATCTAAATCATCAAATATTGCATCTTTTTTATTAATCAAAAAATGCCCTTCTTCTAGTTTTGTAGAAATTGAGCCGTGAAAGATTCCAAAGAAATTTTTGCGAAACATTGATAAAGAAATAGTTTTTAGATTTTTAAAAATCTCTGGATCAATACTATAATCCATATTATTCCTTTGTGATTCTTAATTACTTGCAAATAACGCATTCACTTGCGTGATAAAGTCTAGCGGATCCACTTGTGCGCCCCTAACTAGAATCCCAAAATGCAAATGCGGTCCGCTCACGCGTCCTGTTGCTCCACTTAGCGCAATCAAATCTCCCTTTTCAATTATATCGCCAACTTTCACTCTGATTTCACTGCAATGGTAATACATACTAAAGATTCCCTCTCCGTGGTCTAGCACCACAGAACCACCCGCTAAAAAGCGATTCTTTGCGATGACGACTTTACCGCGATTACTTGCGCGAATCTCTGTGCCAATTTGCGCACGAAAATCCGTCCCACTATGGTAGCTTTTCACCTCTTCATTAAAGACGCGCGCATTCCCGTATGTGCTAGTGATTTTACTATCCATTGGCAAAATAAATGCGGAATCCCAAAGCCGCTTTTGACTATAATTGCTATAAATCTTGTTTGCCTCCTCCCGTTCTTTTTTGATTCTTTCTTGATTCTTGGGGTTTGGTTTAGCTTTGCTTGGGCTAACTTGGATTTTTTCGCGTTTATAGTTTCCTTGCACAACCTCTACACTCGCGCCATTTTCTAATACAATAGAATTGGGTTTTGTATGGTAAGGAATCGATAGAATCGCGATTTTCTTACCTGCTTCGCTTGGGTGCGGAATCCAAGCATAAGTTTTTTTATTAATGACAATGGGTTTTGGATTCGTAAGCTGCGTAGATAAAATGATTGTTTTTCCATTTTCTACTTGAAACTTTGGCGAATCCACATTTCCAAGAGCATTTAAACTCCAAAAGAACATTATAAAAAATACAAAAATACTTTGCATAGCTTTACGCATTTGCGATTCCTTTAAAACTTTGAATTGTTAAAAGTGAAGCATAACAGAGTTTTACTTAAAAGTTAAATTTTGCTATAAAAATACCCATTTTTGACAAAATTTAATCGTAATTTTTAAGAAAGTTTAGTTTATTTTAGTAATTTAACTTGACAATATAAGACTAAAGTTATATAATTTCGCTTGAAATTTGAAAGAATAATTGCTAAAATTCAATTTTTAAGTTATTTAACATCAAAATTTAAGGAGCGAAAGTGCAAGAAGAGCAAAATAAAAATCAAGCTTTTGACGATTCGCAAGAGATGAGCGCATTACAAGAGGAAACGACAGAGGAAGAAACAGAATCCAAAGAAGCATTGCAAGCACAGATTGCAGAGTTAAAAGAACAATATGTGCGTGCTTATGCGGATTTTGAGAATACCAAAAAGCGTTTAATCCGCGATAAGGATCAAGCCTTAGAATATGCGTATGAGAAAATCGCTAAAGATTTGCTTCCAAGTCTTGATACGCTTGAGATTGCATTAAAAAGCATTCAAGATTCTAAAGTTAAAGGCGAGAACCAAGAGGAGATTTTAGACAAAATCCAAGAGGGCATTGCACTCACTTTGGATAATTTGCTAAAAACTCTAGCAAAACACGGGATTGAACCCATTTTAACCGAAGGTGGGTTTGACCCAAATTTTCACGATGCGATTATGCAAGTACAAAGCGAAGAGCACGAATCGGGTGAAATCGTTGCAGAAATGCAAAAAGGCTATAAATACAAAGAAAGGGTTTTGCGTCCCTCTATGGTTAGCATTGCCAAATAGGAATCGCAAAAGAATTTAATTTAAGAAAGGATAAAAAATGGGAAAAGTATTAGGAATTGATTTAGGAACAACAAACTCTGCAATGGCAGTATTTGAGGGTAATGAGGCAAAAATTATTGCAAACAAAGAGGGCAAAAACACAACCCCTTCTATTGTTGCATTTACCGATAAAGGCGAGGTTTTAGTCGGAGACCCTGCAAAGCGTCAGGCAATCACGAATCCAGAAAAAACGATTTATTCCATTAAAAGAATTATGGGATTAATGTTTAACGAGGACAAGGCGCAAGAAGCCAAAAAAAGACTTCCTTATAAAGTGGTGGATAGAAATGGTGCGTGTGCGATTGAGATTGCAGGTAAAGTTTATACACCACAAGAAATTTCAGCAAAAATTTTGATGAAATTAAAAGCAGACGCAGAAAGTTATTTGGGCGAGGAAGTTACAGAGGCTGTTATTACCGTTCCAGCGTATTTCAATGACGCACAAAGAAAGGCGACAAAAGAAGCAGGAACGATCGCGGGATTAAATGTTTTAAGGATTATTAACGAGCCAACAAGTGCGGCATTAGCGTATGGTTTGGATAAAAAGCATTCCGAAAATATTGTTGTTTATGACTTGGGCGGTGGAACCTTTGATGTAACCGTGCTTGAAACCGGCGATAATGTTGTAGAAGTAAAAGCCACAGGCGGAGACGCATTTTTGGGCGGTGATGACTTTGATAATGCCATCATTGATTGGGCAGCAGCAGAGTTTGAAAGCGAAAATGGAATCAATCTTAAAAATGATGTAATGGCACTCCAAAGATTAAAAGAAGCAGCAGAAAATGCGAAAAAAGAGTTAAGTAGTGCGCAAGAGACAGAAATTAACTTACCTTTCATTACTGCAGATTCTAGCGGTCCAAAACACTTAGTGAAAAAGCTTACCCGCGCGAAATTTGAAAGCCTCATTGAGCAATACATTAATCAAACCATTGATAAAATCGCAAGTGTTATTAAAGACGCAGATTTAGGTAAAAATGAGATTAATGAAGTTGTAATGGTGGGTGGTTCTACAAGGATTCCAAAGGTGCAAGAGCGCGTGAAAGACTTTATTGGGAAAGAATTGAACAAATCTGTGAATCCTGATGAAGTGGTTTCAATGGGTGCAGCGATTCAAGGCGGTGTCTTAAAGGGCGATGTGAAAGATGTGTTATTGCTTGATGTTACTCCACTCTCTTTGGGAATTGAAACACTAGGTGGCGTGATGACAAGAATCATTGAGCGCGGAACTACGATTCCAACAAAGAAAAATCAAGTTTTCTCTACCGCAGAGGACAATCAACCAGCGGTTACGATTCAGGTTTTACAAGGTGAGCGTGAGTTAGCGCGGGATAACAAAATGCTAGGAAACTTTGAGCTAAGCGGAATCCCAGCGGCTCCTCGTGGTGTGCCACAAATTGAAGTTACTTTTGACATTGACGCAAACGGAATCCTAACCGTAAGTGCAAAAGATAAGGCGACAGGCAAGGAACAAGAGATTAAAATCACAGGTTCTAGCGGATTGTCCGATTCTGAAATTGACAAAATGGTCAAAGACGCCGAGCTAAACAAAGAAGAGGATAAAAAGAAAAAAGAAATCATTGAAGTGCGCAACCAAGCCGATAGCCTCGTGTATCAAAGCCAAAAAAGCCTAGATGAGATGAAAGATAAAATTGACGCGAGTGAGGCGGAGAAAATCCAAAGCGCAATCACTGCATTGCAAGAGACATTAAAGAATGAAAATGCGACAAAAGAGGAGATTGAGGCAAAAGTAAAAGCTTTGACAGAAGCGAGTCATAAACTTGCAGAAGCAATGTATAAAAAAGATGAAAACGCACAGGGTGGTGGCGCACAAAACAAAAAAGACGATGATGTCATTGATGCAGAAGTAGAATAATTTAAAACAATAAAGATTGCGCCCTTTGGGGGCGTAATTGCTTTTATCCCGCTTACCATTTCGTCATTGCGAGATTCTGCGTTGGCGGAATCGTGGCAGTCTATAACCTTAAAAGATTCTATTGTAAAGATTTCTTTATGCGTAATTATGGATTGCTTCACTTCGTTCGCAATGACAAGTTTGGTAGCTTTGCGTCATTGCGAGGAATGAGCAAAGCAAATGACGAAGCAATCCACACTTAAAGCAGTCTTTAGATTTTCCATTTTGTTATTGCAAACGCTAGTATTGCAATCTATAATCTTGCATACTTTATGCTTTGCTACTTGCGTCATTGCGAGAAAATTTGAAAAATTTTCGTGGCAATCTATAATGTAGCATACTTTAAATTTTGCAATGGAATCTTTAAAAGTCTGAAGTTGAAAGTGATAGGCGAGATTCTATGTTATGGATTGCTTCGGCTTCACCTCGCAATGACAGCGGAGATAATACGTACAATAAAAAGCATACTACTCTGCGTCATTGCGGGATTCTGCGTTAGTGGAATCGTGGTGTGCGTTGCGTAAGCAACTCACCCGCTTTAGCGCAAATCTATAACTTAAATCACTTAAAAGATTCCATTGTGAAATATTTTTCAACCTCCCAAAATTCTTAAGAAAATGTAAAATTAAAATTTTAATTATGGAAATGCGTCATTAATATGCTACAATTCAGACTTTACTAGCTTTTTAAAGGATAATTATGCTTAGCGTTCCTATTGTGGATTTATCCCTTCTAAAGGGTGATGAGGCGCAAAGAGAGAAATTGTTTGAAGATTTGCGTTATGCCGCCCATACCATTGGATTCTTTTATCTTGTGGGACACGATGTGGATTGGAATCTATGTCAAAAACTCTTTGCATTAAGCAAAAAATTCTTTGCCTTGCCCCTAGAGGAAAAGTTAAAAATTAGCATTGACAATTCGCCGCATTTTAGAGGATATACGCAGGTGGGCGGGGAATATACGCTTGGTTCAAAAGATTGGAGAGAGGAGGTTGATCTAGGCTTTGAGGGAGAGGCTAGGGATTCTAATTTACCCGCGTATATGCGCCTACATGGACCAAACCAGTGGCTTCCCTCACAAAAAGAACTCCAAGAAACATTCTATTTGTGGCAGGAGCAAACAACCAAGATGGGCTTAACACTCTTAAAGGCTTTTTCTTTGGCACTCTATGGCAAGGAAGATGTTTTTGATGCACTTTTTAAAGAGGATATTTATCAGCACATTAAGTTAATCCATTATCCCGGAATCGCGCAAGAAGGAGAGGGGTATAGTCAAGCCACACAGGGCGTTGGAGCGCATAAAGACGATGGATTTTTAACGCTTTTGATGATTGATGAAGTGGGTGGATTGCAAGTGCAGTTGGATTCTAAAGAATGGATTGATGTGGGGCATAAAGACAAGGCGTTTGTGATTAATATCGGGGAGTTTTTGGAGTTAGCGACTAATGGTTATTTAAAAGCAACAATGCACCGCGTGAAGTCTCCCCTCAAAGGACAGGATAGAATCTCTATTCCAATGTTTTTAGGGGCGCAATTAGACAAAAGGATTCCGATATTCAAGCTTCCAAAGCATTTACAAGAGGAAATGCGCGGCATTGAAAACGACCCGACAAATCCACTAATTCCAGAGATTGGTTGGAATTACCTGAAGCACAGATTGCGCTCTCACAAAGAGGTTGCAAAAAGATTTTATAGCGACATTTACAACCCAAGCAATCCCGCAAATCCCATAAAAATCTCTGCCTTGCAATAGCCTCAAGGTTGCCTTGCAAATAAAATTCTATAGCAAAGAATAGAATTGCTATTAAGTTTTTGCCCATTTTTACGATATTATTGCATAGCAAATTCCAAGAGGAGGAATCAAGATGGCAGTTTCTTTTCAAAATAATCTTTTTAACAATCTTTTTGGCACGAATGCGTTTAACAACCTCAAGCCTCAAATAAAACACGAGGAAAAGCCTAAAACCGATGAAAAGGCAGAAAACGGGGATAAAGTCGCCTCTACGGATAAAAGCAATCGCGATTCTACCGCGATGAACCCAATAGAATCGCTACAATCTAGCATTGCAAGTAAGCTTATGCAGGCTTTAACAAGCTTTAGCACACAAAGAATGGCAAACCAATCTAATCTCTCCCAAGTCTTTGAAAATATCGCAAACAAGGCAAATAGCGCAAACGACATTGTCCAAAAGACGAGAGAGGAAATGGGAATGGACAAGGTGGAATCCCAAGACAAACCCAAAGGCACGATTGGCGAAATGGTAAGTGGTTCTTTTGTCGCTTATGAGAGTATTACCTACTCGCTAAGTTATGATAGTGCAAGTGGGCAGTTTTCCCATAGTTTATCGTATTCTGCGGGATTTGTGGCGAATTTCAACACCGCATTAACAGACAAAAACGGCAATCAAATCACAACACAAAGCAAACTAGCACTCGGAGAAAACTTCACAAATCAAATCACAGGCGGACTAGAATCCCTCACGGAGGATTTGAAAAAGCTTTTTGAAGGGCAAACTTTTGAAATTGACTTTGATGGAGATTTTAGCGACTTTGGCGAGGAATTGCAAAATAGCCTTAACGATATGCTATTCTTGTTTGAAAGCAAGGACGATTCTATTTCTAAAGCCCTACAAAATCCGCAAAATAATGCTTTGACAAGTAACAAAGAATCACAGCTTAATTCTATGGCAGAAATCTTTGAGAGTCTTAAAAATGCCCTACAATCTAGCCTTGAAATGTTTGTGGGGATTCCTAAAAACGAGCAAACCCCTCCCGCCCTTGCAGATTGGATTAAAAACCAAAATAATCTAACTATCACCGCAACTTACGAGCAATACAATGCGCAGTGGGTAGGCAGACAGCTAGACGATTCTAGTTTATTCTTTGGCTCTTTGAATGCGATGAATGCTTCGTTTAAGTGGGAGGCGTAGGGGTTTCTTGTATTTAGGACTTTTCATTATACTTGGATTCTTCAATGGAATCTTTACAGGCGAGACTTGATGTTATGGATTTGCGCAGTGGTGCGTATTGTGAATGTAACCAATCCATATTAGAGAAAGTTTAAGCGGAATGTTTAGTCTCCATAGCCCTAAAAGGGCTTTCGCGGGAGATAATAATGAAATCTAAACAGGAAATACACGGATTGTAGGGTCTAAGGATTCTTGCAATACAGATTCAATCGCAAAGAGTGTGCCTGTTGCTCCACTTGCGCAACCACTACAAGCACCCAAATAACGTATATAAACATCTGTGTAGCCATCACTTGCGTTTTTTAAGTCAATAATCTCCATATTTCCGCCGTCCATCATTAACATCGGGCGGATTTTTTCATCAATCACGCTTTCAATCGCCTTGCTTTTTTGAATAATCGTCATATTTGCGAAGTCCAAATTTCCCTGTGATTCTAAATCCGCTTTGTTTTTGAGGGCTTCCTCCTCCATTTCTGCACGTACATCACGCAAAATATCCACTAAATAATATTCTCTCTCCTCGTGTCCTCCGGGCTTAATGCAGCTTTTACAAAAAGCACCTGCTTTGGTGTATTCTGTGATTTCCTCAATGGTTTTAAGATTGTTAAGTTTAATCACTTCTTTGAGTGTGCCAAGACTAACCCTCGCGCACTCGCACACGATGATTTCATCTTCAAAATCCTCTGGATTCTTGCCTAAATAAAGCGCGGCTGCTTTTTTAATCACATCATAAGCCATTACGGAGCAGTGCATTTTTTGTCCCGGAACTGCTGGAGTGTCTGGCTCATCACGCAAGGCTTTTTCTACATCAATGTTTGTGATTTTTACTGCTTCTTGCACCTTTTTGCCAAGGCAGAGTTCCACCATCATATCGCTACTTGCAATCGCGGTTCCACAGCCAAAACTCTTAAATTTCGCATCTACAATCGTATCATTGCTATCAATGAGCCAATAAAGGCGCACCGCATCACCACAAGCCTCCGCACCATAATCTGCCACAATGAGTTTCAATCCTCTTTTGTCTGCTTCTTCTTGAGTGATGACGCCTAAATGAGTTGGGTTGTCCATTCTTTCGCTAACTTTTTTACTATATGCGTCCCACAACGCACCACCTAATAATTCATTTTTTGCCATATTTCTTTCCTTTTAATAACTGCTTGAAATAGAGCGCAAACGCGCAATAGATTTTTTAAAAATTTCAATCGTATAATCAATTTCCTCTTGTGTTGTGAAGCGACTAAGTGAGATTCTAATCGCGGTATGTGCTAATTCTTTATCCGCACCAATCGCGCTCATTACAGGATTTGCTTCTAAATCCTCACTCGCACACGCACTTCCGGTAGAACAAGCGATTCCATATTTATTTAAATCCCATAGCATTGCTTCGCCCTCAACACCGCGAATGCTAACTAGAGTTGTATTTGGCACACGCAAAGAACGATGACCCACTGCAAAAACATCTGGAATCTCAAGCAGTGCGTCCTCTAATCTATCGCGCAAATGACGCACATTGTTGCGTTCAAAGTCTAAATGCAAACTTGCTTGTCGCATTGCCTCTCCCAAGGCGACAATGTAAGGCACATTGAGTGTTCCGCTGCGTCTGCCACCCATATGTTCTCCGCCGTGGAATAGGGGAGTGAGCTTCACGCCTTTGCGGATATAAAGCCCTCCGATTCCTTTAGGGGCGTGGAATTTATGTCCGCTAAAGCTTAGAAAATCTACCTGCGCTTTTTGCACATCTACAGGGATTTTACCGATTGCTTGCACGGCGTCTGTGTGGAATAGGATTCCGTGTTTTTTGCAAATTGCTCCAATCTCCTCAATGGGGAAGATGATTCCGGTTTCATTGTTTGCCCACATTATGCTAACCAATGCAGTTTTGTCTGTAATGGCGACTTCCAAGTCTTTTGGGCTCAAAGTGCCATTTTCGCCCACAGGCAGATAGGTTACTTCTACGCCCAAGCTTTCCAAGAACCGACAGGTAGCAAGAATCGCTGGGTGTTCTACTTGCGTTGTGATGATATGATTCTTTTCGCCAAAGCGCAAAATGTCAAAATAAACGCCCTTTAATACCCAATTATTGCTTTCTGTTGCGCAAGAAGTAATGATAATATCGTCCTCATCGTGCGCATTAATCCCCTCATAGAGATGATTGAAAGCCTCGCGGATTGCCGTGTGTGTCTCTGTCCCAAAGCTATGCAGTGAGTTTGGATTGCCATATTTTTCACAAAAATAAGGTTCCATTAATTCCTTTGCTCTTGGGTCTAGCATTGTGGTTGCATTATTGTCTAAATACACCCTTTTGTTGGAATGATTCATAATCGTCCTTTCTTAATAAAAACTAAATAATACTTGTTTATGTAAAATGCGTTTAGCTTTTACTCTAAAAAAGCTTAAATATTTTTAAAATCCAAAATAAATCTTTATTATGAGTGGTGAATTTGCAAGGCGCGTTCCAAATCCTCTTTGGTGTCAATGCCAAATGATTGGGATTCTACCTTTGCCATTACAATCGTTTGAGATGCTTCAATGGCGCGTAATTGCTCTAGCTTTTCTATGGATTCTAGGTTGGATTTTGGTAATTTACAAAACTTCTGCAAACTTCCTCCGCTAAAGGCGTAAATTCCTAAATGTCCTAAGTATTGCACGGATTCTGTATTTTCTCTATTATAAGGAATCACGGAGCGCGAAAAGTAAATGGCTTCATTTTTGGAGTTTAGCACGACTTTAACAAGATTTGGGTCTTGTGCTTGTTCCTTTGTAATAGGCTTTGCACAACTTCCCATAAAGGGAATCGCACCACGCTTTTTTCTCTCGCTTTCCATTAAATGCTTCAAGCTCAAAATCACCTCTTGCTCCAAAAAAGGCTCATCACCTTGTAGATTAATGATGATTTCATTTTTATGAAGATTGAGGATTCTTGCGCACTCTGCGATTCTGTCTGTGCCACTTTCGTGCGTGTTGCTTGTAAGGATTGAGCGCACATTATAACGCATACAAACTTCTGCGATAATGGGTTCATCACAAGCCACGACTACATCGTCAATTTCTTTTGCAAGTTCTGCAGTGCGCACAATCATCGGGATTCCGTGAATTTGTGCTAAAACTTTATTGGGAAAACGCGTGGATTTTAATCTTGCTGGAATGATGATCATTGAAAACTCCTTGTTTTTAAGTTAAAGAAGCAAACAAACCAAATCTCCCACACTTTTGGTCTCTGCGATATGAAAAATAGGCGGAGGAGCAACAAGTGCAATGAGGAGAAAATGTATAATTTGTAATATTTGCTTCTTGAAATTGCTTTAAAATAATGGCGGTTAAGTCTAAAAATATTTTACCTTGTTGTAAGATTTTACCTGTTTCAAAGAAACAATCAGAAAAGATCTCTTCTCCTACTTCATAACAGCACGCACGAATAGAAGGTCCTACATAGGCAAACAAATCAGATGTATTGGTGTTAAATTTTTCTTGCATTTGTTTTAGCGCGTTTGGGATTATGCCTTTTTGTAGTCCTACTCTTCCTCCGTGCAGTAATGCTAAGACATTGTGTTTGGGGTCAAAAAGTAGAATCGGATTGCAATCTGCTACCATAATCAGCCCAATAATATTTTTTTGTGCAATGAGGATTCCATCTCCATTTCCTAGCAATCCTCCTTGATTGGCTTGTAAAACTTCTTGACTATGTATTTGATTCAAATAAGCAAGAGAGGAGAGGGGGAGGGGCGCAATACACAAAGAGCGATTCTGTTCTATGGTTACTTTAGAATCTCCTCCGGCGTGAAATGCAATATTTAAGGGAGCGCAGCTTAAAAAAGCCTTGATTCCATCAGGTGTAGAAATGTGTTCAATCAAAGGAGAAGCAGAATCTATCATAAGCTTTTTTCGTAAGTTTCATAATCTTGCATAATTTGCCAAACGCCTTTGGAAATATCCAAGAGAGGGTTGGGAGAGAGGTGGATTTGCATACGCAATTCTTTTTCTAAAAAGTCTTTCAGCCCCGGAATGAGAGCTAGTCCTCCTGTAAGGGTTGCACCATCTTCAATAAGGTCAGGAGCAATTTGAGGTGGTGCATTGTGGATCGCTTCAATAATTACACTCTTGATTTTATAAAGATTGTTTAAAATGACATCTTTAAATTCTTCTAAATCCAATTCGCATTCTATGGGCATACCATTTGCAAGATTTTTCGCGCCAATGTGCATTGTGGGATTTTTGTCAAAGACATTCACTTTGCGCTTTAAGCTTTCTGCCATTTCTTTGCTGATTCCGATATTTTTGTTATGACGGCAATATTCCATTAGGGCGTAATCCATAAAATCCCCCGCTTCCTTTGTGAAAGCACTCGTAATAAGTCCATTAAGGGAAATAATGCTGACTTCTACTAATCCACCTCCTGCGTCAATAATCATTTTTGCACGCGCGGTAGATATGTCTAAACCTGCCCCTACACTTGCGCTAAAGGGGTCTTCTATTAGCAAAACCTCTTTGGCTCCAGCAAGCATTGTTGCTTCATAAAGAGAGTGTCTTTCAACTTGTGTAAGATTTTGAGGAATACTAATACCAACACGCGGTGCAAGTGAGCCTGTTTTGCCCTTTTGTAAAATTGCATTCATAAAAATCTTAGTTGTTTCAAAGTCGCTAATTGCTCCATTTAAAAGTGGATTAATGACTTCAATTTCACTTGGTGTGCGCCCTAGCATTTTCTTAGCAGAATCCCCAATAGTAATAATACGGCGAGATGCAAACTTATTTTCAAGTGCAATACAAGTTGCTTCACAAAATAAAGTTTCCTCAAGGTTGTTGCGCACAATAGTATTTACCGTGCCTAAATCAATTGCAATATCGTTCCGTTCAAAAATTCCCATATAAAGCTCCGATGATTCACAATACATAAAAATTATAAATTTTTTATATTATATACTAAAGCCAATCATTTTGTATATGCTTTTTGATATAATGTGCAAAAATTTAAAATTTTTTGTTAATAAAGGTAAAAGAATGGCATTGGTTGCGTGTTATGTTTTATTTTTTAGTATTCCTAAGCTTGTTTTATCACTTTTACAGATAAACTTTCTTAAACAAGAAAGAGTTAAAAGCCCCTATATTTTGGAATCCAATGCTTTTTTGAAAGCAGCAGATTATGCGATTGTGCGCGAGAGAATTTCGGTAGCAAATATTCTTGTGGATATGTTGCTAATTAGTTTTTGGATTCTTTTTGGATTGTCTGCTTTGGATTCCGTGTTAGAGCTTTCACCCCTTGTAAAATCTGTTGCCTTTGTGCTTTGTTTTCTTGTAGTTGGCGCATTGGCTAATTTGCCCTTTGAGGCTTATCAAACCTTAGTGGTGGATAAAAAGTTTGGTTTTGCAAAAGGCGGAGTAAAACTTTTTATCTTGGATAGCCTAAAGTCTTTTGGGCTTTTACTTGTGGTGGGTGGAATTTTGATTTTAATTTTTAGTTGGATTATTTTAGAAGTGCAGTTTTGGGAAATGTATGTTTTTATTTTTGGCGTAGTTTTAATTGTGGGGGTTAATTTTTTGTATCCTATCTTGATTGCGCCGATGTTTAATAAATTTACTCCTCTTGAAAATGTGGAATTAAACGATAAAATTGATGCTCTTTTAAAATGTGTGGGATTCCAAAGCAAGGGTGTATTTGTAATGGACGCCTCCAAACGCGATGGAAGACTGAATGCTTATTTTGCAGGATTGGGACGCGCAAAACGCGTGATTTTGTTTGATACTTTGTTAAATAAGATTCCGCATTCCTCCATTCTTGCTGTTTTGGGACACGAATTAGGGCATTTCAAGCATTATGATATTTATAAAATGATGGTTTTGGTGCTTGGATTTTTTGGTGCATTGTTATTTGTGGTGGCAAATTTACCCGAATCTTTGTTTTTGAGTGCAAATGTAGAAAGAAATGTGCATACACTCATCGTTTTTTTGTTGCTTTTAAGTGCGCCGATTGGATTTTACTTTATGCTTCTTGTGAATTGGCAGAGTTGTCAAAATGAATTTGCCGCAGATAAATTTGGTGCGAGTTTAACTAGTGCGGAATCTCTAGCGAACGCTTTATTGGTGCTTGTGAAAGAAAATAATTCCTTTCCTCTAGCGCACCCTTTGTATATGCGATTCTTTTATAGCCACCCGCCTTTAATGGCGCGTTTAATGGCGTTAGGTTGTGAAAATCTAGCAAATTGTGCAAACAAGTCCCAAGAAGTTTAGTCAATGGAATCTCTATGGAGCATTAAAAAAGCCTTAGAATATGGCGTAATACAGCTAAAAAAAAGCGGTATTCCGCGACCCATATTAGAATCTGAAATTCTACTTGGATTTGTTTTGGGAAAGTCAAGGATTGCTTTGCAATGCGATTTTGAAAAGACTATGGATTACTTTTGGTTAGAATCTTTTAAGCGATTAATTCAACGTAGAAGTTTGTATGAACCCATTGAGTATTTGATTGAGAAAGTAAGTTTTTATGGAGAGGAATTATATGTATCTTATGGAGCATTGATTCCAAGACCAGAAACAGAGATTTTAGTGCAAAAAGCAATGGATTTGATTCAAGAGAAGTCTTGTGCAAAGATTGCAGAAATTGGGGTGGGTAGCGGTGCGATTAGCGTAATGTTGTCGCATTTATTGAGAAATTCTCAATTAGAATTTCACGCAAGTGATATTTCTCCAGAAGCTCTCTTTAATGCTTATGTAAATAAAGTGAAGTTTCAAGCTAACAATCTTACATTGCACAAAAGTGCCTA
Organism: Helicobacter rodentium ATCC 700285; assembly: GCF_000687535.1. GTDB lineage: Bacteria > Campylobacterota > Campylobacteria > Campylobacterales > Helicobacteraceae > Helicobacter_D > Helicobacter_D rodentium. The sequence continues at coordinate 38,034 of NZ_JHWC01000004.1, forward strand.
TTTGGATTTTAATGAAAGTTTGAAAATTTCTTTTGACTTGCTTCTTTCTAATCCTCCCTATATTAAAGAAGGAGAGATTCTGCCTCCCTCACTCAAGTTTGAGCCACAAAATGCACTTTTTGGAGGTAAAAGAGGAGATGAGATTCTACTTAAAGTTATCCAACTTGGTTTTCAGCTAGGGATTCCATTTTTAATTTGTGAAATGGGATATAATCAAAGGGAGAGTGTAGAATCTTATTTGCAAACTTTGCCACACAAGTCGCTAGAGTTTTATCAAGATTTAGCGGGGTTGGATAGGGGTTTTGTAGTAGAATTTTGAGAGATTCTTTATTAAAAAACTTTATCATTTTTGCAAATTATAATCTTGCTTATGCTAAAATCTGCTATTTCTAAATCATTAATTATATAAGGTTGATAAATGCTACGATTTGCACCCTCGCCAACAGGTGATATGCACACAGGAAATTTACGCGCAGCAATATTTAATTATATTTTGGCTAAGCAAAAAAATGAAAAATTTTTACTTCGTATTGAAGATACAGATACTGCACGCAATATTGAAGGTAAAGATAAAGAGATAATGTTTTTATTGAATCTTTTTGGAATCACTTGGGATAATCTTGTGTATCAGAGTGATAATTTTCCACGTCATCGTCAATTGGCGGAATATTTAATTAGCAAGGGTGATGCGTTTTATTGCTATTGTACGAAAGAGTTTTTAGAGCAAAAACGGGAGGAGGCAAAAGAGAGACGCGAGGCTTTCCGTTATGATGATAGCTGGGCAGAGTTAGAAAAGGCGAGTAATCCTAAGCCAGTGGTGCGTTTGCGTGGTTCTAAAGAGGAAATAAAATTTGTAGATTGCATTAAAGGTGAGATTCAATTTGCCCCAAACGAAGTGGATAGTTTCGTAATATTAAAAGAAGACGGAATCCCTACTTATAACTTTGCTTGTGCGGTAGATGATATGCTTTATGATGTGGATTTCATTGTGCGCGGTGAAGACCATGTGAGTAATACTCCAAAGCAAATGTTGATTCATAAAGATTTAAATTACAATAAAGAAATGAAGTTTGCCCATTTGCCGATTCTCTTAAATGATGAGGGAAAAAAAATGAGCAAACGCGATAACGCTTCTAGTGTCCAATGGTTGCTAGATTCCGGATTTTTGCCTCAAGCAATCGTTAATTACCTTATCTTAATGGGCAACAAAACACCTTGTGAAGTTTTTACATTGCAAGATTCTTTGGAATGGTTTGATATTTGCAAAATTGCTAAAGCTCCAGCACATTTTGATATGGATAAACTAAAATTCCTCAATCGTGAGCATTTTAAACGCATTAATGAGCAAGATTTAGCAGTTCTTTTAGGGTATAAAGACGCTTCTATTGGCGCGTTGGCAAAAATTTATTTACAAGAAGCAAGCACATTGAATGAAATCAGAGAAAAAATTGATAAAATTTTTGCTAATAAAACATTGCTCTTAAATCAAATTCAAGAATCCGCACAGAGTGAAATTCAAAGTAATGAAATTTTGGAATTTAAAGCAGAAATCATTGATTTACAAAAGGTTATTTTAGGAATGTTAGAATCTCAAGATTGGGCAAAAAGCGAATTTAATACCTTTAAAGAAAGCGCAATGCAAATAAGTGCTTTAAAAGGCAAAAAATTCTTTAAGCCTTTGCGATTTTTGCTCACAGGATTTGTGAATGGTCCAGAGTTAAGCGATTTGTTCCCTATCTTGCGCTTATTTTTAAAAGATATTGTAAGGAGTTGAAATGGTTTTAAGCACATTGATTGAAGCCCTTGCGCAAATTTTAAGTATGGTAATAAATATTTATATTTGGATTGTCATTATTGCAGCCTTAATTACTTGGGTGCGTCCTGACCCTTATAACCCAATTGTGCAAATTCTTTATAAATTGACAGAACCACTTTATGCAAAGATTCGCAAAGTAATTCCTACATTAATTGGTGGTATTGATATTGCTCCGATTATCGTGATTTTGGCATTGCAATTTATAAATTTATTTATTGTTAAACTACTTTTGAGATTAGCAAATAGTTTATAGCTCCATTTTACAAGGAAGATTATGAAGAATTTTATTATTTTATTGATTTTTGTTAGCAGTATGCTTTTTGGGCAAAATACGCAAGAACACAAGCAAAATCCCAAGCAAAATTCGCTCAATCAGACACAAAAAAATACTTCAAACAAAAAAGAATCCAAACAGGCAAAGACAAAGGAAAATGCAAATATTCCATTGAGTCAAAAAATCACTTTGGATTATCTTAAAAGCCAACCCGCAGGAGTTTCAAGAGATTTTTATATTTGGCTGTTTTTGCAACAAGACATTAGCCCAAAAGAGGCAAAAGAAGCCTATGAACTTGCAATACGCAAGAATGCAAAACTTTTTGGATTATACTTTAAAAAAGGCAGTAATAAAACCCTCTCTCGCAAAACTATTTGTGAGCGTATGAGTTTAGATAAATTGTTAAAAGAGGATACTAAATGTATAGCTTTGGCATTAACAACAAAAAAAGCTGAATCGTTAGATAAAAAGGTGCTAAAAAGGCTTTCAGAAAATGTGCAACCACACAATCAAAAACTTGCTAAAAATTTGAGTATTTTAGCCTCCAAGGATCCATTTTCTCGCCTCATTACGCAAGATGCAAAAACCTTCGGAGATTTTTATTTTGCTATTTCACAAAATTATCGTAACCGCTTAAATTTTGCTATTTCCAAAGAGGCTTTGGTGAGGCTGTTAAAAGAGAACAATGGAACTTTTAATCGTGCATTGAAAAGTATGATTATGAATACCTATTTAGAGAAGTTTAATCGTTCGCTTACCAATTTGAATCCAGAGGAAGTTTTAAAGACATTGGACGCAGAAATTGCATTTTATTTGGGGGTCAATGCAATGAGGTATCAAAAAGACAAACAAGCCCTTGCATATTTTGTCTATTCAAAAGATAAAGCAAAGCACGCTTTTAACAAAAATAGAGCAAATTTTTGGGCATATTTAGCAAGTAACGATAAACAATATTTACAAACTTTAAGTGATTCTAAAATGGTAGATGTTTATGTGCTTGCAAGTCTTGAAATATTACAAGCCCAGCCGAAGTTTAATCTAGTATATGATATTCCAACACAACAAAAAAATGCAAATTGGGATTTCAAAAATCCTTTTGAATGGGAACGTATCCGCGATTCATTTAAGAAAATTAGTGGCAAAGAGGCACATGTGCGCAAACAGCAATTACTTGCAAAAGTAGATAGTGATGAGACAAAAGCGCATTATATTTGGCTTGCGCGAGAAAGAAATACGGAATACTTTTTAACCCCCTATAAAGAAGTGTTTTCTCGCTTCCCTCAAGATAAACAAGCTTTGCTTTATGCACTTGCAAGACAAGAGAGTTTGTTTATTCCAACAGCGATTTCAACTTCCTATGCTTTAGGGCTTATGCAACTTATGCCATTTAATGTGAAAGCTATAGCCAAAGAATTAAAAGAGGAAGACAAAGTGGGATATTTTGATATGTTTGACCCTGCGGTGAATGTGCCTTATGCAGAGTATTTTACGCGCCCACTTGTGCGAGAATTTAATCATCCGCTTTTTGTCGCTTACGCCTACAATGGAGGTCCGGGATTTACGCGTAGATTGCTCGGAAAAAATCATTTGTTTAAGAAAAATAATCCATTAGATCCTTGGTATAGTATGGAGATGATTCCTTATGAGGAATCACGCGTGTATGGAAAGAAAGTATTGGCTAATTATTTTATTTATCAAAATAAATTTGGAAATGAAGTGAAAATGTTGGATTTATTGCAACAAAGTTTAGTATATTGAGGTTATATTGGAGGATTTTTTTTATTTTTAAGTATAACCTTAGCAAATTAGATTATAATTTAAGGGTGCATTGATATTAATGAAAGGAGTTAAATATGGATGTAACAAGTGTAAATAGTTATTCAAGCTATTCTAATTATGGTTCTCAAGTAAATTCAGGATCTCAAAATTCTGCTCAAGCTCAGCAAACTCAAGATACAAGTTCTCAAAATTTGCAAGCTCAAACTCAACAAGCTGCTTCAAGCGGTTCTGCTTGTCCAGTATGTGGCTTTAGTATGATGGCGTAACGCGCCATCGCATTTTCTCTCTATTCTTTTAAATTTTAAAAATAAATTTTAGTTTTTTTCGTTATAGTTTTAAATTCTTAAATCCATATATTTTCAAGGATAAACAAATGAATGCAATCGGTCAAAATGTTGGAGTTTATAGCGGTTTTAATGTCTTGGATAATGGGCAAAGTGGAATCAATGCAAATATACAAAGTGCAAAGGAGGCTTCCGTTTCTATTTCACAAGGTTTTTTAGAAACTTCTAATGTGGATTTAACACAAAGTGCGGTGGAGCAAATGACAGCACAAAATGGCGTAGCAGCGAATGCGCAAAGTGTTAAAACCGCGGATTCTATGTTTCAGACCTTATTGGATATTCAAGCGTAAAATTACAATTTAAGGGCAATCAATGGTAGATTATGGGATTGAATATTGGGGAAAAGATGATTTTATTATTGAGGACGGGCAGGTAAAAGTTAATTATAAGTCCAAACCAGCATTAATTAATATTGTCAAACAAGTGAGAGAAGAAGGTTATCGTGGTCCTTTGCTCATACGTTTTCCGCATTTGATGAAAAAGCAGGTAGAAAAGATTTTTACAAGTTTTGAAAATTCTATCAAAGAATACCATTATGAAGGTAAATTTAAAGCAGTTTTTCCAATCAAAGTGAATCACTACCCCAATTTTATCTTGCCGCTTATGGAGAATACAGCACATCGTTGCTATGGGTTAGAGGCGGGTAGTAAATCCGAGTTAATTATTGCAATGGCTTACACGAACGATAATGCCCCTATCACGGTGAATGGTTTTAAAGATAAGGAGATGATTTCTCTTGGGTTTATTGCCGCAAAAATGGGGCACGATATTACCTTGACAATTGAGGGGCTCAATGAGCTTGAGACAATCATTGAGGTTGCCAAGACACTTGGAAAACCTTATCCAAAGATTGGACTTAGAATCCGATTGCATAGCACAGGAATTGGAATTTGGGCGAAAAGCGGAGGGATTAATTCCAAATTTGGACTAACTGCAAGTGAGCTTATAGAAGCAATTTGCTTGTTGAGAAAAAACGATTTACTGAATAAATTTACAATGATTCATTTTCATATCGGTAGTCAAATTAGTGATATTTCTCCACTTAAAAAAGCCTTGAGGGAAGCGGGGAATATTTATGCTGAACTCCGAAAAATGGGCGCAAAGAATCTAAATAATGTTAATATTGGTGGAGGGCTTGCCGTAGAATATGCACAGCACGAAAATCAACAAAATCGCAATTATACACTAACAGAATTTAGCGGAGATGTTGTTTTTACATTAAAGGAAATTGCTAAGAATAAAAAAGAGCCTGAACCAAATATCTTTATAGAATCTGGACGCTATGTTTCTGCAAGTCACGCTGTGTTGATTGCTCCTGTGTTAGAGTTATTTTCTCAAGATTATGACGAAAAAGCCTTGCATTTAAAAGATAAGAATCCTCCTTTAATAGAAGAGCTGTTTGATTTGTATAATACAATCAATGAACGTTATGCCATAGAGTATTTGCATGATAGCTTAGAGCATATGGAATCTTTGCTTACGCTTTTTGATTTGGGTTATATTGATTTGCAAGATCGCAGCAATACAGAAGTGCTTGTGCATTTGATTATTAAAAAGGTGATTAAGATTTTAAAGCACAAAAACCACAGCGATATTATTCGTATCCAAGAGCAAGTGCAAGAGAGATATTTGCTAAATTGTAGCTTTTTTCAAAGTTTGCCAGATTATTGGGGTTTGGAGCAAAAGTTTCCTGTGATTCCATTGGATAGATTGAATCGCAGACCAACGCGTTCTGCAAGTCTATGGGATATTACTTGTGATAGCGATGGAGAGGTAGCATTTGATAAAAACTCCCCTTTGTTTTTACATGATATTGATGTGAATCAAGAGGAATATTTTGTGGGATTCTTTTTGGTTGGTGCATACCAAGAAGTGCTTGGAATGCGACATAATCTATTTACGCACCCCACAGAGTTTAGTGTAGTGTTTGATGAGGAAGAGGGTGGATATACGATTGAAAATCTATTGGAATCGCAAACGATTTTAGATGTATTAGATGATTTAGATTATGATACAAAAGAGATTGAGCGGTGCTTGAAGCAACGTTTGGAGGATAGTAAGGAGATTCCAGAGGATAGTAAAAAGGAAATTTTAGGACAACTTTATGTAATGCTTAGTGAAAATGGCTATTTAAGGACTGTGTTTAAAAGCGAAGGAGAGAAATCTTGAATTATGCCACAACACTTTTTGGCACTATCAAAGAAGACTTTGCGGTAATTTTGGAAAAAGACCCAGCCATTAATTCTAAGGTTGAATTATTCTTTAATTATCCCGGATTGATTGCGCTTGTGCATTATAGAATCGCGCATAAACTTTATAATATAGGTTTTAAAGGATTTGCTAGAATTTTTATGGGAATTACGCAATGGCTTACCAATGTGGATATTCACCCTGCGTGTAAAATTGGACATCGTGTCTTTATTGACCACGGACACGGGGTTGTGATTGGTGAGACAGCAGAAGTTGGTAATGAAGTTGTGATTTATCAAGGGGTTAGTTTAGGGGGAGTGAGTTTGGAGCGTACCAAAAGACACCCTACGATTGAAGATTATGTGATTATTGGGGCAGGTGCTAAAGTGTTGGGAAATATTATTGTGGGGGCGCATTCAAAAATTGGCGCAAATTCTGTTGTGATTCGTCCAGTGCCTCCGAACTCCACCGCTGTTGGTATTCCTGCAAAGAATATTATCAAGGGAATGAGCGATGATTTAAATAAGATTCCAGATATTCAATACCAGCTTTTTAATTATTTGCAAAAACGTTTGGAATTATTGGAGGCTGTTGCTCCAAAAAATATGGAATATGTGGAATCGCGCAAAAAGCTAGAAGCCTTGTATCAAGAATTTTTAAAAGTGAAATTTTAATTCAACTTTTAAAAATTTATAAAATTTATATATAATTTCAACATTTCAAAACTAGAGGTGTAAAATAGATAATTTGCTTGTGATTATTTGCGTTTTGGCTATGGCGGTGGCTTCGGGGATTGTTTTAAATAAGCTTAAGATTCCAGCAATTATTGGATATATCGTTACAGGGACGCTTACGGCTTATCTTTTTGGATTCCGCTTAGAGGATTCTGTGGATTTAAACGAAGCTGCAGAACTTGGAATCGTGTTTTTGATGTTTATGATTGGGCTTGATTTTAGTTTCAAGAAAATTACGCAAATGAAGCAAGAAGTATTGCTTTTTGGAGGGTTGCAAATTGGGCTTTCTATTCTTGTGTTCTTTGTGGCTTGTTATTATGTATTGGGTTTTAATTTTAATACCTCTATTATTGTGGCAAGTGCGGTTAGTTTATCCTCTACAGCGATTGTTTTAAAGACGCTTAATGAAACCAATCAGACAAAAACTCCTTATGGAATGGCTGCAGTTGGGATTCTAGTTTTTCAAGATATTGCTGTGATTCCGATTTTATTAATGATTAAATTGCTAAGCAATCAAGATTTAAGTATGGGTGAAATGTTCCTTAGCACAGGGATTTCGGCACTTATTGTGCTGTTGTTATTGATATTGCCCGGAAGATTTTTAGCACGGATTGTTTTGCGTTCTAGTGCTAAAATGAAAACAGATGAAATCTTTGTAGGAACTGTGCTTTTGATTGTGTTGGGTTCTGCTTATCTTAGCAAACATTTTGGTTTCTCACTCTCTCTTGGAGCGTTTTTGGCAGGAATGATTGTCTCTAACTCACCTTTTAAATATCAAGTAGCAAGTGTCTTAGTGTATTTCCGAGATTTGCTTTTAGGGGTATTTTTTATCACGATTGGTATGCAAGTTGATGTGATATTTTTGGCTAAATATTTCCTTGTGGTATTAATCCTTGTAGCTTTAATGCTTTTAATGAAAACTTTGATTATGTTTGCGTTTCTAAGCTTTTTTAGGGGTGTTAAAAATGCAATGCGTATCGCACTTTCTCTCTCGCAGATTGGGGAATTTTCTTTTGCTATCTTTTTACTTGCAAGTCAATACAAAATCTTGAATTTAGAATTAAATGGTGGAATCTTAAATTGGATTTTTGGAGATCAGTTCTTGGCTTCCATTACTCCTGATGAAATTTATCAATTCCTTACTTTGATGGTTATCTTTTCTATGATTGCAACCCCTTTTATTTTAGATAGATTGGATATGTGTGTTCAATTTGCTTTCAAAATTTTTAATGCTTTGTTCAAGTTTGCAAAAATTGATAGCAATGTGGAATCCAATCAAGCATTGCAGGCAAAAGATGGCTATGATGTTGTGGTATGTGGATATGGAACTTTGGGTAAAAAAGTATTAGAATTTTTTAGTGGTTGCGATGTATCAACATTGGTGGTGGATTCCAACTATGAACGCGTGGAAGAGGGGATAAAAAAAGGTTGTCATATTGTCTATGGTAATATCACGGATAAAATGATTTTTAGAGAAATTGAAGTTGAAAAATCCAAAGTGGTTATTTTGTGTGTGGAATCCCCTTTAGCCATTGAAAAAGCGTGTCGCCATATTATGGATATTTCTCATTTTATAAAGATTATTGCTCAAACAAATGAAGAGGCAGTAGAAACAGATTTAAAAGAAATCGGACTTTATGGTGTGGTAAATGGCGATCGTGAAGTGGCAACAATGCTTGCAAATCTTGCATTAGACGCTATTAAAGAATCTGAAGATTTAGAAGCAGATAAATAAAAAATGAAATACGAAATTATGGTATAGATAGTCAATGAAGCCTTATCCTGAAAATTTTGCAAAACTTGTGGAATCCTTAGAAAAACTCCCAAGCATTGGTAGGAAGTCCGCAATGCGTTTGGCGTATTTCTTGGCATTTGAGGACAAATTTAGCGCACTTAGTCTTGCGCATAATATTGAATGTTGTGTGCAGCAATTACTTGTTTGCGAGGAATGTGGCGGAATCTCTAATGATTTAATCTGCAATATTTGTAGCGATAATACACGCAAGAATGGCGAGTTATGTATTGTGGCAAATCCTAGAGAAATTTTTTTATTAGAGGAAAGTGGGGAATTTTTGGGTAAATATTTTGTCATTGAAAACCTTGAAAAATTAGATTTGAAACATTTAGAAGAAGTGATTCAAAAGAATCGTATCCAAGAGATTATTTTTGCATTCAGTCCAACTTTGGGAAATGATAGTGTGATGTTGTATTTAGAGGATAAGTTAGAGCATTTAGGATTGCAATTTACCAAAATTGCACAAGGTGTTCCAACGGGAGTGAGTTTAGAGAATGTGGATCAGCTTTCTATTATTAGGGCTTTACAATCACGTGTAAAAATTTAAAAGTATTTAAAAGGAGAAACTTTTGTCAGAAATTATTGATAATCTCCATTTGTATATTATTGCGATAGGAATAATTTTATTTATCAGTGTCTATGCGAGTAAAATTTCGGAAAAAGTCGGCTTTCCATTGTTGTTGGTATTCTTAATTCTAGGAATGTTGCTTGGAAGTGAAGGGATTGTTGGGATTAAGTTTGACAATGCTCTCTTGGCGCAGGCGGTTGGCTCTGTTTCTCTGATTTTTATCCTTTATAGTGGTGGGTTGGATACTCATTGGGGGCATATTAAGCCAGTCTTAATTAGCGGTGTAATGTTAGCTACACTTGGTGTTTTAATTACCGCTGTAATTCTAGCTTGTTTTATCTATCTAATGTGGGATATAACAATGCTAGAAGCTTTATTGCTTGGCTCTATTGTGTCTTCTACGGACGCGGCTGCTGTGTTTATGATTTTTCGCTCACATAAGATTAGATTAAAAGACAATATTCAACCGCTTTTGGAATTGGAATCTGGAAGCAACGATCCAATGGCAATTTTTCTAACCATTACCATATTGCAGTTGATTGTGATGAGTAATGTTACTTCTGTAACAGAATGGATTGTGCAATTTGTAGCGCAATTTGCGGTTGGAGGTGCGATAGGCTTACTCTGTGGCTATGCTTTTCCGAAAATTTGTGAAAAGATTAACATTTCTCAACCCGGTCTCTACCCACTCATTAGTGTTGCGTGGCTCTTTATGGTTTTTGGGCTTTCTATGATGCTGAAGGGTAATGGTTATTTGAGTATCTATATTGCTGGAATCTTGACAAATAAATTTGCTTTTCCTTATAAATCCCATATTATTGCTTTTCACGATGCGATTGCTTGGATGATGCAGATTCTTGTATTTTTGGTACTTGGGCTACTTGTCTTTCCCTCACAGCTTCCGGCGGTTGCTTTACAGGCTTTAATTTTAGTTTTTGTGTTAATGTTCTTTGCGCGTCCAATGAGTGTATTTATTACTTTGGCAAAGAGCAAATACGATAAGCGCGAAAAAGCATTTATATCGTGGGTTGGTTTGCGTGGAGCAGTTCCTATTATTCTTGCGACTTATCCTTTTGTGTATAACTTAGAGCAATCCCAATTATTTTTCAATGTAGTGTTTTTTATGGTGCTTGTGTCTGTATTGGTGCAGGGTATGACTTTGAATTTTGCTGCAAGACGCTTGGGCATTATTGAGAACGATGAGGATAAAAAAGATTAAACCATCAATCTATCGTGGAAAAATCTTTGATTTTTGTTATTGCAAAACTCCCGCAATTGAGTATATAGAAACTTTTGTGGTGGAATCTTTATTGGTTTGAGATTATAGATTACCACAGCCCTAAAGGGCTTTGCGATGACGAAGTGGGAGACTTTATTTGCTGCATTCATTTCTTTCAACGATGAAGTGATATTTTATTTTTCTTAAATATTAAATTTAATTATAAAATTTAAGTTTATATTTTGTAAAATTCTTTTTGAAGTTCAAAATTTGGAGCAAAAATGAATAAAATCTATAAAGTTGAAATTATTACGCGTTTAGAAAAGTTAAATGTCCTCAAAGACGCTTTAGCGCAAAGAGGAATTAAGGGTATGACGGTGAGTAATGTGATGGGTGCAGGTAATCAAAAAGGAAAAACGGAAGTCTATCGTGGTAATGAAACTACGATTGATTTGCTGCCAAAAATTCGTGTGGAAATCATTACAAAAGAGAGTTTGTTGCAGACAATTATAGAAGTAACAAAAACTACTTTGAAAACGGGCAATGTGGGTGATGGTAAAATTATTATTATACCTCTTAGTAATGTTATTAGGATTCGCACGGGTCAAGAGGGAGAGGACGCAATTTAATCTTAGGTTTGCAAGACTTAAGAGGATTCAATAGGAGAAAACAATGAAAAAAGTATTGCTATTTTTGGGCTTATGCAATTTAGTTTTTGGTGCGGAATCTGAAATTTCTGCTGTGGATACTTTATTTTTAATTGCGTGTTCTGGTTTGGTTTTGCTGATGACACCTGCACTTGGAATGTTTTATGGTGGAATGGTGCATCGTGGTAATGTGTTGAGCACTACAATAAATTGCACAATCCTCTTTGCCTTGCTCTGTGTCCAATGGGTAATTTTGGGCTATACTCTTGCATTTGGCGATGATGTGGGGCAAGTTGTTGGTAATTTGAATCATATTTTCTTAATCAATATTCAAGATTCTATGGTAGGCTTAGTTTCGGAGAATCTTTTTGCGTTTTTTCAAATGTTATTTGCCGTGATTGGGGCGGCAATCATCACAGGTTCTTTTGTGGAAAGAATGCGCTTTGGTGTGTTATTGATTTTTATTCTTTGTTGGAGTACATTAGTTTATGATATTCTAGCGCATTGGGTGTGGGGCGGAGGTTGGCTTATGAAGATTGGCTCATTAGATTTTGCAGGAGGAGGAGTGGTGCATATTGCAGCAGGTGTGGCTGGTCTTGTTGGGTGTTTAATGCTTGGCAAACGAAAATTTAGAAAAGGAATCCTCCCGCACTCTCTCCCTTTGTCTTTCATTGGGGCAATTTTTTTGTGGATTGGTTGGCTTGGTTTTAACACAGGGAGTGCTCTTAGTGTAAATTCTGTTGCTGTAAATGCTTTTTTGGCGACAAATTTTGCGGTTGCTGGTGCGATGATTTCTTGGGTAATCATTGAATGGACAAAATATGGCAAACCTACCTTGCTTGGCAGTATTACAGGAATCGTAGCTGGGTTAGTGGCTATTACTCCATCTGCTGGATTTGTAACGCCTTTTTCGGCTATTGCAATTGGATTTTTGGTTTCACCTATTTGTTTTTTTGCCATTAGCTTTATGAAATCCAAGCTTGGTTATGATGATACATTGGACGCATTTGGATTGCACGGAGTGGGAGGAATCTGGGGAGGAATCGCAACGGGACTTTTTGCTACAAGCTCTGTAAATGAAATTGTGAGCAAGGAAGCAGTAGGGGAGGGATTGTTTTATAGTGGAAATTTTGATTTGTTGTTTGTGCAAATCCTTGCAATTATTGCGTGTTTTGTCCTTTCGGCATTTGTGAGTTTTGTTGTATTGAAAATCATTAGTATGTTTGTGCCATTACGCGTGGAGGAGGCACAAGAAGAAAATGGCTTAGATCAGTCTTTGCACGGAGAAATTGCCTATCGTTAGGGATTCTGTGCTTTGCCATATTATTATTGCGAGACTTCGTAAGAAGTTGTGGCAATCCATAATTCAGCATATAGAAGCCTTTATAATGGAGTCTTTATTGATTGATAAGATTATAGATTGCCACGAAAATTCTTCAAATTTTCTCGCAATGACTAGAAGCGAACCACCTTGTCATTGCGAGAGAGTGAAGCGAACAAAGCAATCTATAATCAAGCAAAAAGTGAATCAAATAATGGAATCCTTAAAGAATGCAAGATTGTAGATTACTATAGCCCTAAAGGCTTTGCATTGATGAAATAGCGGATATTTTATTCCTTGATAGCAAAGGACGCTTTAGAATATTTGCTATGATAGGCGATTTGTGAGCAATCCTGCCTCATAAAGAAAAATAGAACCCTCATAGGAAATATTTTTCAATGCGTCTTTTTTGGCATAGCTTAGATATAAGACTTCTTTTGCGCGTGTAACTGCGACATAAAACAACCTGCGCTCCTCCTCCAAACTACCGCCTTGCTGCATTAATTTCTTGTTTGGGAATCGCCCCTCCATTAAATCCACAATATAGACTTCCGAAAACTCTAAGCCTTTACTAGCGTGGATACTAAGGAGATTCACACCCTCGCCCTCGCTCATCTCACTAGAGCCTAAAACCATTGCATTTAAAAAGCGTCCAATCTCGTCATAATGGCTTGCTAAATCTTTTAAAAGCGACATTTTGCGGTTGATTTTCTCTAGCGATTCTATGCGCCTTTCTTCGCTAATGTTTCCCTCTTTTGTGATAGAACGTTCTCTAGCTAGTTTGTGCGCTACGATTTGAAAGATAGGCAAAGAACTAATTTTTGAAATGAGATAATAGGGCTTATCATACGCATTAAAAAAGCTAAAAAAGCAATACAGCGCATTTAAAAACTCCACACCCTCTTTAGTAAGTTTGGGGTGGCTTAGAATCGCATTATCCTTAAATCCCTCCTCTAAAGGCATTGTGTGGAATCGTGCTATATTGCTAAATTCTACAAAATCATCAAAAAGCCCAAGCTGCGTGTTTTGCACACCTTTTTTAAAGGGTTCTTTAATACTTTTGTCAGGATATAAAATCCCCCGCTTCAAATCCCCGTGTCCTAGGAGCAATAAAGCCTCATAAATATCCTTTGCTAAGGCGTTTCCGATTCCTTTAGCGTGGCTTAGAGTGTGGATAAATGCCATCATATCTTTAGGGTTAAAGAGTAGGGTGCAGAGGTTTAGCATATACACCACTTCTTTGGAATCAAAAAAGCTCACCCCACCTTTGCGGCGCGTTGGAATCCCAATCTCACGCAGACTTGCTTCAATGCCATCGGCACTAGAATTGTTGCGAAAAATTACGGCAATCTCATTATAGGGGCGGTTGGAGAGTTTAATTTTATTTGCGATTCCAGCATATTGCAAGAAAAGCTCCTCATACACAAGCAGTGCAGGATTGCCAAAGTTTTGCTCTTTTACCACTTCTAGTTTTTTGGGATAAATGCGCGGATTCTTTTCAATCACGCGATTTGCAAGGTTTAAAATCGGTTCTGTGGAGCGATAATTTTTGGTTAAGCTAAAGATTCTACCCTCTTTGTAACGCTCTTTAAAACTTCCTATAATGCTAATGTCTGCACCATTAAACGCATAAATACTTTGGTCATAATCGCCCACACAAAAGATAGAGGGGGGATTGAGTGCTTGGAGAATGGAATCTTGCAAGGGATTCGTGTCTTGGTATTCATCAACCAACACTTCTTTATAGGGGGAAGTAGATTGTGCAATAGAGATTTTATAGTTTAACAATAAATCGTTATAATCCACATAGTGATATTGTGCCTTTAAAGCTTTAAATTCTTCCCAAACATCTAAATAAATCTCTGCATATTGCAGTTGTTCTGCGTTTTTGCGCTCTAGCCAAGTTGTGAAATCCTCATTGATGGTTGCATTAAAATACAGAGAGAATAAATCGTATAAATAATTTGCTCCATAAGGAGGGGTTTGGGATAGATTTAAAAAAACGCGTTTATCATACAGGCTTTTAAATAATACCTTAAGCTCTTTGGGCTGCTTTAAGGCAATGGAATCCTTTGCCTTAAGATGCCGATAAGCCACCGCGTGAAAAGTCCCTGCTTCAATGCCTTTAATGATTTTAGAATCAAATTTTTGGGAGAGCCTTGCTAACATTTCTTGCGCGGCTTTATTGGTAAAGGTAAGCAGTAAGATTTCGCTTGGAGTGATTCCGTTGTGTAATAAATAAGAGATTCTACCCACAATCGTAGAAGTCTTGCCTGTCCCTGCGGAAGCAATGATGAGATTATGCCCAGCAGGAGCGCAAGAAGCCTCCCTTTGTTGGTCGTTCAGTTGGGATAGGGGCAACCTAATTATTCTTTGATATAGTTTTTAATGGGTTCTGCTACACCAAAGTGTGGATAATCTTTGATATTTAACACCACTTGCGCAAGTGTATTGTTGTCAAAGTTTAGGATAATGGGTGCTAGGAAATTGATACGCACTTCTGCTTCTTTTTCACGTACAAAGACACAGAAAACCTTTACCTTAGAGTTTGCTTTTATATCTAGTAGAGTTTGGATTGCAGTTGGCACTTCAAAAGAGTATTCACGCACTTTGTAAGGGTTAATAAGCAATAATTCTGCATTTTCGCCCATTGATAAGACTGCTAATGCGCCATCATCTACTTCTGCAAAACTCACTTCGTGAATATTGTCAAACCCTAAAATTGGGGATTTTACTTGAAATTTTTCGTTTTTCATTGGTTGAACTCCTTTTTTGTAATGGCGTATTTTACCATAATTTTTGATTCCAAAATTAAAGAAATTTAAATTTTTTGGTAAAATTCCAAATTCAAAACTCAAACTAGCAAAAACTATTCCAAGTTTTTAAACTAGGCAAGGACTTGTATGCAAGAAAATTTAACCAAAAATCCAACCAATGGGCAAACCACAAAGGAAGCAAATACTTATCAACCCAAAGAGATAGAATCGGCTTATTATAAATTCTGCGAGGAAGCGGGTTATTTTGAAGTAAATGGCAATCAAAAAATTCAAAAAGCAGACAAGAGATTCTGTATTATGCTACCACCTCCTAATGTAACAGGAAGTTTGCATATCGGACACGCACTTAATCATACACTCATTGACATCATCGTGCGCTATAAACGAATGGACGGCTTTAAGACACTTTGGCAGCCCGGATTAGATCACGCAGGAATCGCAACGCAAAATGTTGTAGAAAAGCAACTTCTTGCACAAGGAATCAAGAAAGAGGAATTGGGGCGCGAAAAATTTGTAGAAAAAGTATGGGAGTGGAAAGAAAAAAGCGGTGGAATGATTCTAAACCAAATGCGAAAACTAGGTTCCTCCCCTGCGTGGAGTCGGACGCGCTTTACAATGGATAAGGGTTTGCAAAATGCTGTAAAAGAGGCTTTTGTCAAGCTATATGATGAGGGATTGATTATTCAGGGCAAATATATGGTGAATTGGTGCACCCACGATGGTGCGCTCTCCGATGTGGAGGTGGAATACCAAGAAAACAATGGTAAGCTTTATTATTTGCGTTATTTTCTAAAGGATTCTAAAGACTATGTTGTGGTGGCGACTACGCGCCCAGAAACTTACTTTGGCGATAGTGCGGTAATGGTGAATCCAGAGGATTCTAGGTTTTCTCATCTTGTGGGCAAAAAGGTGATTTTGCCACTTTTGAATCGTGAGATTCCAATCATTGCCGATTCGCACGTGGATATGGAGTTTGGGACAGGTGCGGTTAAGGTAACTCCAGCACACGACACAAACGACTATGAAGTGGGTAAGCGGCATAATTTAGAACAAATTGTCATCTTTGATAAACACGGAATCCTCAATGAAAATGCGGGAGAGTTTGCAGGATTGGAGCGGCTAGAAGCACGAGGGCAAATCATTGAAAAGCTAGAAGCGTTGGGTTTTGTGGAGAAAATTGAGGAGTATAAAAACAAGACAGGGCATTGTTATCGTTGTGGAAATATCGTAGAGCCTTATATTTCCAAGCAGTGGTTTTTAAAAAAAGAAGCGGCACAAAAAGCAATTGAAAAAATCAATGCCGATGTGAGTCATTTCTATCCACCGCAATGGAAAAATAATTATAATGCGTGGATGAGGGAATTGCGGGATTGGTGCATTTCAAGGCAGCTTTGGTGGGGACACCAGATTCCGGTATTTTATTGCGATTCTTGTGGTGGGCAATTTGCAAGTGTGGAATCCCCAAAGGTTTGCAAACACTGCGGAAGTGAGGCAATAAGGCAGGATTGTGATGTGTTAGACACTTGGTTTAGTTCTGCGCTTTGGCCCTTTTCAACACTTGGTTTTGGCAATGGTAAATGGGGCGAGGGCGAGGTATGGCAAACAAACGATTTGGAGGAATTTTACCCCAATTCTTTGCTTATTACAGGCTTTGATATTTTGTTTTTTTGGGTTGCTAGAATGCTGATGATGGGGGAACACTTTCTCTCCAAGCTTCCTTATCCCGATATTTATCTGCACGCACTTGTCCGAGATGAGTTTGGTAATAAAATGAGCAAGTCTAAGGGAAATATTGTAGATCCTTTAGAAAAGATTGAGGAATATAGTGCCGATGTGTTGCGCTTCACTCTTGCGATTCTGTGTGCGCAAGGGCGTGATGTCAAGCTTGTGCCAAACCAGCTAGAAATTTCTAAAAACTTCACAAACAAGCTTTATAATGCGTGTAATTTCTTGCTTTTAAATGCGGAGAAATTTCCAAACCTTAGTGAGCTAAAAGAGATTAAAACGCCACTTGGCAAATATTTAGCGCAACTTCTTAGCAAAAACATTGCCGAAGTGCGTGAGTGTTTGGAATCCTATCGCTTTAACGATGGTGCAAACACGCTTTATCGCTTTTTGTGGGGAGAGTTTTGCGATTGGGGGATTGAGCTTAGCAAGGTGGATAAGGATTCTATTATAGAGCTTGGCGCGATCTTTAAGGAAGCAATGAAGCTACTGCACCCTTATATGCCCTTTATTAGCGATTATTTGTGGCATAAATTAGATGGTAGCACACTAGAGCAAAGTGGTTCTATAATGGTGCGAGAATATCCGAGTTTTAGATATGAAAATGCGGAGAATTTTGCTGTTTTTGAGCTAATTTTGGATTCTATTGTGTCGATTCGCCGCGCAAAAGCCACGATAGATTTAGCAAATCAAAAAATCGCAAAAGCCTATGTCAATGTGAAAATTCCTGATTTTATGCAGAACTTATTTGTGGGTTATGTCTGCAAATTAGCAAAAGTGGAATCGCTAGAGATTGTGGAGGATAAGATTCCAAATTGTATTGTGGATATTGCAGATAAGCTAGAATCCTATTTGCCTACCGATACCATTGATTTAGCCCCTATTATCGCAAGATTGAGCAAACAAGCAGAGAAAGCGCAAAAAGAAATCGCAAAGTTAGAGGGAATGCTAAGCAACGAAAAATTTGTCGCTAATGCTCCTCAAAATGTGCTAGAGACAAACAAACAGGCATTAGAGGAACAAAGACAGAAATTAGCAAAACTTACCCAAGAGCTAGAGGCATTGCAGCAGTAACTTTCTTTGCAATGATGAAAGTACGCTGTGATTCCTTGCAGAATCTTGCGATGACAAGGTAGTATCATTGCTAATTTGCAATATGACTTAGGTTGCTATAAAAAGCTAAAGTTTCCCTGCAAGAGCAAATTTAAGAGTTCTTAACCCCAAAACATTTTTTTAAGCATAATGCTAAGCACAAGGCAATACATTACAAGTAGTGCGTATTTGTGTTTTTTGGCATCTATGATACTAAGTAGCCAAATTCCTATGCGCACACCAATCAGTGAAGCAATACCAACAATCACGCCTTGTCTAAAGTCTGCATAGCCGTGCATTGCTAAGGAAGTAAATCCCGAAACAGAGGAAAAAATGATAAAGAAAAGCGAGAGCGGAATAATCTTTTTGCTACTATACCCTAAATAATAGGCAAGAAGTGGGGATAACATCATTCCTCCCCCGATTCCAAGTGAAATCGCAAAGACGCCTACGACACAGCCACAGCCTATGAGAAATAGTTTTGCACTGATTCCATTGCCTAAGCGACTTTCTCCGCCATAAGCGTTTGCCTTAAACAGCTTCACAAGGGAATAGAGGATAAAGAGTGTAAAGAATCCCTCCAAAATGCTTGAGGGGACACTATCAACTACGATACCGCTAAAGGCTGCGCCAATCAACCCCCCAAGCCCCACATAAAGACTATCTTTAAACTCTAAATTACTTTGTCTGTAATTAATATAAGAGCCATAAACAGAGGAAAAAATCATCTGCATAATGGAGATTCCAATCGCAATTTTTATGTCATTTCCTAGTAAAATCATTAAAGGCACGATAATCGCTCCGCCTCCAATTCCAAAGAATCCCGCTAGGATTCCTGTAAAAATTCCTATGATAAAAAGCGCAAGAACAAATGAAAAGTCTAGGGCGAACCATTCCATACAAAAGCCTTAAAAATTTTGTGCAATTTTGCCAAAAAATAATTGGAAATAAGGTAAAATAGTTAGAATCTCTATGAAACAGATTTGGAAAATACAATGCAAACAAATAAAGAAGAAATTAAAATTACACAATTTGTCAAAGTTGCTGGTTGAGCGGGTAAAGTAGGTCTGGACGACCTCTCACAAATTGCTAGCTCCTTAAGCAACGAAGAAGACGCGAATGTTTTGGTGGATTTTAGAGGCAATGAGGACGCGGGGGTTTATCAGCTCACACCCGATTTAGCCCTCGTGCAGACAGCGGATTTTATCACGCCTGTGGTGAATGACCCCTTTGTCTATGGGCAGATTGCAGCAGCAAATGCGCTTAGCGATGTGTATGCAATGGGTGGAGTTGTGAAATGCGCCCTAAACCTTATGATGTGGGATTCTTGTCGGATTCCACAAGATTATGCACACGCGATTTTAGAGGGAGGATTATCTAAAATCAAAGAAGCGGGGGGTGTGCTAGTTGGCGGACATACCGTGTCTGATAGTGAGCAAAAGTATGGTTTAAGTGTGAGTGGAGTAGTTAATCCACAAAAGATTTGGCGCAATAATGGCGCACAAGTGGGCGATGTTTTGATTCTCACAAAGCCTATTGGTATGGGTGTGCTAACCACAGCATTAAAGGCAAATATGTTAGATTCTAAAGTAGCAGATAAAATCGCGCAGATTATGGCGACACTCAATCGCCGCGCTTGTGAGATTGCAGGTGATTTTAATATTCACGCTTGCACAGATATTACGGGATTTGGGCTTTTGGGGCATTTGAGTGAAATGCTTAATCCAAAGATTAACATTTGTTTGGAATCCCAAGCAATTCCTTTGGTAGAAGAGGCGATTGAATTTGCAAAAATGGGAATTGTTCCGGGTGGAAGTTGTGGCAATGAACGCGCAATTAGGCATTTATGTGCATTTCATCTTTCAAAGGATTCTAAATTTAAAGACTTGGAAATCTTGCTATTTGACGCGCAAACTTCGGGTGGATTGGTGTTTGCTCTGCCGCAAACAGAAGCAAAAACACTTCTAGCAAAATTACAAGACAATGGCATAGAATCTGCAAAAATCATTGGGCGCATAGAATCTCATCTTGCAAATTCACAAAAAAAGGCAAGAATTTTTATAGAATGATTTTGTTTCTCTTAACAAGCGTGAGGCTTATATTGTTGCTTTGTTTGGTTCTATGATTGCAGGTGTGATTCTGCATTCATAGAATCGTAAGTAGTCTAAGTTTTGCATTTCTAAACACCTGCCTTGCGAGAATTGCAATGCAATGCGAGGCAATCCCCACAACATAGCGTATCTTACGCTTTTTACCGCATCCTCGCAAGGCTTTAGCTGAAGCAATCCATAATACAGAACTGCTTTAGGGATTCCATTGTAAAATCTTGAATACGCACGATTATAGATTGCCACGAATGCTACGCATTCTCGCAATGACAAAGTAGAAAACCTAAAGTAATTCAACATTATAGATTTGCAAGTATGGGTAAAATCCTTGTGGATTGTGCGCTGTGGGATTTTAAAGAATCTCTAGCGATGAAAAGGTGGTAAGAGTTTTTTATTCTTGCAATTTTTTATAGATAAAGAATATATGGAATGCTAACCATTCATTCCATTTCTAAACGCAAAAGCAACATTTCATTGCCCTTAATGATTTTAACCTCTTTGCTACCGCATTGTGGGCAGTGTGTGTAGTCTAACTTTTTTGCAATGCTTTTTTGATGACAAGAATCACATACAAGTTCCACTTTGGATTCTTGAATCAATAATTGAGACTCCTCACAGAGGCTACCTAGTTTAAATTCGCTAAATGCACTCCTAAGTAGCGCAATATTCACTCCGCTACGCTCACCAATCTCCAAATAAATCTTAAGAATTTTTGTTGCATTATTTTCTTGTGCAATTTCTTCGCAAGATTCCAAAAGAGAGGAAACAATAGAAAATTCGTGCATAATCAACCTTTTTTATGAAAATTATTGTATGATAAGCCTTTTATTTTGTTTAAAGTTTTATTGTAGCTTGATTAGGTAAAATAAAACTTTTATTTCAATTTTTTGAGGTTACAAAATGCGACATTTTTTGACTTTGGCGGATTTTAGTAAAGAGGAAATTTTAGAAATCTTAAATCTTGCTAAAACTCTCAAAAACGAAGTAAAAAGCGGAATTTATAGCAAACCACTTGCGCATAAAACTTTGGGTATGATTTTTGAAAAAAGCTCTACAAGAACGCGTGTGAGCTTTGAAACTGGGATTTATCAGCTAGGTGGCAATGGAATCTTTCTCTCTAGCAATGATACCCAGCTTGGACGTGGTGAGCCGATTAAAGATACGGCGCGGGTGTTATCCTCTATGGTGGATTTAGTAATGATGAGGACACATCAGCATTCGCGCTTAGAGGAGTTTGCGAAGTATTCTAAAGTTCCCGTAATCAATGGTTTAAGCGATGATTTTCACCCAATGCAATTATTGGCTGATTTTATGACAATGCAAGAGTGCGGCAAGGATAAGAATCCCATTGTTGCTTATATTGGAGATGGAAACAATATGGCGCATTCTTGGCTTATGCTTACTTCTAAGCTTGGTTTTACCTTGCGTATTGCTTCACCTAAAGGCTATGAAGTTTCCAAAGAGATTCTGAAAAAAGCAGAAAGTTTCGCTAGAATTTCAGGCGCAAAAATTTTGTTAAGCGATAATCCAAGAGAGGCTGTCGCAGGGGCGGATGTTGTAACTACCGATACTTGGGCTTCTATGGGGCAAGAAGAGCAAAAAGACAAAAGAAAGCGGGATTTCAAGGATTATTGCGTAGATTCTGAATTGATGGGGCTTGCTAAAAGTGATTCTATCTTTTTGCATTGCTTACCAGCTTATCGTGGGCAAGAAGTCAGCGAAGAAGTATTAGAATCCAATCAAAGCAAAATTTTTCAAGAGGCTGAAAATCGCCTACATATTCAAAAAGGAGTGATGGTTTGGCTACACAAAAGCCGTTAATAAAACAAACAAACTCGGTTCAACAAGCAAGTAATGCGTATGATTCTATGCAAGAGATTTTAAAGAGTTCCAATGCGGAATCTGTGATTTATGATTCTGCATTAAATGAGGATTTGACTTATCGCTTTGAGGATAAAAATAAACAAGAGTTTTATCTTATTTCTAAAAAAAATATGCAACAGCTCTTAAAGTCCGCTAAGCAACTTGAAATAGATAAATATCTTTTTAAGTTAGAGCAAGAAATTCATTATAATGTCCCGATTGATTTTGAAGATGTTTGGTGTATTGCATTAAAAGAAGTGAAAAATTACAGGAAAGAACCAAAAGCTTTGGTAAAAAACCTTAAAAAACGTTATCCTTATTTGTTTTTTGAGGTTTCTAAAATTCCCAGTCCATTTTAAGGGAGGATTTTAATGCAATCCGACACAATTGATTTTAAACAATTTGCCACTTATTCTAAGCCCGGACCGCGTTATACTAGCTATCCTACTGCAGT
The DNA here is from genome assembly GCF_000687535.1 of Helicobacter rodentium ATCC 700285. Taxonomy (GTDB): domain Bacteria; phylum Campylobacterota; class Campylobacteria; order Campylobacterales; family Helicobacteraceae; genus Helicobacter_D; species Helicobacter_D rodentium. The sequence goes on from NZ_JHWC01000004.1 coordinate 60,740, forward strand.
TGAATTTAGTGAAAATTACACTTTGGATTCATATTTAAAGGATTTAAAGGCGGATTTAAGCCCTCTTTCGCTTTATGTGCATTTGCCCTTTTGTCGCAGTGCATGTTATTTTTGTGGTTGTAATGTCATTTATACAAGTAAAGAAGAAAATAAAGCAATTTATTTGGAATATTTAAAAAAGGAGCTCAATCTCCTTAAAAATGCAATGGATACAGCAAAGCCCGTGTATCAGTTGCATTTTGGTGGTGGAACTCCTACATTCTTTAATGCACAAGAACTAGAGATTCTTATTGGATTATTGAAAGAGACTTTTCCAAACTTTGATAAGAATGCAGAAATTGCTTGTGAGATTGACCCTAGATTTTTTGATGAATCGCAAATGCAAGTCTTGAAGCAGGGGGGATTCAATCGTTTAAGTTTTGGAATCCAAGATTTTAATGAAAAGGTGCAGGGTGCAATCCACAGAATCCAACCTTTTGCTCTTGTGGAGCGATCTATTAATTTAGCAAGGGCGTTTGGAATTTCCTCTATTAATTTTGATTTAATTTATGGTTTGCCTTATCAGAGTTTAGAGACTTTTAAGCAGACTTTGGAATCTTGTGTGCGTTTGAATCCTGATAGATTTGCTATTTTTAATTATGCTCATGTGCCTTGGATTAAAAAAACAATGCGAAAAATTGATGAAACGACACTCCCGCAACCAGAGGAGAAACTAAGAATCCTAGAATGGACGATTCATTATTTGTTGCAACAAGGTTATAAAATGATAGGAATGGATCATTTTGCAAAGCCTGAAGATGAATTGTTTAAATCCATACAAAAAGGGCAGTTGCAGAGAAATTTTCAAGGCTATAGCACTCAAGGTGGCACACAAACTATTGGCATAGGATTAACTTCTATTGGTGGGGGAGGTTCTTATTATGCGCAAAATTATAAAGATTTGCCACAATATCAAAATGCGCTAGATAATGGGCGTTTGCCTTTTGCAAAAGGGATTGAGCTAAGTTTTGATGATAGAGTGAGAAAAGCGGTAATTATGCAACTAATGAGTAATTTTAAGCTTGAATTTAATGCGATTAATACGCAATTCCAAATTGATTTTAAAGAATATTTTAAAAGCGCGTTGGAGGAATTAAAGCCTCTGCAAGAAGCAGGATTGGTTTTTGTGAGTGAGAGTGGGATTGAAGTAAGTCAAACGGGTGCATTGTTGATTCGTAATATTGCTATGCCCTTTGACGCATATCTAAAAAAAATCAACACAAACCAAAAAGTATTTAGTAAGACGATTTAAAGGGAAACTATGGCGCATTTTGATGACTATGATTATCTAAAGACCAGTAATGCGTGTGTAAAATGTGGTAAATGTTTGCCTGATTGCACAATCTTTAGTATCAATGGCGATGAAGCAACTTCACCGCGTGGGTTTATTGATATTTTGGGCGCATATCAACGTGGAGAGGTTCCTTTGGATAAAAATGCAAAAAATATCCTTGAAACTTGTTTTTTATGCACAACTTGCGTAAGTGTTTGTCCCAATTCTTTGCCAACAGATACTCTCATTGAAAATATTCGTTATGAAATTGCGCAAAAATATGGAATCGCTTGGTTTAAACGCGCCTTTTTCTATCTTTTAAAACACCGAAAAATAATGGATTTTAGCTTTAAGCTAGGGGCGTTTTTTTCTCCTTTGCTTTACCAAAGGACAAGAGATGGAAGTTCTATTAAACCACATTTTACTTTGCCCTTTGTCAAAAAAAGAGTCTTTGGAGCTATTGCAAAACAAAGTTTTTTAAACTCTCATTCAGAGGAGATAGATTTTTCCAAATCAAAAAATAATCTTTCCGAACAAAAAAAAGTAGCAATTTTTATTGGTTGTTTAGGCAATTATAATTATAAAAATGTGGGTGAATCTTTGCTTGTGATTTTGGAGAAATTGGGTATTAGTGCAAAGATTGCAAAAGGACAGAAATGCTGTGGCGCACCAGCGTATTTTACGGGAGATTTTGCAAGTGTAGATGTGTTGATTCGTCAGAATGTAGAATATTTTGAAAGTTTTATTGATGAGGTGGATGCGATTTTGATTCCAGAGGCAACTTGTGGTGCAATGGTGCTAGAGGATTGGAAGCATTTTATGGAAAAAGATTTAGAGTTAAAGCAGAGAATAGAAAAGCTTTTGCCAAAAATCTATATGGCAACCCAATACTTAGAATCCAAAACACATTTGGTAGAGTATTTAAAAAAGATACAAAAAAATAATCAGCAAATAAAAAGTGTAACTTATCACGACCCTTGCCATGCTAGAAAAGTGCTTGGAATCTATCAAGAGCCACGCAAGTTATTAGAACAAAATTATCAACTCATTGAAATGGCGGATTCTAGCTTGTGTTGTGGCTTTGGTGGAGTTACAATGCAGACAGAACATTTTGAGTTAGCAAGTAAAGTGGGAAGCAAGAAAGCAAAAATGATTCAAAAGACACAGGCAGATTTTGTTGCGGCAGAATGCAGTGCTTGTCGTATGCAATTAACCAATGCTTTACATCAAGAGCAAGTAGAGATTACATTTTTGCATCCTTTGGAATTGATTGCTAAAGCGATTCAAGAATGCAATCCATAAAGTATTGCAAATAAAAATATTGGTAAATTTCATTATATTAGTCAGTTGTTAATATTCTGTTTATGTTTTTTAGATAGAATTGCGAAAGTTTTTATCTTTTTGATTTTAAAGGAAAAATTATGCTTGGAAAAAATTTATCATTAAAAACACAGCTTTTTGTTGGGTTTGGTGTAATGTTGGCATTCATTATTGTAATTGCTTTTACGGGTTTTGTGAAGATTCAGTTTGTAGAAAATACATTAAGTGAAATTAGTGATGTGAATGCGGTAAAGCAACGTTATGCAATTAACTTTCGCGGAAGTGTGCATGATAGAGCAATTGCAGTGAGAGATGTAGTAATACTAAATGATGTGCAAGCGATTGAGGAAACATTACGCTTAATCCAGAAACTTGAGGGATTCTATAAAGATTCTGCAATTAAAATGGACGAAATTTTCAAGCATGCAGATATGGTAGATGAAAAAGATAAAGAAATTTTAAAACGCATTAAGGGTGTAGAGGCTAAGACTATGCCTTTGATTTCTGAAATTATCAATAAAAAAGCACAAGGAGATAAGGAAGTTGCCAATGAATTATTGATTGGTCAAGCACGAGGTTTATTTGTGGAATGGCTTAATGTAATTAATGAATTTATTGATTACCAAGAAGCAAAAAATCAAAAACTATCTGATCTTGCTATGCGGGAAATTGATAACTATTTGAGTTTAACTCTTTGGTTGTCTATTGTAGCCTTTATTATGGCGATTTTAACTTCTTTCTATATCGTGCGTTTAGTGATTTCTTCTTTGGGTGGAGAACCAAAAGATGTTGTTAAAATAGTGCTTAGCATTGCCAATGGCAACTTGAATACCCCAATTAAAACAAGTTTTCAAGAGAGTATGCTTGCCTCTGTGGCACAAATGCAAGAGAGACTGAAAGAAATCGTTTCTGAAGTGATGAATTCTGCACAAGAGTTGAATGAACGCGCAAGTGCGGTTACAAAGAGTTCTGAAGAATCGCAATCTTCTTCTTATCGTCAGGTACAGAGTTCAGAGAATTCAGTGGAGCGCATTAGACATGTTGTGGATACAGTAAGCCATATTTCAAAGATTGCAAAACAAACAGAAGAGAATTCCCAATACACTACTAATTTATCTGATAAGTGTATGGAAGCTATGAGAACAACGGTGGAGAGTATTGAAAAAATTACAGAAACGGTTAATTCATCATCAGAGCATATTCGTATGCTTGAAAAGCATTCACAAGAAATTGGCGGTAGTGCAGACTTGATTAAAGAAATTACAGACCAAACCAACTTACTTGCGCTCAATGCAGCAATTGAAGCAGCTAGAGCAGGAGAAGCAGGAAGAGGATTTGCAGTTGTTTCTGATGAGATTAGAAAATTAGCTGAACGCACAGGTGTAGCAACTTCAGAAATCACAAGAATGATTGAGGTGATTCAAGGTGAAACACAAACAGCGGTTGAGGCAATTCAAAATGCAGTGCCACAGGTAGAAAAAGGTATGGAAATTGCAAATGAAGCAAGTGAAATTTTGGGACAAATTAACTCTCAAGCAAGTGATTCATTGGTTAAGGCAAAAGAAGTGGTTGATGCCACAAATGTCCAAGTGCAGGATATGGAGAATCTATCCAAAGAGTTAGAGGAAATTTCAAAAGACTCCAAAAACACTGCCGAATTGATGAATAATAATACAGAAGCAGCAATAAAGCTCAAAAGTATTGCGAGTGTTTTAAGAAAACATATTAACCACTTTAAAATCTAAAGTTTTAGAATCCTAAATAAAGGGATTCTAAAACTTTCACAATGTATAATTCCAAAATTTTTATAATAAGGAATTTGTTTGCAAAATATTGCATTGATTCTATTGGGTGCAGGGGATAGTAGCCGATTTTTGGCATCTGCATCTAATGTATCATTTGATAAAAAGACGCACAATGCGAGTCTGTCTAGATTGCCTAAAAAGCAATGGTTGCGTGTAGGCGAGATTCCGCTTTGGCTGAAAGTTGCATTAGATCTACAAGGAATCTATCCTTTTGCACAATGTATTTTAAGTGTTAAACCTAACGAAAAGAAATATATTCAAAAGCATTTGGAAGCATTTTCTTTGAATTTTACATTGGTTGAGGGTGGTTCTACGCGTCAAGAATCTCTTCAAAATGCCCTTGGCAAACTTTGTGATTCTATAGAATATGTATTGGTAAGTGATATTGCGCGTTGCAATATTCCATTGGATTTATCGCAAAGAATCTTGAAAGAAATCGGAAATTATGATTGCGTTGTTCCTTATTTAAGCCTTAATGATACGATTGCGTATTCTATGGAATCCAAACTAGAATATTTAAAGAGAGAAAATCTTAAAATTATTCAAACTCCTCAATTAAGCAAAGTTAGTGTATTAAAAGAAGCTTTATGCAAGGGTGAATTTACTGATGAAAGTAGCGCAATCAATGCATATGGAGGAAGTGTCGGGTTTGTTCAAGGTGCAATAGAAGCGAAGAAGATAACTTTTTTAGAGGATTTATGCGAGTTGCACTTGTCAAATCCTAGTTTTCATACCTTTGTAGGTAATGGAAGTGATATTCACGCATTGGACAAAGGGGAGGGGATTATACTTGGAGGTGTTGCTATTCCGTGTGAGTTTAAGCTGATTGCGCATAGTGATGGCGATGTTTGTTTGCACGCTTTAAGTGACGCACTCTTGGGAGCGATTGGGTTTGGCGATATTGGAGAGTGGTTTCCTGATAGCAACCCCGCTTATAAAGGAGCAGATTCTTCTTATTTGTTAAGAGTGATTGTGGATTTTGTGCGTGATGTGGGTTATGATATTGTGCAAACAGATATTACAATTTTTGCTCAAAAACCAAAAATATCTCCTTATAAAGGAGCAATGGAGCAAAAAATAGCAGAAATTTTACAAATCAATCCTTTGAAAGTCAATATAAAAGCAACAACAACAGAAAAGCTAGGTTTTGTTGGAAAAGGAGAGGGAATCTTGGTTCAAGCGAGTGTGGTTTTAGAGTATTTTGATTGGAAGCGATTTGTTTCGTTTTGGAATAGGGAAGCGTGATGAAAATTTTAATTGTAGAAAATGAAATTTATTTAGCCCAAAGTATTGCTTCAAAGCTTAGTCATTTCGGATTTACTTGTGTGATGATACCAAGCATAGAAGAAGCTTTAGAAATTGAGGCGGCAGATATTATTTTGCTTTCGGCTAATATACCGGGTCAAGACTTCTATGCGTTAATTGAAAAATTTAAGGATTCCATTGTTATTTTAATGATTCCCTATGTGAATGATGAAATGGTAACGCGCCCATTAAAAGCTGGTGCGAGTGATTATATTGTCAAGCCTTTTATGATTGATGAGTTAATTCGCAAGATTGAACACTATACTGCTTTTCGCCAATTACAAAAAGAAGTTGCATTTTATAGGGATTATTTTTGCAATTCCTTATTAGTTCCAACCTATGCTATTAATACAAAAATCTCCTTTCCTTTAATTGTTAAAAGTGTATCCCAAAGAGTTATTGATATGTGCGTTGTAAATTATGCCATCCATAAAAAATTCGCAATCAATTTTATTTCGTTGCACAAGATTCAAAATTATAGAGAAATCTTTAAAAATGTTTCCAAGACACAACTTACCTATATTGTAGGTTTTGAAACATTGCGCAAGGAGGAAAAAGAGGAATGTGTTAGGGTGTTTAAAAATATCCCGGTTATTTTATCTTGCTTGGGGGGAGATTTAACAGATTTTAAAAATGTTTTTGAAATCAATATCAAGGAAATCAATCAAGGATTCCAAGAAGATGTTTTAAGCGTAGATGAATACATTAAAACAATGATTTTGAAATTTGAAGATAGATATCCTGATACAGAGCTTAGCAGACGACTTGGTATGTCGCGTAAGAGTTTATGGGAAAAGAGAAAAAAATATGGAATCACAAAGAAAAAGTAACACCCCATCTTTATTTATAGACAAAGAAGCGGTTTTTGCGCTCCTTTTATGCCAAGAGGGATTGCTTGCTCCTGTAAATCATTTAATGAATGAAAAGGAAATGCTTGAAGTAGATAAAACAGGGCTTTTTGATGGGCAAAGCTTTCCTTTTTCGTTTATTTTAGCACCTGCTGGAAAACGCAATGAAAGAGTAATGAAGGAGTCCAAAAGCGGAGATGAAATTATGCTAATCTGTGAAAATCAGATATGCGGAAAATTGATTGTGGATTCCGTCTTTGGGATTGATAAGCAACAAAGATTGTTTAACATAATGAGTGGTAATATATATTCTAAAAAGGCACAACATATTCACAGAAGGCTTGGCAATTATGCAATTTGTGGAGAATATGAATTGTATTTGCAATCAGAAAATTTTTCTTTTAAAGATTACGCAAATAAGCAAAATATTGCAAAATTTAAAAGAGAGAATGAAGCGCAGGGCATAACTGCAATGGTATTAGATGCGTCTCCTATTACGCGCATTCACGAGCGTATTTTTAGATTCATATTAGAAGAAAATCACCTCCTTGTTTTATTGTTGCTTAGAAGGCAAGAGGAGGGCTTATTAGACTTTTATATCCGCAAGACTTGCTTGGAATTTGTCCTTGAGAATTATTTACCAAGAAATCGTATCGCTGTTTTTCCTTTAGATGATATTTATTTATTTGCTGGTACGCACGGGATTATTTTAGATGCAATTTTGGCACAGAATCTTGGCTGTGATAGAATTGCAATCGGAGAGAATTATCCTAATTTGGCATTTTATTATGACAATCAAAAGATTTATTCTATTTTTGATACAACAAAGGATATTAAAATTAAAGTTAAATTATTAAGTGCGTTTGTGTATTGTAATCAGTGCAACACGATTGTTAGCCCCAAAACCTGCCCTCATAGTAAGCATCATCACATAGATTATCATTCTGGATTCTTGCAAGGTATTTTACAATTTGGTCTGATTCCACCTACAATTCTAGTGCGCAAAGAAGTTTCAGCCAAGATATTAAGCTATTTATTTCCTAAACGTTTTAGTTTGTTGATTAAGCAATTTGGGGCAATGTTTGCTAACAATGGAATGATTGACGAGAAGCAAGACGATGAGAGTTTTTATTTGAAACTTACTGATATTTATCAAACCCATTCTCTGAATTAGGATTTTGAATGCAGCATAGTTTTTTTAGAACCTTTAGTGATTTTAAGGATTTTTGCAAAAAAGGTTTCTTGACATTATTTTTTAGCGGACTTAGCCCTAAAGCACCGGGGACATTTGGTACTTTGGTAGCATTGCCTTTTGCGTGGGCGATTAGTTATTATATTGCCCCTAGCACTTTATTGCTTTTGGCGTTGCTTATTTCTGCGATTGCGATTCGGATTATTAATGATTATGAGAAACAAGGAATGTCTCATGATTGCGGTGAAATTGTGATTGATGAGTTAGCAGGAGTTTGGATTAGTGTTTCTATGATAGGACATAGTGCTTTGGGAATCGTCTTGTCTTTTGTGTTGTTTCGATTGTTTGATATTTGGAAGCCCTCTGTGATTGGGAGAGTGGATAGAGAAGTTAAAGGTGGTTTAGGGGTAATGGGTGATGATTTGTTGGCAGGATTTTTCGCTGGAATTTTAGGGCTTATCATTATTGGAGTAGTGCAGAGGGTGGAATCTCTAACTTTTCTTTTGGAGTTTTGAATCCTATATTTTAAAGAATATCCAAATAAAATAAAAAAAATACGCCCAAAACAATCCGATAAATCCCAAAGGGAATAAAGTTGAAGCGAGAAATAAAACCTAAAAAGAGTTTGATAGCCAAAAGTGCGCTCAAAAATGCCACAATAAAGCCCACTCCAAGAATAAGTGCATTCTCCATATAGATGGAATCGTGATTTTTATAAAGACTATAAAAACTAGCGACAACCATTGCAGGTAAAGCTAGTAAGAAGGAAAATTCTGTGGCTACTTTACGACTGCAACCAAGCAACAAACCACCTACGATAGTTGCCCCACTGCGTGAAGTTCCCGGAATCATTGCTAGGGCTTGAAAAAAACCAATCAAAAGGGATTGAAAGTAAGAGATTTCCTCTATGGTCTGAATGTGGAATCCTTTTTCTTTATGGAAAATCTCTAAAACAATGAAGACTAGCCCACCTATGATTAGCATAATAGAAACAGTGATAGGAGCAAAAAGTGCCTTGATATAGGAATAAAACAAAAAGCCAAAAGTTCCTGCAGGGAGGAACCCAATACATAGCTTAATCCATAATTTTAGGCTGTTTTTGGATAATTTTTCCCAAAAAACAAAAAAAACAGCCAAAATAGAGCCTAGTTGTATCACTACTTCAAAAGTTTTGTGAAATGTATTTTGAGGAATCCCAAGTAATTCTGAAGCTAGAATCAAATGTCCCGTAGAAGAAATGGGTAAAAACTCGGTTAATCCCTCAACGATTCCTAAAATTCCAGCATTTAATAAATCCATAATCCACCTTAAGAGAACTTGAAATGTGTAAAAATGCACGAATTTTAGCATATTTGGTTAATTTTTGCCAAATGTTTTTGAAACTTCAACTATAAATCAAAAATAAAATTATAAAATGTATCAAATTTCTTTTGGGAGTTTTTATGTTTAAAAGAATCTTAATTGCAAATCGTGGTGAAATTGCTGTGCGTATTATTCGCGCTTGTAATGATTTAAATATTGAATCCGTAGCAATTTATTCTCGTGCAGATCGTGATAGTATGCATGTAAAAATGGCAACACATACTTATCCTATTAGCGAGGATCCTATTAAAGGCTATTTAGATCCAGATTTGATTATCCAAGCTGCTAAGGAAATGGAAGCGGAGGCAATCCACCCGGGTTATGGTTTTTTAAGTGAGAATGCGTGGTTTGCCAAAAAGGTTAAAGAAGCGGGACTTGTGTGGATTGGACCAGATAGTGAAGTGATTGCGAAAATGGGAGATAAGAATGCTGCTAGGAATCTAATGATTGCCAATGGAATCCCTGTTGTTCCCGGAACCGAACCGCTCAATAGTTTAAGTTTATATGAGATTCAAAAGATTGCGCGAAAGATTGGCTATCCTGTGATTCTAAAAGCAAGTAGTGGAGGTGGGGGGCGCGGAATCCGTGTCGTGTGGGAAGAAAAAGAGTTAGAATCTTCCTTTGAAGCTTGTAAAAGAGAGGCTTTGACATTCTTTAAAAACGAAGATGTTTTTATGGAAAAATATGTTCAAAACCCACGTCATATTGAATTTCAGATTCTAAGTGATAATTATGGGAATGTTATTCATCTGCTAGAACGTGATTGTTCCATTCAGAGACGACACCAGAAGTTGATTGAGATTGCTCCTTGTCCCACAATGAGTATAGATTTGCGCCGCCGTATGGGAAGTGTAGCAGTTGCCGCGGCAAAGGCTGCAAAATATACCAATGCCGGAACGGTAGAGTTTTTAGTAGATGATTACAATAATTTCTATTTTATGGAAATGAATACGCGTATCCAAGTAGAGCATGGTGTAACAGAGGAGATTACAGGATATGATTTGATTGGACGACAAATTAGAATCGCAAATGGGGAGATTTTGGATCTTACACAAAGTGATATTCGCGCACAAGGATTCGCGATTGAAGCGAGGATTAATGCAGAAGATGTACATAACGACTTTGTTCCAAATCCCGGCAAAATCACTTCTTATTATCCGGCATTAGGACCTTTTGTGCGTGTGGATAGTTATGTTTATAAAGATTTTACAATACCGCCTTTTTATGATTCTATGATAGCAAAGCTGATTGTCCGTGCGACAAGTTATGATTTGGCAATCAATAAACTCAAACGCGCATTAAATGAATTTAAGATTCGCGGTGTAAAAACAACAATTCCCTTTCTTGTTAATATATGCAACGATAAAGATTTTAGGCGAGGAAATTTTGACACTTCTTATTTAGAGCAAAAAGTGCAAGATTTGCTTCCTCAAGAGACACAAGATGATAGTGATTTAGTTGCAGCGATTGCGGTAGCATTGACAAGTGCTTTAGAATAGAGGCAATAAATCTAGTTTTAAGTAAAATTGCATTAAAATTAGCGTTTATTTTTTAAAAAGGTTTTAAGAATGAAAAGAACATATCAGCCACATAATACACCGCGTAAGCGCACACACGGCTTTAGGGTGAGAATGCAAACTAAAAATGGTCGTAAAGTGATTAATGCAAGAAGGGCTAAAGGTAGAAAAAGGCTTGCAATTTAACTTGTTTTAAGGATTGGGTTTGGTTACTTTAAACACAAAAAAGGACTTTGATAGTGTTTATAAGAGCCAGAAAAAATGGCATAGCTCTCATTTTATCCTATTTTTCAAAGAAAATTCTCATACACCAATGAAAAGGGTTGGTTTTTCAGTATCCAAAAAGATAGGTAATGCAGTTTGTAGGAATCTTATTAAGCGTCGCTTAAGGAGCATTTACAGAGAGTCTATGTTGGAATTGAAAAATGGGGATATGATTTTGTTAGCAAAAATCGGTTTAGATAAAGTAGAATATCAAATTTTGCGAAATAATTATAGATATGCCTTGAAGAGGCTTAATTTGGCAAATCAAGAATGTTAAAACAAATTTGCATAAAAATTATCCTTTTCTATCAATATTTTATTTCTCCTCATTTGGGTGTTACTTGTCGTTATTATCCAAGTTGTTCAGAGTATTCTAAACAGATTTTTTTATTTCAAAATCCTTTCATTGCTATTTGGAAAACATTAATAAGGATTCTTTCTTGCAATCAGTTTTTTAAAGGAGGCATCGCTTATCCCAAAGTTTTTTTGAAAATTCAACCACATTTTGGCAATCCCAAGCTTATGGAGATTCAATATTGGTTGATTCCAGATAAAACTCAAAAATACAATCCAAAAAATGTTCCAAATGGTATCTTGTTTCAATCACAAGCTCAAAAAGTTTATATTGTAAAAAAATATTCAAAGGTTTCCCGTGTTTGATAAAATTGATAATCTAAATTCCCAAACTAGAGTTTTAATTGCGGTGCTTTTGGCACTCGCCTTTTTTGTGCCTTATAGTTATTTCTATCAACCGCAAGTAGCGGAGAATAATGAAACGCAGCAAACCGCAACGAGAGAAATGCAAAATGTCGTTACAACCAATGCTCCTAATCAAGTTGCGCAAAATATCGTGAAAGCACCAACGCAAAATAGCACTATTATTGCAACAATAGAATCCGCAAATTTTACTTATAAGATTGATCGCTTAGGCAGAATCACAGAAGTGAATTTGAAAGCGGAAAAATACCAAAAAGACTCTGTTGCATTATCTTTGTTTCCAGAAGATGTGGCAAACGCAAACAATCCAAAGATTTTGGAGATTCGTTTTTCGGATTCTTTATTGAATCAACAAGCTTTCAATACTCCTTATAGTGCGAATTTAAACTCTTTAACTATTCAAGATAAACCACAATCTATTACATTGGTTCAAGAATTGGACAATGTGAAAGTGGAAAAAATCCTCACTTTCTATCCCAATGGATATTATGAGGCACAAATTAATATTCCACAAAACTATACCTATTTTGTATCGCCCGGTATGCGTCCTAGCGTGGAAAATGATGCTTATGTTTTTAAAGGTGTGATTGTTAAAGAATCAGATAACACGATTACAACCATTGAAGACGGAGATGCGCAAGGGCAAAAAAATTATGCAAATGCAAGCATTATCGCAGCAGTAGATCGTTATTATGCCACTTTGTTTTTCAGTAACAATAATACGCTTAATACAACGATTTTAAGTAATCCAAGCGAGAATCCTATGCCATTTATTAGTGCAAATGGTGAGTTGAAGCTAGAAGGATATATTGGTCCGAAAGATTATCGTTTGCTTGAGTCTATTAATCCTAATTTAACAGATGTAGTGGAATATGGTGTGATTACTTTTTTTGCTAAACCTCTTTTCTTGTTGCTTGATAAACTCTATGATTTATGCGGGAATTGGGGTTGGGCGATTATTTTGCTGACACTTATTGTGAGAGTGGTGCTTTATCCTTTGACTTATAAAGGTATGGTGTCTATGCAAAAGCTAAAAGATCTTGCGCCGAAAATGAAAGAATTGCAGCAAAAATATAAAGGAGAACCACAAAAACTTCAAGCCCATATGATGGAGCTTTATAAAAAGCACGGAGCAAACCCAATGGGTGGTTGTTTGCCTCTGCTTTTGCAAATGCCAGTATTTTTCGCAATTTATCGTGTTTTGTTTAATGCTATTGAGCTTAAAGGTGCAGATTGGCTATTGTGGATTACAGACTTATCTGTAATGGATCCTTATTTTATTTTACCGATTCTAATGGGTGGCACAATGTATCTTCAGCAACATTTAACGCCTACTGCCTTTAATGACCCAATACAAGCAAAAATCTTTAAATTTTTGCCCTTAATCTTTACAATCTTTTTTATAACTTTTCCATCGGGACTTGTATTGTATTGGTTTGTTAATAATATTTTCTCTATTATTCAACAACTGCTTATCAATAAAGCATTAGAGCGCAAAAAAGCGCGTGAAATCGCCGAACATAAACACAAAGATAAAGATGATTAAAATGAAAAAGATAGAAGCAGAAACTTTAGAAAATGCGTTAATTTTAGCGTCCAATGATTTTGGTTGCTCTGTTGTGGATTTGGAATATGAAATTATCCAGAATCCCTCTAAGGGTTTTTTAGGAATTGGTAAGAAATCTGCAATTATTTGCGCCCAACCAAAGATTCCATTATCGCAAGAGGCTGATTCCTCATTAATAAAAACAAAAGACTCTTTCAAGCACTTGCGGAATAGGGAAAATGAATCATTTGTGGCAAGTGCGGAAACAAAAAAAGAGGAACATTACAAGCATTCTTTAACGGAAACTGCGAGGAAAGAGGAATTCCAAGAGGATTTCAAGAATGATTTAAAAGGGTTTGATTTACATTCTGTAAATAAAATTTCAGATTCTACAAGACATAAAACATTAAATTTACAAGATACAGCTAAAGAGGTGCAAAAAGAACTCAAGGAGCTTTTAGACTTAATGCCTTATCAATTAAGTGAGGTTTTTGTAGAGCCTTATGATGAGAATACACTTTATATTAAAATCGATGGTGCGGATTCTGCCTTGTTAATCGGCAAGGAGGGGTATCGCTACAAGGCAATCTCTTATTTAATTTTTAATTGGGTCAATCATCAATATGGCTTAATGATTCGTCTTGAAATTGCAGAATTTTTACGCAATCAAGAAGAGATGATTGCAAATTACTTACTGCCCACTATTGAGAGCATCAAAACTTATGGTAAGGCACAAACAAAACCGCTTGATGGAGTGTTAGCTCATATTGCACTTAAGCAATTACGCGATCAATTTCCCGATAAGTATGTTTCTTTTCGTCTCAATAGTGAGGGCGAACGATATATTGTTATTAATGATTTTTATCATTCGTAGAGCATTGTATGCTAGATGATGATACGATTATCGCCCCTGCCACAACTTATGGCAAGTCTTCTTTAAATGTTTTGCGTTTAAGCGGTAAAGAATCTCTAAAAATTGCTGCACAACTTGCCAAAACAACTCCAGAAAATCTTATAGTTTCCTTACCTGCGCGTTATGCAAAATTGACAAAAATTTATTTTAGCAATGGAGATTTGCTAGATGAGTGTATTTTGCTTTACTTTAAAGCACCACAAAGTTATACAACGCAAGATGTAGTGGAGTTTCAATGCCACGGAGGAAATTTTATTGCCCAAAGCATTTTGCAAGAATGCTTAAAATATGGTGCGCGTTTAGCTAATCCCGGAGAATTTACAAAACGCGCATTTTTGGGTGGGCGCATTGATTTATCCCAAGCACAAGCTGTTGCAAAACTTATAGAATCCCAAACCGCTCAAGCGCACAAAATGCTTATGCGCCACCTAAAAGGAGAGATGCAGAGTTTTTGTGAGGGATTGCGTACGGATTTAATTGCTTTACTAGCGCATAGCGAAGTGTTTATAGATTATGCAGATGAGGATTTACCAAGTGATTTGCTAGAGAGTTTAAAAAACAAATTACACTCCATTCTTAAGACACTCCATTCCCTTTTGGAGCAATCCAAAGCAAAGCGCACATTGTTTGAAGGTTATAAATTGTGTATTATTGGTAAGCCAAATGTAGGCAAAAGCTCTCTTTTAAATGCGCTTTTGCATAGCAATCGTGCGATTGTCAGTGCAATTGCAGGAACAACTCGGGATAGTATTGAGGAGAATTTTATGCTAGGGGGGCATTTGTTGCGATTGATTGATACTGCCGGGATTCATCAGACAGAGGATTTCATAGAATCCGAAGGGATTAAAAGAAGCTTGGAGAAAGCACAAGAGAGTGATTTACTGATTGCTTTATTTGATGGTTCTTCTTGCCTAACGCAAGAAGATTTACAGATCATTGAATTGCTGGAGACTTATAAAGTAAGCAAAAGAATTTTTGTGTTAGTAAATAAGTCCGATTTGGAATGCAAAATAGATTGGAAAATCTTGCAAGATTTTAATCCTATGAAACTTTGTTTGACGGACGATTTGTATGCGGAAGATTCTTTGCTAACAAACTTCAAGCAACATCTTGAATCTGTGCTAGATTCTAAAGAGGAATCCCAATCTTTGCTTTTAACTTCCGAATATCAATTCCAAGCAGTGCAAACCTGTATTGACGCACTTTATCAATCCATAACACCCTTAGAAAACATTGAATTGGAAATTTTCAGTTTTCATTTAAATGAGGCAATCAAGGCTATTGCTTCTATCACGCAGCCTTATGAATATTCACAAATGCTAGATGTAATGTTTGGAGATTTTTGTTTAGGCAAATAAGGGGTGGCTAGTTTGGATTCTGCTAACTTTGGTATAATTGTAAAAACTTAAATGGAATCAAATATGGAAAATCTTAGAAAACCGCAATTAGGATTTGCACTTTTGCATAAAATATTCGTGGCAGCAAATATCCGCCGTTGGAACGACCAAGCAACACCAGTGGAATTTTTGGAGCTTGATAAACAAGCACATAAAATCGTGATTGCTTACTTTCTCGCGCATTTTGAAATACTAGAAAATCAACAAAAGATTGATTTTGAAAGATTGATTTTGCAGTTTTGTTATGAATTTTTTGAGCGCATTATTCTTACAGATATTAAACCTCCTGTTTTTCATAAGTTGGTAAAGCACCACAATAAAGCACTTGTAGATTTTGTCTGTGCGCAACTAAGTGAGGATTTAGAGGGGTTTAAGTTTTTGGATTCTATGCGTGAATATCTTTATGGTAATGTTGATAATCTTGAAAAAGAAATTTTAAAAGCTTCACATTATTATGCTTCCAAATGGGAATTTGATATTATTTACCACTTTAATCCAAAAATGTATGATGTCCAAAATATTAAAAATGCCATTGATAAGCAAGTGCATGAATATTATCATTTAGCAGGTGTGCAACAAATGATGTATGAGGATTTGCGCGAAATTGTGGATATGTTTGGACAGCTTAGATTCCAAAAGCGTTGGAGTCAAACTCCAAGAGTACCTTGCACTTCTGTGCTTGGACATACACTTATTGTTGCGCTTTGCGCTTATTTATTAGGTTATGATTTAGGTTTTTCTCAAGAAATGCAAGTGCAGCATTTTTTCTGCGGATTGTTTCACGATTTGCCCGAAGTTTTAACGCGCGATATTATTTCTCCAATTAAAAAAAATGTAGAAGGTTTAGATGAGTTTATTAAAAAAATTGAGGAAGAAGCTGTGCAAGAGAAAATTTTAAATCTGATTCCAGATTCTATTGCTCAAGAGATTGTATATTATACGCAAAATGAATTTAGCAATCGTTATAAACAAGAGAATGTGGCTGTATTTAGTCAAGCAAAAGGAGAGAGTTTTTTACAAGAAATAGAATCGCAATCTGTTGAAAAGCCGATTTTTGGAGAATTTTTAAAATATTGTGACCATTTAAGCGCATTTTTGGAGGCTAAAATTTCCATAGAACACGGAATTAAGAGTAAAGAATTGATAGAGGGGGCTAGAAATTTAGAATATCGCTATAATGGAGAAAAATTAAGAAAAATTGATTTGGGCTATTTGTTTAGGGAGTTTCACACCACTTGACTTTAGTGCAAGTGGGATAGGATATAATCACTCATTTGGCAAACTGCTTGTTGGGAGCATTCTTTTTGTAAATCCTGACTTATTTGAGAGATTCTATCGTTTTGTAAGAGTTTTAAAATATCCCATAGCACCTCGCAGAATAAATCTTGTTCCAAACATAAAAAGCCTAGCCCTTTTTCCTCTAAAAACTTCGCATTATGGTATTGATGATTTCCAGCTGCATAAGGATAAGGCACAAAGAGTGCTGGTAAGCCATTTGCGCATAGCTCCCATAGGGAACTAGCTCCTGCACGGCAGATTGCAAAATCGCATTTTCTTAGAATTTCCGGCATTTGTTTGCTAAAACCAAATAAAAGGACATCAACATTGTCTAACTCCTTTAATTCTCCAATTTGTATATTTTGGGATTCTATATTTTCTAAGGAATCCGAATTTTCCTGTAAAACCCCAACTTTAAAATCTAAACTTAAGTATTCTTGTAGTGTGTGTGTGAAATCTGTTTGCCCACATTGGTGGTAAATGCGCAACTTTTTTTGCCTTATCTCTTCTGCTAGGGCGAGTGCAAAATGGTTGATTGCCCTTGCTCCTTGTGAGCCGCCCATAAAAAGTAAATTTTTTACTTCTTTGCGCACCCTTCTTTGTGTGAAAAATGCTTGATTGACGGGGTAGAATCTTAGGGGTGAGGATTGCAGATAAGAGGAGAAAAATATTTTTGCATAGGGTTTTAGAATTTTATTTAATCTTCCAATTTGTGCATTTTGTTCGTGGATAATGAGTGGAATCCTAAGTAATATTGCCCCAAAGGCTGCGGGTGCAGCAGAATAACCGCCAACAGATAATATAAAATCTACTCCTTTTTGTTCTTTTAAGATTTTCAGTGCGCTTTGGAGGGCTTTAAATTGTTGCCATAGTGATTGAAGCTTTCCTAAGCCTTTTTTATTGACAACCCCAAAAGTTTTTAAAAAATATTTTTGTTTTAAACGCGAATCTGTCTCAAAGTATGCTCGGTCTTGACCATTTATGGAGCCAATAAAAATACACTCAAATTCTCGCTTGTAAAATTCTTCTAAAAACGCTTTAGCTACACTTAAATGTCCTCCTGTTCCACCGCCTGTAATGACTACTTTCATTTTGGATTCCTATAAAGCTATAAATTTTATTTAAATTGTAACATAGCTTCACACTTTTAGTATATAGTTTGAGAAAATAGGATTAAAATTGTGTAATTTTTATAAAAAGTTAAAATTTTTAACACTTTTTATTGAAATATTGCAAAAAAATGCTAAGATAAATGCACGATAATCTTTAGGAGAGTTAAATGAATAGTATGGAAAATGTCTTTGATATTAAATCCCTTACAATGTCTGTTTTGATGACACCTTCTGTGGCAAATTTCAAAGGTAGGGTGCATGGAGGGGATTTGCTAAAGCTTCTTGACCAAGTGGCTTATGCTTGTGCTTCACGTTATTGTGGAAAGTATGTTGTAACCCTATCAGTAGATAGAGTAACCTTTAAATATCCTATTGAAGTGGGTAGTCTTGTTACTTTTCTGGCTTCTGTGAATTATACAGGGAAAAGCTCACTTGAAGTAGGCATTAAAGTTATTGCAGAGGATATTCATAAGCGCACCGTAATGCACACAAATAGTGCTTATTTTACAATGGTTTGTGTAGATGAAAATGGTAAGCCTGTGTCTGCACCGCCATTAGAGCCAAAAACTGAAGCAGAAAAAAGACGATTTGAGAAAGCTCTCAATCGCAAAAAGGCGCGTATAGAGCTTGCAAATAAACAATCTTAATATGCTATAATTTCTCTTTTTGGAGAGGTTGATATGCAGGGTTCTATCATAGAAGAGGATTCAAAGAATCAAAAGACAAATCAAACAAACAAGCAAAAAGAGAAAGAGATTAGCGCAATACGAGTTAGTATTGTCCAATATCATTTAAGTAAATTTTGTAAAGCTAATGCCACTGCACTTGCTTTGATTTTTAAAGCCCTCTTGCGTGGAGAGGCTATTTATCCCAAAGTGCAATTTTTTCAAGATTTAAATACAGGCAGATTGCTTTGTCAAAACAAACAAGACTCCAATCAATCCATAAATCAAGAAAGCCAAAAAACAAGCATTCAAAAAGATGAAAAAATACCCAATAAGATCAATGAGAAAGAACTTCAAAATGATATAGCAAGGAATGGAGATTCTATTATTACAACACCACAACCTCTCAAGAAACAAACAATAAAAAAAGATAGAGGAGAATTACAAGAAAATACTTCGGAAGATTCTGTCTCCAATGCGGAATCCAAAGCAGAATATTCTAATGGTTTTCCTTTAAATATTGAAGGATAGTGATGCGATTCCATATTGTTTTACATGAGCCACGTATTCCGCAAAATACAGGTAATATTGGTAGGCTTTGCTTTGCGAGTGATTCTGTATTGCATTTGATTTATCCGCTTGGTTTTAGCATTTCGCAAAAGGAGCTTAAACGAGCGGGTATGGATTATTGGAAAGATTTGGAAGTCTATGAATGGGAGAGTTTGGAAGCATTTTGGGATTCTAAATTGTTGCAGATTCCACATTTTTATTTGACTACCAAAGCCACTCGTCCCTATTATCAAGCCTCTTTAGATAAGGGCGCATATTTGCATTTTGGGAGAGAAGATGCGGGAATTAGTGAAGAGATTTTAAAAGCCAATCAAGAGTATTGCTATACCATTCCTATGAAAAATAATGCGCGCAGTCTAAACCTTGCAACAAGTGTAGGAATCGTTCTTTATGAGGGGATTCGTCAAAGAGATTTTTGTTGAATTGTTTTGTGTTTGGATTGCAAGGATAATAGGATAAAGCTCAAACACATATTGTGTTAGTAAGTTATCTATAATATAGAATTAAAAGCCAATAAAGCAATGGAATCTTTAATGTGAGATTCTACATTATGGATTGCTATGAATGCTACGCTTCCTTGCGATGATGCAATGTTTGCTGTCCCGTCATTGCAAGGAATAAAGGCAGTGAGTAATGGCACACATCGCGCAGGAAATTGTGCAAGTTTAGGTAGGTGCTACTGCACACGCACCCATACATTATATCTTACCTTTGATGATTCTGTTTTTAGTTTAAGGTTATGGATTACCACGAATTGATAAAGCAATTTTTGCATTGACATATCTCCACCTTGTCGTTGCGAGGTGTTATCTGAAGCAATCCATAATCTTGCAAAATTAAATCAAACAATAAAATCTTTAACGCATCACCCCCCCACTTGAGTGCATTTTAATGAATAAAAAAATATATGATTTTGTTCTTGTGCCATTTCTTGCAAGATTTTGTAAATTTTTCTCCTAACTGATAGGTTTGTTGTTTTTTGCATTCTAAAGCCTCATTCAAATCGCAATATTCTTCTAGTGGTGGTAGTTTTAGGTTTGGATTGATATTGATAATTTTTTGATAAAAGTTTAATTCTCTCTTATGGCGAATGAAAATCATCAACAATATAAAAGGAAGCAAAAGTCTTTTAAATGCGCTCTTTGTTTGCAATGCAAGTCCGATTTTAAAACTAAGGTGGTTTTGTATGCGCTTCTTTGCGCCAAAAATTAATTTTTGATTCTGCAATTCTTGGTTTATCTCTTTGATTGTAGAATCCAATTCTTTCATCTTATCATCGCAAATTTTAAAGCCTTGTTGAATGGATCTGTCCCTCACTATCAATTTATTTCCTAGTGCTTTAGCGTAATCTTGTATTTCTTTTTCTTTTAATTGTTTGTGCAAGTTTGCTAACTCTTCTTTAAAGATTGGTGTTTGCAGGGCAACTTGCCACCAATCCTCATAATAAGGATATTTGAGTGGTAAATAGGCAGAATCTAAAAGATTACATTCATTTTCCCAAGTTTTCGCGCCCAAAAAAGTAAAATGAATAATGCGAATATCCTTTAAGCTTTTTTGGTATTCTTGGCTCGTGTAGCCATAGAGGCAATTTTTACTCTCATCTGCACAAAAATCATCTACTCTACCAAGTCTTTTTGCGTTGAAATGATTGATAAAGAAATTCCATTTTGGTGGTAATTTCAAGGTTTTATTGCCGATAACTGCATTTAAAATATCTTGGTCTCCTACTTGGGGGGATATAGGTTTGTAAAAACTTCATACATTTGTATTCTATTTGCAATTCTCTCCATTTTGTTAGGTTAATTAGCATAAATCCAGAATTGAAATATTCCTTTCTAAAAGGGAAAATAAAGTCTTCTTGTGTGGAATCCTTTGCCTTTAATCTCTTTTCTTTGTAGGGATTGCTGCAATCTAGCACCACTCCTGCAATATTATCGCCTAAAGGCAAAGCAAAAAGCTCACGCAAATCCTTTAAAACAAGCATATCTATATCCAAATAGAGACACCTCTTAACTTCATAGGGTAAAACAGAGGCAAGTTTAATTCTAAAATAGGCTAAATGGTTAGTGTGATTGCTCCATTGGGGGCATTCTTTAAACTCTGCATCGCTCAAAAAATATGTAAAGATTTTGCAAGGAAAAGTGTGTGAGAGTTCTTGTTCTAGTTTGGAGAGCTTCTTTAAGGTGGAATCCAAAAGACTATCACTTAGAATATGAAAACAAAAGCCCTTAGGTTGGGATTCTGCGGGGGGGGGGGGGATTTTCAGTCTTTGTTGCTTGGATAATGCTTGTGATTAAAACCGCACAATAGGGAATATAGTTTTCATCAGCATTAAAAACGATATGAAACATTTGCTACCTTTTAAAAATTTTATTATATTAAAATTTCTTTAAAAAAATAAGAAAAGTTGTTGTAAGTGCAAAGTGGCAAAACAATCTATAATTTTATATAAAGAAAATTTCATAATGGAATCTTGAAAACAAGATTCCACATTGTGAATTTGCACTAGAGCGGACAAATTTGCTAACGCAAATATGTGCCACGCGAAATTCCAACAAATCTCTTACAATGACAAAATGTAGGTTTATTAATTGCAAAGGAGAGATTGTCTTTGATTGGGCGGTAATCGTGTTGCGTCTCGCAAAATTTATTTTTCGTAAAAGAATCCACTTGATAAATATTATAGGTTTTCATCGTTTGCCTTTATAATTTTTCTAAAATGATTCCGCATTCTAAATGGTGCGTGTGTGGAAATTGGTCAAAAAATGCGCAATGCGCAATCGTATGTGTCTGTTTTAGAATCTCTAAATCTTTTGCTAGAGTGTGTGGATTGCAAGAGATATAAAGAATGTTTTGGAATCTTTGGAGGAATTGACAAACACTCTCCCCAAGCCCAGCGCGTGGAGGATCTACAAATACACTTTGAAAATCATAGCTACTTAGCGCAATATCCTTTAGGCGGTTAAAACTTCTCACTCCATTGAAAGCTTCTATACATTCTGTTCCGCTTAATCGGACAAAATCAATGTTTGCGATTCCATTGGCTTCACACGCGAATCGCGCCGCTTTAATAGAGGTTTTAGAAATTTCTGTTGCAAGGATTCTGCGAAATTTTTGCGCTAATGGAATCGTAAAATTCCCACACCCGCAATACATTTCCAGCAAATCGTGCGTGTGGGAATCTCGCAAGTGTTGCAACACCCAAGTTATCATTTGGATATTCATTGCGGTGTTGGGTTGCGTGAAAGAGCCTTCAAAATATTGATAGGTGTAAGTTGTGTTTAGAATCTTGAGGGATTCTATTAAATAATCTTTGCCTACGATGAGTTTAGTGCCTCTGCAACGCCCGATAAGATTGATTTCAAAGTTTAAGGCGGATTGCAGTTTTTGACGCAAATCCTCTGCTTCTTTTTTCCAAGATTCTGTGAGATTCTTGTGGTAAATGAGGGTTAAAAGTATCGCATTGGTTTGGGTGGAGAGAATCTCTAGGCTAAAAAGCCGTGTCGTGAAATCTGAAAATGTAGTCGTATTAAATAAATCCCATAAAACGCGCAAGGTTTGTTGGATATTGGGCAGTAAATTGGGGCAGTTTTCTATAAGGACAAAGCGGGATTCCTTTTTCTCTGCTTGGTGGGAGCGGCGCATTGCAAAGTGAATTTTATCTCCCAAATGATAGATTCCAATCTCTGTACGCGCCCGAAAGCCAGAATCGCAACCGCTAAAAACTTCATAGGATTTTAAGTTTAATAAACGGCTTACTTCTAAAGTTTTGGATTCTAAAGTAATTTCTGTGCAACCGCCACAAATTCCAAGATATTCACACGTCATTGCTACCGAAAACTTTGCACCAGATTCATTGTAAGCAGATTAAAGCCATCAACTAAGATAAAGATAAGAATCTTAAAAGGCAGGGAAATCATTGTGGGTGGCAACATCATCATTCCCATTGCCATTAAAATGGAGCTAATGACCATATCAATCACCAAAAAAGGCAAATAGAGTAGGAATCCGATTTGAAAGGCGGTTTTCATCTCACTAATGATAAAGGCAGGTAGCGCAATGGTTAGTGGCACATCTTGCGCGGTTTGCGGATTTTCAATGTTGCGGATACGATAGAATAATGCTAAATCTTTTGGGCGCGTGTTGCGAATCATAAAGTCTTTAAAGGGTTGAGAGGCGCGTAAAAATGCTTCATCGTAAGGAATCTCTTTTGCGATATAGGGGGCAATGCCTTGATTGTAGCCCTCTTTGGCAACAGGTTCCATAATAAACATTGTTAAAATCAGCGCAAAAGACACGAGAAGTTGCGTGGGCGGGGATTGTTGCGTCCCCATTGCGGTGCGCAAAAACGCAAGAACGACAAGGATTCTAGCGAAACTTGTCGCCATTAGAATCAAAGAAGGAGCTAAAACAAGTAGTGTTAAAATCGCAACAATGTTTAATGTTGTAACCAAATCGCCCGGCTCGGTGGGTGCGGTGAGCGTCAAATCCACGGTTGGAATCGTGGGGGTTTGTGGTAATTGTGGTGGAGCCGCAAAGAGTGAAAATGCACCAAATAATAGAATCAGCAAAAGACGCAATTTAAAGCCTTGATAAAAGGGTAAATAAATGGGTTGGTTTATCTAAATGCACGATATTTTGTTTGGTTTCTGATTCTTCCTTTGGTGCTATGCTCTCATTATTGTTTTCTTGGTTAAGATTATTTTGCTCAATTATCTTATCTAAAATATTTTGCTTTTGGTGTAAAAGTCCATCATCAGGATAGAATCTAAACTCTACGCGGCGGTTTTTCGCGCTGTTTTCCTCACTTGTATTTGGTATGACAAAATTACTTGCTCCATTACCTAAAGAAGTGAGTTTTTTGGGATTCACATTGTTTTGTATTAAAACCTTAGAGACATTAAGGGCGCGTAAGGCACTTAAACCTATGTCATCTTTATATTTTTCAGTGGGTGTTATGGGCGAATTATCGGTATATCCGATGACATCAATATGTAAGTGTGGGGGCATTTTTTGCAAGATGAGTGCAAGACGTTTGAGGAATAGAATCTCCTCTGAATTGTGGAGAGTTGTTGCGCCCTTTTCAAAAAGCAATTTTCCGCTAAAACGCAAAATAAAACCCTCCGTTCCGTCATCAACGATATTAGAGGGTCCTAAAGAAACGCGCACATTTTCTTTAAAATCCAAAATTTCACTTTCAATCTTTTTCACTTCCTCTGCCGTTTCAGGTTCTGTTGTCATATCGGCTTGTTGTTGAATCCTTGTGTTGTCTGGCTCTACTTTAATCCCTCCGCTAAGGAGAGACATTGCACCTTTCATACTTCCCTCTGCTTCGGTTAGTTTTTTGGCATCAAAGGTTACCATAGAAAGAATAAGGATAAAAAAGGTAAGAATCAATGTAACCATATCCCCATAAGTTCCTAGCCATAATGGCAAGACTTGAGGACAATCACAAGGAGGACAACGAGTTTTTCCCATTGATTACACTTTATTCAAATTGGCTAACGCGTTGATTTGGCGGTAAGAATGTAAGCAATTTTGCTTCAAGGGCGCGTGGGTTATCTCCAGCTTGGATAGACATAATCCCCTCAATGATAAGCAGTTTTACCAATGCTTCATCTGCTGCACGCACTTTTAGAATATTTGCAATAGGAGAACCCACAACATTTCCAACAAAAGAACCATAAAAAGTTGTCAGCAACGCAACCGCCATCGCAGGTCCAATAGAAGCAGGGTCGGACATATTTAAAAGCATCGCAACCAAACCAATGAGCGTTCCAAGCATTCCATACGAACCCGCAAAGGCAGCCCAAGTATCAAAAATACCCGCATTGTCTTTGTGTCTCTCTAATGTCCTATCCATATCTGTTTCTAGCAAATCCCGAATACTATCGGGTTCTGCGCCGTCAATCGCCATATTCAACCCGCGCTTTAAAAACTCATTTTCCTCTTGATTGGATTGTTGTTCTAAAGAGAGAATCCCATCGCGTCTTGCTTGTGTGGAGTAATCCACAAGTTTTTTGATAAGTCCCGGAACATCAAAAGTTTGAGGCTTAAAAGCAATCATAAAGTAAGTGAAAAATTTTTTCATACTTTCCATTTTGTAGGCGATTAACAAACTTGTAACAGAACCCCCAACGGTAATGAGAATGGAAGGAACATCAAGGTAGGGTCCAATCCCTACACCAAGTGTCATCGCTGTGCCTAAGAGTATGAGTGATAATGAAATCCCTGCAACTGACCCTAAATCCATACTTGCGCTTCCTTAAAAATAGAAAATTAAACCCTAAAAAACATTTTTTTGATTCTAAAATATAAATTTTAAACTTTATTGTGTTAAAATTTGTTTAAATTATCTTTAAAAGTGGAATCTTTTTTATGAATAAAAACTCCTTATCTATTGTGATTTTAGCAGCTGGTAAAGGAACGCGTATGCGCTCCAATACGCCTAAAGTCTTACATAAAATTTGTGGGCGTGAAATGTTATATTATAGCATTAAGGAATCTTTGAAATTAAGCGATGATGTTTGTGTGGTTTTGGGATTTGAGGCAGAGTGGATTAAAGAAAAAATGCAAACATATTTTGGGGAAAGAATCCGTTTTTTAATTCAAGATTTGGCAAATTTTCCCGGGACAGGTGGTGCGCTTAAAAGTTATAGTCCAAAATATCAAAAAGTGTTGGTATTAAATGGGGATATGCCTTTGATACAGGCAAGTGAGTTAGCAAAATTTATTACCCAACAAGCAAAAATTATTATGAGTGTGCTTGATTTACCCAACACCAATGGTTACGGACGCGTTGTGATTAGTGGGAATCAGGTGCAAGAAATTGTAGAGGAAAAAGATGCAAGTGCCGAAATTCTAGCACTTAGCACACTCAATGCGGGGGTTTATTGTTTTGATAGGGAAATTTTGGAATCCTATATTCCTCTTTTGAAAAACAATAATGCACAAAAAGAATATTATTTAACAGATATTATTGCGCTTGCGCGTAAAGATTCCCTCTCTATTGCGCCTTTATTTGTAGATATAGACAATTTCAAAGGAGTGAATAGCAAGTTGGATTTAGCTAAAGCGGAGGAAATCTTATGCGACCGAATCAGGGAAACTTGTATGCAAGAGGGCGTGATAATGTGTTTGCCAAATACCATTTATATTGAGGAAGGAGTAGAATTTATTGGCGAATGTATTATAGAGAATGGTGTCCGAATTTGTGGAGATTCTAAAATTATCAATTCCCATATTAAAGCGCATAGCGTGATAGAATCAAGCCTGATAGAATCCAGTGATATAGGACCTTTAGCGCATTTACGCCCACAAAGTGTGGTAAAAGATACACATATTGGAAATTTTGTAGAAGTAAAAAAATCACAATTAAATGGCGTAAAAGTTGGGCATTTAAGCTATATTGGTGATAGCGAAATAGGAAGCGGAACAAATATTGGAGCAGGTTTTATCACTTGCAATTATGATGGCAAGAAAAAACATCAAACTATTATTGGTAAAAATGTATTTATTGGTAGCGATTCTCAAGCGATTGCACCTATTACTATTGAAGATGATTGTTTGGTGGGAGCAGGAAGCACGATTAGGCGGAATCTCAAAAAAGGAGAGTTGTTTCTCACTCGCGGAGAAGAGATTGTAAAAGAGGGATTTTTTTATAAATTTTTCAAGAAAAAATCCTCAATATCTTAAAAATAAGAGGAAATTATGCAGATTAAATTAAACGGAAGTCTGATTGATACGGAATCCAAAAGTGTCTTAGAGTTGTTGCAAGAATACAAAATTGAAGCAAAAAGTGTGGCAGTAGCAATTAATTTAGAAATAGTTAAACAAGACAAATGGGATTCTTATTTATTGCAAGAAAACGATGTTGTGGAGTGTTTAACCTTTATGGGTGGAGGATAATTTAAATGTATTTTATTAAAGTTTTAAAATTTTAAAAGGAATAATATTATGAAAATTAAGGCTTCTATTGTTGGAGTGAGTGGATATACAGGTTTGGAGCTTGTAAAGCTAATGATCAATCACCCCAATTTTGAATTAAATGCTGTTTATGCAAGTGAAAATTGTCAAGAATTATCTGTTTTGCATCCTTGCTTAAAAGATGTTGTAAAACTTTCTGTATCTGAAGCAAATCTTGAACAAATTGTGCAAGAGAGTGAGTTGGTTTTTTTAGCTTTGCCTCACCAAAAAGCAATGGAGTATGTTAAGGGGCTTTATAGCAAAGAGGTTAAAATTGTAGATTTATCAGCAGATTATCGTTTGAGTTTAGAAAAATATGAGGAGTATTATTGTCCTCATTTGGATAAGGAGAATCTTAAAAATGCAGTTTATGGATTGCCAGAATATAATCGTGCGCAAATCTCTAAAACAAATCTAGTTGCGAATCCGGGTTGTTATCCGACTGCAAGTCTGCTTGGGATTCTACCTTTTGTATCCTATTTAGATCCTAATCAAACGCTTTATATTGATGCCAAAAGTGGTGTCAGTGGTGCAGGGAAAAAGCTTGTGCAAACTTCACATTTTGTAACAATCAATGAAAATCTTTTTGCATATTCTCCTATTAGTCACCGCCATTCTCCAGAGATTAACGAGCAACTTAAAAAAATAGGCAAAACTGCGTTTAATACGCTTTTTGTCCCACATTTGATTCCGCTAACGCGCGGTATGTTAGTCTCTGTTTATGCGCGTTTGCAAGAGGAAATCAATCCCCTAGAGATTCTAAAAGAATGCTATAAAGATGAGCCTTTTATTAGGGTGCGGGAGAATTGTGTGCAAATCAAAAATGTTGCCGGGACGCATTTTTGCGATGTGTATGCAAAGGCAGATGGGAAAGATTTATTCATCACAACTGCTATTGATAATCTCTTGCGTGGCGCGAGTTCTCAAGCCTTAGCTAATGCGAATTTGATGTTTGGGTTGGAAGAATCTATGGGATTACCACAAATTGCTTACGCTCCGTAATTTATAATGATAACAATCCAAGAAAATGCGATTTTTATCGCAGATGCACACCATCATAGTTTATATCAAAACACTTTGGATTCCATATTCAAAGAGCTTTTGGAATCGCAAAGGCGACAAATTTTTTTAATGGGTGATATTTTTGATTTTTTGGTTGGTTATGTGGAGCAATCCTTAAAAGACAATCAAAAAACGCTTGAGTTGTTAGAACAGCTATCTTTCAAGCACGAAATTTATTATTTTGAGGGGAATCACGATTTTTTACTCTCTACGATTCCATATTTTAAAAATATCCATTGTATCCCGTTAGAATCACAACCACTTTGTTGCCAATTTAACGAAAAAGAAGCGTATTTAGCGCACGGCGATATATTTTTGAGTTGGTATTATAAACTTTATACAAAAATAATTCGTCAAAAATTTCTTATTAAATTTTTGAATATTTTTTCCTTTTTTTTGTATCCTAGAATTTTGCAATATTTGCAGAACAAAAATCAATTAAAAAATAGAAGCAAATATGCAAGAAAATATCATACAAACGATGATAAAATGGTACTTTCACGCATTGAAAATTATATAAAAAACCTCACAATGCCATCGGATTCTTATGTTATTGAGGGACATTTTCATTGGGGAATAAATGCGAGATTTCATTGTATGAATTATATTGGGCTACCATTTTTTGCTTGTAAAAAAAACTATTTTGTTGTAGAATATGCAAATTATTGTTTATCCTTAATCGAAAAGGAGTTTTGAGGTGTTAAACTTTGAACAAGATGATACTCTAAAAGTCGGAACAAACGAAATGGAGTTGCTAGACTTTAGAATCTATAAACTTGAAAAAGGTAAGTTGTATGAGGGAATTTATGGAATTAATGTCGCAAAAGTTAATGAAACTATACGCTTACCAGAGCTTACAGAATTACCGGGTGTGCCTGATTATATAGAGGGAATTTTTGATTTGCGAGGTGTTGTAATACCTGTGATTAACCTTGCAAAATGGATGAATGTTGAAGTTCCAAAGAATAAAAAAATTAAACCGCGTGTTATTATTGCCGAGTTTAATAATATTATGATAGGCTTTATTGTGCATGAGGCTAAAAGGATTCGTCGTATTAATTGGAAAGATATTGAGCCTGCGCATTTTAGTGCTTCTGCTGAATCCAATATGGACAAAAGTAAAATCACAGGTGTTACAAGGATTGAGGGCGATCAAGTATTGCTGATTTTAGATTTAGAAAGCATTGTGCAAGACTTGGGCTTCTATCAACCAGAGATGAGCTCAGAACGTGTTTATAACAAATTTAGCGGATTGGCATTGGTGCTTGATGATAGTTCCATTGCTAGAAAAATCCTAAAAGAGTTTTTGGAAAAAATGGGCTTTGATGTCGCAGAAGCGAATAATGGAGAAGCCGGGTTGCAAAAACTCCAGAAACTCTATGAAAATTATGGAGAAAGTCTCATTAAGCAATTAAAAATCATTATTTCAGACATTGAAATGCCACAAATGGACGGATTCCACTTTGCTGCGAAAGTAAAAGAGGATCCGAGATTTGCTAAGATACCAATCGTATTTAGTTCATCTATTAGCGATAAATTTAGTGAAATTCGTGGTAAGGAAGCGGGTGCGGAATCTTATTTGGTTAAATTTGATGGCAACAGATTTCACGATGAGATTTCAAGAATTATCAACAAATACAACAACAATTAGCACAAATTTTATTTTATAAAGGAAGGTATAACTATGGACGAAATGCAAGAAATACTAGAGGATTTCCTGATTGAAGCCTTTGAAATGGTTGAGCAACTTGACCAAGATTTAGTGGAATTGGAAAATAATCCAGACGATTTAGATTTGTTAAATAGAATCTTTAGGGTTGCCCACACGATTAAGGGTTCGGGTTCATTTTTGAATTTTTCAGTTTTGACACATTTAACGCATCATATGGAAGATGTATTAAATAAGGCAAGACACGGAGAATTAGCAATTACTCCAGATATTATGGATGTTGTTTTGGAATCCATTGATTTTATGAAAAAGCTATTAAATGCGATTCGTGATACAGGTACCGATGCTAATACGGGTTTAGATGGGGATATTGCTAGTGTAGTTGAGAGATTAGATGCAATTTCAAAGGGTGAATCTCCACAAGCTGTTGCTACTGCAGAAGCACCAGCACCCACAGAAGCACAAGCACCGCAAGTATCTGAACCAGAATCCGATGAGCCAGAACCTGATTATGCTAATATGTCCCCAGAAGAAGTTGAAAAAGAGATTGAGAGATTGCTCAATAAACGTCAAGAGGAAGATAAGAAAAAACGAGAAGAAAAACGTGCAAAAGGTGAATTAGATGATGTGCAAGCACCGGGTGAAGTAGTAGATAATTCACCTGCTGCTGCGCCTAGTGCAGCCCCAGCAGCTGCCGCACCTGCTGCGAAACCAGCTCCAGCAGCAAAACCTGCACCTGCTGCGAAACCAGCCTCAGCAGCAAAAGCTCGTGGTGGTGGAGAGGAAAGTAAGACTCCAGCGACTGCAATGGAACAAACAATTCGTGTAGATGTTAAGAGACTTGATAGCTTAATGAATCTTATTGGTGAGTTGGTTCTTGGTAAGAACCGCTTAATTAAAATTTATAATGATGTAGAAGAACGTTATGAGGGCGAAAAATTCCTTGAGGAATTAAATCAAGTTGTTGCTAGTGTTTCTATGGTAACTACGGATATTCAACTTGCGGTTATGAAAACAAGAATGTTGCCAATTGGAAGAGTTTTTAATAAATTTCCTCGTATGGTGCGCGACCTTTCAAGAGACCTTGGCAAAGAAATTGATTTGGTTATTAGTGGAGAGGAAACAGAGCTTGATAAGTCTATCGTAGAGGAAATTGGAGATCCATTGGTGCATTTGATTAGGAATGCTTGTGATCACGGCGTAGAATCTAAAGAGGACAGAGTTGCAGCAGGTAAGTCAGAGAAGGGAACGGTCGAGCTTAAGGCATACAATGAAGGAAACCATATTGTCGTAGAAATTAAAGATGATGGTAAGGGAATGGATCCAGATATATTGCGTTCCAAAGCTGTAGAAAAAGGTCTTATTAGCGAACGCGAAGCGGATTCTATGACAGACAAAGAGGCTTACGGATTGATTTTTAGAGCCGGTTTTTCAACTGCAAAAGTCGTTACAAATGTTAGCGGACGCGGTGTTGGAATGGACGTTGTCAAAACAAATATTGAAAAACTCAATGGTATCATTGATGTAGAGAGCGTTCTTGGAGAGGGTACTATTTTAAAACTCAAAATTCCTCTTACTTTGGCTATTATCCAGTCTTTGCTTGTTGGTGTGCAAGAAGAGTTTTATGCGATTCCGCTTGCTTCTGTTATTGAAACTGTTAGAATCTCTCAAGATGAAATTTATACCGTTGAAAACAAAAGTGTATTGCGCTTAAGGAATGAAGTATTGCCATTGGTGCGTTTAGCAGATATTTTTGGAGTAGATTCTGTATTTGATGATTCCGAACAAGCTTATGTTGTTGTAATTGGTTTAGCGGAAAATAAAATCGGTATTATTGTTGATTTTCTTATTGGGCAAGAAGAGGTTGTTATCAAATCTCTTGGCTCTTACTTGAAGGGAACAGAAGGAATTGCAGGTGCGACAATTCGTGGCGATGGTAGAGTAACGCTAATTGTGGATATTGCTGCAATGATGCAAATGGCAAAAAATGTTAAAGTCAGCATCAATAAGCTAATCCAAGAAAATGAAACCAAAAAGGAAAAAAGCTCTCCAAGCGATTATCAAGTTTTAATTGTAGATGATTCTATGACTGATCGCGCTATTATGAGAAAATCCTTAAAGCCTTTAGGTGTTACTTTGACTGAAGCAACCAACGGAGCAGAAGCTTTAGATATAATCAAAAATGGAGATAAACACTTTGATGCTATTTTGATTGATATAGAAATGCCTAAGATGGACGGCTATACATTGGCAGCAGAGATTCGCAAATATGCTAAATTTAAAAATCTGCCACTTGTTGCAGTTACAAGTAGGACTAGCAAGACAGATAGAATGCGCGGTGTAGAATCTGGAATGACAGAGTATATCACTAAGCCTTATTCACCAGAATATTTAATGAATGTTGTCAAACGAAATATTAACTTAACTGTGGAGGTAACCGAATAATGAGTAATCAATTACAAGATGTTTTGCAAAAACAACAAGCACAAAAAAAGCCACCCGTTGAGACAGAAAATGTGATTCAGCTTGTTGCCTTTGTAGTTGGGTCAGAAGAGTTTGCTGTGCCAATCCTAAGCATTCAAGAAATTATCAAACCATTAGAATACACAAGGGTTCCGGGAGTACCGAATTATGTGCTAGGTGTATTTAATATGCGCGGTTGGGTTGTGCCATTAATTAACCTTCGTTTAAAATTTGGTTTGCCTTATGAAAAGCCTACAGAAGATACGCGCTATATTGTTATCCGCAATCAAGAAGAGCGTGCAGGATTTGTTATTGATCGCTTAACAGAAGCTGTACGTATTAAAGAGTCTGATATTGATCCTACGCCCGAAACAATCAGTCAAGATGAAAATTTAATCTATGGTGTAGGTAAAAGAGACGATAGAATTATTACTATTTTGCGCCCTGAAGAACTTTTGAAACGCACTTTCTAAACTTAGTTTGATTCTTAAAAACCCATTGGGTTTTTTTAAGAATCTTTATTTACTGATTTGCTTTTACAAAGATTATGAACTTTTCATTAAATCATTTAAGCTTTGCTTTGGATTCTTGCCATTCATAATGAGTGCAACTTCTTTTGCAATGGGTGTATAAATATTATGTTTTTGACTTAGAGAATAAATCTCTTTAGAAGTCTTAACTCCCTCTGCAACTTCCCCAATTTCTTCTAAAATTGTTGGTAAAGTTTTTCCTAGAGCCAATCCAATTCCTACACGAAAGTTACGCGAGAGTGTGGAGTTAGCAGTTAAAAATAAATCTCCTGCTCCTGATAATCCTAAAAATGTGGAATCCTGTGCGCCAAAGTATTTGCCAAAACGCGTCATTTCCACTAATCCTCTAGCTACCAAAGACGCACGCGCATTGTTGCCTAAGCCCATTCCCTCGCAGATTCCGCTTGCAATCGCAATGACATTTTTATACGCACCGCCTATTTCACCCCCTATAATATCCTCACAAGCGTAAGGTTTAATGAAGTTTGGAAACAATGGTAACCATTCTTTCGCATTCTCTAATTGGTTGGTGTGGATATTTAAGGCACAAGGCAATGAGGCTTGGACTTCTTTAGCAAAACTCGGTCCTGCTAGAAAACATAAATGCGCATTTGGATACAAGGATTCAAAAATCTCACTAACAAATTGTCCTTGTGCGATTCCTTTAGAGGCAACAAGAATCTTTGCTTCTTTGGGTAGAGGTGTGGTAGCAAGCCACGCGTGTAGCGCAGAGCTTACAATGGCAACAATAAAGAAATCGCTATCTTGCGCTTCTTTGGGAGTGATTTGCGATTTTGTTTCTAAATTTTTACGAGAGACAATATAGCAATCATTTGTTTGACTAAAAGCAAAATGCAAAGCCTTCCCCCAAGCACCTCCGCCAAATACACTTATCTTGGGCATTTCAATCCTTATAAAATGAAAGTTTGATTTTGGAATCACAATTTTAGTAAAAATATATTAAAATTTTACTTCGCTAAAATCAAAAACAAAAGAGTTTTAATGTCCCTACAAAATTTAAAAGAACGTTTAAATGGTTTGAATCTTTCTCCCGCATTTGGTTTGGTTATTAAAGTGGAGCAAGGATTTTTATCTGCTAGTGGATTAGTTCCGCATATTGGCGATATTGTTCGCA
Organism: Helicobacter rodentium ATCC 700285; assembly: GCF_000687535.1. Lineage (GTDB taxonomy): Bacteria > Campylobacterota > Campylobacteria > Campylobacterales > Helicobacteraceae > Helicobacter_D > Helicobacter_D rodentium. Next base: position 94,687 of record NZ_JHWC01000004.1, read on the forward strand.
TTATAGGAGAAGATAATAGCGCAATGGGTATGGTAACGGCCCTAGAAAAAGATAATTTTAAAATTACACCTTTTTCTTTCATTGAAGGAATGAAAGTGGGCGATAAAGTTTATTTGAATACGCGCGGATTACAGATTCCTATTGGACCTGAATTGCTTGGAAGAGTGATTAATCCATTAGGAGAACCCATAGACAATAAAGGCATATTAAAAGCCGAGGGAGCAATGCCTATTATTCGTCCTCCTATTGCGGCAATGCAGCGCGGAATGATTAATGAGGTTTTTAGTGTAGGCGTGAAAAGTATTGATGGGCTATTGACTTGCGGTAAGGGGCAAAAACTCGGAATCTTTGCGGGGAGTGGGGTTGGAAAATCTACTTTAATGGGAATGATTGTACGTGGCGCAAGTGCAAAGATTAAAGTGATTGCTTTGATTGGGGAGCGGGGCAGGGAAGTGCCGGAGTTTGTAGAGAAAAATTTAGGGGGGGATTTGACAAACACGGTGCTTATAGTTGCTACAAGCGATGATTCTCCTTTGATGAGAAAATATGGAGCGTTTGCTGCAATGAGTGTGGCAGAATATTTCAAGGCTAAAGGAGAAGATGTTTTATTTATGATGGATTCTGTAACGCGTTTTGCTATGGCGCAAAGAGAGATTGGGTTGGCACTAGGAGAGCCACCAACAAGCAAGGGTTATCCGCCCTCTGTCTTAACGCTTTTACCGCAATTAATGGAGAGAGCGGGTAAAGAGGAGGGGAGTGGTTCTATTACGGCATATTTCACAGTGCTAGTAGAGGGTGATGATATGAGTGATCCTATTGCAGACCAAAGCCGAAGCATTTTGGACGGACATATTGTGCTAGATCGTTCCTTAACGGATTTTGGAATCTATCCACCGATTAATGTTTTAAACTCTGCTTCAAGGCTTATGGGAGATGTCGCAACAAAGGAACATATTGCAGCGGCAAGAAAGTTCCGCAGACTCTACTCAATGTTAAAAGAAAATGAAGTGCTAATTAGAATCGGGGCATATCAAGCAGGAAGCGATAAGGATTTAGATGAAGCCATTGCAAAAAAAAGTGGAATGGAGGAGTATTTGAAACAAAGTTATAATGAGGCAATTAGCTATGAGGAAAGTGTGCAACAACTAATAGAGCTTATGCAATAGTCACCAAAAACTAAAAAGATATGAAATGCTCAAAGCGGTAAAATAATTTTTAACTAAAAGAATTGTAAAATTTTTCATTTTTTAAATTATTTGTTGTATAATGCGCTGATAAATTTTATTATTTTAAGGAGAAAAATATGGCTGGTTACATTGAATTAACAGAGCAAAATTTTGAAGATACAATCAAAGATGGCGTGGTAATGGTAGATTTTTGGGCACCTTGGTGCGGACCTTGCAGAATGATTGCTCCCGTGATTGATAGTCTTGCAGAGCAATACGCAGGTAAGGCAAAAATTTGCAAAGTGAATACTGATGAGCAACAAGAGCTTGCAGCGAAATTTGGGATTCGTTCTATTCCAACGATTTTCTTTTATAAAAATGGAGAAAAAGTTGATGAAATGATTGGAGCTTCTACGGAGCAAGATTTTAAAGACAAACTTGATGGCTTATTGTAAGTGTTTTTTCAATCTTTAGTTAAGGGAGAATAGGGAGCATGAAAAAATGCTGTCCGGGTCTTCCTCTTGCATTTGTTGTCATTTTTGTGGTTGGTGCATTTTTATATTATCAATATTCTTTTACATCGGTTTCAAAAATTAATTTTAGTGAGGATTCTTTTTATCAAAAACAAGAGGATTCCATTAATTTGTTTGAGCCACAAGATTCACAATATAAATTGTGTTTTTATAGCTCGTTTTCCCCAAATTCTACAGATTTTTTAACAAAAAATATACAAGAAACCCCGATTCTCTTGGCGATTGACTTTTATCAGCAAAATCGAGAAACTCAAAAGTATATTCCAAATCTTGTGGAATTAAAAATTTCAAGTAATTTAATGTTAAAATTGATTCATGAGTTTGATTTAAGGGTATTACCGCAATGCTTTTTGCTAAAACGAGAGAGTAAAGATTCCAAGCTTTATATACATTTAAAAGAGAATGGAATTTATAAATTAATGAATTTTAAAGAAAAATAAGGAGTTAAGATGTTAGAGTTAGCAATTATTGGTGGAGGTCCTGCTGGGCTAAGCGCTGGATTGTATGCAACAAGAGGTGGTTTAAAAGATGTTGTAATGTTTGAAAAAGGTATGCCCGGAGGGCAAATCACTTCAAGCAGTGAAATGGAGAATTATCCGGGTGTTGCAGAAGTTAAAAGTGGATTTGATTTTATGATGCCTTGGCAAGAGCAGTGTTTCCGTTTTGGTTTAAAACACGAAATGAAAGAGGTTGTGCGCGTAAAAAAAGTTGGTAATCACTTTGGTATTATGCTAAGCGATAATATGGAAGTGGAATCTAAAGCGGTTATTGTTGCAACAGGTGGAAGCCCTAAAAGGTCTGGCGTTAAAGGCGAAGATGTATTTTGGGGCAAAGGTGTGAGTTCTTGTGCAACTTGCGATGGATTTTTTTACAAGAACAAAGAGGTTGTCGTGCTTGGAGGTGGAGATACGGCTGTGGAGGAATCCATTTATCTTGCAAAAATTTGCTCTAAGGTTACTTTGATTCATCGTAGAAATGCTTTTCGTGCTTCTCCTGTTACATTAGAAAGAGCGAGGAATGAGGCTAAAATTGAATTTCTAACTCCATATGGCATTGAAGAGATTTGTGGAGATGCATCGGGGGTTACGGGGTTAAAGCTAAAAAATTTAGAAAATGAATCTTCAAAAGAAATAAAAGCAGATGGAATCTTTGTGCTGATTGGCTTTAATGTAAATAATGCAGTGCTTATGCAAGAAGATGGTAGTGTCATTTGTGCTATGAATGAGTATGGACAAGCGATTGTGAATCTTAGAATGGAAACAAATATTCCCGGTTTATTTGTGGCGGGTGATTTGAGATCGGAAGCCTCAAAACAAGTAGTGTGTGCAGCAGCAGATGGTGCGACAGCAGCACTTGGAGCGATTGAATACATTGAACATCATAAATAAGGAGCATTTATGCTAGGTATTGGAGTCTTTGGAGCTGGTGGACGTGTCGGGAAATTGGTTGTAGATTTAGCTAAAGTGAATCATCAAGTAAAATTAGAGTGCGTATATGTGCGCAGGGACTTAGATTTTTCTATTGACCCCGGTGTTTTAATTACCGCTGATTTAAAGATTTTATTAGAAAGTTCTGATGTAGTTATTGACTTTACAACTGCAGAGGGGACGAGGGCGTTATTGGAAGTAGCTCTTGATAATCCTAAGCCAATTGTAATTGGCACAACAGGCTTGGAATCTCATCACGAGAATCTCATCAAAGAAGCTTCTAAAAAAATGCCTATTTTGTATGCTAGTAATATGTCTTTAGGTATTGCAGTATTAAATAAGGCAATTAAATTGGTTGCAAGCACTTTGCGTGATTTTGATATTGAAATTGTAGAAACACACCATCATCATAAAAAAGACTCTCCTAGTGGAACAGCTTTGCGTTTGGCTCAAACTTGTGCGCAAGCTAGGGGTTTAGAGTTAGATAAAGTGCGCAAAAGCGGTAGAAACGGCAATATTGGAGAACGCGAAAAAGATGAGATTGGTGTAATGGCATTGCGCGGTGGTGATGTTGCTGGAATCCATAATGTGGGATTCTATGGAAATGGAGAGTATTTGGAGTTTATCCATACGGCAACCTCTCGTGCTACTTTTGCGCAAGGAGCAATTAAGGCTGCCCTTTGGCTGCATAAGCAACCTAATGGGCTATATGGTATTGAAGATTCTTTGGGATTATAAGCGTGGAGAAGCCAATTAAAAATGCAATTTTGAACCACTCCAATACAAAGGATTGGAATGAGGAATGTGCGGTGGTTGGTGTGTATAATGCACAAAATGCTGCGAGTATTGCGTATTATTCTCTTTTTTCTATGCAGCACCGCGGACAAGAGGCAACAGGAATCGCAACAAGTAATGGTGAAAAAATTACCACAATTAAAAACAATGGATTGGTAACAGAAGTTTTTTGCGATGATACATTAAATAGATTAAAAGGCTTCAGTGCAGTGGGACATAATCGTTATTCTACTGCTGGTAATGATTCTATTTCTGATGTGCAACCTTTGTTTGCGCGTTATGATTTGGGAGAAATTGCTATTGTGCATAATGGAAATCTCACAAATGCTCGTAAAATTCGTAATGAGCTCATTCAAGAGGGAGCAATTTTTCAAAGTTATATGGATACAGAGAATCTTATCCATTTAATTGCAAGGGCTAAACAGGAAAACTTAATAGATAGAATTAAAGAAGCAGTTTTGCGACTAAAGGGCGCATTTTGTTTTGTCATTTTAAGCCGTAAAAAAATGTTTGTGATTCGTGATAGACACGGATTTCGTCCTTTAAGTCTTGGAGAAATTACAAATCCTGATGGTTCTAAAGGCTATATTGTTGCAAGTGAGACTTGTGCCTTTGATTTGGTAGGCGCGAAGTTTGTACGTGATGTGGAACCCGGTGAAATGCTAATGTTTTCCAAAAATGGTGTGGAATCTCATAAAATTATGCCCTCCAACCCTCACCCTTGTATCTTTGAGTATGTGTATTTTGCGCGTCCGGATAGTCGTGTTTTTGGACGACTTGTTTATGAGATTCGTAAAAATATGGGGCGGGAATTAGCCAAAGAGAATCCTATAGAAGCGGATTTAGTGATTCCTGTACCCGATAGTGGCGTGGCGGCTGCTTTAGGGTATTCACAAGAAAGTGGGATTCCGTTTGAATTGGGCATTATCCGTAATCACTATGTGGGACGCACTTTTATTGAGCCAACGCAACAGATTCGGGAATTAAAGGTGCGCTTGAAGCTTAATCCTATTCGAGAATTAATAGAGGACAAGCGCGTGGTTGTGATTGATGATTCTGTGGTGCGTGGAACAACAAGTCGCCAGATTGTAAAAATCTTGCGTGATTGTGGCGTTAAGGAAATCCATATGAAAATCTCTTCTCCCCCAACAATTTCTCCTTGCTATTATGGAGTAGATACGCCTAGTGTAGAGGATTTGATTAGTGCAAGAATGAATAATGAGGAAATATGCAAATTTATTGGCGCAGATTCTTTATCGTTTCTAACTCTTGAGGGTTTAAAGCGGAGCATTGGTGTAGAAAATTTCCAATATTGTCAAGCCTGTTTTGACAAAAAATATATTGAGGTAGAATAAGTGAAGCAAATGCTAACATTTGGACGTTATTGTAAGCGCCGTTTTGGGCAGAGAGTGCGTAAAGTGCCAATAGCTCTTGCAGGTTTTACTTGTCCAAATATTGATGGTTCAGTGGCGCGTGGTGGTTGTATTTTTTGTAAAAACGAAAGTTTTTCACCAACACTTGATAAAGAGCCTAGAGTTGCGCTTAAGATGAATCCAAAAATGACCGAAAATCCATTGTTGGAAATGCAACTCAAGCAGTTACAGAGTCAATATGATTGGCAGAGTGAGTTTCATCGCAATAAGTTTGGTGTAGAAAAATATATGATTTATTTTCAGTCTTTTACAAACACTTATGCGCCTTTTGATACGCTTCAAAAACTCTATACAAAGGCGTTGGGTTTGCCAAATGTAGTAGGAATGTCTATTGGCACACGCACGGATTCAATGGATTTGAAATTGCTTGATTTTTTGGGTGATTTATCAGAAATAAAAGGGCAGGAAATTTGGGTAGAATATGGAATCCAATCTGTATATGATGAAACTTTGCAATTTATTAATCGCGGACACGGCACAGAAAATATGGAATCCATTATTCAAGCAACAAAAGAGCGCGGTTTAAAAGTGTGTTCGCATATCATTTATGGACTACCTAATGAAAGCAAGGAAATGATGTTGCATAGTTTAGAATCCGTTATCCAGTGGGGTAGTGATGGAATCAAGATTCACCCGCTTTATATTATTGAAAAAACAATCTTGGCAAATCTTTATGAAAAAGGCGAGTATAAGCCCATCTCTTTAGGGGATTATATTGATTTGATTGTAGAATCTTTAAAGAGGATTCCGCAAAATATCGTTATTCACCGCGTGAGTGCAGGTGTGCGCAATGATACACTTCTTGCACCCAAATGGTGTTTTGATAAAAATATTCAAATGCGTGCGATTCGTGATGCGCTAAGAGATGCAGGGATTGAGTATTGATTTATAAGACCCTTAATCCAGTGAATAGAACAAGTTAAAACATTAATGTTCTAATGCAGTCTTGCTAAAAAACTCTAAAATTGCCTCTCGCATAAGAGTGGGATTTGTGATAGTATTTACAAGAGTTCTAAATTCGCTTGCACCTTTTAAACCTTTGGAGTAAGCGTGTAGGTTTTTACGAAACATTATTGCGCCATAGTCGCCCCTAAAAGAGATTGTGCGGTCAAAATGTTCCAAACTCACACGTTGTCGCAATTCCACATTTTCATTTTGCAATCCCTCTTTGATTTGAGTAAAAATCCAAGGCTTTTCAATGGCTGCTCTCCCAATCATTACACCATCTGCACCAGTACATTCTAAAACCTTTTGGCTTTTTTGCGCACTATTAATTTCTCCATTGGCAATCAGAGGCATAGACAAAACTTGTTTCATTAGGGCAATAGAATTGTAATCTATACATTCTTTTTTGTATCCATCTGTCTTTGTGCGACCATGCACCACAACATAATCAATAGGGGTATCGTTGAGTGCATTTGCGATTTCTAGTGGAATCTTTGTATTAAAACCCAGCCGAACTTTTACACTCAAATAAGGAATTTTACTTACTCTTCTAATTAATCTTAGAATCTCTACGAGTTTGTTTAAGTCTTTTAATAATGAGCTTCCGCTCCCGTGATTAGAAACTTTTGGAGCGGGACAACCACAATTTAAATCTAAAATTTGAATATCCTCTTTAGATTGGTTAAGCAATTCCACTGCGCGTGTGATGATGTTTGTATCATTACCTGCAATTTGAAGAGCAAAGGGGTTTTCAAGAGGGGATTTTTCTACCATTTTTAATGTTTTTTTATTTTTAAAGGCAAGTGCATGCACACTAATCATCTCACTTACCGTAATGTCTGCACCAAATTTTTTAACAACTTCACGAAAGGGTAAATCACTATAACCAGCAAGAGGGGCTAACATAAGTGTATTTTTACAAATAATGGAATCCAAAATAAACCTTTTTAAAAATTTTTTGCAATCTTAACAAAAAACTAACAATAATTGATTAAAATTTTGCCAAATGGATTTAAGGAGCATAATATGAGATTAAGAAATTTTGTTAAAGTAGCATTGTGTGTTGGTATGTTTAGTATCCCAGCTTTTGCAGATATGGATATGCACGGGCAAATTGTCGAAGTGAATCAGGCAAATAAAACCATTACAATTTCGGGAATGAATGGGAATATGGTTGTGCAAGTTTTTCCCTACACGAAATTAAAAGGTGATGATTGTGGAATCTTTGGAAATGATACTTACCATAACTTTACAGCTTTAAAGCCGGGCATGTTTGTTGAGATTGATGGTTATCCTCAAGGACAAATTTTCGGAGCGCAAGAGATAGAGTGGAAGTGTGGTAGAAGAGCGTATTAGGAAACTTTATGAGGATTTTTAGAATAGTCTTAATATTTTTTTGTTTGAATATATTAGCGTGGGGAGATAGTTTTAAATTAGAGGGGATTATCGCAAGTGTGGATAATGCAAAGAAAACTATCACCGTGGATTCTATTTATGGAGATACCATTGTTGTGCAAATTTTACCCAATACAGAAATAGAGTTAGACGATTGCGGAATGTTTGGTATGAGTAAGTATGGGACTTTCAAGAATTTGTTACCGGGTACTTTTGTAGAAATTAAATTATACTTTCCAGCTTTAAACAATGGCGGAGAGAGAGCTAATCCCATTGCTTATGAGATAGAAATTGAATGCTATAAAAAACGCGCCTATTAAACTTCTTATGTTTTGCAAAGAATAACCAAGCTAGATTGCGCAAGATTTTTATAGTTTTTCAAGTTATTTTTTCTATTATTTCTAAAATAGCTATAAATTTTACAGCCACAAGAAGCAATGGTGTCTAACTGCTCAAGAAAAAATGTGGAATCTAAAATCATCATTGGTGGTTCAATTAGGATTAGGTTTTCTACGCGTTGATGAGTTTTTAGCTGATTGAAAGCATAGGTGATTGCCTGTGTGCATTGTTCTTTTGAACCAAGAACGCAAAAATCATTCAAAAGAAGCGGAGGAATTGATAAAGATTCTAAATGGATTAAGCCAAAAGATTTCATTATATTTGTTGGTGGATTAATTGCCCAATCTCATCGTATTCTAATTTCTCATTTGCAAGTAAAGAATCCTTAATATTCATTAGAATTGTGCGATAATTTTTAAAAAATGCAAAACGTTCATTCTTGCATTCTTCTAAAATTTTTAATACATCTTCTTCTCTCCCCAGTAAATATTCTCCCATACCATAAGATTCTACCATTTGACGCGCTAAGGTTTTTGCGGTGTCTAAGTCTTCTTTAGCGTGTGAATAACGTTCCTGATAGAGTAATTCAAGTGCCGCAATTCCCGATAAATGAATTTTGATCTTACTTTCCATTTCATTTTTGCTTAAAAATTCTTTGTCAATAGATTTTAAGCCATCACTCATCAGGGTTGCTTTCTCAAATGGAATCTCTAAAGAATACGCACTAAAGGCTTTAGCAGCTTGATAATAAGCAAGAATCTCCTTTTCTTTGTGGCTGAAACTCAATTTTTTGCGCACACCCAACATTACTTTATCGCGAACATTTAAAATATCCTCTTTTGTGATAGTGTTAGAGCCGCGTTTGATTGCGCATAAAGCTGCCTCATTGATTAAGGAAGCTAGAGCTGCACCACTGAATCCTACACAGAGTTTTGAAATCTCTTCAAAGTCAAAATTACAATTTTTATCACGCGTATGCACTTTTAGAATTTTAATTCTTTCTTGTAAATCGGGTAATTCTACAAAAATGCGCCTATCAAATCTCCCACTTCGCAACAAAGCATCGTCTAGGGATTCCACATTGTTTGTTGCGCCTATAACAATTACTCCCGAACTATCCTCAAAGCCGTCCATCTCTGTTAAAAGTTGATTGAGTGTTGCCTCGCGCTCATCATTGCGCATACCGCCACGTGCCTTTCCCACTGCATCAATTTCATCAATAAAAATGATAGAGGGCGCATTGAGTTTAGCCTTTGTGAATAAATCATGGACGCGTTTTGCGCCCATTCCAACATAAATTTGCACGAAACTCGCCCCGCTTTGATAAAAGAATGGTACTTTTGCCTCTCCTGCTAACGCTTTTGCTATTAGCGTTTTGCCTACGCCGGGGACACCAATTAACAATACTCCTTTGGGAAGCTTTACGCCAAAATCTTGGTATTTTTTAGGCGATTTTAGGTAATCAATAATTTCTTCTAATTCATTTTTTGCCTCACTAATACCCGCAACATCTTCAAAGGTAAGATTGGAAGTAATGGGTTGTATGTAATGTAAATTAAAGGCTTCGTTCGCAAAAGATTTTGCGGTATTTTCGTAAGATTGTTTGGAATCCTTATATTTTGGAGTATTTTGGTTTGAATTGTTTTGTGGTTTTACTTTCTTGAGGGTTGCTAAGAGGAATAAAACAATGAGTATGACAATGCAAATAACTGCAAGTTCGGTTAGGTTTTGCAATATATTCAAATCCTCTTTAATCTCTAAAGGCACTTTTTGTCCAAATTCTCGTAGGTTAATACTGCTTTTGGCAACCTTGTATTCTTTACCCTCTAATGTAAAATACAAATAATCCCCTTTGATGATTGCAACTTTTGGTGGTGTGCTTTGGGTAATTGTTTGTAAATCTGTTGCGCTAATTAAAGTCGGATTATTCTTAAAAGAAAAGACGGCAAATAAAATAAATGCCAACAAAATGGCAAAGATTCCAATATATAGGTTCTTAAATTTCTGCATAATTTTTGTCCATTTTAGGGGTAAAGTGTGCAATGGGAATCCAACAATCTTTGTAAATAGGGGTTTGCGTTTGGATTTGCACTTTATTGTAATATTCATCAAATCCGTGCGCGACATATTGTGTAGAGGATTTATTCTCTATTTTGTCTGTTTCTTGAGTGGCGACATTTTCTATTAAGACATTCAGAGTTTTCTTTTGGGCTTTTAATTTCTCTCTAAATTCCAAATTATTCTTTGCGATTCGCACTTCAATTTGTTGTTTTCTTTGTTTTGCAATTTTATGATGAATCCTATCTTGGAGCTTGGCAGAAGGTGTATTATCGCGTGGGCTATAAATGAAGCTGTGTAAATGCGTCAAGGGTAAAAGGCAAAAATTCATATAAGCTTCTTGCCATATTTCTTCGCTTTCTCCGGGGTGTCCTACAATAAAATCGCTTCCCAAAGCAAATCCTTTTTCGGCTAGTAGGGTAAAAAGCTCTAAGTCTGTTTTAAAGGTATTTAAACGATTCATTATTTTTAACATTGCAGGTGCGGTGTGTTGCAAGGCGATGTGTAAATGGCGTTCAATTTTTGGGTTTTCTAATACATTTAAGAAATGTTCATTGATTTGCGATGGTTCTAAACTACCGATTCTAAGACGTTTTAAGTCTGGAATCTCGCAAAGAGATTCTATTAAAGTTGCGATGTCTTTATTAAATTCTTTACCCCAACTCCCTAAATTTGTGCCTGTTAGGATAAATTCAGTAAAGCCTTTTTGAGTAAGATTGCTTACTTGAGATAAAATCATTTCTTGCGTGAAGCTACGTGCTTTACCGCGCACACTTGGGATAATACAATAAGAACAAGAAAAATCGCAACCCTCTTGAATTTTAATAAAAGCACGACTTTTACCAATAAAGTCGCCTAAGATTTCATTTTCTAAACTGCTTAAATCGTCCTTCAAATAGAACGAAGTTTTTTGTTTTAGAATTGTGTTGATATTTTCTTTATGTGAATGTCCAAAGACGCCAAAAACCAAGTTTTTATCCAACAGATTCTGTCCTTGTGTTTGTGTGCCACAACCTGTGAAATAAATCTTTTTACCTTCTCCTTGCAATCGGTTAATATAGTTTCTAACTCCACTATCTGCATTGTTGGTTACGGTGCAAGAATTGACAACCACAATATCACTTTCTTCCTCATAAGGCGTTTGAATAAAGTCTTTAAGAGCATTTATCATTACTTGTGTGTCAAATACATTTGTGCGACAACCAAAGGTTTTAAAATAGACTTTTTGTTTTTGCATTGAAAATCTTTAGAAGAAATTTTGCTGTGGAATCTCACCATCGCTTTTTAAATGAATATTTTTAAATGCTTCCTTTTCGTTTCGGGGTGAGAAATTTTTGGGCTTACCCTCATAAATTGTTGTGCTAGGATACGCAATTTGAATATTAGGCTGGAGTAAAATCTCATCAATAATTTCGGAACTGATACTGCTACGTAGTGCCAAAGTAGCATAAGCATTGGTTAAATACCATACAGAAATGCGGATTCCATTGGGTTCAAGCAAACTAAAGACGCGTGGTTCCACATTGGTATTGCGCAAACTAAAGCGGTCGCGCATTTTTATAAATTGTTTGCGTGTGCTTTCTGTGTAGCCTTTAGCGTATTTTTTCGCGCATTCTCTTGCGATATGACAAGCTCTTTCGTGGTCGGAATCAAAAGTAATAGTAAAGTCGATTCCGTCCCAAACGGTTTTCATTCCCCCGTGTGTGTAGTTGGAAAACATTGTTGTGAAAACAAAGTTATTGGGAACAAAGATAATGCGTCCTGCCCTGCGATTCTCTTTATAAGTTGTGAGCGTAATGTCTTCATAAAGAGTGATTCTAAGGATAGAAATGTCTAACACATCACCAATATAAACAGCACCCTCTTTGATGACTTTGATTCTATCTCCTGCATGCACACAACCGCCTACAACAATCACAATCCAACCCAAAATAGACATAAAAAGGTCTTTCATTGCAATGGCTAAACCTGCAGATGCAAATCCAAGCACGGTTACAAGGTAGCTTACATTATCTAAATAAGCAAAGAGTAAAATCAAAATAATAAGAGTAATATTTAAAAAGTTAATGATTTTGTTTGTTGTGTAAATGCGTTCGTTGTCGTGGATATATTTGCGCACCCCAAGTTTAATAGAAAAAGCGATTCCAATGAGAATTAAAATTGTAATACCTATGTAAATGCTTTTGATAAATTGTTCTTTGATTTGAGTTTTTAAACGCGTTTTCACTTCTTCCATTTCTTTGGTAAAGATTTCTAAAGTTGTATTAAAGACTTCTTGCGTTGTTTCAAGCACGGTTAGCGCATTGTCGTTTGCTTGGTAGGATTTAATGAGGGATTCTCTGTCGGAAAAAAGGCAATAGTTGGAGCTGCAAAGATTGTGAAGCTTGTCTAAATTTTGTGTAGTGCTATAAATTTCTAGCAATTTGCTTAACGCTTCGTCTTTTTGTTTGAGGAATTTGAGGTTTTCTTGTAGATGCCGATAGCTTTGTTGTAGGAGTGCTAATTCTGTATCTACTTTTTTTATGTAAGAATAAGCGCGTGCAATAAGTAAGAGATTTGTAACATTGGGTGCTTCTTCAATTTTTTTTGCTTCTGTCAATTCACGAAAAGGAGAGTCTTTATAAATACCCAAAACTTCTTTTTGTTGCTCTAATGCAGTAAGATTGCGTTCTAAAATACTTAGCTGATTCTGCGTTTCAATACTTTTAGGCTGTTTTTCTAGTGCATTAATTTCATTTTGAGTTTGCAAAACACTGAAAATCACTTGCTGGTAGGCTTGATAATTGGAATATTTTTTCATCCATAAATTATTGGGATTATTTAGAAAATTATCCGCTTGTGTAATTTGAGAATCTAGTTGTTTGATATTTTTTATCTCCTCTACTAATTCGTTTCCCAATGCGCTTGTGAGAAAAATAAGGAGGAGGACTAAAAATCGTAAGGGTTTCATTTGGAAAATTCACTCAATACTTCTAGGATTGTTTCTTTGGGAATATCCTCTTTAAAACATGCATTGCCAATTCCATTAGGCAAAATAAATTTAATGCGGTTATTGGAAGTTTTTTTATCCCAAAAGAAAGCTTGATAAAAGGATTCTATATCTCTTATTTTGTAAGTAGTTGGAATCTGGTATTTTTGAAGTAATTCTGAAATACTCTTTTCTTCCTCTTGTGTGATGAGATTCAATCTCAAAGCAAGTTTGTTTGCCATTATGATTCCAATTCCAACAGCCTCTCCGTGTAGATAATGCCCATAGCCACTTTCTCTTTCAATAATATGTCCAAAAGTATGTCCATAGTTAAGAGTGGCACGGATTCCGTATTCTTTCTCATCTTCTGCTACGACTTTAGCTTTAATGCTCACCGCTTGGTAGATAATGCTCAATAAAGCCCCTTGATTGGTTATATCGGCATTTTGTAAAACCTTAAAAAAGCCTTTATCAAAGCAAACTGCCATTTTAATGATTTCAGCCATTCCTGCGCTTAATTCGCGTTTTGGTAGAGTAGATAGGAAATGAGGGTGGATAAACACTGCTTTGGGTTGATGAAACAAGCCAATCAGGTTTTTACCGAAGTGATTATTGATACCCGTTTTGCCTCCCACACTAGAATCCACTTGCGCTAAAAGTGTTGTTGGGATTTGGATAAAATCTATTCCACGCATAAAGATTCCAGAAGCAAAACCAACAATATCTCCAATTACTCCTCCACCAAAGGCAATCATTAAGGAGTTTCTGTTTAATTGATGATTAAAGGCGGCTTCTAGGATTCCATTAATTGTTTCAAAGTTTTTATAATTTTCGCCATCGGGAATTGTGTGGCAATAAATTTCTTTCGCTTCCAAGTTTGCAAGTAAGGTTTGCAGGTGTAACCCCGCAATTTTTGGGTTTGTAACGATGAGAATCTTATCTTTATGTGTGATTTTGTGCAAGTCGCCAAAAGTGATTGTGTAACTAGGTAAAGCAATGCTAAATGGATTGTTTTGGCATTTCACTGGGTGTGCCTTAAAATAAAATTCAAAGCTAGTATTCTAACATTTTTTACTTTTTTATTTCTTTAGAATAGGGTAAAAATTGTTTGAATTTGAGAGTTTATATAAAATTTAGGTTTAAAAAATTAGTTTTAAGACTGAAGTAAATAATAAGCTCCAAACGCCCCAACAAGCATTAAAATAATATCGCTGATGATTCCAATAAGGTTTTTATAGCGCAATAAAATTGCCTTTTGCATCAAAAGCGCATAGCTCATAAGAATACAGAAATCAAGAAGAATCCATACTGCTACGAGAATGCTTAAACCCGTAAGAATAGAATCGGTGATATGGATAAACTGCGGAAAAAATGCTACAAAAAATAAAATGTCTTTTGGATTGCCTATTGCAATGCCAAACCCCTCTAAAAAGCTAGAGACAAAGGTTTTGTTAATTTTGATTTGATTGCATTGCGGTTCGGATTCCTTTTGGGGCTGACTTTGATAGTTTTTCAATGTATGATACAAAGAGCTAAATCCTAGATAAAAAATAAATGCACAACCTGCAATACTGATGAGGGATAATGCAAAGGGAGAAATTTCAAATGCACCTAAAATTATTGCAATGGCAAAGGTTATCAGGAGTAAAGAGGCGAAGTTTGTCCCTATGCTTGTAAAGAATGCTGTTTTAAATCCATACATTGAAGCATTGCGTATCACAAGCGCAACCACAGGACCGGGTGTCGCAATGAGTAGGAAAACCGCTAGAATATAGGCAAGTAAAATTTCAAACATTAGGATTCCTTTGTTTGTTAGTATTGTGTATTTTATCTTAAAACTATTTTAAAGTTAGCCATTTTGGCATCGTGAGAAAAATTGTAGAATTTTCGTAACAGCCTATAATCTTAAATTACACAAAGACTGCTTACGATTCAATGCAGACTAAAAGGAGAAAAAATAAAATTAAGCGAATGAGGCAGCTTTAAATCAAAGGGATTGAGTGCCTTTTGCGGTGCGATAATCAAGGTGTAACCTCCCTTTTTGTCCCTATCCCATATACTATAAAATTCTTTTTTAGAGCTGATATACTCGCCATAGTTTGGGTCAAAGATTTGCAAATAATTGCCTTTGTGATTGATAATCACTACAAAGTGAGGAAATCTAGGGTCGTTTTCAATCTTTACAAGCATTGGAATCTTGACAAGTTGATTAAGAATCTCTCTATCTAAAGAATAGGAGTTAGCCTTAAAGCCTAGCTTTTGAGCCGCTGCTTTCAAATCTGTAAAGCTCACCATATCTGTATTTAGTTTGCTTTCACTCATTGTTTTTAAGATTTCTAATTCAGTGAAATTGCTTTGATTTAAGATATTTAGTAATGTAGCAAGCGAGGAAGCACCGCAAGATTCCTCATAGCTTTGTCTTATCACTCTTTGATTCTTTATTTCTTGATAGGATTGCACGATAAATTCTGCATTTGCGAGGCTTTGAAGCAAACAAAGTAGCAGATAAATTTTTATCAAGTTTTTCATTAAGAGATTCTGTATTGCCATTTGCAAACATTAGAGATTGTCATTGTGGAATCCCTTAAGCCTCTGTGTCTAGTCTTTTTTGTGAAGTTGCAAAATAATTTTTTAGGCTTTGAATGTCCAAATTCCCTTTACTTCTCTCTCCAAAGAGTATTAAGATTTGCTCTAGCTTCTGCTGACTTTTAATAAAGTCTAAGGTATTTAAAAAGCTTGTATCTTGATAAGTTTCACTCTTGCTTGTTACTTGGATTGGTTTAAATTTATTTTTGCTTTTCTGCTCCCTAAGATTCTTATTGTATTCCTCAATTTCCTCATTTTCTTTTCTTAGTTGTTCTTGCCATTCGTCATATTTTGCCTGATATTCTTTGCGTAATTCCGCCCATTGTTTCCCAAATTCCTCTGGGCTCATATCTTTAGCACTTGTGCGCAGAAGTTGTCCTGCTTTGCCTCTATCAAATACATTCATTCCTAGCCAACTATCATTTTCATCAATAAAGTTTGTGTATGTATTCCCTGCTTTTTGCAATTCTAAAGCTATCGTTGAATCCCCTACTACATAGCTTGTATCTAATGCCATAAAGATTCTAAACTTACCGCTCTCATTTAATTCGCCTCTAGCATTAAGATATTGTGGAATATTGAGTAGGCTATTATAAAGTGATTCGTCCTTTGGTGTTTTGGCTTGATTGATGAGGGATTCTAACTCTTGGCTAGATAGTTTTGTAAATGATTGGTAAGCGTTTTGAATGCTGCCCTTTATATCAAGATTGTTATAATAGCCTATAACTCGGGATAAATCGTATCTTATTATCATAGTAGAATGAATGTTTATGCCACTTGGGATTCCAAGTTGTGTGTTAAACTCACTTGGCAAAAAGCCCTCTTTATCGGGAGTAAAGCCGATAATGTTTGCGACTATTTCTCTAAAATTAAATGCTGTATTTTGGGAATCATCACTTGAGTGTGCTTGTGTGGAATCCTCATTGCTTTTTTGTGGCGATTCTTGTTGTAAATTGTTGCTCTTGCTTAAAGAATCTTGAAATTGTCTCTGTGGCACTAAATTATAGTTGTTATTTTGAATTGCTATCATTACAAATCCTAGTAAAATTTAACTTCCATAGCATTTTGATAACGATTCCGTATTTCTTTGACAATTAAATTATTCGGCATATATCTTGTTGAATATGCTGTTCCAGTAACTGCATTATAAACTGCTGTCCCATAAGAAAAATATGTGTATCTACCATTCCTAGAGTAACCCACATTCATTTTAACACTGAAACCTATCAACTGATAGGGGTTACCTCCTGTGGTGGCTAACCAATCTTGCCCTCTGCGTGAGCTTGGATTTGCACACCGAGACTGACCTTCACCACATAATTGTATAGAGCGATAATTACCTTCCTGTTTAAAAGTGCTCCATTCATAATCACTAGGAATCATAATAGCGTGAATTTCATTTCCTCCGCCTATGAATCCAACATTATACCCCCCTACGACTTGCTTTTCCTCCTCTGTGCTTAAGAGCCTTACGCCTTTACTTGTATCGCTTACTGCACCATTGGTTATTTGTGCTAACAAATCCTCTGCCAATGCACCACTTGAAAATAAACCACCCATTACCGCAATGCTAAGAAATTTCTTTAACATTGTTTTCCCCTTGTAAATTATTCTTTTTGAAATATCGGCTATTTTAACAAAAAGTTAAGATTATTAATCAAGGATTTGTTTAAAATTGAAATGAAAATTGCTAAATGTTGTTATATGTTACTATTTGTAATTTTAATTTGGAGGATTCAATGATTAAAAGAGTGTTATTTGGGATTTTAGTTGGTGTTTTACCACTTCTTGCGTCCGATGAGTTGAGTATTGATAGTCTTTTTAAAAAGCAAATTGGGCTTAGAAGCATTACAAATCTTTCACTTCTAAGCACAGGGAATGCAAACTCTTATACAATGTATCCGAATCTAAGCATTACAGGCAACCCGACAATATGGAATGATACGAAGCAACTAAGTCTTAATCAAACCTTTATTTATACCTTACACCCGAAATTTGATTTGCTTGTTTCGGGCAATGGAAGCTATGCAAGACAAGAATATACGAACTTTTTCACAGGTGAATATTCTCATAATAATAAATGGTCGTTTAATTCCTT
The DNA here is from genome assembly GCF_000687535.1 of Helicobacter rodentium ATCC 700285. GTDB lineage: Bacteria > Campylobacterota > Campylobacteria > Campylobacterales > Helicobacteraceae > Helicobacter_D > Helicobacter_D rodentium. The sequence goes on from NZ_JHWC01000004.1 coordinate 112,430, forward strand.
GTGGCTTGGGTTAATCTATACTTTTAATAGCGTTGCGGATTTTGTGCCACAGATTAGCTTTCAAAGTGCAGTGGTGCAGAGGGAGACTTTTGTCAATGAGGATAAAAACTTTTATCTCAAATCTCAAAACTTACAAGCAACCTTAAGAGGATACAGCGACCCTGTGGTTTATGGAATCTATGGGGGATTTGGCTATAACGCAAAGAGGAAGTTTGAGTTTGCAAAGGTAGAATATGGTAATAGCTATTATATCGGCGGGGATTTGTCTATCATCTTAAGCCCTAAGATTACGCTAGATTTAGGGGCGGAGCAGAGATTCCAAACAGAACAAAAGATTAATGGATACCAAAACTCCGAGATTCGCTCTATCCCCACGCTAAGCATAGGTTCTACTTATAGTGTAAATTCTGATACCGCAGTTTCTCTTAGTGCCTCTTTGGGCGGAAGTTCCGCTGCACCTGATGCTATCTTTGGACTTACTTTGTGGCAGAAATTTTAAGAGAGTTACTTAAAGTAACAAAAGAGAGGTTTGAGAATTGATGAATCAAAAATTAAAGATAAATTTAACTTTTAATCTTTTACAATAAAGCGTTCATAAATTTAAACCTAAAAAGAGAACAAATGAAAACAAACAAAATTTTAGGCATTCTTGCAATCTTAGGATTCTTTTCTAGCGCAAGTTTTGCGGAGGATTTCTTAGCAAAATTAACCAATGGTGCAGTAAGTGATACAAGTGAGGGCGTGAGAGTTTTAAGCGCAGAGGAGGAAAGGGAAGTTGTAGGAGGAGTTTATACGCACATAAAATCAATGGATAGTAGAATCTCAAATTATGGTGTGCCTATGCGTTATACGGTATATGGACAGATAGACCTTTTTGGTAAAGAAGTAAATCAAAAAAATCCCATAGAAGTTTTAAACTTTAAGCGAGATACTTATGACCAAGGGCGTTATCTAGGGCTTGACAAAAAATACCATTTTGCAGTGCAAAGTGATACTATTGGAGTTACTTGGGGACAAGTAAGTAGTATTTATGTTCAATCTAACTATAACTATTCCAAAAGCGTTTCTTGGAATAACAGATATACCTACAATGTATTTTATACTTTAGAGGGAAGCAATAAACTTTATCAAGCTTATACCAAAAAATCAAGAAATTTAGCAAATTTCTATCAATTTAGAGCGAAGCATACTTTAGATTCAAGGCGATTCTAGGAGAAATTATGCAGATAAGCAGTGCAAAGAGAGAATTTTCAAGCTACACTCCAAACCAGACCGCAACAAAGGAGGATTCTAACTCCTCCTTTTCTTTAATGCTAGAAAATAGCAAGAATCTTTATCTCAAAGGAGAAGTTGCTTCCAACCCTGCGGTGGCTTTATCGTTTTTGAATCCAACTAAAAATAGTGTAGAGATTACAAATGATACGCGAGAGGAAAATGCAAAGAAAGAGGAAATTAAGGCTCTTAAAGCAGAATTTGAAGAGTTAAAAAGACAACACAAAAAAGAAAGGAATATTCAAGAGGCAATTAGGCAAGCATTTGAAATTAAACAGCTTGGCATACAAATTGATTTGTTACAAGGAGAGGCTTTCGGATATAGCATTGATGAAAATGGCTTTATGGGAGAAGATTTTAATGCTGCCGCTGGACTTCCGTTAGATTATAAGATTGTTTATAAGCATTTGGGAGAATTTTATTACGATGAAACAACCCGTTTCGATTCCTACTATAAAGAAATTGATATGGCAAAGACAATCCATAACGATTTTGTCTTTTTCCAAGATTTGGTCGGTGATTTAAGCCAAAGCAATAGAATGCTTAGCCCCGATGAAATTAAGGCTCTGCCACAGAGGAATATTTATGCTTATTATCCTACCGCAGAGGATAGAGACTTGATTATGCAATTAAATCTACAAGAAAATAAAAATTTTATGGAATCGTGGGATAAAATTAGCAAAACAGGCATTTCTGTGCCATTCTTTATTCATTGTAGTCTAATGGATATTGATAAGACGCTCCAACAAAGGCAAGACCCTAGATTTAGCGTAGAGGAGCGTTACTTTGAAGGGGATAAAATCTCAACGAGTGGGCTATTTATAATGTCTTGTTTGGGTAGTGAGATTGTTGGGGAGCGTTCAGAGTTTTTTTATGAGAGCAGAAAGGAGAATGAGCGTTTTTATGCTCAAATGCTAAGAACAAATGAATTTCCAAATACTTATGTGATAAATTACGATACAGAGCAGAGATTTTGGGATTTGTTAAATGGTGAAATCTCTGTGGAATCACATTTGCAAGAGTTGATAGATTTAGGCTATACGCATAATAATACAATTCAATGGGACGAGGATAGAGAGCGGTTTGCAAACTCTTTGACACATTTTCTCAAAGTCTTTCAAGAGATTTTAGATTCTCATTCTCTTAATGCTCAAGAGCTTCAAACACTAAACAAACAAGAATCTTACAATACACAAGCCAAACAAGCACTTCAAGATTCTAAAAATCTTAAAGATTCTAAGGAATCCAAAGAATCTAAGCCCTACGAATCCCAAACCAAACAAGAAAAAATGAATACTTTTTTGAATCATTTACTAAAGGTAGGGTAAAGTATTTGTAAGAGAGTTACTTAAAGTAACAAAAGAGAGGTTTGAGAATTGGTGAATCAAAAATCAAGGATAAATTTAACCTTTAATCTTTTATAATAAAGCGTTCATAAATTTAAATTTAAAAGGAGAACAAATGAAAACAAGCAAAATTTTAAGCATTCTTGCAATCTTAGGATTCCTATCTACTACAACCTTTGCGGAGGACTTTTTAGCAAAATTAACCAATGGCGCAGTAAGTGATACAAGTGAGGGCGTGAGAGTTTTAAGCGCAGAGGAGGAAAGGGAAGTTGTAGGGGGATTCCGCTATCTTGGCTCAAATTATGGCTACACTTATGTTTATATGCCATTAAAAAACAACTATAATGCAAACACAAGACCACAAACAAACAATCAAAAAATCCTTTCTAATGCGTTTATGAATAATTACAAACCACCACGCATTAAATTTAGTAAGCCTTAGTAAATAAGGGCTTATATGTTTGGTGGTCTTACAAGTGTAGCAAACAGCTTAAGGAATCTTGTAGTTTATGAGTCTCCAGAAGTTTCATTTAATGGGGCAAAGCTACAAGAGGAATCTATTTTAGAAGCAAAAAATGACAATTCCAATGTCTATTTTAGGGACGCATTTACAAATGAAGTAATAGGTGTAGAGCTTACAAGCGAGAATATTGCACGATTGCAAAATGTCTTTGGCGGTGGCGCATTAGAGAATATTGGCAATGGCAAAGCTATCCTAAGTGGCAGAGCGGAAGAGTTTGTAAGTGGTTGGTATGCGGACATTGCACATAAAAGGGGCTATTTAAGAGCCGATACTGATTTTAATGGAATCCTAAGTGCAGAGGAAAAGAAAAATACAACTTCGTTTTTTGGTGTTAGTGCGTTTGTCAATGGTAACTCCATAGCCCCAGCAGAATTTTTGCGATATAGCAAGGCGGGTGCATTTTCTAATGCCTCACAAACTCCTAATTCTAGCGATTCTATCGCACAAGAATTAAACAAAACCTTAGAATATGATAAAGATATGGACGGGCGCATTTTGTGGGGCGATACAGGCACACTAGCAAGTGATATGGAGTATCTAAAATCATTTATAGATGAGGATAGTAAAGGTTATGTGCCACCTTCTATTGATGAATTTTTAGCTTTTTTAAAACAAACAATGGAAGACTTGAAAAAAATGTCAGAGGAAGAGCTTAAAAAAGTCGGAATAGATTCTAACGCTATTGATTTAACAGCTTCCGCAGAGGAAGTGTTTAAACAAATTATGGAAAAAGACAATGGGGCGGATATTTTAAAAAATATCAAAGAAAAATTAGAAAATCAAGGTAAAGGCGAGAATGAAATCTCTAAAGCAAATGCAGAGCAAACAATAGACAATGTGGAGGATAATTCCACTTTTGCAGAAATATCCAAACTCACCAAGCTTGATAAAGAAACACTAGCTTACAATCTACAAAATAATCCAAACTTTGAAGAGGATATTATTTCTCTCGTGCAGGAATTAACACAAAATGTAGATAGGATACATTCTAACACTTTTGAACTACAAAGGGCATTAGACATTTTGGCTTGAAGCTTTTCTCATAGGAATCCCAAAGAGATAGAATCTAAACAAGATTCCAAAGAATCCAAGTTATCAAATCCATTGAATCGTTTGTTAAAGGGGTGTGGTAAGCGGGGAATCCGCCTAACTACTACAAGCAGACTTGCCGTTATCCACAGGCTGAATCGCGCTGTTGTCTGCTAGTTTTTTAGCATTAACTTCCTCTATAAACTCCCATACAGATTTAGCAGCCTTTAGATATTCTTTTGCCGATTTGGATTCGGGTTTAAAATACACGATAGGTTTTCCATTGTCTCCACCCTCACGCACGATAGGTTCAATAGGAATCTGTGCTAGTGTTTTTGTGTTAAATTTTCTAGCAACCTCTTCGGTTGTGCCTTTGCCGAAAATATCGTATTCCTCTCCGCAACCCGGACAAATAAAGCCGCTCATATTCTCTATGATTCCTGCTACAGGAATCTTAAGCTTCAAAAACATATCCAACGCTCTTGCGCCATCATCAAGCGCGACTTTTTGTGGAGTAGAGACTGCGATTCCTGCGGTTACAGGGACGCTTTGGGCAAGAGTAAGTTGCGCATCGCCGGTTCCCGGAGGCATATCAATCACCATTACATCTAAATCCCCCCACACGACATCACTTAGCATTTGCTCAATCGCGCGGATAATCATAGGTCCTCGCCAAATCAAGCTTTGCCCCTCGTCATAAAGAACACCCATAGAAATCATTTCAATCCCAAAAGCTTGAAGTGGAATAAGCTTTTTAAGCTTGGAATCCACTTCGGGTTTATCTTTTTCTAATCCAAGCATTCTAGGCACATTAGGTCCATAAATATCGGCGTCTAGGAGAGCGACTTTTTTACCTTGCATTGCTAGAGCAATCGCGAGATTCACGCTCGTGGTAGATTTGCCCACACCCCCTTTACCGCTACTTACCATAATGAAGTTTTTAATCTGCGGGGCTAGATTTTTTGTGCCTTGTGGCTTTTGCTCCTGCGGTTTGGGCTGTTTAATGTCTATGTTTATTTTTGTAACACCTTGTGCATTGAGCTTTTGCGTAATAGAATCTCTAAGCGTTTGTGCAACTTCTGGAGAAGCAGACGGAATCTCTATGCGCACAGCGACAGAATCACCTTGTGTAAGTGTTTCTTTCACAAATCCAAAGGTTACAATATCCTTTTCAAAATTAGGATAAATGACTTCTTTTAAAAGTTGAATGACTTGTTCTTGATTCATAATTTTTCCTTTATTTGATGTTGTTCTACAATTTCTTGTGAAATTTTGTAACTACAAAATTTCGGTCCGCACATTGAGCAGAATTTTGCGTCTTTGAATACCTCTTGCGGCAGACTTTCATCGTGATATTCACGCGCTCTCTCTGGGTCAAGGGCTAATTCAAATTGCTTATTCCAATCAAAATTATACCGCGCATTGCTCATTGCGTCATCTCTGATTCTTGCATTTGTGCGCCCACGCGCAATATCCGCAGCGTGTGCTGCAATCTTGTAGGCAATGATTCCCTCGCGCACATCTTTGGCATTGGGTAAGCCTAAATGTTCTTTGGGGGTAACATAGCAAAGCATTGCAACACCTTTCCAAGCAGCAATCGCCGCACCAATGGCAGAGGCAATATGATCATAACCCGCAGCAATATCCGTAACAAGTGGTCCTAAAACATAAAAAGGTGCTTCATAGCAAAGCTCTTTTTGTAACTCCACATTGCGCTCAATTTCATTCATTGGTGTGTGTCCGGGTCCCTCTATCATTACTTGCACATCTTTTTCCCACGCTCTTTTGGTTAATTCTCCCAAAACTCTCAATTCGTCTAATTGCGCCTCATCACTAGAATCCGCTAAGCAACCCGGTCGCAAGGAATCCCCAAGACTTAAAGAGACATCGTATCTTTGGCAAATATCCAAAATATCATCAAACGCTTCATAAAATGGATTTTGTTTGTGGTAATGCAACATCCAAGAAGCCATTAAGCTTCCACCGCGACTTACGATTCCCATTTTGCGTTTGGATAACATTGGCATATGTTCTAGCAAGAATCCACAATGGATTGTGAAATAACTCACGCCTTGTTTTGCCTGTCGTTCCATTACTTCTAGCATTTTGTCAATGGTAAGTGCATTAATATCATTTTTAACATCGTGTAGAATCTGATAAATCGGCACCGTTCCTATTGGCACACTAGAGCTTTGAATCACTGCTTCCCTTATGGAATCCAAATCGCCTCCCGTGCTTAAATCCATAATCGTATCCGCACCATATTTAATGGAGATAAGTGTTTTTTGCACTTCCTCTTCAATAGAACTTGCGAGTGCAGAACTGCCTATATTGGAATTAATTTTTGTGCGCGTTGCGATTCCAATTCCCATTGGTTCTAAATTTGTGTGATTGACATTAGCAGGTAAGATTAATCGCCCTTTTGCAATCTCTTTACGCACCACTTCTGCATCTAAGTGTTCAATATTTGCAACATATTCCATTTCTTGTGTGATAACACCCTTTTTTGCATAGTGTAATTGCGTTTTGATTTTATCCGTTTCTCTAGCTTTCACCCAAGATTTTCGCACAGAATCTCCTTTGAAGTTTTAAATTTATAAATTTTTTGTTATTTAAAACCTATAAAGTATCAAAATAAAAATAAAATTTAGCTTTTCTTTTTTGGAATTTATCATAAAAATATTTTTTTAAAGGGCTTATTTTATTTTGTAAGCCATAATTTAGCAATTTGTTCTAGTTTTTCTACACAATCACTTGCATAAAATGTAACCTCTGGAAAATCATCAAAGGTTTTTAATGTGTAAGAGTTTTGTAAATACTCCATAATTGCTTCTCCTGAATGTATGAGAAGAGGTTGGTTATTGTAGCATTGGGAGATAGAATCTGCAATGAGTGGGAAATGTGTGCAGCCTAAAATAATAGCCTCTGGCGTATGTGGATAGAGAGCAAAATAATGTTTGATTGTAGCATTTAGAATCTCGCCACTAAAGATTCCTTCTTCTACAATTGGCACAAAGAGGCTTGTGGCGAGTCCGAATGTATTATGGTAGCCTTCCTTTGCTAGAAGTTTGCTATAAAGTTTGCTTTGAATCGTTGCTTTTGTCCCTAAAATCAAAATTTTAGAATCTTTGTTTGGTATCTTGTTTTTTAACGCTAAAACTCCCGGTTCAATTACGCCAACAATAGGATAGGGGGCAACTTCCTGCATAGCTTTTAATCCATAAGCACTCACCGTGTTACAGGCAACTACAAGTAAATCCAAGTTGAAACTTTTGAAAAACTCTAGTGCTTCTAGGGAATATTGCACAATCGTTTCGGCACTTCGCACACCATAAGGCACACGAGCCGTATCGCCATAATAAACAATTTGCTTAAAATTGCGGGAATGGATTAGGCTTTTTAAGACACTAATTCCACCCGCACCGCTATCAAACACTCCAATTTTATGCGGAATCATCTTTGTTAGTCTTTCATATTGTCGTTCATCATATTTAAAAATTCTTCGTTGTCCTTGCTTTTTTGCATTTGCGAATAAAGGAAAGTGAGAGCGTCAATTTCATTATTCATCTGATGAATCGCATTGCGTAGCACCCAAACCTTTTGTAGTTTATCGTGTCCTAAAAGCAATTCTTCCTTGCGTGTGCCACTCTTTAAAATATCCATTGCGGGGTAGATTCTGCGTTCTGCAATATGTCGGGCTAAAACAATCTCGCTATTGCCTGTGCCTTTAAATTCCTCAAAAATCACTTCGTCCATTCGGGAGCCTGTTTCAATAAGTGCAGTTGCGATAATTGTCAAGCTTCCGCCCTGTTCAATATTTCTTGCCGCACCAAAGAATCGCTTGGGCTTGTGTAGCGCATTTGCATCTACTCCCCCACTTAGCACTTTTCCGCTACTTGGTGTTGCGGTATTGTAAGCCCTAGCAAGTCGCGTAATGGAATCTAGCAGAATCACAACATCTTTGCCCATTTCCACCATTCTCTTTGCCTTTTCTACAACAAGCTCCGCCACGCGCGTATGGTTGTTTGCAGGCATATCAAAGGTGGAGCTATACACCTCGCCTTTTACGCTTCTCTCCATATCGGTAACTTCCTCTGGACGCTCATCCACAAGCAAGACGATGAGTTCCACTTCAGGGTGGTTTTTTGTGATTCCATAAGCAAGTTCTTTCATCAGCTCGGTTTTACCTGTTCTTGGGGGTGCGACAATAAGTGCGCGCTGCCCCTTGCCAATGGGCGCAAATAAATCTAGCATTCTCCCCGTGATTTTAAAGCTATTGTATTCTAATTTGATTTGTTCGGTGGGAAAAAGAGGGGTTAAATTGTCAAATAGCGGACGATTTTTCATCTCCTCGGGAGATTGATAGTTAATCGCCTCAACTTTCAAAAGCGCGTAATACCTCTCTTGGTCTTTTGGGCTTCTGACTTGCCCTGTGATAATATCGCCATTTCTTAAGGTAAATCTGCGGATTTGTGTGCTACTAACATAGGCGTCATTTTGAGAACCCGAAAAGTTTTCATCAATGGCGCGTAAGAACCCATACCCCTCACTTGTAATCTCTAAGATTCCGGTAAAGAGAATAAAGCCACCCTTGCTTACTTGCGTTTTTAGAATCTCAAAGATTAAATCTTGACGCAGAAATTCTTGCGGATTCTCAATGCCGAGTGATTTTGCAATCTCTGCAAGTTTGTTGATAGATTTTGCACGCAAATCTTCTATTGTATAGCCTTCTACTGGCGTATGCGTCCTTGTTTTATATTCTTTTTTGTTTTGATTGTTTTCGCTCATTTGTTACCTTAAGTTTGTTTAAGATTCCTTGCAAAAGTTTTTAAAGAATGTAAAAAATGAATATAAAGAATCAGATGTTGAAATCCACGAAGTCCTTATGCAGTTCCTTGTAATTTTGCAATGAAGTAAAGCGGAATTTTAATCTAAAAGCGGAATCTTGTCAAGATTAAAGCGCAATCTTATGCAATAAAATCCATTAAACTGCGATAACTATTGATAAATAGCAGAATCGCAAAAACGATGAATACGATTCCACAAATTCTATCAATTACTCTAAAAAGCGCATTATTGATAAATTTACGAAAAAATGTCGCAATGAAAATCACAGATACAAAGGCAAGAGTGAGCGCAATGAGCAACACGAAAATACTTAATTCTAAATGCTTATCCATAAAAGGCGTGATGATTAGTCCAAAAAATAGAATTGCTTTGGGGTTTGAGAGATTGACAAGCATTCCTTTTAGCATAAAAGCATAGGGGCTATGGAATCGCATTTGGGATTCTGCTTGATTGAAATCAACCTTTGGGTTTGCGCAAAATAACAAAAGATAGGCAATGTAGCTTAAATAGATTCCGCCCACCGCGCAAAGAATGCCTTGAATGAGTGCGCCTTGAATGAAATGCGCAAAGCCAAAATATACAAGGCTTAAGAAAATAATCCAGCCACAAAAGATTCCAAAGAGGCTTAGGAATCCAATCTTTGCGCCATAACTTAGTGTGTTTCTAAGCACAAATAAAATATCAGGACCCGGTGTTAATGCAGTAATAAAGCCCACCGCGGCTAAACTAAGCAATTCAAGCATTAAAAATAAGGGAAGTTTTTAGGGATTTTTGAATTGCTGTCGTGAGTAATGAGTGTTTCTAAAACTGCCATACGAATCGCAACACCGTGTGTAACTTGTTCTAATGCTTTGCAACGTGGGTCTTTTAGCATAGAATCGCTAATATCAATGTTGCGATGCACGGGACCGGGGTGCAAAAGAATAATGTTGCGCTCCCCAAAAATTTCCTCTGTAATGCAATAATCACTCGCATAGTCTTTTAGGCTTGAATAAATAGGACAATCGTGTCTTTCTGTTTGTGTGCGCAGACTCATTACCGCATCCACTTCATCAATCACTTCTTTTAAAAATAAGCAATGACGCAATTTGGTTTTAGGGATAAAATGTGGAGGACCCACCAAAATTACTTCCATACCAAAGCGTCCCAAAAGTTCAATGTTGCTATTTGCAACGCGTGAATTGCGAATATCGCCCACAATCGCAATTTTTTTACCCTCTAAATTTCCTAAATGTTTGCGCAGTGTTAATAAATCCAAAAGTGCTTGTGTAGGGTGTGCGTGTGCGCCATCACCCCCATTGATAATAGAACAAGAGACATATTGTGAGAGAATGTTTGGCACACCAGAGTTTCTATGACGCACGACAATCGCGCTTGGATTCATTGCATTGAGGTTTGCTGCCGTGTCAAAAAGCGTTTCACCCTTCGTTGTGGAGCTTCTTGAGACATCTAAACGCACCACACTACCGCCAAGCCTTTTGGTGGCAACTTCAAAACTAGAGAGTGTCCGTGTGGAATTTTCAAAGAAAATCGTGATGATAATATGTCCATTCAAACTATTTCTAGGCTTAGACTCTAAAAAGCTTTGGGCTAAGTCCAAAATCTGCTCTATTTCATTTTTATTTAAATCTTTGGTTTCTAGGAGATGTCGTGCCATAATCAAACCTTGCAAAGTCTTTATTTTTAAATGAAAAATTATAAATTTATTTTGCTTTAAGTTTCCTTTGCGGTTTTTGTTATTTGGGATAAGATTATGTTAAAATGCGGAAAATTTTACAAATTTTCAAGGTTTTCAATGAATATAGCAGTGATTGGCACGGGATATGTGGGTTTAGTTAGTGGAACTTGTTTCGCAGAAATGGGTAATAGAGTAGTGTGTGTAGATGTGTTAGAATCCAAAATTGCACAACTCAAATCAGGCAAAATACCAATCTATGAGCCCGGACTTGAAGGGCTTGTGAGCAAAAATTATCAAAATGGCAATTTGTGTTTTACCACTTCTTTAAAAGAGGCGTTGAAAAAATGTGAGATTGTATTTATTGCGGTTGGAACGCCAATGGGGGAGGACGGAAGTGCAGATTTGCAATATGTGCTTCAAGCTGCAAAAGAAATTGGTGAGCAAATGGAATCGCAATTAATTGTTGTGAATAAATCCACCGTTCCAGTAGGCACTGCACAGAGGGTTCAAGAGGTGATTCGTGAATCCCTTAAAAAGCGCAATAAAACAATTTCCTTTAGTGTGGCAAGTAATCCGGAGTTTTTAAAAGAAGGCGATGCGGTGAATGATTTTTTAAAGCCAGACCGCGTGATTATTGGCGTAGAAGAAGAGTGGGTAGAAGAAAGATTAAGAGAGCTTTACGCTCCTTTTTGTCGTAGTTGCGATAGATTTATTGTGATGGATATTAAAAGCGCAGAGATGACAAAGTATGCTGCAAATGCAATGCTTGCGACAAAAATTAGCTTCATTAATGAAATTGCAAATATCTGTGAAGCAGTTGGTGCAAATGTTAATAGTGTCCGCGTTGGAATCGGAAGCGATAAACGCATTGGGTATAGCTTTATTTATCCGGGTTGTGGATATGGGGGAAGTTGCTTTCCAAAAGATGTAAAAGCATTATCAAAAATTGCATTAGACAATGGAATCAACCCTAAAGTGATTCACGCAGTGGAACAAGTCAATGAGGGGCAAAAACGCGTTTTGGGTAAAAAAATCGTGCAATATTTTGGAGAGGATTTAAGTGAGAGGCAGATTTGTTTGTGGGGGCTTAGCTTCAAGCCAGAAACAGATGATATGCGTGAGGCGACTTCTATTGTGCTAATTAATGAGCTAGTTGCACGAGGTGCGGTGGTAAAAGTTTATGACCCAAAAGCAATGCAAGAAGCACAACAATTTTATTTAAAGGATACTCCAAACCTATTGTATGCAAAAAACAAATATGATGCCTTAGAAGATTGCGATTGCCTTGTGCTTGTTACAGAATGGAAAGAGTTTAGAAGCCCAGATTTTTTAGAGATTAAAGAGCGATTAAAGTCTCCTGTTATCTTTGATGGGCGGAATCAGTATAACGCAAAAAGGCTTAAAGAGCTTGGCTTTGCTTATTATGAGATTGGTGTTAAGCAATGAGATGGCTTTTTATGCGATTCTTTATCTTTGGAATCTTGAGTTTATTTCTCTTGAATGGGTGTGCAAATCTGCAATCCTTTAAATCAAGATTGATTCCCTCTAAGCCGGAGGAATCCTACATTCAAGCCACACGCAAAAGTGAGCTAGTCTTTGAGGATACGACACGAATCGTGCTAATCGCAGTGCATTTAAATGCCTATGATGAGGAAAAATACCCGCACGAAAGAGGAGAGGTGTTTTTTATAGATGTGTATCAAAGTGAGCAAAATTCTTTAGGATTCTTAGAAAATGGCTATCGCTTGACTTTAAACAATGGAGAATCCCCAACAAAAATTACCCGATTGCAAAATAAAGATTTACAAGGCTTAATGCAACAAAATGCTATGCGTTGGGGAGAATATTATTTGGTTGAATTTGCACCACAAAATCAACGCATACAAGATAGTTTAATGCTTGTTTTGAGCCACCCAAAGTTTGGTAAAAATTCTTTAAAGTTTGGATTTAAGGGTTTAAGCAAAGAGGATTTGAAAGGAAAATAATTGCAGAATATTACACAAGGAATGCGCTTGGATATTGCCTGTGTGAAGTTTGGCTTAACAGAATCGCGCAACAAGGCGCAAAGCCTTATCAAAAAGGGTAAGGTTTGCGTGAATGGCACAATATGCAAAAGAGCTTCCTATGTGGTGGAATCTTGCGATTCCATTTCCTTTTTGGAATCTTTGCGCTTTGTGAGTCGCGCAGGGGAGAAGTTGCATTATTTCTTGGAATCCAATCCCTACTTAACGCAAGATTTTCATCGCTTAAATGCCTTAGATATTGGGTCTAGCACGGGCGGATTTAGTGAGGTTTTGTTGAGATTAGGCGTGGAATCTGTCGTGTGTGTAGATGTGGGGAGCAATCAACTCCATACAAGTTTGAGGCAGAATCCGCGCGTGAGATTCTATGAGCGCACAGATATTCGTAATTTTGCAAGAGAAAATCAAGAATCGCAAACTTTTTCTCTCGTGGTTTGCGATGTTTCTTTTATTTCTATCAAGGATATTTTAAGCGCAATCAAGGCATTAGCAAGTGGGCTTTTGATTTTGCTTTTTAAACCACAATTTGAAGTGGGGGTAGAAGCAAAACGCAACAAAAAGGGCGTGTTAATGGAATCGCAAAGTGCTATTAATGCGCTCAACCAAACCCTTGCGCTTTTAGAAAACGAGGGTTTTAAGATTTTAGTCTGTGAGGAATCCAAAGTGAAAGGAAAGGAAGGGAATGTTGAGTTTTTTATCGCTGCTCAAAAACTCTAAATTTGCTAAAAGTATCACAAGTCTTGCACTTGGGAAGTTTGATGGAATGCACAGCGCACACCAAGCCCTTTTTGATAAGTTAGGCAATGGGGGTGCGATTTTGTGCATTGAAAGCAATCAAGGCGAGTTGTTACCCCAAAAATATCGCGCTTTTTATACTTCCTATCCGATTTTTTCATTGCCTTTAGAATATGTCCGCGACAAAAGCGATAAAGAATTTGTGGAGTTTTTGTTGGAAGTTTTGCCCAATTTAAAATGTTTGGTTGTGGGGTATGATTTTCGCTTTGGTAAGGAGAGGCATTACTATACCTTTGATTTAAAAAAAAGATTTCAAGGGGAAGTGATTGTAGTTAGCGAGGTATTTTATAAAAAACTCTCTGTGCATAGCGGGTTAATCAAGGAATTACTTATCAATGGCAACTTAAAACAAGCAAACAAACTGCTAGGGCGTCCCTTTGAGATTCGCGGTGGAATCGTGCGGGGGCAGGGGATTGGTGCAAAGGAGCTTGTTGCGACAATTAACCTGCAAAATGATGGATTTTTGCTTCCAAAAGAGGGAGTGTATGCGGGATTTGTGCAATTAGGCGCACAAAGTGTGGAATCCCCAAAATATCCTGCAGTGATTTTTATTGGCAATCGTCTAAGCACAGATAAATCTTTTGCGATTGAGGGGCATTTGCTTGGGAAGTCTTTGGAAGTAAAGGAGAGGGAGGCGGGATTCTTTCTTGTAAAATACTTGCGTGAGAACAAGCACTTTGAGCATTTAAGCGCGTTAAAAGAGCAGATTTGTCGGGATATAGAGGAGGCTTATAAAGCTTTGAAATGTGAAAATAGAGAATCTAAAGAGAGTGTAGAAAATGCAAGTGGCGCAAACTTGGGATTCCAAAGCAGTGTAAAACAAACCACAGAATCACAAAATGCTATAAAGTCAAAGGAATAAGCAATGGATAAAGTTTTTACACAAGCCCCGCAGAAGCAATTTGAGTTTGATGCGAAAGTCGCGGGTGTGTTTGATGATATGGTGAGCCGCTCAATCCCTTATTATAAGGAAGTTTTGGGGCTTTGTGCGGATTTTGCATTGATGTATTTAAAGCCCGATTCCACCCTGCTAGATTTAGGCACAAGCACGGGGGCAATGCTAATAGAAATCGCCTCTAAGGCGGAGTTTCCGCTGAATCTCTATGGGATAGACAATGCGGAATCTATGCTAGAAATAGCGCGGAATAAATTAAGCGCGTATGAAATGTGTGCAAACCTCATCTGCGGGGATATTTTGGAGGCGGATTTCCCTAAAAGTGATGTTGTGATAGCCAATTACACTTTGCAGTTTATCCGCCCAATGCAGCGTGAAAAGCTCGTGCAAAAGATTTATGATTGCCTCAATCCTAAGGGCGTGTTTATCGTCTCCGAAAAGGTAATGGTGGAGCATAAGGAGCTAGATTTTAAGATGATTCAATACTATTTAGCCAACAAAAAGAAGCAGGGATATAGCGATTTTGAGATTGCAAAAAAGCGCGAGGCATTGGAGAATGTGCTTGTGCCTTATAGTGAGGCGGAGAATCGCGCAATGCTTTTAAACGTGGGATTCTCGTGCGTGGAGACGCTTTTTGCTTGGGTAAATTTTAGGAGTTTTATTGCGGTGAGGGGATAGGAATGGTGAAAGAATATTTTGATTCAAAGGAGAATGAGAATGTTAAACGAAGATGAGATAAAAACCTTGCAAGAGATAGAATCTAAATACTATATGCAACCTATGATTGCAAAAATCAATGCGGATATTTCTACTAAAACATTGAATTTTCAAGAAATTTTTAATCATCTCTATGGTTATCTTGTAGATTGCAAAGATGAGGTAGAGAATCTTATTCAACAAAGAATCCAAAGATGTGAGATTAAAGACGCTTCACAAGCGAGAAAAAGTATTGCTGGAAGTGCATTTTCCAATCTTATTGTTTGGGTGTTTCTTAAAAATAAAGAACAAGGCAGGGTGAGACAAAATATTTTCATTACTTCCAAAATCTCTTCTATTCCACAATGGCAGGATTTATTTTTGATTAAAGTAGGAGAGGAGACGCAAAAACCCGATGTGGATTTAGTTATTTACAAGCTAGATTCTACAAATTCTTTACAAAAATGTCTTATCCTTTCACTTAAAACTTCCTTACGCGAAAGAGCTGGACAAACTTATAAATGGAAGCTTTTAATGGAAATTGCTAATGCAGAATCTAGTATTAGAGAAAAATATGATATTTCTTATAATCCTCCCATTTTACCGCTTGTGTGTTTTGCTACTGTGAATTTTTATAATGAAATTAATAATCCACAGCATAGAGGAATGTTTAAATTTTTTGATTGTGCATTTATTGGCAAAAATATACAAACAGATGATTTTATAAAGCCTTTAAGTTATTTAATTGATTACATTAGTGAGAATTTTCAATGACACTTTTAGAATCTTTGCATTTAAATCATCAATTTGCACAAAAGTGTGCGCTTAAAGATTCTAAAGAGCAAGAATATCTAGCAGTTTACAATCCTAAATACGACTTTTTGGGGCAATCTTATGCGTCAATGTATCCTAATTTGCATAAATATCCCGCAACAATGCTTCCTCAAATTGGGTTTGAATTGCTTAAGGACTTTAAAGCAAAAAAAAGCAATCTTTTAGACCCATTTTGTGGGAGCGGAAGCAGTTTTGTAAGTGGTTTAGAATATGGCATTAAACATTTTGTTGGTTTTGATTTAAATCCTCTAGCGATGATGATTTCAAAGGCGAGAATGACTTATATAGAATATTCTTACCTTTTAAAACAAAAAGAAATGCTATTGCGTAACATAGAGTCTAAAAAGGAGCAATTTTTGGATTCTAATCCTCTAACAAACATTACAAATATTGATTTTTGGATAGAGAAAAATGCACAGCGGGATTTAAAAATGATTTTTTCTTATCTCAAAAATTTAGAGGATAAAAGTGTGCAAAATCTCTTTATGATTGGTTTTAGTGAGACTTTGCGGGAGTGTAGCTATACTCGCAATAATGAATTTAAACTCTTTAGAATGAAAGATTATGAACATTATAAACCCAATGTGTATGCAATTTTTGCTAAAAATATAGAATCTCTTGTGAAAGATTATTTGCAATTTTATCAACCCAAATTGCGAGAGATCAACCTTAATCTTAGCAATACAAATTTTCAAAATTCAAAGCAAAAATTTGATACTTTGCTGACAAGTCCACCTTATGGCGATTCTAAAACTACGGTTGCGTATGGACAATTTAGCACTTTTATTAATGAGTGGCTAGGTTTTAAGGACGCTAGGAAATTAGATTCTAAACTTATGGGCGGAATAAAGGCTCAAAAGCCTTATAATAGAGGCTTGATAAAAGATTATATTTTAGAAATTTCTACAATGGATAAAAAAAGAGCCTTAGAAATCTCAAGTTTTTATTTTGATTTAGAATCCAGCATTCAAACTCTCATAGATTCTATAAATATTGGCGGCAAAATATTTTTTATCGTAGGTAATCGTAGAGTAAAAAACATAAAGCTTCCTACCGATAGATTTATCGCTGAAGTTTTTTGTAACAATGGCTTTACGCATTTGCAAACCATTAAGCGCAAAATTTCTAACAAATCAATGCCACTTCAAAATTCCCCAACAAATAAAGCGGGGATTCTCTCACGCACAATAAATGAAGAATATATTGTGGTGTGCAAGAAGAGGAATTAGAAAAATGCAAAAATCATTAGAGATAGAATCGCAAATTACCAACATCAAATTATAAGGATTCCAATGCAAACAAATAAAAGTAATGTAATAAAAGTTTTACAACAACTCATCGCCTATCCCACAATCACACCACAAGAATGTGGAATCTATGCGTATATTAAGGAAATTTTAAGCGATTTTGAAGCCCTAGAGTTTGAGAAAGAGGGTGTGAAAAATCTTTTTCTTTACAAGGATTTAAGCGCAGGAAATGCGGAATCGCAAACCCATAATCACACACAAACCCAAAATGCAACAAGCGCAGTTTTAGACTATGGATTGCCACGAGATTCTAGCGAATCTCTCGCAATGACGCAGAAGCGGGATTCTAGCGATTCCATTAGCACAAAAGCGCACGAGAATAAAAGCAACTTTTCTAATGCGGAATCGCAAAATAAAAAATCCCAAAAGCCACATTTATGCTTTGCGGGGCATATTGATGTCGTGCCACCGGGCGAGGGTTGGGCGAGTGAGCCTTTTAATCCTACGATAAAGGAGGGATTCCTCTATGGCAGGGGTGCGCAGGATATGAAAGCGGGTGTGGCGGCTTTTGTGTGCGCGATTCGGGAGTTTGTGGATTGTTTGGAATCGCAAAACTTGCAAATCTCCACTAAAGGCGCAAATGTGGAATCCCAAAGGGCGCAAGATTCTAAAGAATTTCAAAAAGTTCAAATCCCACAAAGTTGCGATTTCACAAGTTCGCAAAACTTTAATGGAATCTTGTCGGTGCTTCTTACAAGCGATGAGGAGGGAGCGGCGATTTTTGGGACAAAATATACTTTGGAATGTCTCAAAGAGAGGGATTTGTTGCCCGATTTTGCAATCGTTGCCGAGCCTACAAGTGTGGAGAGGTTTGGCGATATGATAAAAGTCGGGAGGCGCGGTTCTATTAATGGAATCCTTAAGATATTTGGGCAACAAGGACATGTTGCTTATCCTAAAAAATGCTTGAATCCGGTGGATATTATCGCGCCACATCTCTCAAAAATTTCTGGACACAAGCTAGATAAAGGCAGCGAGGAGTTTGAGCCAAGCAGGATTGTGGTTACAGATATTCGCGGAGGGCTAGAGGTTGTGAATGTTACGCCCAATGATTTAAAAATTATGTTTAATGTGCGCAATTCTACGCAAACAAGCATAGAATCTGTGCGCAAATATTTGGAGCATTTACTTGCAAAAGCCCCGCATTCTTTGGAATTAAACCAAAGCTCCAAGCCTTTTTTGACAGACAAGCAAAGCTTAATTGTGCAAAAAATAGTCAAGGCACTAGAATCCCAAAACGGCTTTGCGCCCGAGCTTAGCACGAGTGGTGGAACGAGTGATGCGCGGTACTTCGCGGAATTTGGCGTGAAAGTCGTGGAGTGCGGCGTGTGCAATGATAGCATTCACGCGATTAACGAGCGTGTGCGAATGAGTGAAGTGGAGGCGTTGCAAAATACTTTTGTTGTTTTGTTGGCTCAATGGAATCTCTAAAGAAGTGCAATATTGTAGATTATTACGAAAGTCTAACCACCTCGTCATTGCGGGGCGTTAGCCAAAGCTATCCATAATCTTGCAAACCAAAGATTCTACCATTTTGTCATTGCAAACGAAGTAAAGCAATCCATAACATAGAATCTCGCAATGACTTTGTATGCAACATCATATTTGCACTAAAGTGGGTGCAAATGCCTATACAAAAGCACACCACGATTCCTTGTGGAATCTTATAGTAATACAATAGGGCTATTTGCTTTGCTCTTGTTGTGTAAGTAGTTTTTTGATTTCTACGATTCGTTTAGAATCACTTGGGTGAGTGGAGAAAAAATCAGAAGAGCTTTTCTCTCCATTATTAGACATTTTTTGCCAAAAGCTAATGGCGGCTTTTGGGTTGTAACCTGCTTTTTGCATTAGAATAATCCCTGCTTTGTCTGCCTCTAACTCGTGAGAGCGACTAAAAGGTAACATAACGCCTACATTGCTCCCTACATTATAGGCTGTTCCTGCGAGTTTGGAGTATTCTGGAGCTGCAATGTCTAATATGGCACCCAAAATACCTCCTCCTACTTGTTGAATCGTCTGCATACTCGCCCTCTCTGCACCGTGTCTTAGGATTGTGTGAGCTATTTCGTGAGATAGCACTACAGCAAGTTCATCATCACTAGCCACTAAGGGCATAATTCCTGTATATACAAATACTTTGCCTCCGGGTAGGCAAAACGCATTGACTTGTTTGTCCTCTAAAAGATAGAATTCCCAAGAAAAATCGGGACGTTCCGCAACATTTGCGATTTTTTGTCCTACGCGTTGAACCATTTGGGCTTGTTTGTGGTTGTTGCTTAATTTAGATTGCTGCAAAACCTGTTTTGCACTTTGTTCTCCTAGTGCAATTTCCTCTTGCGTATTTAAAAGCATTAATTGCGAACGATTGGTAAGGGCTGTGGAGGAACAAGCACTAAAGGATATGCTTAAAATAAATGCAAATAGAGCAAATAAGAGATGCTTCATTTAAAAACTCCTTTGATGATTTTAGCAGCAGTCAATTTTTGAGATAAATTGTATAGAAATTTTACTGAAAACCAAAATAAAGCTATCAGTTTTATAGGAAAAAATGTTAAAATAATTTTTATTTTAAATTAGGAACAAGGGTGGAGTATGCCAATTTTAAACAATCTTAAAGTGGGAACGAAATTGCTTTGCTTAATGCTAATTCCTTTAGTTACTCTTATTATTTTCTCACTTGTTTTAATTAGTGAGCGTTATAAAATTGTACAAGAATCTTTGTTGTTAAAACACGGGGTTACTTTAGCAACTAAAATATCTCTTGTGATTCACGAATTACAAAAGGAGAGAGGTACTTCCGCCGGTTTTTTGGGTTCAAAAGGCAAAGACTTTGGGGAGGCTTTACAGAAGCAACGCAAATTAAGCGATGAGAAAATTAAAGAATTGCACGATTTTTTGCAGTCTTTTGACTTGCATTCTTATCCTCAAAATACACAAAATTCCTTAAAAACTTCTTTGAGCCAAATCAGCAAAATTAATGAGATTCGGCAGGGAGTGGATTCGTTAAATGTTAAGGTAGGGGATATTTTAAGCTATTATACCGGCACTATTGCTCTAAATATCCAATCTATTGTTGAAATTATCAATATTAGCACAAACGATCAAATTACAAGAAGATTGGTCGCGTATGTTAATTTTTTAAACGCAAAAGAGAATGCTGGACAAGAGAGAGCAGTGCTTTCTAATACTTTTGGAGCAGATAAATTTGCCAATGGAATTTATAACCGCTTTATTGCTTTAATGATTGCTCAAAATATCTTTTTAGAGGATTTTAAACGTTATGCTAATTCTGATAACTATCAATACTATCTCAAAATAACTGAAGATAAGAGTTTTTCTGAAGTAGAGCGAATGAGAAAGATAGCAATGGAGCATTTTATAGATGGTGGATTTGGAGTAAAAGCAACCTATTGGTTTGAGACAATTACCCAAAAAATCAATTTATTAAAAAGCGTAGAAGATAAATTAGCACAAGGTTTGATAGAGAAAATTTCAAATATTGAAAGTGCGAGTTTGTTTAGTTTTTGGTTGATGCTTGGTGTGGCAGGTGTGGTGGTTATTGTTACTTTGGTAGTTGGTTATCTGATTGCGCATAGTATTACTTCTAGAATCCGTTTAATGAGGAAACATCTAATTGAATTAAAGAACTCAAAGGATATTAGCAAAGATTTTACGATTGAGAAAAATTCTGATGAAATAGGTGTTATCAATCAGGCTATGAGCGATTTTCTTGAAGCTATCCGAGAAATATTCTCTCAATTAGCTCCTCAAAGCAAACAGAATTTACAAACTTCAAAAAATTTGCTTGATAGTGCAAATCAAGTTTTAGTTCGCACACAGGAGGGATTTGAATTATCCAATAAAACAGAAGCAACAGGGAAAGAAGTGGAAAAAGCATTGGAAGATAATATGCGCAAAACAGATACCACAATGCAAGATGTTCTTTTGGCAAAAGAGGAGTTAGATAAAGCATCTAATGCCATTTCTAGTTTTACTCAAAATATTGCACAAGATGCACAATCGCAAGAAGATTTAGTGCATAATGTTACTTTGTTGGATAAAGAAGCTCAAAATATTAAAGGAATCTTAGGGGCTATTGATGATATAGCTTCTCAAACGAATCTCTTAGCACTAAATGCCGCGATTGAAGCCGCAAGAGCAGGGGAACACGGGAGAGGGTTTGCTGTAGTTGCCGATGAAGTGCGACAATTAGCTGAAAGAACGCAAAAATCCCTTAATGAAATTGACGCTATTATCAACACGATTGTGCAATCCATCAATGGAGTAAATAGTAAAATTACGCAGAGCGCAAAAAGTTTTCACCATATTGTAGATGAGTCTCAAATGATTCAGGAAATTATTTCTTCAGTAGTGGAAAAAATGGAAATTGTAAGCGTGTTAGCAAAAGAGAGCATTGATAGTTCTTTGACATTAAGCAAAGATGCAGGAATACTATTGGAGAACAATAAAACATTGAATCAAAATCTTCAGGAGATTGCTGGTGAAATGAATAGAATTTCATCGGTTTCTAATGAGCTAGAGAGTAGAGCAGTTGGAATGGAAAACAAAATTAATGAATTCAAATTTTAATTGTTTTATGGAATCCAATAAACAAGATAGAGTAGTTTAAGATTTAAGAGGGGTAGATTTGAAAAATATTTTTGAAAAATTAATGTGGAATGCTCGGCTTTTTATTATTTTAGCCGTTATTTTATCTCTAGTTGGTTCTATTTTGCTTTTCATTGTTGCGAGTGTAGATATACTTAAAGCCGCAAAACAAACTTACCTTTACTATGCTGGTTTATTGGAAAGTGGAGTAGATATTCATAATGTTTTGCTTAACACCATCATTATGGCTGTTGATTTATATCTTATTGCGGTTGTTTTGTTAATTTTTTCGTTCGGGCTTTATGAGCTATTTATTACAAAAATCCAAATCAAAGATGAAAGCGATTCGAAAGTATTAGAAATCCATACTTTAGACCAATTAAAGGATAAACTTGCAAAAGTGATTGTAATGGCTTTGATTGTAGCATTTTTCTCTAAAGTGCTGAATATGGGAATGAAAAGCACACAAGATATGCTGTTTTTTGCTATTTCTATTTTAGCACTTGCGATAGGATTGTATTTTTTACACAAAGATTCCAAACATTAAAGGTTTTTTATGAATCAAACATTTTTGTGTCTTTTTAAGATTCTATTCAAAAGCGGAATCGCAATACTTTTTCTTAGCTGCTTTGGTTATGCGCAATCATTAAAGGATATAAAATCTTTTAGTGCGGATTTTACACAAACTCTATATTCCTTTGAAGAGAATGCACAAAATCAAATTGTCTATAAAGGGAAAATCCAAGCACTTGCACCTGCAAGTGTGCGGTGGAGTTATGTCGTGCCGATTCCTAAAGAAATATTTATTGAGGAAGGAACAATGATTCTCTATGAGCCAAAGTTAGAACAAGCGATTTTTACACGATTGCAAGAAAATCTTGATTTGCTTACTTTGCTAAAAAATGCTAAAAAAATTACAGAGAATCATTATCAAGCAAACATTTTAGAGCAAAAATATGATTTGCTTTTAGAAAATGGAATCCCAAAGCAAATTAGTTTTCAAGATACATTGGGTAATAAGATTGAAATTGTTTTTGAAAATGCAAAAGTCAATGTTGCAATAGATCCAAAGATTTTTGATTTTAATCCAACAAGCGAGATTGATATTATTTATAATTAGGGGCTTGAAATATGAAGTTATTTAAAAAAAAATTTGTTCAATATTTGTTTAGTATGTTTGATTGTATTATTGATGGGTGTTGCACAAAATATTTCAAAACAGCTAGAAGATGCTGCTGATGCCATAGAGGTTTGCCAAATATCAGAACGACAAGATTCTGTATCGGTAAAATGCACAGATTCGCAACAATTTCAGCTTGGTATATTACAATTATTCTTAGCAATTAAGAATATGGGAGTTTTATGGAGTTATTTACTTGTTGTTTTGTTGATAATTATCATTAAAATATTAAAAGATAATTTTACAATAAGATATTAATTTTGAAAAGAATGTGTAAAAAAATAGCAGATTTGAAAATTTTATAAAAAATTTAAATATTTTTTACACTTTTTTAAAAAAGTTCGTTAAAATAAACATAACTTTAGAATTTTAAGGAGTTAAATATGGGAACTATAACATTAATCAACAATGAGACAGGAGAAAAGTTTGACTTTGATTTGATTGAATGTACGCGCGGTCCTAAGGCAGTGGATTTTAGTAAATTGTTTGAACGCACAAATATTTTTGCTTATGACCCGGGATATGGCTCAACAGCAGGTTGCGAATCCACGATTAGTTATATAGATGGTAAAAATGGGCAACTACTCTACAAAGGAATCCCTGTGGAAGAGATTGTGGAGAAGTATAAATTTACAGATGTTGCAAAGTTGCTCATTACAGGGGAAGCACCCAAAAATGAGGAGGAATCCAAAGAATTTGATTTGGAATTGCGCCACCGCAGTTTTTTACACGAGGGTTTAATCAATATCTTTAGTGCATTTCCCGATGGCGGACACCCTATGGCAAACCTTAGCTCTGCAGTTGCGGCACTTTCTACATTTCATTTTGACCATAAAGAAATGGAAGATGAGGGTGATTATCAAACAATGGCACGCAGAATCATTGCGAAAATTACAACTTTAGTGGCGTTCTCTTATCGCAATTCTATTGGTGCGCCTTTCATTTATCCAGACATTAGTCGCAATTATGTAGAGAATTTTCTTTATATGTTGCGTGCATATCCGGGTGGGAGACTAAAATATACATTAAAGGGTGAGGAAGAGATTACACCTTTAGAAGTGGAAGCATTAGATAAAATCTTCATTTTACACGCAGACCACGGACAGAATGCTTCTACAACTACAGTGCGCAATGTCGCATCTACGGGTGTGCATCCTTATGCGGCTATCTCTGCTGGGATTAATGCACTTTGGGGACCTGCACACGGAGGAGCTAACGAGAAAGTTTTGGTGCAGTTAGAGCAAATTGGTGATGTAAAAAATGTAGATAAGTTTGTTGCAAAGGCAAAAGATAAAAGCGATCCTTTTAGATTAATGGGCTTCGGACATCGTGTTTATAAGAGTTATGACCCACGCGCAAAGGCAATTAAAGCGTTAAAAGATGAACTAAACAAAAAGGGCATTAAAATGAATGCGCGTTTAAGCGAGATTGCGGAAAAGCTAGAAGAAGTCGCGCTTAGTGATGATTGTTTCAAAGAAAGAAATCTTTATCCCAATGTGGATTTTTATAGCGGAATCATTTTAACAGCACTTAAGATTCCTGTTCCTTTATTTACACCAATGTTTGTAATTGGTAGAATGCCCGGCTGGTGTGCGCAAGTAATGGAGCATATGAAGAATCCATACGCAAGAATCACGCGTCCAAGACAAGTGTATTTGGGGAAATAGATTTGGTAAGGGTTGTTTTATTTTTTGTTGGGTAGAATTGCCAACTTATTTTAAATGTATTAGGAAAATCAATGCAAAATGTAAATTGGAATCCAAAAAGTTGGCGAGATAGAATTGCCCTTCAGCAACCTGTTTATAAAAACCTCAAAGCCTTAGAGGAAGTTGAAAAAGAGCTAAGTAAATATCCTCCTTTGGTTTTTGCAGGAGAGGCAAGAAGTCTTAAAGCGCATTTGGCAAAAGTCTCCAAAGGCAAGGCATTTTTGCTTCAAGGGGGCGATTGCGCCGAGAGTTTTACAGACTTTAATGCTGTTAGGATTCGGGATTTATTTAAAGTTATTTTGCAAATGGCAGTTGTCCTAACCTATGCAGGGGCTTGTCCGATTGTGAAAGTCGGGAGACTTGCGGGGCAATTTGCTAAGCCGCGTTCAAGCGATACAGAAACGATTGGCGGGGTTACGCTACCTAGTTATCGTGGGGATATTATCAATGGAATGGAGTTTAGCGCAGAGGCTAGGGAGGCTAATCCAAAAAGAATCCTACAAGCCTATCATCAATCTGCCGCGACATTGAATCTAATCCGCGCATTTGCACAAGGAGGATTGGCGGACTTAAATCAAGTGCAAAAATGGAATCTTGATTTTGTAGATGGTGCGCAAAGTGAGCGTTTTTCTGATATGGCAAGTAAGATTACACAGGCTTTAGCTTTTATGCAAGCGTGCGGAATCACAGCAGAAAACACGCCCACTCTCCACGAAACAGAGTTTTTTACTTCTCACGAGGCTTTGTTGCTAAACTATGAGGAAGCCCTCACGCGCAAAGATCATTTAACGGGTGATTGGTATGACTGCTCTGCGCATATGCTATGGATTGGTGAGAGAACGCGGAATCTTGAGGGTGCGCATTTGGAATTTTTGCGTGGCGTGGGCAATCCTTTGGGTGTCAAGATTGGACCAAATGCCACAAGAGAGGATATTTTAGGTATTTGCGACATTCTTAATCCACACAATGAAGCCGGGCGTTTGAATCTTATTGTGCGTATGGGTGCAAATGTGATTTTAGATAAGCTTCCAAAACTCCTAGAATCTGTAAAAAGTGAGAAAAGAGAGATTGTTTGGAGTATTGACCCAATGCACGGCAATACAACCAAAGCGAGCAGCGGCTACAAAACGCGTTCGTTTGATAGTATTTTAAATGAAGTGAAAGCATTTTTTGAGATTCATAGAAGTGTTGGGACTTATGCGGGGGGTGTGCATTTGGAGATGACAGGCGAAGATGTAACTGAATGTGTGGGCGGAATGCAAGCTATTACAGAGGAAAATTTGGGTTGTAATTATAATACGCAATGCGACCCACGCTTAAATGCAAGTCAAGCAGTGGAGCTATCTTTTCTTATTGCTGATGTTTTAAAGAATCGTAACTTATAGGTTGCGATTCCGCTTCTTTTTTGTTTTGTTGTGTCAATTCTAAATTCTTAAAGTTTAAAACTGCTTTGGCAACATTGTCTAAGTGGCTAAAATTTGCAATTATTAAAAATTCCTTATTATTTTTTTAATTTTTTATAAAAATTTGTTTAAAAGTAGCTAAAACTATGCTACAATGCCATAATTTTTTAAATCAAAATATCAAATAAGGAAAAGGAATGCGAATTTTAATCGTTGAAGATGAAATCAGTCTCAATAAGACAATCACAGAGGGCTTAAATGAATTTAATTATCAAACCGATGTGGCAGAAAATTTAAAAGACGGGGAATATTATATCAGCATTCGTAATTATGATTTAGTGCTTGCGGATTGGATGTTGCCTGATGGTAGCGGACTTGAAATTATTAATCAAGTTAAAAACAAATCCCCTCGCACTGCTGTTGTAATCATTTCTGCAAGAGACGATGCGGAAAGTGAGGTGGAAGCATTAAGGGCGGGGGCAGATGACTTTTTGGCAAAACCATTTGATTTTAATGTATTGGTTGCAAGAATTGAAGCGCGTTTGCGGTTTGGTGGGACGAATCTCATTGAAATTGAGGATTTGGTGATTAATCCAGATGAGGAGAAAATCACTTATAAGGGGCAAGAGATTGAATTAAAAGGCAAACCTTTTGAAGTGCTAACACATCTTGCGCGTCATCGCGACCAGATTGTTTCAAAAGAGCAGTTGTTAGATGCTATTTGGGAGGAGCCAGAGCTTGTTACGCCCAATGTAATTGAAGTTGCAATCAATCAGATTCGTCAAAAAATGGATAAACCTCTTAATATTGCTACGATTGAGACGGTTAGACGCAGAGGTTATAGGTTTTGTTATCCAAAAGGAGTATAAGAGGAGATTATACTAAGCAAATCACAATCTCTTTTATTGCTCTTTTGGCGATATTTTCTGCTATGCTATACGCCTATCTTTATTTTGATACTTATGGTCGTATCAAGCATAGTCTCCAAGAGCGGTTGAATCATATTTTAAAAAATAATATCAGTTACCATGTCGGACAGAGTTTTTATATTCAAAGTCCTAGTCCTCTTCAAAAAGATGTTTGGCTAATTGAGGTTTTAGACACAAAAACACACCAAAGCACTTATGTGAAGTCAAAATTTCAAAACAATAGTG
This sequence comes from Helicobacter rodentium ATCC 700285, assembly GCF_000687535.1. Lineage (GTDB taxonomy): Bacteria > Campylobacterota > Campylobacteria > Campylobacterales > Helicobacteraceae > Helicobacter_D > Helicobacter_D rodentium. Next base: position 139,725 of record NZ_JHWC01000004.1, read on the forward strand.
TCCATTATTCAATTCTTTCTCCTTATAAATTCAATAAAACACTTAAAATCACTAAGGACATTACGCAAGAGTTAAGGTTTTTAGATTCTGTTTTTAAGGGCATTGTTTTGATTGTCTTTTTTGCTTTCATCTTGATTCAGCTTTTTGCTCTTGCTTTTTCAAATATTCTTTACAAGCCCATACAAAAACTTTCAATGACGCTTGGAAAGCTCAAAGAACACGATTTAGAGCTTCTTAATCTTCAAGATTTGCCTTTAGAGTTCCACCCCTTGGTATTCTCCATTAATAATCTTTTGGAGAGAATCAAGAATTATTTTGGGGGACAAAAACAATTATTCATTGGAATCGCACACGAGCTTAAAACGCCTTTGGCAGTTATTAAAACAAAATGTGAAGTAACACTTATTAAAGAAAGAGAAAAAGAAGTGTATATTAATGCCTTAAAAGAAAATATCCAAAGCATTAATGAAATGAATGCAATTATTAAAACATTGTTGGATTTAGGCAGACAAGAAAGTGCGCAATTTGAAAAATCTAGCCTTGTAGATGTTTGTAAGATTCTACAAAATATTGCGGATAATTTTCATATCCTTAGTAAAAAGGAAAAGAAGCAATTTATTTGCAGACTTCAAACCGATGAGCTTTTGATTAAAATTAAACCCACACTTCTTACACAGATTGTGCAAAATTTTTTACAAAATGCTTTTAAATTTACTCCAACGGGCAAAAGTGTCTTGCTTACAAGTGAGGTTGTAAACCAAGAAATCCTCCGTATTGTTGTGATAGATGAGGGTTGTGGGATTGATTCAGAATTGGAGGATATTTATGCACCTTTTAAACGTTCGGGAAACAAGAGTGGAGCAGGACTTGGATTATTTCTTGCAAAGAACGCTGCTAATGCTCTAGGGGGAAGTATTTTATTGCAAAATCGTTTGGACACCAATGGGACGATTGCTACTTTTGAATTAAAAATTACAAATCTAAAATAAGGAACGAAAATTGCTAAAACTTCTGCAAAAGGAGTTTTTATGCGATGGATTTTTATTTTATGTGTTTTTGTTAGTTTTAATTTTGCGTTGCCACAAATAGAATTTAAAAATTCTTGCGTTCCTTTAGCGCAATTTTCCAAATCACAAAAAGAAGTCTTGTTGCGTTCTTATCTTGCTGGGAAAAACGAAGGATTTGGTCTCACTCTTGCGGCGATTGCTTGGCAAGAATCCTGTGCAGGTGAATACAAAATGAACTTTCAAGATCCAAGTGCAGGGAATTTTCACGCCTATATACCGGGCGTAATTAATCGTTATCCAAAATTAAAACAAAACGGATTTACACAAAATATGGTAGGGGCAATGTTGGTTGAAAATGATCATTTTGCAGAACAAATAGCTATTACAGAGCTTAAATATTGGCAAAAAGAGCATAATGGGAATTGGCGGAACATTATTAAGTCTTATAATAAAGGTTATAGTTGGCAAAAAAGTGAGCAAGCGAATATATTAGCCGAAAAATATTATCAAGAAGTCGCAATGCGCGTAAAACAATTAGAATCTTATTTTCAAAATAGGGAAGCACAAGAAATGCTATTAAAAATATCGCAAAATACTCCTAAATCTACTAAGCTTGAAAGCTTGAACAAAACACAAAAAATTAGCGAGGATTCCAACAAAATACCCACAAAAGAATCTCAAGATTATTATGCTTATGGGGAAAATTCTATTGATTATGATTCCAAATTTTTGCCAATTTATCAGGTTGGCAATGAGTTTGCCACTCCTTTTAAAGCAAAAAAAACAATCATAAAGGAATTTGATTTATTGGAAATTTATTGATTGTGTTTGAAGTTTGTTTTGTGCAGACTAGGACAACCTATAAAAATTAAATAGAATTTTGTTATTATCCAAAGAATCAAAGAAGTTTTCAAAAGGAATATTTATGCGGATAATTTTTATGGGAACACCGGAATATGCGGCAACAATTTTAGAATCCCTATTAGCTAAACACGAAGTTTGTGCGTTGGTGTGTCAAGAGGATAAAAAGGCGGGACGCAATATGCGTTTGCAAATGCCTGCAACTAAAGAATTATTGTTAAAAAAAGAACTCAAGATTCCGATTTTTCAGCCTACAAGATTAGATGAAGGTTTTATTGAAGAATTTAAAAAGATTCCATGCGATAGGATTATCGTTGCAGCTTATGGGAAAATTTTACCCCTAAGCATACTAAAGTTTGCTCCTTGCATTAATTTGCACGCTTCTATTCTACCAAGTTTTCGTGGAGCTAGTCCAATTCAACAAAGTATTTTAAAAGATGAGGAATATTTTGGTGTTACTGCTATGCAAATGAGTGAAGGATTGGATTGTGGAGATATTTTAGGTTTTAAAGTGATCCGAAATAGATTGCAAAGTAAAACAGAATTATTCTTAGATCTTGCGAGAATTGCAGCAAGTTTGACATTAGAATATTTGCAAAGATGCGATTCCGTTATTCCTTTGAGACAAATTGATGCAGACGCAAGTTATTGTAAGAAAATCAAAAAAAGCTTCGGGCAAGTAGGATTTGAAAACGCGAATTGCTTGGTAAAAAAAGCTCGTGCTTATGAGGGGTGGCCAGAAATTTATTTGGAAAATGGTTTAAAGTTAAAGGGAGTGAAAATGGCAGAATCCCTAAGTGAAAATATTGCGGGAGAGATTTTATGTATCACCAAAGAACAAATAAAAATAGGTTGTCAAAAAGGAAGCGTTTGGGTAGAATCTTTGCAATCCCCTTCCAAAAAGGCTGTTAGTGCCTATCAGTATTTGCAGGGAAAACATTTGAGAATTGGAGACATTTTACAATAAAATGCAAAGGATAGAATTTGATTGTATAGAATCTACCCAAATCTTTTTGAGTGAGGGAATCCGTAAGGGAGAATTAAACCCTCCTGTAATGATAATAGCGAATCAGCAGAGTAAGGGGGTTGGAAGTCGTGGCAATGTATGGGAAAATGTTAGAGAGGGATTATATTTTTCTTTTGCGCTTGGGATAAGTTCTTTGCCACAAGATTTGCCTTTAGAATCCGTATCTATTTATATGGGATTTCTTTTTAAAGAGGTTTTACGAGAAAGAGGGTCAAAGATTTGGTTAAAGTGGCCTAATGACTTATATATAGAGGATAAAAAAGTGGGTGGAGTTTTATGTGCAAAATTAGAGAAAGTTATTCTCTGTGGCATTGGACTAAATATAGAAGTTGTAAATCAAGATTTTGGTGGGTTGGATATAAAAATTTCCAAAGAAGAAATTTTGGAATCTTTTGTGGAAAAATTGGAGAATAATGAAAAAAAGTTTAGTTGGAAGCAAATTTTTAGTAAATATTCGTTAGAATTTTCAAATAATTTCAAGTATGCTTTTCACTATAAAGGAAAACTAACCTCTCTTGACAATGCCCTGCTTTGTGAAGATGGTTCAATTTTGATTGAGGGTGAAAAGATTTATAGTTTAAGATAGTGGAGTGGAAGAATGTGTGAAGTGATTTGTATTGCAAATCAAAAAGGAGGGGTGGGCAAGACAACAACAGCTGTAAATCTCGCCGCTTCTCTTGCAGTAGAGGAAAAGAAAGTGCTTTTGTTAGATGTTGATCCACAAGCAAATGCTACGACAAGTCTAGGATTTCATCGTAATAGCATAGAATTTAATATTTATCATGTTTTAATTGGGACAAAAAAGCTTTCACAGATTATACAGAAAACCTCAATCCCAACTCTACAATTAGCTCCTTCAAATATTGGATTGGTTGGGATAGAAAAGGAGTTTTATAGTCAAAAACGTAATGGGCGTGAGTTGATTTTGAAAAAGAAAATTGAAGATGTAATGGATGCTTATGATTATATTATTGTGGATTCTCCACCTGCGCTTGGACCATTGACAATCAATGCCTTGAGTGCAGCACATTCGGTTATTATTCCGATTCAATGTGAATTTTTTGCATTAGAAGGATTGGCGCAATTATTAAATACAATTAAACTTTTGCGTAAAGAAATTAATCCTAATTTAGAAATTAAAGGCTTGTTGCCGACAATGTATAGCGCACAAAATAATCTTTCTAGGCAAGTATATGCTGATTTATTGCAGCATTTTAATGGGCAACTTATCAAAGAAGATAGCTCTAAAGAAGCTATTGCGATTCCTAGAAATATTAAACTTGCGGAATCTCCAAGTTTTGGCAAACCTGTAATTTTGTATGATGTGCGCTCACAAGGCAATATTGCATATCAAAATTTAGCACGAGCAATCCTAGAAAAGAGGGCTTGATGGCAAAAAAAAATGCAGGACTAGGGCGCGGATTAAGTGCAATATTGGGAGAGGTGGAGGAAGCTTATCAAAATGATTTGAATGACAACTCTGGTCTTGTGGTGGAAATTGATTTGGATAAAATCAAGCCTAATCCATTGCAGCCACGCAAGGTTTTTGATACTACAAGTTTGCAAGAGCTTGCTGTTTCTATAGAAGAGCATGGATTATTGCAACCCATTTTGGTTTATGAAGACAACAAGAATGCAGACCATTACTTCTTGATTGCTGGTGAGCGTAGATTACGTGCGAGCAAGTTGGCAAAAAAGGAGAGCATCAAAGCAATCGTTGTAGATGTGCAAGAGGAGAAATTGCGTGAGTTAGCATTGATTGAAAATATTCAACGAGAGGATTTAAATCCTATTGATCTCGCACAATCCTATAAAGAGCTGATTGAAGATTATGGAATTACACACGAAGAAGTGGCAAAACGTCTTTCTAAATCTCGCGCACAAATTACCAACACTTTAAGGCTTTTGGAGTTAAGCAAAGATGTTCAGATAATGATTTTGGAAAATAAGATTTCACAAGGGCATGCAAAAATGCTTGTAACATTGCCCAAGGAACAACAAACCTTAATTGCAAACTCTATTATTGGGCAAAAATTAAGTGTGCATGAAACAGAAAAAATTATCAAAAAATTCAAAGAAGATTTAAAAGAATCTGGAATCCAAACCCCCAAACACCGAAGAAATTCAACGCCTTTAAATGCGTTAAATAATGATTCCATTGTCAAGCTTGAAAAAATTTGCAAAAGATTACAATCCCAATTTATTAAAGCAAATTTATCAAAAAATAAGTTGGTTGTAGAGTTTGGTAACGATGAGGAGGTAGAAAAGTTTATCAAAATTTTACCGAATAATAGTTTTTAAGAAAAACTTAGAAAAATTCGTGATAAAATAAAATATATTTTAGGTAGAGAAAGGAGCGCAAATGACTATTATCCCAACTCCTTGGGTAATGGCACTGGTTTTTGTTGTTTTTCTTGTCTTGATTTATTTGCTAAATCGCATACTTTATAAACCTTTAATCGGTTTTATGGATACGCGTGATGCTTCCATTAAGAGAGATAGTGAAGGAATAGAGGGGAATACAACAGATATTAAGGCTTTACAGAAAGAAGCTAGTGAGATTTTACAGGTTGCTAGACAAGAGGCTGCTTTGATTAAGAGCAAAGCACAAGATAACGCAAAACAAGCTGCTGAAGTAAGAATTTCTCAAAAAAAAGATGAATTAGCTCAAAAATACAATGTATTTATTGCGAGTTTAGAAGAAGAAAAAATCAGACTGAAAACTTCTTTAGAATCTGAAATTCCAATCTTTAGAGAAAGTTTAAAAACAAAACTTCAAAAGCTATAAAGGGGTTGATGTGAGAAAGAGTATTTATATTTTGATTTTATTTGCACCATATATGCTTTTTGCGTCTGGGGGAGAGGGAGAATATGATATTATTGAGAGAACAATCAATTTTGTAATATTCTTTGCATTAATTTACTATTTTGCAGGAAATGCAATCAAAGATGTTTTTAAAGCGCGTAGAGATGGTATTGCAAATTCATTGGCAAAAATTCAAGAGAAGTTGCAAGATTCCAAGAAAGCAAAACAAAAAGCTATGAATCAAGTAGAAGAAGCTAAAAAAACTGCAAGAGATATTGTAGAGGCTGCGCATAAAGAATCAGCTATCATTATTCAAAAGATTGAAGAAAATACAAAAAATGAGCTAGAAAATTTGGTGCGCCAATACAATGAACATATTGCATTTGAGCAGAGAAAAGCAGAAAAATTAATCGTAGATGAGATTTTATCTGAATTTTTAAACAAAGATTCTATTGCTTTGAGTCAAGATGTCTTAATGGGATCTTTACTTAAGAAGGCGGCATAATAATGAAAGATTTGATTGCAAAACGATATATTAAAGCATTGGCTAAAACTGCTTCGGAGATTGAATTAAAAGAAGTTTTGGAATCCTTAGGTAAGCTTGCAGGGGCTTATAGGATTGCAAAATTTAGAGAAATTGTAGAATCCCCTTATGTTGCTGAAAAACAAAAAGTTGAATTTGTTTTGGAAAATATCTTAAACAATAGTTTTAATGCAAAATTTGCTAATTTCATTAAAGTATTAGCAGAGCATAAGCGTTTAGATTTATTTGAGGAGCTTTATGGAGAGTTGTCTTCTTATATATCTACTCTCAATAAGGAATATATTGCACAACTTATTGTGAGCGAAAGCTATAATCAAGAAGTTTTAAAGGAGATTGAAAGCAAATTTAGCAAAAAGCTTGGCGTAAATCTTTCCTTGCAACAACGAGTTGTAGCAAATAGCGGGATTAAATTGGTGGTGGAAGATTTAGGTGTGGAAGTTTCTTTTTCTCAAGAAAAATTTGCAAATGATTTAAGAAATCATATTTTGAAAGCATTTTAAATTTTAAATAAGGAGTAATAGTGGTAGCAAAATTACAAGCAGATGAAATTAGTTCAATCATTAAAGAGAGAATCGATAATTTTGAACTCGATTTGAATATTGCTGAAACAGGCAAGGTGATTGCGTATGCAGATGGTGTTGCAAAAGTTTATGGGCTTAAAAATGCAATGAGTTATGAAATGGTTGAGTTTGAAACAGGCGATAAGGGTTTGGCATCAAGCTTAGAAGAAGGTAGTGTAGGCGTTGTCGTTTTGGGTGCTGGAAAAGAAATAAAAGAAGGTTCTTCTGTAAAAAGACTAGGTAAGCTTCTACGCGTTCCTGTAGGAGATGACTTAATGGGACGTGTTGTTAATGCCTTGGGTGAGCCTATTGATGGTAAAGGTGCAATTGAGGCGAAAGAATATCGCTTTATGGAAGAAAAAGCACCCGGAATTATGGCGAGAAAATCCGTTCATGAGCCACTCCAAACAGGATTGAAGGCAATTGACGCGCTTGTACCAATCGGAAGAGGGCAAAGAGAGTTGATTATTGGTGATAGACAAACAGGAAAAACAACTGTTGCCATTGATACAATCATTAACCAAAAAGGACAAGATGTTGTTTGTATCTATGTAGCAATTGGTCAAAAAGAATCCACTGTTGCGCAGGTGGTTAGAAAATTAGAAGAACACGGGGCTATGGAATATACAATTATCGTTAATGCTCCCGCCTCAGATTCTGCGGCAATGCAATATCTTGCGCCTTATGCTGGTGTAACAATGGGAGAATATTTTAGAGATAATGGCAGACATGCACTTATCGTATATGATGATTTGAGTAAGCACGCTGTTGCATATCGTGAAATGTCCTTGATTCTTAGACGCCCTCCAGGTCGTGAAGCATTCCCGGGAGATGTATTTTATCTACACTCTAGATTACTAGAGCGTGCAGCAAAAGTAAATGATGAGCTTGGGGCTGGTTCTCTTACTGCGTTACCTATTATTGAGACTCAAGCGGGAGATGTTGCGGCATATATTCCAACCAATGTTATTTCTATTACAGATGGACAAATTTTCTTAGAAACAGATTTATTTAATTCAGGGATTCGTCCTGCAATCAATGTTGGTTTATCCGTTTCTCGTGTTGGGGGTGCAGCACAAATTAAAGCAACCAAGCAAGTGTCTGGAACATTGAGATTAGACTTGGCGCAATATAGAGAGCTTCAGGCGTTTGCGCAATTTGCATCAGATTTAGATGAGTCTAGTAGGAAACAATTAGACAGAGGGCAGAGAATGGTAGAAGTCTTAAAACAACCGCCTTATTCTCCATTGCCTATTGAGCGTCAAGTGGTGATTATTTTTGCAGGTGCTAGAGGCTATATGGACGACATAGCTGTCGCCAATATTACAAAATTTGAAGCTGATTTATATCCATTTTTGGAAGCTAAATATCCACAAATCTTTGAAGATATTCGCTCCAAAAAAATGTTAGATAAAGATATTGAAGAAACTCTTTGTAAAGCATTGGAAGAATTTAAATCTAGTTTTGCTGTATAGATAGGGAGTTGTTATGGGGAGCAACCTAAAAGACATTAGAAAGCAAATTTCAAGTGTTCTAAACACTCAAAAGACAACGCGCGCAATGAAGCTTGTTTCTACTTCTAAATTGAAAAAAGCTGATGAGATGGCAAGACGTTCCAAAATATATGCTAATAAAATTGTAGAGATCTTATCGGAGATTAAAGCAAAAGTTGCAAGCAGTGAAAATGCGCAAGATAATCCTTATTTTAGTAAGGGGAACGAAGAATCAAAACTTGTAGATATTGTATTGGTTACTGCTGATAAAGGTTTGTGCGGTGGATTTAATATTAATACTATTAAAGAAGTTAATCGCATAATTGCAGAACACAAAGTAAAAAATATGAAAGTTCGTTTGCGCGTAATTGGCAAAAAAGCAATAGAATATTATAAGTTTAATGAAATTGAGGTTTTGGATAGCGTAGTTGGCTTAAGTGCTACGCCTCAATATGCGCAAGCGGCAGATTTCATTAATAAAGCAGTGGCGGATTATCTTAGTGGTATTACTTCAAAAGTAATCTTGGTTCATAACGGGTTTAAAAATATGATTTCACAAGAAATGAAAGTTTCACAGCTTTTGCCTATTGAGGGAATTGCTTTGCCTGAAACATACACCTCTATTTTGGAAGTAGAACCAAATGAGCAAGAAAATGAAATTTTAAGTGAATTGGCAAGCAAATATGTTGAATTTAGTATGTATTATTCGCTTGTGGATTCTTTAGCGGCTGAGCATAGTGCGCGTATGCAAGCAATGGATGCAGCAACAAACAATGCAGGTGAATTAGCAAAATCTCTTACTATTGCTTATAATAAAGCAAGACAAGAGGCGATTACAACGGAGCTAGTTGAAATTAATACTGGCGTTGAGTCAATGAAATAAGGAGTATATTAAATGTCAGAAAATATGGTAGGAAAAATTATTCAGGTAATGGGTCCTGTTGTAGATGTGGATTTTGATTCTTATCTACCAGCAATTAATGAGGCTTTGGATATTGATTTTGCGGTAGATGGGCGAAACCATAAATTAGTTTTAGAGGTTGCAGCGCATATTGGAGATAATAGAGTGCGTGCTATCGCAATGGATATGACGGAGGGGTTGATTAGGGGAGAAAAGGTTGTCGCAAGGGGCAATCCAATTACCGTTCCTGTAGGAGAAGAGGTTTTAGGGAGAATTTTCAATGTTATTGGTGAAGTAGTGGATGGCGGGGAAGAGTTAAAAAATCCTGAAAAGTGGTCTATTCATAGAGCAGCACCAAGCTTTGAAGATCAAAGCACCAAAACAGAAATGTTTGAAACAGGTATTAAGGTTGTTGATTTACTTGCACCTTACTCTAAAGGCGGTAAAGTTGGATTATTTGGGGGTGCTGGTGTTGGTAAGACAGTTGTTATTATGGAGCTTATCCATAATGTTGCATTTAAACATAGTGGTTATTCTGTGTTTGCAGGTGTTGGCGAGAGAACAAGGGAGGGAAATGACCTTTACCACGAAATGAAAGAATCGGGCGTTTTGGACAAAGTAGCCCTATGCTATGGGCAAATGAATGAACCACCGGGAGCAAGAAACAGAATCGCATTTACAGGTCTTACAATGGCGGAATATTTCCGTGATGAAAAGGGATTAGATGTGTTAATGTTCATTGATAATATTTTCCGTTATGCGCAATCTGGAGCAGAGATGTCTGCACTTCTTGGTAGGATTCCATCTGCGGTCGGTTATCAACCAACACTAGCAAGTGAAATGGGTAAGTTACAAGAGAGAATTACCTCTACCAAAAAAGGCTCTATTACCTCCGTTCAAGCGGTATATGTACCTGCAGATGACTTGACAGATCCAGCCCCAGCTTCTGTATTTGCTCACTTAGATGCAACAACAGTTTTGAATAGAAAAATTGCAGAAAAAGGAATCTATCCCGCTGTGGATCCATTGGATTCTACTTCAAGAATTTTAGATCCACAAGTTGTAGGTGAAGAGCATTATAGAATCGCAACAAGTGTGCAACAAGTGCTTCAAAAGTATAAGGATTTACAAGATATTATTGCTATTTTGGGTATGGACGAGCTTTCTGAAGAGGATAAAAAAGTGGTGGAAAGAGCAAGAAAAATCGAGAAGTTTTTATCTCAACCATTCTTTGTAGCGGAAGTCTTTACAGGCAGTCCGGGTAAATATGTTACTCTTCAAGAGACTTTAGAAGGTTTTAAAGGTATCTTAGAAGGTAAATACGACCATATTCCTGAAAACGCGTTTTATATGGTTGGAAACATTAATGAGGTTCTTGAAAAAGCGGAGAAAATGAAAGTTAATGCTTAAGGAGTTTTGATGGAGACCTTAAAATTAGACATTGTTACCCCAGAGGGTAAGATTTTCTCCAATAATGTAAAAAGTGTTACTCTTCCCGGCAGTGAGGGTGAATTTGGTGTTTTGCCCGGACACGTTGAAATTGTAACTACACTCAGTACTGGGGTGATTGAAATTGAAAAAGAAGATCACAAAAGAGAAATTGTTGCGATTAATTGGGGTTATGCAAAAGTAAATGAAACAAGTGTTGATGTCTTGGTGGAAGGGGCAGTGGATATTAACGGAGATAGCGAGAGTGAAATTGCTAAAGCGATTGCTAATGCAAAACAACTTTTAGAGGATTCCACTGATAATAATGTTGCAGTTTCAATGGTGGTTTCTCGTATTGAAAATTCAGTAAAGAGTTCTTTGTGATTCCAGACACATTACTAAACGACTATGGAACGATAGCCATAGTTGTTTTAGGTTGGCTTTCTTTATATTTCGTCTTGGTTATCTGGATTTTTATTTATCGTTATTTTTCTTTAAGTGTATCTTTGAATAACGAAAAAAAATGTCTTGAAGTTTTGCTAAGTGGGCGCAATACTTTGCCAAAAAATTCTCTTTTAGGTTCTAATCTTATTGGTATTGATAAAAAATTAACTGAACCTATGCTGCAATATTCATTAGATAAAGCCATTAAAGATTCAACAATTGGTTTGACTTTTCTCGGAATTGTAGCTTCTACAGCCCCCTTTATTGGCTTATTTGGAACGGTGGTAGAAATTTTAGAGGCTTTTTCTAAGTTAGGAGCAGATTCCAAAGCGACTTTGGATGTGATTGCGCCAGTGATTTCAAAAGCACTTGTTGCGACAGCAGCGGGTATTTTAACTGCAGTTCCTGCATATTCTTTTAATTTATTTTTAAAACGTAAAGTTTTTGAATTAAATACTTATCTACAATTACAAATTAATGTATTAATTTCTCCTAAAACAAATTCGTAGGTTTTGAGGTAAAATGTGAAAGCGCACTTTAATTGGGACGAAACTCCAGAATTAAATATTACACCATTGGTAGATATTATGCTAGTGCTTTTAGCGATTCTTATGGTAACAGCTCCCGTGATTGTGTATCAAGAAGAAATTGCTCTTCCGCAGGGTTCAAAAAGCGCAAAAATGCAAGAGGATTCCAAGATTGAGATTCGTATGGATTTAAAACGAAATATTTATCTAAAAGACAATATTTTAACTTTTGATAGTTTTCCTGACGCGTTTGTGATGTTTGCTAATGCTTACGATAAAAATACACAAGTCTATATTAGAGCCGATAAGAATCTTAAATATGATGATGTGATTTATGTGTTGAAAATTGCAAAGCAAACAGGTTTTACAAGGGTTTCACTCGTTACTGATGGTTAATAAAATTTTTTTATTTTTTGTAAGTGGCGGAATTGCTGTTTTTAGCTATGCATTAATGATTGCATTGTTGATTTGGCAATTTAATACGGCTCAAAAAATCCCTAAAGCTTATACGACTTACAAAGAAACAACTTTTAGCATTGATTTAATTGAGGAAGTTCAACCAAAAGAGATTGTTAAGGTTGCGCAAAAAAAAGTTGAAAAAAAGGTTGAAAAGATTCCAATCAAAAAAGAAAGTGCTTCTAAAACTGCTAATGCAGGAGTAGGCATTAACGACCTTTTCAAGCAAATAGACTCAAAAATGCCTGTTAAAAAAGAAGCATTAAAACCACAAAGTCAAAACGATAAAATTGCTAAAAAGAAAAAAGCCCAAGAAAGCTCTCAAAGCGAGAATTTGAGTAATGAACTAGAAAAGATTATGGCAAATTTGGATACCCAAAAAACATTAAGCTTTATTACTCCCAAGGGAGAATATAATGAATTTTATGCTAAGGTTCAAGAAATTTTAGCCCAAAATTGGAATCCCATTCGCACTTCGGAGCAACATAAAGCAGAGGTGCGAATCAGCATTAATGCGTTTGGTAAGCTTTCTTATTCTATTGTGCAGCTATCTGGAAATTTGGATTTTGATAAAGCATTGCAAGAGTTTTTGGATATAATGTCCTCTCAAGAATTTCCACACTTTGAAGGTGGGGAACAGACCAATATTATGGTAACTTTTAAAACAGAGGTGTAAGATGAAAAAAATTTGTCTTTTATTGTTTTGTATCAGTTTTGCGTTTGCAGAACCTATTGATGCAACATTAGAAGTTGTAAAAAAGTTTGGGAATCTCCCTAATATTTTAATACAAAATACCGGCAAAGATTATTCGCAACGAGAGTATAGCCAGAGAATTTTTAAAATGTTGATTGCAGATTTAAAAGTAACAGGACATTTTGCGGTGCAAGAATCCCAAGAAGTTACTTCTAGTGCAATGGTATTGAATTTTGATGAATATCGCAAAGATAAAATTGATTTAATTGCGCGTGTGAATGCGGAAGCGGTAAAAGAAAAATTGGAAGCAAAATTGCAGCTTTACGATGCAAATACTGGCTTGTTAGCCTTGAGTAAAGAGTATAAAAGCGCAAATGCAGAATCTTATCCTTTTTTAGCGCATAAAATGGCGATTGATATTAATGATTACATCAAAGCACCTAAGGTGGATTGGCTAGAGAGAATGGTTATTCTATCGCGTTATACAGCCCCGGGAGAGAGTGAGATTTTAGCATGTGATTATACTTTAACCTACAAGAAAAAGGTAATTGGTGATGGGTTAAATATTTTTCCAAAATGGGCAAATGAAGCACAGAGTGCATTTTACTACACAAAATACTTGGACAAACCAACACTTTTTAAATTTGATTTAACGACAGGGCAAAATAGCAAAATTTTAGACAGCAATGGTATGCTAGTAGCTTCAGATGTTAGTAGTGATTCTACCAAACTTCTTCTTACAATGGCACCCAATGAACAGCCAGATATTTTTCTTTATGATGTGCCAAGTGGAAAAACAACTAAACTTACAAAATATAGCGGTATTGATGTGAGTGGGAATTTTATAGAGAATGAGACAAGGGTAATGTTTATTTCCGACCGCTTAGGGTATCCTAATGTTTTTGCGATTCCATTGAGCGGAGAAGTGAGCGGGGCAGTAAAACAGATGGTTTATCACGGGCGCAATAACAATGCAGCAAGTGCGTATGGAAATTATATTGTTTATTCAAGTCGCGAAACAAGTGATGAGTTTAATCGCAATACTTTTAATTTGTATTTGGTTTCCACTAAAAGTGATTTTATTCGCCGTTTAAGTGCTAATGGAGTGAATCAATTACCCCGTTTTTCAAAAGATGGAGAAACAATTATGTATATCAAGCACGAAGGAAACCAAAGCGCACTTGGAATCATTCGCCTAAACTATAATAAAACTTTACTTTTTCCATTAAGTGGTAGCACAATCCAATCTATGGATTGGTAAAATAAAGTTTTTATATCAAAATTATATTTTTTTGGTATAATAGCGAATTTTAATTAAAAATTAGGGAGCAGAAATGAAAAAATTTCTAGTTTTAGGCTCATTAGCAGCCGCATTATTGGTAACAGGTTGTAGTCAAAAAAGCAATGTAGAATCTGATGCAAATGCTCAAAAAAGTGGCAGATATTATAACAATGATGGTAGTGGTTATGATTATAACAGAGATAACTTTGTAAGCCTCGAAGAAAGAATTGGTTATGTAGAAGATGGTTTGAGAAATATCTTTTTTAATTTTGATCAATTCACAATACGTCCAGATATGCAGACAAATGTAGAGAGAGATGCTAGAATCTTAACTTCTATTTCTGCTGGCACACTTAGTGTAAGAATTGAGGGCAATACAGATGAATGGGGAACTGATGAATACAATTACGCATTAGGTTTAAAAAGAGCAGTGGCAGTTAAAAATGCGTTGGTAGCTCAAGGTGTTGAGGAAGCTAAAACTACACTTGTAAGCTATGGCGAAAGTAAGCCAACTTGCACAGCTAAAACAAGAGAATGTTGGGCAGAAAACAGAAAAGTAACTTTTAAAATGTTGCCATAAGGCTTTATGTTGCAAAAAATCATTGCTTTAAGTTTATTGGTATCTAGTTTTGTGTTTGGGCAAGAACCATCGGCATTTAATGCTGGTGGTAATGCTCCACAAAAGAGTGAATCTCAAATTATTAATGAAAAACTTTTTAATCTTTCTAATAAAGTTCAAATGATAGAGGAATCGCAAGAGGGTTTAAAAAGTATTTTTGAAGGGCAAATACAGAGAATACAGAATACAGCTAATAAGATTGACTTGGTGCGGGGTGAAAGTAATGCCACAGCAACAGAAATCAAGAAGCATATGGATTCTAATTTTGCATTGCAAAATGAAAATATTGATAAACTAAAAAACAGCATTTCTGCATTGGGTGCTTTAATTCAAAAAACCAATACTCAAATGCAAAATGAAATCAATGAATTAAGAGAGCAGATTAACACCTTAAAAAACAATACAACACTAAAAGATTCCAAAACAAATGATTCCACTCTTAAAGAAGCAAAAGCCACACCAGTAAAGCAATCAGAGGAAGATTCTAAGGAGATTGTGGTAACAAATGCAAAAATCAATGAAGTTATTGCGAAATTAGAGGATAATAGTACTAAAAAGCTTGAATCAAACATTGATGAAAAGAACGCAACGAAACCTCAAGAATCCAAAACAATTGCATCAGAAGAAAAGCAACAAAAACCAAAGCAGACGACAACCAACCCCACTCAAGACAGCACGACAAAGCCTAAGGCGAATCTCAAAGACAAACCACTATCAGAAGTTTTTAAAGAGGGTGAAAATTTTTTGAAAAATAAAAATTATGAATCGGCTGATGAGTATTTGCAATTTGCGGTGAAAGGAAATTATAAACCCGCACGTGGAAATTATTTGTTGGGCGAAGTTGCGTTTGAACAAAAGAGATATGAGGACGCGATTTATTACTATAAAACAAGTGCAACGCGTTACGACAAGGCAGATTATATGCCACGCTTGATGTTAAATAGTGCAAAATCTTTCAACGCAATCAAGGAAAAAGAAAACGCAAAACGTTTTTTAGAGACGCTCATTTCACTTTATCCAAAGTCTAATGAGGCTAAAGAAGCTAAGAATCTGTTAAAATCATTTTAAATAGGAGAAATTATGATAGAAAATAATCAAGTAGTCAGTATGGAATATGAGGTTAAAGAAGAGGGAACAAATGAAATTTTAGATTCCAATATCGGTGGGAAACCTTTAGAATTTATTATGGGCGCAGGAGAGATTATCAAGGGCTTAGAAGAAGCGGTTGCGCAAATGTCAGTGGGCGATAAGCAAGAAGTGATTATTGCTCCCGTGAATGCCTATGGCGAGTATAACTCTGATTATGTGCAAGAAGTTCCAAGAGACCAATTTGTTGGTATTGATTTGCAGCAGGGAATGACATTGTTTGGACAAGGTGAAAATGGCGAAACCGTGCAGGTAATTGTCAAGGATTTTAACGATGAAGTGGTGATTGTAGATTATAATCACCCACTAGCAGGTAAAACTTTGCATTTTAGTGTGATGATTTTAGGTGCGCGTGTTGCAACAGAAAAAGAACTCACTTGCGGCTTACATTATCAAGAGCATCATCACGGCGAGGGTGGTTGCTGCGGTGGTGGTGGCGGGTGCGGTTGCCACTAATTTAAATTGCGATTCTACTTTTAATGCAATTTTCTTTTGCCTACACGCATTCCCCAATAGACTTTTATTTTAGGCAAAGCCCACGCGACTTTGTCGTAGAGGAAGTGCCTCTATATCCCTTTAGCGGGGAGGGTGTGCATTTAGTGTTGAAAATACGCAAAAAGAATTGCACGACTTTTGAACTGCTTAAAATCCTCTCCAATCATCTAGGAATCAAAGAAAAAGACATTGGCTATGCAGGATTAAAAGACAAAAACGCCCTTACGATTCAACACCTTACTTTGCCTCTATCTGTGCGCAAGTCCTTAGAATCTTTCACACACAAAGAGATTAAAATCCTAGAAACCACTTTACACAATAACAAACTCAAAATTGGGCATTTAAAGGGTAATAAATTCTTTGTGCGTATAAAAAAGCTGGATTCTTTGAACGCACAAAAGATTGTGCAAGTTGTGGAAAATATCCAAAAATATGGAATCCCAAATTACTTTAGTTATCAGAGATTCGGGAAAGATGGCAAAAATTATTTACAAGGTAAGGCGATTGCAGAGCAGACACAAAAAGTGCGGAATAAAAAAATGCAAAATTTTTTGTTGAGTGCGTATCAAAGCTATTTGTTTAATGCGTGGCTTTCTTTGCGCCTTGATATTTCACATATTATTAGCGCAAATCCTGCACATAGCATTGCTAAAGCTTTGCAAATATATGCAGACAACCTTACGGATAATCTAAAGGCTTTCATTCCCTCCCTTGCGATTCCGCAAATTTTCACCCAACACGATTATTGCAATATGCTAAAATCGCAAGAACATTGCTTTAAGCTATTCAGTGGCGATATAATGTGTCATTATCCCTTTGGTAAAAATTTCAGCATTGAAAATAGGGAGGATTTAATGCAAGAATCGCAAAGATTTTTAAGCAAAGACATCGCGCCAACGGGTTTGCTAAGCGGGATAAAGGCAAATGTGAGCAAAGAAGTCGCGGGTGCTTTTGAAATCCCTTTTAGCGATTCTAAGATTCAAAGTGTCGGGACGCGCCGCTATGCGTGGATTTTTCCACAAGATTTGCAATTTACCTATAAAGAGGAGGAGGCGCAAGGAGAATTTAGCTTTTTCTTGCCTAAGGGGGCGTATGCAACAAATCTTTTGCGCGAGATAGCCCATAGAGAGATTATGGAATCCCAAAGTGAGGGGGAGAGTGATGTTTGATAAAATTATTAGAGAAAACCAATTCAAAACAAAATGCGTGATTGTGATTTATTTGCTCATTTTTGTGTTGATTGGGTTATTGGTGGATATTGTGCGTATCAATGCACAGAGTTTAAGCGGGGGATTCTACTCTCTTTTAACCTTACAGCAATTCCCCTTAGTTACTTTATTGATGCTTGGAATCGCCGGAGCAGTCGTGCTTTTTACGATTAGCAGATTTAAGCAAATTTTACTAAGCGGGAGTGAATACAAAGAAATCCTCAAGGGCAAGGAATCTAATGCGCAAGAGCGAGAAATGAGCAGAATCCTAGATGAACTAGTAGAGGTGGCAAATCTTTCGTTTCGCCCTAAATTATTTCTTATGGAAGCACCTTTTATGAATGCGTTTGCAAGTGGTTGGAGTGCGGATAATTCGTTAATCGCGGTAACGACAACTCTAGTGAGGAATCTCACGCGCGAGGAGTTAAAGGCGGTGATGGCGCACGAGTTGAGCCACATTCGGCACGGAGACATTCGCTTAACCTTAATGGTGGGCGTTTTAAGCAATATTATGCTGTTAGTTGTGAATTATGCGGTGTATTTGTTTTTGGGAAATTCTAGGGAGAGGGGTGCGAATCTTGCAAGAGCGATTCTGCTTATTTTGCAATTCGTGTTGCCCTTGCTTACGCTTGTGTTGCAGATGTTTTTAAGTCGTTCTAGGGAATATATGGCAGATTCTGGAGCGGCGTATTTAATGGGCGATAGTGAGCCTATGATTAAAGCATTGCAGAAAATTAGTGGAAATTATGCGCAATCAGATTTTTCACAAAGCGATACGAATCCCACGCGCTCTGCACTTTATATTTTTAGCGCAAGTGAGCTTTTTAGCACACACCCAAGCATTGAGAATCGTATTCAAGCATTATTGAGACAATAAGGAATCCTATGCAACAAGATTTACAAGAAATCATCCGCTGTATTTTTGATTATATCGGCGAGGATAGGAATCGTGAGGGGTTATTAGAGACGCCAAAGCGCGTGGTGAAAAGTTGGGAGCATTTATATAGTGGATACAAAAGCGACCCAAAGGAGATTCTAGGTAGGGTATTCACAGAGGGGGCGTGCGATGAAATGGTGGTGCTTAAAAATATAGAATTTTATTCTGTGTGTGAGCACCATTTATTGCCCTTTTTTGGCAAAATCTCTATTGGCTATATTCCAGATTCCAAAGTTGTTGGAATCTCAAAGTTAGCGCGTTTAGTAGAAGTGTATTCTAGGCGGTTACAAATTCAAGAAAAAATGACTTCACAGATTGCAGATACGCTAATGGAGGTCTTGCAACCCAAAGGCGTAATGGTGGTTGCGGAGGCAAAACATATGTGTATGGTAATGCGTGGTGTAGAGAAGCAAGATAGCGTAATGCTTACAAGTGCGATTCGCGGGTTATTTAAAAGCGACCATAGGACGCGCGAGGAATTCATGGGGCATATTAGAAAGGGGTAAAATGGAGAAAGAAAATATCATCACTTTGGATTTAAAGGCAGAGAATGTGCGCTATCAAATGTATGTGCCTTTTTATAAAACGGATTTTTATTCAAGGATATGCGAGTAAGTAAAAAGAACCTTATGAATATGAAATGCTCCAAGCAATGCTTTTAAGAATCCCCAAAGATTCTTTTGTGCTAGATATTGGAATGAATATCGCCAATCATTCTTTATTTCTTGCGGCAAATGGCTTAAACATCCTTGCTTTTGAAGCGAATTCCAAAATGTCTGAAATCGCTAAAAAGAGCATTGCATTAAATGGATTTGAAAATAAGATTCAAGTTAATGAGTTTGGATTGTCTGATTGCGAGGAGATGATGCACTTTGCCAAAGAGATTCCAAGTAATTTTGGCGGAATGTCTTTAAGCAAGGGAGAATCTACTAGCGGGGAGGGGATTCTTTGTAAAACTTTGGATAGCTTAAAGATGCAAGAGAAAATTTCTTGCATTAAAATTGATGTAGAGGGAATGGAATCGCGTGTGCTCAAAGGCGCGAGGGAATTGATAATGAAAAATCGCCCCATTATTTATGCGGAAGCAAATTATGTGCAAGATTTTGTTAAGTTAGAGCGCGTGTTAGAAACTATGGATTATGTGCATTGGGATACTTTTGGAGGTTCTCCTACGCATTTGTATTTGCCACTAGAATCGGTAAGCGAAAAGCAAATTCTCGCCAAAAATGCTGCTAAAATTGCACTTCAAGGGCTTTACTATACAGGTTACAGGCATCGTAATTGGATAACTAATATTTTAGAAAAAATAGACAAAGAAACCGCAAAACACACAATTGCATTAGAATCTATTTCCAAACAAAATCATCAAAGAATTTTCCAAGAACGCATCACTCATCTTGAATCTATCCTCTTTGGCATAGCAACAACAAGAATCCAAAATCATCTTAACTACCAACTAGGACAAATCCTTATCCAAGATTCTAAATCTCTTTTTGGAATCTCTAAACTTCCTTTTAAGATTCTACTTACAATTCTAAAACACAAAAACAAACAAAAACAATACCAAACAAATATCAAAAACAATCCTCACCTCAAACTTCCTCCTTTAGAATCTTATCCAGATTATAAAGAATCTTTAAAAATCAAAAACTATTTCTCTTATAAACTAGGAGAAGCCTTCCTTACTTCTATCTCTGCGGGGGAGGGGGGATTCTTACCTTTATACGCAAAGCGCGTAAGTTAAAAGAGGAATATAAGAGA